>CAZMXG010000027.1:21757-55787 GCA_964570175.1 uncultured Heliomicrobium sp. | reverse complement strand
TGATCTTTGACGCGCTGGCAAGCTTTCAATTCGATTTCGTTTTTGGCGGCTTCGGCTTCTTTGCGAAGTTTGGCGCGTTCGGCAGTGTCCCAGGCAACGGGCGACGGCAAGCGATCAGAGGATTCGCTCTCAGCAACGGCTTTTGCCAGCAGCCAATATTTTCCAGGCGCTAGGTTGGTGAAAGCGAACAAGGCGTCCGTCGTTAGAAATTCTCGATAGCGCAACACGTCTTCGGCAGCCGTTGTTTCCGCCGGAACCAGGTGAACGCGCAAACGGGAAGGGAATTTGCCGCCCGGTTTGACTTCCAGTTTGCCGCGCAAGCTTGAAGCTCCGTCTGCGATGGTGACGGTCACGCCACTCAGTTTTTCACCGGCCTTCAGCAAGGCTCCGGCGCGAGCCAGATCGCTGGTGGTTGCAGAAGGTTTGGCTGTTGCGGGTCCCGTGGAAGACGCCGAAGTTATGGATTTGATGAACCAGTTTTCGCTGGGCAGGTTCGGTTCAATTCGATAGCGGCCAGCCGCCAGCGCGTTCATTTTGAATTCGCCTTTTTCGTTCGGCACAAAAATTTGCTGATAGCGAATTGCCTGCGCCATGGAGTCCGTCGGCTTTTCTTCACGGCGCGCGTTGAGGATCAACTCTTCCATCGAGCTTTTGGTTTTCGGATCGCACGCATTTGGCGAAGCTTCGATGACGACTTTTCCGGCAATGGAAGCCATCGGAAGCATTTTCAGTTCAATGCCAGTGACATCTGCTCCACGGACGATTACGCGGCGAGGTTCCGAGCGTGTGTTGCTGTCGCCATCCTGACTGCCCTGATCCGCAATCAGATCATATTCGCCGTCCGGCAAACCCAGAAACACAAAACCGTTGTCCATATCGCTGGGTCGTGCAGCCGTAATTCCCATGTGCATTCCGCCGGGATAGGTCAGCATTGCAATGTTGCTCATGTACGTGGCTGGGCCTGTGGATTCGCTGCTTCCAACAACTTTCCCGCTGACGACATGCCCCTGTTCGCCCCGATGACGAATGTCCACGCCGGTAACTTCCATTCCGGCGGAAACCTGGATTTCCGTGGCGGTGTCGCGCGTCGCCGAAGGATGATAAGTCGGTGCATCTCCATCGAAAGACGATTGCTGGCCGTAAAACGAAGCTCCGCTGTGATTGACGGACACGACATAAGTCCCAGGCGTAAGCCCGTAAATTCGGTAAATTCCCCGGTCATCGGTGGATCGTGTGCGGTACGTTTGACTGCGTATTGGCGCGCCTTCCGCATCACGAATGCGAAACGCTGTGACATAGGCGTTGATCATCGGATCGCCGCTGGCAAAACTGGCTCGCCCGGTGATCACGCCGCCGCGTGTCATGCGAATGACTGCGTTTTCTCCAATTCGATAGATTGGTTGAGGAGAATTGGCCGGTCGCGGGGCTTGCACATAACCGCGCGATTCCAACGCTCCGATTGAATAGCTGCGCTGCGGCAGATTGGCGAACTGGAAATTGCCTTCTTCGTCGGTCAATGCCGTTTTGAGTGTGCGGGACGCTGCATTGTTGCCGTAGGAGTTAATCATGACCGTCACACCGGACATCGAAGCGCCGTCGTCAGTAACGATGCGCCCTGTGATTGTCCCGCGTTGTTGCGCGCTGACTGAACCCGACAAAACGAACAGAATCAGAAAACTGGCGGCGAGATGGCTAAAAAGCCGGATGAAAGTTTTCATTCGTTGTTCTCCTTTTGGCTGAGATCAATCACAATTTCGGTTGTCATTTCGCTGTTGCCAACCGTCACGCGATGGGTGCGTTTGTTCATAAATTCCAGCATCTTGGCCACTTCCGGCGTGCGGTTGGGTGTGTACGCCGTAAGCCTCAGTTCGTATTCCCCCGGCGGCAAGTTTTTCAGGATGAACTGATTGCGCGTATCCACCTGGGTGTAAAACTCGCTGCCCGATCCGCCCAGGAATTTGGTGATCAAGTTGAGTTGCGTGTTGGCGGGAAGTTCGCCACCCACAATTTTCAACTGTCCGCGAACGATGCCTGTGCCGTATCCGAACACGACGCGAACATTGGTCAGATTTTCACCCTGCTGAAGTTCAAGCCCATCCGTAACCGCAGTACCGTTGTATTCAACGCGAATCTGTTTCAAACCTTCTCCAGGCGTGAATGCTTTGATGTCAACTTTACCTGGCTTGACGCCGCTGAAACGAAAGCTGCCGTTGGCAGCGGGTCTGGTGCTGCGGCTGGTCATATTCTGATCTGACGAGCGAGAGGATGCGTTCAAGTTGATGCTGGATAGTAATTTTAGAACTGCTGGATCAGTGGTTCCTTCGACGATGGCGACACCACTGACCGAACCGCCGCGATGCGCCTTGATTTCGATGCCAGCCAGGTCGCTATTCGTGACTTCGACAGGAGTTTGGTCTGTGTAAAAATCCGAAGCCTGCGAATTAAACCGCGAATCGCCAAATACGACATACTTGCCCGGCAACACGCCTTGAATTTGATATTCGCCCTGCGCATCCGTCGCGCCCATCCCGCCAAATGCATTCATCAAACCGCCGTTTGCCCCCAGCGTACCGTACCCGATTTGCAGACCTGCGACCGGTTGGCCGGTTGCGGGTTCAATGACTCTGCCGGAAATATCGAAGGTTTTTTTCGTTTCAGTGATTTTGATGTCAACGTCTGTGGCTTCCGATCCTTCGCCCAGTTCGATGATTTTTGCCTGTTTTTCGTCTGTGGTATCGGGGTGAAAGGTTTGGGCGAAATACAACCGCGACATATCCGGAACACCCGCGCCCGCTTGCGGCGGCACGCCCATGCTGACTTTGTACTTTCCGGCGGGAAGGCTGTAGATACGGTACACGCCGCGATCATCTGTGCGCGTCATTTCGCCATTAATGTTAAATGGCGCGAAATTGCCGCGCGCATCCAATTTCGTTAACCGCACACTTTTTTCAACAATGGGGTTGCCGGATGAATCCGTGACGCGTCCCGTGATGACCGCACCGCGCTTCAGCCGCAATTCCACGTTTTCCAGGTTTTCGCCATCGGTCAACGTCACCATCTTGCCGTTGACGAGTTGTGAATCGTCGGCGGAAACGAAGCCTGCCGCTAGCGCCACGATGCGGTATTGCCCGGCATTCAGGCTGGAAAAACTGAAGCGGCCTTCGTTGTCGGTTTTGACGCGCGAGTATTTGCTGCGATCCGGAACATACGGAGCGCCGCCGGGGCCAGTCTGTTGCGGCTGCAAGCCGACGGAAACTCCGGCAGCCGGTTCGCCTTTCAGCGTAACGCGCCCGGAAATGGCGGCGGTGCCGATTTTGGTTGGTGTTTGGGCAAAGATGGGAACGCTGAAAAACAACGTCAGCGTCAGGAAAAGCGAGGTGCGATTCAACATGGCCGTGACTCCTGATGAACAAGCGGATCTTTTATCCGCCATTGGGCTTATTGAGAATACTGCTTGGCAAAATCGCTGGCACGATGCGGGCAGGTTGGGGAAACCCGTCTTACCAGCGCAGCACATAATCCTTTATGCGCTGACAGGGCTTTAATTCGAGTTCGTTGTTGGCGGCTTCGGCGTCTTTTCTCAGTTTCAGGCGTTCGGTCGCGTCGAATGCCGCAGGGCGTGATTGTTTTTTTTCGGTGTCGGTGATGGAACGCGCCAGCATACGATACTTGCCCGGCGCAAGATGTTTGAATTCAAACGAGCCGTCTTTTTCGGTGAAATCTTCGCGGTACCGCAGCACGTCGTCCGCCGCTGTCGCTTCTGCCGGGATCAAATGGACTCTCAGATTGTTGGGCGAGTTCCCATTTTCTTTGGCGATTATGCGACCGGCTAGGCTGGCAGCACCTTCGGCAAGCGTAATTTCCAGGCCGGAAATCTTCTCTCCAGCTTTTAGGTTCAGCGGCGAGCGCGCCACGTCCATTTTGGTTTTAACGGCTCCGCTGGGGGGAAGCGTTATGGAACGAACAAACCAGGATTCGCCGGGCAAGTCGGGCTCAATGCGATAAGCGTCGGGCTCCAAATTGAGCAACGTGAAATCGCCTTTTTCGTTAGGAGCGATTGGACGGTCATACGATTCGTCAATTTCAGCCAGCAAGGCATTGAGCGAGCGCGGATTGCGAAACAGGCTTTTCGAACGGATCAGAATCTCTTCAACCACTGATGGTGTTTTGCTTTCGCATTTGGTTTCGCCGGGTTTGGCCGGTTCCAGAATGACGCGCCCGCTAATCGTGCCATACGCCGTCATGCGTAAATTCAGACCGGTGACATCGGCTCCTTTGACCAAAACTCGTTGCGGTGCAGAGCCAGAACCGGCTTCGTCGTTGCGACCATTCATGCGGGCGTACAGTTCATACTCGCCATCCGGGATGCCGAAAAAGACAAAGGTTTTTGTTTGATCCGCGGAGGTAACTGAAACAGCTTGTTTGGTTGCGGCGTGAATCAGCGTTATGCCAGCACTTCGAAAGTGTTGTAATGAGTCGGTTGCGCCGGAAACCGTTCCGCTAATGGCATGGCCAGAATCACCCCGGTAACGAATGTCTATTCCCGTAGATTCGTCTCCGGGGCGGATGGTAATTTCCATTGCCGCGTCGCGTGTTGTCGAAGGGTAATAAGTTGGCGCGTCATCGCCGCCCCCGCCAACCCAGCGCTCAATGGAGTTCGATTCAACGCCGACAATGTAAACGCCGGGCAACAAGCCATACACACGGTAAATGCCACGGTCGTCCGTTTGAAACTCATTGCCCCACATCGAAGACTCGCCGTTGCGAACCGATTTCCCATTCAGGTCGCGCAAGCGTTGCACTTTCACGTCAGCGCCGACCAGCAGCTCACCGGTCACATCCGTGACTCGGCCAGTAATGACGCCGCCTTTGACCAGACGAATCGTGGCGGTTTCGCCGGGGCGATAGTGCCTGGCTGATGCGTCGTCCGCCGAAACATAACCGGGCGCAAGCGCGGAAATGGAGTAGGATCCTGGTGCGATTCCCGCCAATTTGAAACTACCCGTTTCGTCACACTGCACTCTTTGCTCATCAGTATTGTTGCGAATGCCGACAGGCCGGATTTCAATCATGGCTCCGGCGGCAGGCTGACCGTCATCCAACAGCACCCGTCCACCGAGTGCACTTTCATGTTTTGCCTGGGCAAACGCCATCCCACAAAGCCAAAAAAGCCAGACTGTAACGAAAGCAAACTTGGATCGTTGCATCAGCGTTCCTCCGGGTCTTTGCGGCTGGGGTCATAGGTCAGAGTGACGCGAGCTTCCGAACCTGAAGCCACATTTACTCGCTGCCGGATCAGCGTTCGCATCTGGTAATTATCGCCATTTGTGCGGCTGAAGTTATTTAATCGAAGTTCGTATTCACCGCTGGGCAGGTTGGTCAGCTCAAATCGGCCTTTGTCGTCCAGTTGTGCGCTGAAGCCGCGACTGGCCGTATTTCCAACGATGCTGGCTTCGATGAAATTCGACACGCCGCCCAGCGGCTGACCTCCAACAATCTGCACCTGGCCGCGAATGACGCCTGTGCCAGAAGAAAAGACCAGCCGCAGATCAGTGACTTTTTCGCCTTTGGTCAATTCAATGAATTCCTTGATTTCCGCGCCGCCGCGCTCAATTCGCGCCAGGGTCAGCCCGCGAGGCGCATGCACGCCGATTCGCAATTTACCAGGGGCGACTCCTGCAATCAGAAAGCTGCCGTCGGGTTTCAGCGGCAATTGGTGGTGTGATCTGGGTAGGTCTGATTCGCCAAGCGCGTCGTTAATTTCGGTGTGCGCGTAAATCTGAACTTGACCGAACAGGGATTTCACCGCCGGGTCATTCGAGCCTTCGACGACACTGATGCCGCTGAGCGTGCCGCCGCGCGCGGCTTTGATTTCCACGCCGGAAATATTGCCGTCCACAAGTTCAAAGGTCATCGGTTCCGCGTAAAACTCGCTGGATTCCATCCAGCCGGCATAAATTCCCGCCTTGTATTTTCCGCGCGACAGTCCCGTGAGCCGAAAATTTCCAAGCCGGTCTGCCTGGGAATAACTGCTGCCTCCGCCACGATCCTCATCATTGTTTTCCTGATTGGAATAGACCTTGTTTGCGCTGATATGAAGGTTCGGGATTGGTTTGCCGGTATCGGCTTCGACGACGTGCCCAATGGCTTCGTAGCGTTTTCGTGTTACGCCCAGCCGGATGTTGATGTCAGTGATTTCTTTTCCAGCGCTGACTTCGATGATTCTGGCCTGGTTTTCATCCGTCGCGTCCGGGTAAAAAGTTTGCGGGTATTTGGTGGAGGAAAAGAAATCGTCTTCGCCGCCGGCGGAAAGCACATATCTGCCCGCAGGCAAACCGTAAATGCGGTAAACGCCTCGATCATCCGTCGAGCGTTCACCAAGCTCTCCACCACGATTTTGAAAACGAGATCGGCCATCTGGCCCGGCAGTCACCTGAAGCACTCGTACAGATTGCGCAATGATCGGGCGGCCTTCTGAATCAGTGATTTGACCTGTAATGACGCCTCCACGAACGAGCGAGAAGTCCACATTTTCGCGCGATTCGCCCGCGTCCATCGTAACCAATGTGGGCTCATAGTTTTTGTTACTGGCGTCAGTCGCGACAAATGCTTTGGATGCAGAAACGATCATGTACCTTCCGGGGGGCAGGTTGATCATCTGGTATCTGCCTTCGGCATCGGTGCGCGTTTTGAAGGAGGAACGGCTAATCGAACCGTCCGCTTGTTGTCGCAACGTCTGAGGAGATTCCAGGTTCGTCGGGATTTCAATGACGGAAATCGGAACGTTCCCCGCTGGCTGGCCATTGATGGTGACGCGTCCGTAAAGGGAACAATTGCGCGGGCGCGTATCGCGCTGCAATTCGGCAGGTCGAGTTTGTGCAAATGCAAACGTAGCGAGTAGCAAGAAAAGTAACAACGAACAGAAAAGCCTGACAAAGGAATTAGGCTGCATACATGGCTCCTCTGAAAATTGGTGAGGCAGGGTTCCAACCTGCCCGCCGAAAATGTGGCAGGTTGGAATCCAGCTTCCAAGATTTTCCCATTCGGCTCATCGAATTTGCGAAAAAGGAGTTGGGCGCAAAAACGACGCGTGGATATTAGACACTGCCTCCGGATCCGTCCAGCCCGGTTTGCTTTTAACCCGCGCCCAATCCGGATTGGCTCGGAACGCGTCCCAGGCTTTTTCCCGCGCCGCCATGTTGTCGTAACCAACCATATAGGTCAGCGAAGGAAGACGCGTTCCAATCACGCCTTCGCCAAAAAAGACCGGTAACATTCCGCAAGCGCGGAAAATCTTGATCTCTTCCTGGTTGAACATCTCCACCTTGTTCCTCAACGAAAAAGCGTTACGCGACTCGTAGGTGCGAAGTTCAAACAACCGCGCCGGTTGCTTTTCGACAACTGCAGGCAGTTCGACTTTCAAATGCGAATCGAAGGCTTTCAGCACTGATGATTCGTAACGGACATAAGGCATATCGCTGGCCGTTTCGAATTCGCGCCAGGCTTTCAAAAACTCCTTGTCGTTGGCGGCAGCCATCGCGGATTGCATCTCCGCCAGCGACTTGTAATCAATGACAACAATCAACGCAGGGCTGGATTGGCCCGACACGACGTTGAAACAGCCAATCGGCCCAACACCCAATTTCTGCATGTGCGGCAAAAAATGAGTCTGGATAAAGTCGTTGATCTTTGCGGGCTGAATGTCGTTCCGCAGTTGGTAGGTTCGCAGCTCGTAAAAGTGATTGGTTTCGGCGGCGGCGGAAGCATTAATTTCGGAAGCCCCGGCAATGCCGGCAGCCAAACCGGTTTTCAAAACGTCTCGGCGATTCATTCGATCTCCTAAAAAAGTGGTACGGGTTTTCAACCTGTCAGAGTTCCAATGGGGCAGGTTGAGAACCTGTCCCACCTGCTTTCGACGGGCGGAGTATTGTCTTTCAGTCGCGCTTGTTCAACAATCCGCGCGCATTTTCAGACCTTCAATCTAAAACCAAAGGAACAAGGACGAATGATTCAGGAATCTTGGGCGGATCGCTTTGCGCGTGTGATGGGCAGAATTGTGCCCGATGCCATCACCGCGGCAATTTTTTTGCTGGCGGCGCTGTTTGTCACTGCCATTGCCGTTGGCAATTCGTTTTCGACGACAATGGATGCCTGGTATCGCGGGTTGTGGATGCTGTTGCCGTTCACGATGCAGATGACGCTGATCATCACGCTTAGTTCCGTGGTTGGGCAATCCGCGATTTTCAGAAGGATGGTTTCCTTTCTGGCGCGTCTGCCGAAAACGACAAATCAGGTCGTCATTGGTGCAGTGTTGTTGAATGGGTCGCTTTCGTATTTTTACTGGGGACTTGGTGTGGCGTTGGGGCCAATTATCGCTATCAATTTCGCGCGCGAAGCCGAGCGGAAAAATATCAAGGTGGATTTTTTGTTTCTGTTGGCGACCGTTTGGGCAGCGAATGCCGTTTGGCAGTTCGGATTATCCGCCAGCGCGCCTTTGTTGATGGCAACGCCTGGGCATTTTCTGGAAAACCTGATTGGCATTCTGCCGCTGAAAACAACCATCTGGTCTCCGGCGGCGATCATCCATGAGGTTGTGTTTGCCATTGTGCTGATGGCAGTCGGTTGCTGGCTGATGCCAAAACGCATGCGTCCGCTGTCAACGTATCCGGAAGCCAACAAGCTGGCTGAACCGGAAACGGCTGTTGCAGATAATCCTGAAAATTTTTCCGAACGATTGGAGCGCAGTTCAATCGTCACGCTCGTGTTTTGCCTGGCTGTGGCAGCCTGGCTTTGGTACCACTTCATCACCAAGCGAAACAGCCTGGACATCAATTCGCTGAATGCGATTTTTCTGTTGCTTGCTTTCCTGCTGCATCGCAACGTGCATCGGTTTACCAAAGCTTTGCAGCACGCGATTCTGTCTGCCTGGCCAGTGGTGGTGATTTATCACTTGTACGCCGGAGTCGCGGGATTGATCCAGCACACAACCTTAGGGGAAAAAATGGCGGGAATGATTGCGGCGGTTTCGACGCCATACACATTTCCGTTTATGGCGGCAGTCACTGCGACGGTGGTTTCCTTCTTTGTGCCTTCCAGCGGAGGCCAGTGGGCAATTCAAGGGTTTGTGACTTCCAAAGCGGCCATGGAAGTCGGCGTGACGGTCCAACGGGGATTGCTAGCGCTGAGTGTTGGCGACCACATGGGGAATCTGATGACGCCCTTCTGGGCCATGATTATTGCCGGAATCGCTCGCGTAAACTTCCGCGAATTCATCGGCTACGGAATGATTTATGCTGCGATTTGGTTTGTGATTGGTGTAATCGTGTTTACGTTTGCGCCGTGCTGAAAAGCAGATTAATGCAGTACGGGGAGCGGTAGCGACCTGGTAGATTTGTATGGCGAGCGATTAAAACTCCTCGTCGTCATTATCGAAGTCGGGCAACTCATCACCCTGACCATTGATTACGTAATCAATCGCACGTTCAACATGGCGCGTTGTCCACAAGTAGCGTCGGCTGCCTTTATCAGCCCAGGGGCTATAACTGTAAAGCCAGCACCCATTCTCTCGCATTTGGCGGGTAGCATTGGCCTTGAACGCGGACAGTATTGGCTCCGGTTTAGACGAAGCGGTCACAACAGAGTGCGCATGGTTGGTCCGAACATTGATCGCGCGCAATAACCAGCTTCGCTTATCGCAGGTGTCGCGAATGGCAATTTCGACTGCTGTTCGCCGCGTTGCATCTAATTCGACAGGTGGATGTTTGAGCAGATGCTGATTGTAATTGTGCCATCGCTCATTGCGAGGAATGAACGGGGTGCGGTATTGATTTTGAAATCGGTCTGTCGAACCGCGCTCATCACCGTGCAGCCAAGTGCCATAACCATCGAAAGGTGATGAGATAGGCCAGCGGGATGCGAGCATCGCTGAAATCAGGATTATATTCACCCATCGTTAGACCCTGACTCGCCATCAATCCGCCAGTATGCGATACAACCAGGTCGCTACCGCTCCCCGTACTGCATTACGGCTGGATCGCGTCTTCGATCTTGAAGTTGAAGCTTTCCAGCATCATTTTGCCCAGTTTGAAGACTTCCGGGCGGCCTTCGACACGGATGTAGACGTTATCGCCATCAACCTGCGAGATTTTCACCACTGTCGTTTTTCCGTTTTTTTCGGTCAACCGAAGCTCGGCAGCGGGTTTGGCAAATTTGGCGCTGATTGCCGGAGTCACCTTGTCCACAATTTCCGACGCTTTCGATTCAAAGGGAGTGAACAGCTTGAACGGCTGCGCTTCCTTGTCTTTTTTGTCGGCGGGTTCGACAACGATCCACTTGTCGTCTTTGGCTTCCGCGATTAGCTTGCCGTGTTCATTCTTCAGTTCATAACGCGACAAATCATCGCGCTTCAGTTTGATGATTTGTTTGCTGCGAAGCGCGGCCAGTTTGATATTGAGTTTGTCGTACAGCGAAGGTTCAAGTTTCAGAATCTGATTGCTGCCAGCGACTTTGGCGTAATATTGATCGTCAACTTTTCCGCCAATTTGAAGTCCTTTTTCGCCGCCAGCGGTTTTGGTCGTGACGGTGATTTTGGGTTTGTCCAAACCATATTTCGCTGCATCGTCAAGAGATTCGCTGACGACATCCGCAGCTTTGGCCGAAGTCAGGTCGCCAATCAAGGTGTTGACCTCGCTGGCTTCTGCTTCGCTGGAAATCGGCGCGGTAATCACCCAGTCGGCGTCTTTTTTGCCAAGCTCGAAGCTGCCGTTTTCGTTGGTAACTTTGACCGAAGTGATGTCGTATTCGCTGGCTCCGAGCAGGGAACGATCGCGCCAGTCTTTCAGCGGCTTGTCCGCACTGGTCAGCAAGGAAGCGCCGATGATGGAAACGTTGGCGGCTCCGTCAAACCGCGCATAGGCAGACGATCCGAGCGGGTCTTTTCCGCCAAGGTCAATTTTGTGCGTCTTGCCGTCTTTCAGCTTCACTTCCAGCTTCACCGCCGGAGCTTCCAGTCCATATTCTTTCAGGGCGTCCGCGGAAGGATTGGCAAATTCGCGTTCAATGCGGGCGCTGACGATGTCGCCGATCAAGGAATTCAATGCCGCTTCGTCTGCCGGTCCTTCGACAGGCAGTTTGACCAGCCATTTGTCGCCCTGACTTTCCAGGCCTATGGTTTCAGCACCGCGCGTCAGCGTTACGCCAACAATGTCTTCGCGTTTGAACGTGAATGCTTCTTTTGAAGTTTTTTCGGCAGGCTTATCCGAGCCATCATCACGCGGTTTGCCGGGTTTGAATTCCAGAAAGTAGACGAGAATGCCGCCAACGAGAGCAGCCAGGAGTAAGAGGAGTGTACTGCGTTTCATAATTTCTTCGAGTAGTCAGTAGTCGGGAGTCAGTAGTCTGGAGTAAGTGGTTGGGAATCGAGTAGTAACTGAATGTTTGGCAAGTCGAACTTAAACTACCGACTCCCGTCTACCGATTCCCGACTACTTGCTCAGCGGCGTTTCCACCAAATAAAAGCGCCCACGCCAAGCGCGGCCAGCGGCATGAAGATGACAACCAGAATCCAGAAGGTGTTCTGTTGTTCGGCGTTCATCGTCACGCTGCGGTTGGTGGCCGTTTTCGGGCGAATGGAAATCAGGTCTTCGTCCTGCGCCAGCCAGTTGATCGAGTTCATGAACAAATCGCCATTGCGAGAAACGCGGAATGCCTGGTTGGCCGCAAAATCGGAATCGCCAATGACCACCAGGCGAGCTTCCTTATTGTCACCCAGCGATTTGCTGGCGACTGCGCCAAGGCTGACCGGGCCTTGCGTATCCTTGCCAGCGTCAAACTTTGGTTCGGCATTCGGTTTCAACTCGGTTTCGCCGTAACTGTTCGGAGACCCAGTCAGCAATGTGGTCGAACTAACGCCCGACCCGCTACTAGGAAGCACTTTGACGGAACGCGCCTGTGGAAAAGCAGTCATTCCACGCGCGAACCGCTGCGTGATCGGGTGAGAACCGTAATTGTTTACGATGGGCGCTGCCGGGCCGAATACCTGGCCAGCGGCGCTGAAATCCAGAACCAAATCCTTGCCCAACTCGATGGACCATTTCTTTAGAACTTCGTCCAGTTGCGGGTCTGTATCCGGATCAATCAGGAACATGCCTTTCCCGCCGTTATCCAGATATTGGCCAATCATGGAAGTTTCCGGCTGCAAAAACGCGCTCTTTGGTCCGGCGACAACCAGGATGGAGCATTCAGAGGGGACAAACTTTTCCTTTTGCGACGCCAGGTTAACGGTCTTGGTCAGATAGTTTTCTGCCTTCAATTTGGACTCAACCAGCGTGTACGCTTCGGTCAGCGCTTTTTCCTCGTGACCTTCAGTGAAGCAAATGGTTTTTAGCGAATCGCGGGTCACTTTCAGAATTGCATTGACCAGCGACTGTTCATCGGTTGCCGTCGGGCGTTCGGTGCGACCGCCAGCGGTGATCACCGTTTCGCCATAATTTTTCACGGCATATTGGCGCGCAACTTCCGGGCGTTGCACAGGGTCAATAAATTCATAGCTGAGCTTGTTGCTTACGTATTTGAATTCGGCCATCTGATCGGCAAGCTGCTGGTCAGGTTGCTGGTCGAATTTCATGACTTTGACGTCTTTGGGCAGGTTGGTCAGGATTTTCCGGGTTTGATCCGATAGCGAATACAAACCTTCGGAAGTCAGGTCAAACCGTTTATGGTGGCGATAGCCCAGATAGTTGGCGATAACGATCAGGCCAAGAACCGCAACGGTCAGCACTGCCATATTGGCGCTCAGCCGTCCGGAACGGCCCTGGAAATATCCGATGATGTCTTTGAAATTCAGGACAATCGAAGCCAGCAACAACACGCCGCCAACAATCAACAGTGCCAGGTTAAACCAGCCCCAAACCTCTTGAATCGTGTGCCGGATGTAGCCGGACAAAGCCATTGCGGCTCCGACAAACCCTGCCAATACAGTGAATTCTTTGCGAATGGCGTTCATGCTCTCCTCCATCTCATCGAATCCAGCGAACGCAGCGTCAGGAACAAGCCAAGCACGATGCCGGAGAGGTAAAAGATCACATTCGTCGTATCAATGACTCCCTGCGAAAACTCCTGGTAATGCTGAAGGATCGAAAGGTATTTGACGATTTCGGCGAACGCTGTTGAACTGCCCCTGACCGACAGATCAATAAAGAGTAACGTCAAGAAAAGGACGAACGTGACGACGCCGGCAATGATCTGGTTTTCAGTCAGCGAGGAAATAAACGCCCCGACTGCCAGCAGCACCGCACCCAGCAAAAACAGTCCCAGATACCCAGACCACACAATCCGCCAGGGCAACGCGGGATCGCTGTACATGCCCACAATCAGGTAATAGAGCAGTGTCGGCGCCAGCATCAGGCATAGAAACGACAGCGAAGCCAGATACTTGCCAATCACGATTTGCAGTTCCGTAATTGGCGAAGTCATCAGCATTTCCATCGTGCCGCGCTTGCGCTCTTCGGCGTAAATACCCATTGTCAGCATCGGCGTCAGAATTGGCAGCACATACGTGCCGACAAAGCCGACAAAGCTGCGAATGACCTGCACCGGAACATCAATGTCGGATGGTGCGCCTTCCTGTTGACGGGCGGCAGCCTGCATTGCGAACAACATGACATTGGAAAGGATGATCCAGAAAACCAATCCGGCAGCCACCAGAAACGCTCCGATGACAATGTATGCGATCGGAGACACGAAGTAGCTGCCCATTTCACGGCGATAAATCGCCAAAATTCCCTTCATAGTTGATTCTCGATTTTTGATTTTGAGTTATAGATTCCAGATATTGGATGTCAGGTGTTGGTAAGAGTTTAGCCAGCATCCGGCATCTAAAACCTAAAATCTTATTTCTCTTTTTCGTCGGTCGTAAGCTGCATGAAGATGTCTTCAAGGCTCAGCTTGATGGCACGAAGTTCCAGCAGGTCAAAGCCGTCGCTGATCACCGTCTTCGCAATCTTCGAGCGCAAATCCAGCCCGAGCTCGCTTTCGACCAGCGCGCCTGTGCCGCCACCGTGTTCGATGGATTCAATCTCGACTTTGCTGACGCCTTCAATCTTTTCCAGCGCGCCCAGCAAACGATCACTTTCGCCCTGAACGACCACTCTGACGCGTTCGCCGCCTTTCAGTTGCGAGGTCAGGTTTTCGGGCGTGTCAATCGCGGCAATTTTGCCTTTGTTGATGATGATCACGCGGTCGCAGGTCGTTTCGACTTCGGAAAGAATGTGCGTCGAAAGAATGATGGTGTGTTCGCCCGCCAAGCTTTTGATCAGATTTCGAACTTCGCTGCGCTGGGTTGGATCAAGTCCAACCGTCGGTTCGTCCAGAATGACCACATCCGGGTTGTGAACGACGGCTTGGGCGATGCCCACGCGCTGTTTGAACCCGCGCGACAGTTTTTTGATCAGCCAGTCCTTGCGTTCAGTCAGATTGGTCAATCGCATGGCTTCAGCAACGCGCTTGGCAACGTCGCCTGAAGCGACGCCTTTAATTTGCGCGACAAACCCAAGGTAATCGCCGACAGTCATGTCGGGGTATAGCGGTGGGACTTCCGG
Source organism: uncultured Heliomicrobium sp. (assembly GCA_964570175.1). Classification (GTDB taxonomy): domain Bacteria; phylum Acidobacteriota; class Blastocatellia; order RBC074; family RBC074; genus RBC074. The sequence goes on along the minus strand of CAZMXG010000027.1, from coordinate 41,190 downwards.
CAGATAGCCGATGCGTTTGCGCACCTCCATCGAATCTTCAAACACGTCAAACCCGGAAACGCGCGCAGTTCCGCCCGTGGCCGGTAAATAACCTGTCAGGATTCGCATTGTGGTGGTTTTGCCTGCGCCGTTGGGACCAAGGAAACCGAGAATTTCTCCCTTTTCGACTTTGAAAGAAATGTCGTTTACAGCGCGTGCCTGTCCGTAGCTCTTCGTCAGATGCTCAACTTCAATCAAGCCTGCCTCCGATTCTCTATATTCAGTTTTCGCGGATAGTTGTGATTGCTAATCGCTCAGCCGGGCTGAACGAAGGTGCAGATTCTAGTCACCGCTTCCGATAGCGTCAAGAGATGCTATTGCGCCAGGTCTTCAAAATCCTCAAAGCTTGGCAACTCGTTCAAATCTTTCAGCCCGAATTGGATCAAAAACTCTCTGGAAGTGCCGTACATCATGGGACGCCCGACGGTTTCCTTGCGGCCTTTGGTGACGATCAGCCGTTTTTCCAGCAAGGTTTTGATTGCTGATGACGAACTGACGCTACGAATTTCCAGAATCTCCGGAATCGTGATCGGTTGTTTGTAGGCAATTACCGCCAGGGTTTCCAGAGCAGGCAACGACAACCGGGCCGATGGCCGCGATTTCAGATACTTGCGAATGAATTCGTGGTTTTGCGGTCGCGTCGAAAGCCGCCAGCCTCCGGCGATTTCGCGAATTTCCAGGCCGCTGTTGCGCGCTTCGTGATCGGCGACCAATTCTTCCAGCGCCGCTTTGACGTCTTCTTCCGGCACTTCGCCTAAAACCTTACAAAGCTGTTTGAACGGCAATGGTTCGTCCGCCACAAATAGCAAGGCTTCAATGACTGGTTTCAACTCTTCGCGTGTGGCCGTAATTTGCTCTTCTGGAGCGCCTTCAATGATTTCGTCGCTTTCTGCTTCAGCGGTTTCCTCATCATCTTCGCTTTCTAACGGTTTGGCCTCTCCGGTTTCCTCATCGAACATATCCAGGATAGGCGGAAGGTCCAGCCCCGCAGCCAACTCAAGCTCTGCCGGAAATTCGTTTACTTCTGCTTGCGGCTCAACTTCGGATTCTTCTTCAGTCTTAAGCTCTTCGCTGGTTTCGGCGGCCAATTCGTCATCGTTCGGTTCCGCCGTTGATTCTTGCTCAGAGGCAGATTTTTCTTCGGCTACCAACTCTTCGCTGGTTTCGGCGGTAAGCTCATCTTCGTTGGGTTCTGTTGGATTGGGTTCAGTTTGCTGAATTTCTTCGTTCATAGCTCAGTCGTTTGATCCGAAGCGGGAAGCTCCTCGGCAATTTCCACGTTTTGGTTTTCTTTCGGCAAGTTCAGATCGCCTGCAACTTCGTCGCTTTGCTCAATAACAGGTTCCGTTTCGACGGCCGTTGCTGGCTCTGGCTCCGGCAAAAAGATTGGGCCCGTGCGTTTGCGGGCGAAAATTTCACCGAACAATTCGCGCTGCGTCAGATGGATTTTGAACTCTTTGACCAGTTCCAGAAAAGCCAGGAAGGTCAAAATCAACTCGCGTTTTGAGCGCGATTGTTCAAACAGTTCGCGCACATTGATTTCTTCGCCGCTTTCCAGCCGGGCGTTGATCTGCGCCAGCTTTTCCGCCATCGTCACTTCTTCGCGCTGAATCTGCATTTCAGCCTGGGTTTCAGCGCGTTTCAGAATCTCGCGAAACACCCGAAGCAGGTCAAAAACAGTAGCCGAAACTTCCGGATTGCTTTTGTCCGTTTCAAGCTGGCCGCGCGTGTAGCTGGCGGCTTCGATTTCGCCGCGTGAATGCAGCATCTGCGCCGCCGATTTGAATTTTTGATATTCCAGCAACCGTTCGATCAATTCGGCGCGCGGGTCTTCTTCCAGATCCTCTTCGCCTTCGATCTTCGGCGTTGGCGGTAACAGCATTTTCGACTTGATGTAAATCAGCGTCGAAGCCAGAACCAAAAAGTCTCCGGCGATGGAAATATCCAGTTCGCGCATCAAGGCCAGATATTCCAGATACTGTTCGGTGATGCGCGCAATCGGAATGTCAGCGATTTCGATCTCGTCTTTTTTGATCAGGTACAACAGCAGGTCAAGCGGCCCTTCAAACATTTCCAGCTTGACGCGATAACTGTCGCGGTCGCCTTCGTGCTGCTCCGGCGTGTCTTCCAGCAAGGCCACTGCCGATTTCTTTTTGGTTTTAGCTTCTGTCATTGATTTTTTAGCCGCTTCCTACCGGTCGCGGTACTGACCCGGTTGAGCCAGTTGATTGATGCCCCACCGATGAACATCGAACGCCAGCTTGTCAGCATCACTCACTTCCAGCCATAGAAGCTCATGTTCCGGCTCGTTATCCAGCGGAGTTCCGAATTGCGCTGCAAAGTAAGAACAGTGAAATTCCCAATGCTGGCTGCCGTCTTTTTCGCTGAAATATTGAATCGCGCTGCCAAGGAATTTTCCGATGATGACTTTGTGCGCGCATTCTTCGCGGACTTCACGCGCCAGAGTTTGTTCAGGGAATTCGCCTGCTTCGATTCCGCCACCGGGAAGAAAGAAGCCTTTTTTCGCTTTGACGGAGGCAAATCTGCCGAAGTCGTCGAAAATCACGGCATACACTCCAAGGCGTCGTCGGCGTTCCACGCCGTCAGGAAGTGTTCCAAATGTCGGTTGTTCAGTCATTACACCCACGCGATTTTCATCGCTTGGCGAACTTCGCCCATGATCCGTCCAGCTTCTTCGCGCGCCCGTTTGGAACCTTCCAGAATAACGTCGCGAACTTCGTCTTGATGCTGGCGGTAATAATTGACCCGCTCAGTAATCGGAGCCAGGTAATCCACCATCGCCTGCGCCAGCGCCTTCTTGCGATCCACGCAGCCGATGCGCGCGTTGCGGCAATCATCGTCGAATTGATCTGCTACCTTTGCTGCGACAAACATTCGGTGCATTTTGCAAACATCGCAATCTTCAGGGTGACCAGGATCAACTTTTTTGACACGCGTGCGGTCTGTAATCATCTGGCGAACTTTGGTTTGAATCACATCTGCTGAGTCAGAAAGCTCAATAGTGTTGCCGTAACTTTTCGACATCTTGCGACCGTCAGTTCCGGTCAGCTTCGGCGAAGCGGTCAACAAGGCTTCAGGTTCGGGAAAAACATCGCCGTAAAAGTTGTTGAAGCGGCGCACGATTTCCCGCGTCAGTTCCACGTGGGCAACCTGATCCTGGCCCACCGGAACGTAGTGCGCTTTGTACATGCAAATATCCGCAGCTTGCAGCACCGGATAACCCAGAAAGGCGTAATTGCCCAAGTCCTTGTCAGTAATGTTTTCGCGCTGTTCTTTATATGTTGGCACGCGTTCCAGCCAACCCAGCGGCGTAACTGCCGAAAAGTACATGTGCAATTCAGCGTGTTCGGGAACCAGCGACTGAACGAAGATTGTGGCTTTGTTCGGATCAAGTCCCGCAGCCAGCCAGTCCGTCACCATCACGACAGTGTTTTCATGGATCTTCGAGGTGTCGGCGTAATCCGAAGTCAGCGCATGCCAGTCCGCCACAAAGTGAAAGCTTTCGTAGCTGTCCTGAAGGCCAACCCAGTTTTTCAGCGCGCCTTCATAATTGCCCAGGTGAAGTTTCCCGGTCGGGCGCATCCCACTAACGATTCGTTTTTTCATGGATTGAGTAATGAGAAGAGGTGTTCAAGCGAGTCGTGCCACCCGCCGAGGAATAACGGTCGAATACTTCTCTGGGTCAGCCACGACTTTCTCCATAAAATCTACTGCTGACGCTTCGTAAAGCTCTTCACCGCAATTGGAGCAAAATGTGGCCGGGATATTTTCAATTACAATCCCGTTCAAGACGCGTGTTCGCCTGACATCTCGAATATGTGTAGAGCCGCACTGAGAACAAGTTTTTACTGTGCTCACTTCTTTAGTCATAGTCATCTATCTGCAACTGAAACGCTGTAATAATCACGATGCCGGACGCATCATCGAACCGGACGGTCAGTCCAATTTCATCACTATTACAAGCGTCTCCAAAGACAATGTATTTGGTATGTAAATACCGAAGATCATATTGATCCCTACAATTTCGCCCGTCATGATGCAGTGATAAGCATCCGCTTTCAAATACCCTTCGTCTGCCAGTTCATCCAGGCAATGGGAGGTGAATCGCACACGCTGAGCTGTAACAGCGCCTCTCGCATTTGATTTAACTCGCGTTCATACATTTCTCACGGTCAACCTACCAGATGCCGTAAAGTGTCTTGATGACGGCGATCATCACCGGAGTGAAGATGTAGCTCATCACGCCAAGCCACAGTAGCCCAATCAGGATAAAGAAGGAATATGGTTTGATCTGCTCGTACAGCGGTCGAAAACTTTCCGGCAAAAAGGTTTCCAGCACATGACTGCCGTCAAGCGGCGGAATTGGAATCAGATTGAATACTGCCAGCGAGACATTCAGCAGCAGCATCACGCTGAGAAAAGTGCAAATTGGAACTAGCCAGCTAGAGCCTTCAGCAAGCGGGGTCACCATGTTGAAACGTCCGCCTTGCATAAAACTGGGAACGACCGTTCCTTGCAACAGCATCACTTTGAGGGGAATAAAACAAATGACCGCCAGAATCAGATTGCTGATTGGTCCCGCAGCCGAAACTGTGATGTTGGCCAAATCCTTGTTGCGCCAGCGATTCGGGTTCACATCAACCGGTTTGGCCCAGCCGATTAACGGCGGCAAGCCTGAGGCTACGGTCAGAAAACCGAGCAAAGGAATGGCCAGCGTTCCAATCGGATCAATATGGGCCATCGGATTGAGCGAGATGCGGCCTTGCAATCGCGCGGTGTCATCGCCAAACCAGTAAGACGTGACGGCATGCGCTGCTTCGTGAACGGAAAGGGAAAGAATGAATGCGACGAAATAAAGGATCAAATCGCCAATCGGAACCGTGAAGAGAGAGTCGAAATTCAATGGCCAATCTCCTGTGAATTACCGTGGGGTTGCAACGAGCGGGCAAAGTAGCACGCGGTTTGAAACACTGTCAATTTTGGGTTCAGTCGGCTTCCGCCGATTCCAAAACTGTGATTTGAACTTCCAGCCGGACGGCTCTGCGAACGATTTCGCGCGATGAAACCAGGATCGCACCGCGTTCAATTGCCAGTTCGTAAACGGTTCCGGTCAGGTCGTAATGGGGAATGGATTTCCTTTGAAACCATTCGCGGCGCAACCCCAATTCGGCTGCGAACTCGTGAAGCTCTTCCAGGGAACTGTCCGAAACCAGGTGGCCGCAGCGGCGGTGCCAATACCGAAATGGCCCGCGCGCCCCGTTTTGAAAAGAATCAATCAGAATTGCCATACGCAGTTATTTGCTCGCAGTTGATTCTGTTGTCGCCGCTTTTGGCTTTGCAGGCTTGGTTTTCGACTTGTCTTTCTTGTCAGTCTTTTTGACTTTGGCTTTGCCGTTGGCTTTTGGCGAAGGCTTGGCCTTCTTTTCAGCCTTTTCGATTTTATTGGTCACAGCCTCCGCCAGTTTGCGTTGCATTTCTTCCAGAAAGGCTATGGTGCGCTGAAGCTGTTTTTCAAACTTTTCTTCGCCCATTTTGCGGCGGGATTTTTTGATAACTTTTTTAACGCGCCCAACCAGCGCGTCGCCGATTTTGTCCTTGGGTTCTTTTTTCTCTTTCGCTTGTTCGGGTTTTTCCTGAGTTTTCGCCATAAAACTTCCTTTTATTGATTTTGAGACCCAATCAGTTCTCTGATTTGATTCAAGTGTTTTGCCGTGTGATCCAGATAATCCTCGATCCATTGCCGCAAAGAAAGCACGCCGTACAAATCATGTTCCGCCGTTTGTTCCCAGGCAGTGTCGGGTTGGCTGGACACCAGCTCTGCGTTTTCGCGCCGGAGCAGGACAAAGCGGGACAGGACAGTTTCAAGTTTGCGGCGCTGATATTCCAGCCGGTCAGCCCAAACTTCCTGCTGATAGCCCCAAAGCCGCGTGCGATCCTGGGTAATGATACGGCGAATGCGAACTGAAGCCAGCAACTCTGCGTCTGCCAGATGGCAGACTACCTGCAAGATTGACCAGCGGTTTTCGCCCGGCTGGCGATGTATGGCTTCAGCCGAAGCGCCGGAAACCATGCGCTCCAATTCGTCGGCCTGCGCTGCGTAACTTAATACCAGATTATCGTTTGGTTGCATGCGGGCGAGAGTATAAGCCAGCCGGACGGCAAGTGTCAGGTGCTGTCGTGTTGGCAAGAGGGCAACGGGGTAAGTTTGACGCTTTTGCGCCACCTGCCTATCATCACTGCCTTTCCTCGACGAAAACTTTCAAGCGGGAGAATTACAAATGGCCGAGTCAAGAATCGAAGTCTTCAAAAAAATGCTTACCGCCGATCCGAACAACACAACCGTTCGATTCGGCCTGGCAAACGAATTGTTAAAGCTGGAACGGTTTGAAGAAGCCGCCGATGAGCTGAAAACCTATCTCAGTCAATCTGACGATCAAGGCAATGCGTACGGAAAACTGGGACAGGCGCTGGAACGACTGGGCAAATTTGACGAAGCCCGCGCAGCATATCAGCAGGGAATTGCTGCTGCGACAAAATACGGGCATCCGGGAATGGCGCAGGATTTTGAAATGGCGTTGGCTGATTTGCCGTAAATGAAGACATGAGCAAATTGTTCGTTTCCGATTGTACCGAGCAGGGTAAAAAAAGAAGCGGCAGGCTTTTGATGGCCTGCCGCTTTTTATTGAGCTAGCGTTGTGCGCCAGCGGGGATGGGAACAAAGCCTTGTGAGCCATGTTGTTTTGTCACGATGGTCTTGCTCTGACTGAGCTGTAGGTACCACATGGCAGTTGCCGGTCGCCAAACGGCGATATCTGCCAACCCGTCTCCGTCAAAATCGCCGGGGACGGGAATGTCACCCATTACGGACCGTCCCCAGGAAACATCGCGCGTGGAACCATCCGAACTGTTAATGATGTGCCAGTAGGTGCTGTCGCCGTTCCAGACTGCAATGTCTATTTTGCCGTCACCGTCGTAATCGGCAGGAACGGGCATGTCGCCTTTCTCGCCAAACAGTCTTTGAATCACCGTACCATCGCTGCTGTATTTGATCAGCCAGTAGCCGGTGGATGGATTGAAGACTGCCAGATCGGCTTTGCCGTCGCCGTCATAGTCGCCAGGCACAGGCGTATCCAGATAAGACAACCGACCTGATCCCCAGATGGTGCTCAGTGTCTTATTGTCAGAACTGCGTTGGATGAGCCAGCGCCCTTCTTTGGCGCGCCAGACTGCGATGTCAGTCTGGCCGTCGCCATCGTAATCGGCTGGAACGACTGTGTCCGTTCCCAGTCCAAAGGGCACAGCCTGAGTTTGATCGTCGCTGCTGCGTTTGATGTACCAGGTATTGGTTGATCGTCGGAAGACAGCAGCATCAGATTTACCGTCTCCGTCGTAATCGCCCGGGGCGATGACGTCGCTGAACGGTTCGTAGGCTCTGCCCCAGTAAATAGACTTCGCATTGCTGTCAGAGCTTTGGATAATCTGCCAGAAACTGGTCTTCATTCCATCCCACACCGCCAGATCGGTTTTACCGTCGCCGTCGAAATCGCTGACGGCTTTGGCCGCGATGGTATTAGACGATGCCCCGCACGGAATGGCAGCGCGAATCATGTTGGCGCAATCAATCAGTACCTGTGCCTGCGCAGGCGACAGAGGATTGGGCGTAAGCCCATTGACCTGATTGATGAAGGCCTGGAGTTGGTTACACGCCGGGTTTTTCTTATTTTGATTCAGTGCAGTCTTGGCATCGTTGAGTTTTTCAATCAGCCCATTGGCCTGATTCTGACTCAGCGGCGGCTTCAGCGCATTGACCTTGGCGATCAGTTCGTCAATGGCCTGCACAGGCGATTGCACCTTGACGGTGAAGCTGCACGAACCGGTATTGCCGGCTGCGTCAGTCGCCGAGCATGTGACGGTCGTCGTCCCCAACGGGAAACTGGACCCGGACGCGGGACTGCAAGTCACCGTTCCGACCCCAGAGCAATTGTCCGTGGCCGTCGGCGTCGTGTAGCTGACCGTGAGCGATCCTCCGCTGGAAATCCGGTTGATGTTTGCCGGGCAGATCAGCGTGGGCGCTTCGTTGTCGTTGACCGTTACGGTGAAGCTGCACGACGGCCCAGCAGTCGTTGTACAGGTAACCGTCGTTGTTCCCACATTGAAGGATGATCCGGAAGCAGGCGTGCAAGTAACGGTTCCGCAACCGGCTGCCGTGGTAGGCGCTGGATATGTGACGCTGGCTGCGCATTGTCCTGCCGCAACGTTCGTTGTGACATTGCCCGGACAACTGATTGTGCAGGCAATGCCGACAGTCACGGTGAACGAACAACTGCCCGAATTACCGGACGTGTCGCTGGCGGAGCAAGTGACCGTTGTCACGCCGATTGGGAAGCTGGAGCCCGAAGCCGGTGTGCAGGTAACAGATCGTGAACCGTCACAGGCGTCGTTGGCGGTTGCCGTAAACGTCGCCGTTGCTGAACCGGAACCCGCAGGGCTTTCGGTCACGCTGATTGGGCCGGGGCAGGTTACGACTGGCCCCTGGTTGTCATTGACCGTCACGGTAAAGCTGCAGGACGGCCCGGCGGTTGTCGAGCAAGTGACCGTCGTCGTTCCTTTCGGGAAAAGCGCGCCGCTTGCAGGTATGCACGTCACCGTGCCGCAATTTGATCCCGTGGTCGGAGCAGCGTAAGTCACGTTTGCTCCACATTGACCGGGCGCAGTATTCGCGGTGACGTTTGCTGGGCAAGTGATCGTGCAACCCTGCGCCACTGTCACCGTGAAGGAACAACTGCCCGAATTGCCGGACGTATCACTGGCCGTGCAGGTGACGGTTGTTACGCCAATCGGGAAACTGGAACCCGAAGCCGGAGTGCAGGTGACCGGTCTGGAACCGTCGCAGGTGTCGTTGGCCGTCGCCGTAAACGTCGCCGTTGCCGAGCCGGAACCGATTGGATTTTCGGTGACGCTGATTGGACCGGGGCAGGTGACGACTGGCCCTTGGTTGTCAGCCACCGTGACGGTGAAGCTGCACGAACCATTGTTGCCCGACGCATCCGAAGCGGTGCAAGTGACGGTCGTTGTGCCTTTGGGAAACGCCGTTCCCGAAGCGGGCGAACACGCCACGGTGCGCGATCCGTCGCAAGCGTCAGTCGCTGTCGGCGCAGTGTATGTCGCCACTGCTGTACACAACCCGGCATCCGTGTTGATCGAAATGTTCGTTGGGCATCCGGCAAACACCGGAGCTTGATTGTCAGCAACCGTGATGATGAAGCTGCACGAATTGCTGTTGCCGGAATTATCCGAAGCGGAACAGGTAACGGTCGTCACGCCTTTCGGGAAACTGCCGCCTGAAGCCGGCAAACACGTCACCGTGCGCGCTCCGTCGCAAGCATCTGTTGCCGTCGGCGCAACGTAGATCACCGCCGCCGTGCATAATCCTGCGTCGGTATTCGCGCTGATATTCGTGGGGCAACCGGCAAAGGTCGGCCCCTGGTTGTCGTTGACCGTCACCGTGAAGCTGCACGTCGAATTCGGACTGACTCCGTTTGTTGCCGTGCAAGTCACCGTCGTCGTGCCTTTCGCAAACGCGCTGCCCGAAGCTGGGGAACAAGTCACGGTTGGTGAAGGACAGCCGGTTGCCGTCGGCGTCGCAAACGTCACGGCCGCCGTGCAAAGTCCGGCATCCGTGTTGGTTGTGATGTTGGTCGGACAAGCGCCAATCGTTGGAGCCAGCAGAACGGTTGTCGTTGCCGCATTGGTTGCAACCGTTGAAAAGTTCGAGCCGGAAACCGAGCCCTGGTTCGTCACAGTGCAAACGTTCGGTGGGAATGGCGTGTCAATCGTCACCGAAAAGGTAATTGTGACAGTTTTGCCTGGAGGAATGACGGCTATTCCTTTTGTCACCGTTTCGCCGGAAAGAATTGCGGTGCCACTTGGAACTTCAGCCGCCGCAACAGTTGTCGAAGTCGTGCCTGATCCAAATGCCCGATCCAGGCTCACGTAACTTAGCGGCGCGGAGAAGGCGCTGAAAACAGGAGTTAGCCATTGCCGCATCTGTGCCAGGAAGCCAGGCGAATTGGCGCGGCTTCCCCTTTGTTGTGCGGCGTCGCCGGATTGCTGTTTTAATTGCAGGTCCGTTTCAATTGGCTGGGCAAGCGGAGCGGGTTGCACACAGGCTGCCCCGCCAGTGAAGGTCGAAGTCGCCACAGACGCTGTCGAAGGGGAAACTTCAGCGTTGCGACCGTCCAGATAAGCTGCCACGGCTGTTGTATCTGTTGCTCCGCCAGCATAGCCCGGTAATCGCACCGGGTTGCCGAAGCGCTGGCGTACGCGAATGTCTCCGCCCGTGAGCGTTCCGCCTAGCGAATGCGTAAACGTGTTGCTCAATGCGCCCGCGCCGCCGATGTCCACGCAAACGGAAGAACCCGCACCACTCGGATCCGCGACTCCGGAATTCACCAGGATGCCATTGACTGCATTCCCGGTTCCATCCAACTGAACATCTATAGTGTTGCCGGTGATTGTTGCATTGATTGCGCCTGCGCCGTCCTGCCCGGTTTGCAGATTGATGGCACGTTGGGTACCACGGTAATTGATTGTGTTGTTCGTGATGCCGATATTCAGCGAGCCGCCACCCGCGTTGAAGACAAAAATTCCGTCTGCTGTTGTGCTATTTGCAACAGTAATCGGGTTGTTGTGAATTCTTCCTTCCAACGTTCCAGCGGTTGAAAACGCCGCTTTCAGCACGCTTACGACGACGAAATCGTTCGGGCTAAGCGAGGTGTTATCGTGAATGTCAAACTTAGCGTTGCCGTTGTTATCGCTGATGGAGATGGCATCGTTGTTATTGATGATCGTGCTGGTCGTCACGTCCAAGTCTGACGTCGCCGTATCAAACGTGTCGCAAACAATGCCGCCGCTGAAATTGTTATCGCAAGTGACGGTGGAAATGTTGATTGTCGTGTTGAAGGTTCCGCGAATAGCGAACAGCAATCCGCTTCCCAGCACACCTGTGTTAAAGCTGCTGTTGCTGACGTTGATCGTTCCGACCGCGCTGATGGGCGTGAGATTGGTGTTGTTCTGAATGTTGACGTTGTCATCGCCGCTGCCGGTGATGGAGGTGTTGGTGATCGCAGAGGTACCGCTCATGTTGTAGAAGTGGATGCCGTCTTCATCTGGCCCATTCCCCAACCCGGACAGCACGCTGTTGGTCAGCGTAAAGCCGTTGACGTTGTGCCCGTTGATTCCTTGTTCAGCGCTATTGGTCAGGTTCAGATTGTCCAGCGTCGCGCTCGTCACGGTCTGGAGGTGGATGACTGCGTTGTCCGCTGTGTTGACGCCGGTTGAAAGCCCGGTCGGCGCAGCCGGGAAATCCGCCGTACAGGCATTCGTGAAGTTCATGTTCTTCAGCGTAATGTTGGTGGCATTAACAAAACTCGCGCCGCGAGTGATGATATTTTGAATCGTGCCGCCAGTTCCATCGGTCGCGCCGGTGCCGGTAACGGTGAAGCTGCCAGTCGTGTTTGCCAGCACAATGCCATTGGTACAAGTATTGGCGGCAACGCTGATTAAATTGATGGTAACGGCTGCGGTGCCACTGCTCTGATTCAGATTGATGGCAGCGGCCGCGTTGGACGATGAAACCGTTGATTCGCTGACATTCAGATTGTTGAAACTGGTGCCGAGCAGCGCCGACCCAGCGGTTGTGTTTTGAATATCAACACCGCGAATTGTATTGTCAGTGCTGACCGTAACGTTCGTATTGGTGTTGGTGAGTACAGGGCGAGTGCCCCCGGTCGCAGGCAGCGGGTTGGTGAAAGGCGGAAGACTGATGCCGGCAATCGAAGCCAGCGAAGCCGTTGCGCCTTCCCCGATCAATTTTTGACTTGCCAGCAGCGTCAGCGGGCCCGTGTAACTGCCGCTATAAACGAAAATGTTATCTCCGGGATCATCCGCCGCCAGTGAGTTGAAATTGGCAATGCTGTTGAACGGCGCGCTCAATCGTCCATCGCCCGGTCCCGCGACACTGTCATCAACAAACCAGATCATTCCGCTGACCGTGATGGAAACCAGCCCCGTGTCCATTAACACGCCGTCAGTGAGCGTATAGGTAAATGTCGTTGTGCCTTCAAATCCAGGGTTTGGATTGAAAGTAAAGCTGCCGTTGGCCAGATTCAGCGAAACCGTTCCCTGCGTCCCCGCGGTATTGACTGCAACAATCGCCGGAATGGTTCCGTCCGGGTCGAAATCGTTGGCCAGTACGCCGTTGGCCGCCGGGACTGTGATGCCTACGTTGCCGATGGAAGCGTAAGTGTCCGTGAGCGCCAGCGGCGAAGTGTTGACCGAACCAGGAACCAGCGTCGTGTTGGGGTCAATCGTATCGCTGAACATCACACCCAGCGCTGGGTCCGCGCCGGCATTGCCGATGGTGACGGTGTAATTCAATGTCGCGCCCGGACTGGCTGAAGCCAGATTGACGAATTTACTGGCCGAAATTGCCGGAGCAAAAAAGGCGTTGGGCGCGGAGGTCGCGTTGGCTGAAGCCGCGTTTAATGTCGAACCGATGAAAGCCGGACGATTCGTGGCTGAATTTGTTGCTGTTGATTGTAGCGTGGATGGTTTGGATAAACGTTGTTTCTCTTCGTCCTTCATCAATGCGCGATCAGTTTGGAACAGCAAAATTCCAAAGATGAGCGCCAAGATACAGGGAATAAACAGGGTGCGAATTCGAGTCGCGACAGTTCTCATGTTGTTCCTCCAAGGCTGTTTGTCATAGACGGGATGGCGTAAGCCGGATGCAGAATTCCGAACTTCGCCTGGCAGGTGCGTATTTAGTATTGCGGTTTATGAATTATCTTTAGTACCACATACTCAACCGTAATATGGCAACTATTTCCCTCAAGCAGGTAGAAAAATGTCCTGCAAAATTAGATTGGTAGGGCAATAACTGGAATAACTCGTCGGAACGGAGCGCTTTAGCTGGACTGGTTTCTGAGTAGGAACGAGCCGAAAGCAATTTCGGCTGGGAAGAAATAAAGATTGGTTCAGAGTTCACGCTTTAGCGTGTTTTGAGATCAAGGGACGCTAAAGCGTGAACTCTGAACATTACTTCGCGGCGATTCCTTGAATCTCGAAATGCGCACCGCGGAGCAGCGGCCCTGATCCGATGAAGGCGCGGGCAGGGAAGTCCTTCTTGAAGTAGGTTTTATACCCGGCATTGAATTTGTCATACAGCGTCAAATCCGGGCAGTACAGCGTAACCGTCACCAGATCATCCGTCGTCATTCCGGCGGCAGTCAGCACGTCTTTGAATCCGTCCAGCAGAAATTTGATTTCCTGATCCACATCCGCCGGAATCTGATTCGTCTTTGGATCGGTTCCCAGCCGTCCGGCCAGATAAAGTGTATTGCCAACCATCACCCCGTCGCTGAACGGAAGCGCCGGATTCCGCGTCGGCAAATTAATAATCCGCCGCGAAGATTTCTGGCTGTAGCCAACAGCAGAATTGATCGCGAATCCAGCCAGCAGGCCCAAAACCAAGCCTGCGACCAAACCAACCGATAAAGAGCGATTGTTTTTCATAAGTGTTCCTCCAAAGTTAGTGATCAGAAGTTTTTGTTCAACCTACTCTTCGTCGCGTAGCGATGGATGAATTTAGCCCGGCGTTTCCAACGCCGGGTAACGGGAAAAAGAATTTCCACGTCGCGTCAGCGACGTTTGAATTCAGACGTCGCTGACGCGACGTGGAAGACACATCGCACCCTACTAAATTCACTCGCCACTACGCGGCGAAGAGTTAAACAGCTATCCGAGAAAAATCTTCAAGCCATGTTCAGCCGCAGAAATTCGCGCCCGTGTGCCGAACGGAAACCCATACCGAGTCTTTGCGCCGTCAATGTACATTTCGCCAGCGGCCATTTTCGATGCGATGGCGATGTCGTCACCGGCTTCGATGAATCCACGCGTCAGCGCGTAACTGCGTTTCGGTTCGCGGTACAGCTCCCGAACCAGATACTGAATCCGTTTGGAACCGAGCGGCATTTTCTTTCCGCCTGCGGAACCGATTCCGGCGGTCGAACCGGCGGCGGTGGAAATCCAGATGCCGGAACTTCGATGCTCTTCTTCGCGGCGACCGACCTTGATCAGATACCGCGTTGTCGAAGCCGGGCAGTCGTGCGCGATCAACACATCATTGAGCGCCAATTCCGGCAACGGCTTTTCATCCAGCGTGATCTGCAACCGGCTGAGTTCCTTCGGTTTCCATTTATCGGACAAAACCGCGTCCAGCCGCGCTTCAAAGTTCTTTCGATTGACCGAGCAGAAATGGCCTACGCTGTCACCGGGCGCGGAATTGACGCCGATCATCGCTCCGCCGCGAATGTAGTGCGAAGCGCCGAGCGCCGTGCCGTCTCCGCCGATGCTGATGACCAGATCGCTGATCGCCAGTTGCCCTTTGACGCGAGCATCCAGATTCATCAGCGAAGCTTCGCCAAACGCGATCTTCCGTTTGCTGAGCGCCTGCCGCACAGCATCAATCGTCCGCTGATGTTCAGCGTCGGCGTGCAGGATTCGTTTGGCCGTCGAGTCTCCGCTGCGCGCAAGGCTGGCCACCCGCCCGCCTTGCGCCAGCGCGGTTTGTTTGACGATAACCAGACAATGGTTGATTTGCATCTTATCGCACCAACCGCAAGAAATAGAGGCCACGCGCGCCCCCTGCCACGATCATCTCTCCGTGAACCGCACAGCAATGCATTGGCCCATCGGCGTGAAAAGTCGTGGCGCATTTTCCGGATTTGACGTCCCAGACTTTGAGAGTGTGGTCTTCTGAAGCCGAGACGATCAGCTTACCGTCGGGGCTAAACGCGCAACCATTCACAGAATTCGAATGACCTTCGAGTGTGCGGATCAGTTCCCCGGTTTTCGCGGCCCAGACTCTGAGCGTGCGGTCAGATGAAGCTGAGACGATTAGCTTGCTATCGGGACTGAATGCGCAGCCATTCACAGAACTCGAATGGCCAACGAGCGTGCAGATCAGGCCGTCTGTCTTCGCGCCCGAGACTTTGAGCATGCGGATTAGGAGTCGCGCCAAAATAAGTTGACCGATTTGCAACAATCCCGAAGAAATCAGGTAAACTATTTTGCCCCAAATCGTTAAGTTGGCTGCTTTTGCGTCCCAAACTTTGAGCGTGCAGTCATATGAAGCCGAGACGATCAGCTTACCGTCAGGGCTGAAAGCGCAACAAGTCACCGACCTCGAATGACCTTCGAACATGCGTCTCCCGCCGCCTGTCTTCGCGTCCCAGACTTCGAGCGAAATGTGACTATAGGACGAAACAATCAGCTTACCGTTGGGACTGAAAGCGCAGACTGGTACAGACGAATGACATTTGATCATACGGATCAGATTACATGTCTTCGCGTGCCAGATTTTGATCACGCCGTGATCCATACTTGAAGTCGAGACGATCAGCCTGCCGTCGGGACTGAAAGCACAACAATACACGGAATAAGCCCCTAAATTAGAATGATCTTCAAGCGTGCGGAGTACGCCACCAGTCTTCGCGTCCCAGATTTTGAGCGTGCGGTCAGAGGATGCCGAGACGATCAGGCTGCCATCAGGGCTGAATGAGCAAGCCGTCACTGACTTCGAATGGCCTTCAAAAGCGCGCGGTATTTCGCCAGTCTGAGCATCCCAGACTTTGAGCGTGCCATCATCTGAAGCCGAAACGATCAGCTTGTCGTCGGGGCTGAAAGCGGAACAATTCACCTTAGAAGAATGACCTTCGAAAGAGCGAATCAGGTTACCATACTTCGCGTTCAAGACTTTGAGCGCGCGGCCAGATGAAACCGAGACCATTAGCCTGCCATCCGGGCTGAAAGCGCAGCTATGCACGGAACCCCAATCACCTTCGAGTTTGCTAGTCCGGTTGGTCTTCATGTCCCGGACTTTGAGGGTGCCGTCATCTGAAGCCAAGACTATCAGCTCGCCATCTGGGCTGCGAGCCCAGCCCAGTAAGCCCGGCCCCAGACCTGCGAGCGTACCGATCAGGTCGCGGATCTTGGCGGGCCAGATTTTGAGAAAATCGTAATAAGAAGCCAAGACAATCAGACTGCTAAGTTCGTCCAGCACGTGATCTTCTAGCGTGTGAATCAGGTTGCCAGTCTCGGCGTCCCAGACTTTGAGCGTGCGATCGTCTGAAGCCGAGGCGATCTGCTTACTGTCGGAGCTGAAGGTGCAGCCCTTCACAGAACCCGAATGACCTTCGAGCGTGCGTAGCATTTCGCCTGTCCGCGCATCCCAGACTTTGAGCGTGCGATCGTCTGAAGCCGAGACGATCTGCTTACTGTCGGAGCTGAAGGCGCAGCCCTTCACAGAACCCGAATGACCTTCGAGCGTGCGCAGCATTTCGCCTGTCCGCGCATCCCAGACTTTGAGCATGCAATCGTCTGAAGCCGAGACGATCTGCTTACTGTCGGGGCTGAAGGCGCAGCTCTTCACTCCATTTGAGTGTCCTTCGAGCGTACGGATCAGGGCAGGGTGAGGCAAATCGGGGAGTGCTGATTGTGGTATGATGTAGGGTCGGTCAAGGCGTTGCGACATCTCCTCCAGAATCATTTTTAGCTCGTTTAGATGCCACAGCCGACCCAGTATCGTCGATTCGAGGTCAGACTCACTCTTGCAACGATTGAAGAAATGCGACGATCCAGAGAAGCCGCGCCGCAGGATCCGCAACGCATCGTTCTCTGGTATCAGTTCTTCAGCAAGTATCAGATCGTTTTCGACGGAAGATGATTTATGCAACAGAGTCTTTTTCGCCAGATACCGCAAATCTTTTACTGTGGCGATAAGCTCTTCCCCACGTCTCGCACCGATCAGATGAAAAACTAAATGATCCCAAAGGTAGGGTTCGTCTTCAGGCATCTCACTCCAAGCGGGCGTGGACGACGGTGAGACGTTGCGGTGGGTAGTCGTAATGTAAGAGAAGAAATCTCGAAAATGCCAGATTGATGAGGGCGACGAGGCGACGAGGCGATGAGGCGAAAGGGCGTCGAGCAGTTGAGCATGGATTTCCGGTAGGCGATAGCGCTGTTGTTCAATCAAGTGTTTCCTGATCACGTCATGCAATCTGATTCTTTTTTCTTTGAGGCTGAAGTCGAGCAGCAGTGAAAGCGAGTGAAGCCGTTCGCACAATTTCTGGGAATTGACCCGGCTGAGATTGCCGGTCGCCGCCCAAAACTTTTCGACTGTGGCGAACGGAATGTCCACGTCTTCTGGGAACACAGCCAGTTCGTTAAACCGCGCCAAATCGGAATCATTCAATCGCCTGAAGCTGACGCCGAGCGTGACGCTTACCGCACGGCTCCGTTCCTCTTCGATCTCGGAGTAAAAGGCCGTAAGCTCGTTCTCCTCTAAGTCGGCTTTGATGAAATCGAGCGCGTCACGGAACGAATCACCATTCTCGACCCGGTTCAGTATCGCACCGTTGACTAACCTCAACAGAAGCGGCCATTCGTTCAGCGTAGAAGCTAGACTACACAGCTCTTCATCGAGACTTGGCCGATGCGGGTCGTTTTCAAAACCTGCTGCGAGCAATTCAACCGCCTCACCGATTTGCATCGCGTCAACTTTGACTTTGTGGGCGTCGTACGGGATGACGTTTTGAATGCGCGTGGTGATCAGACGGGCGCAGCGCCGTCCGCCTTGCAGAAAGGGGCGCAAGTGGTCGCGGTTCCACACGTCGTCAATTACCAGCAGAATGTCTCGGTCGGCCAGCAATTCAGTGAGGCGCGTGATTGCGGCTTCTATGCCGGTGAAACCTGGGCGTTCGCCACTCAGGATTTGAATTAAATCCTCTACGCGCCCTGTCAGATCGCCGGGCGTTTCTCCCAGCGTCACCCACAAAATTCCGTCGTCAAAAGCATCTTGAATCTGTTCGTCGTGGCAGAGCGATTTGGCGATAGTGGTTTTGCCGTAGCCGCCTGCTCCACGCAACGCGGCGGTGATGGCGATAGGCTCTTCGTGTGTGCGGTCGAGCAGCAGCGCGATCAGTTGGTCGAATTCTTCTGATCGGTGGACGTGGTTTGCGGGCAGGTCTTCGACCATAAACGGCACGCGCCGCACGTCGGGCGTTTTTTGTACGTCGTTCAGAAACTTGGGCCATTCTGGACTGAGGTCGCCTTCTTCTAATGAACCCAAATCATAACAATGGGTATTTCGCATCCATCTAGGAAGGCTGGAATAGTCAACATCAGGCGAGCCTTTTATGATGTAAACACAAACACCTTCTTGTCGCGCGTAACGCCATTCATCGTGAACGATTTTGGATTCCAACGCTCCAGGCGTCAGCACAATTAACAGAAAACTCGCGCCATGAATTGCCGCAGTGATCTGCAACCACCAATCGTGATTGCCTTCCATTCCGGTGCGATCCATCCAGACTTTGATGTTTTGTTGTTCCAGTTGCTGGCGAAGCCGATGAGCAAATTCGCTGCCGTCGCTGCGGGCATAGGAGATGAACACGCCAGAGCGTTTCTGGTTGGGGCTGAGCTGGCGGTTGAAGGGCGTCATGCGCTGTGTGTTTTAACGCTATTCGACTATCTCTTCAAATGTCCTGGCCTGGTCGCTGTGGAAATCCCGTTGCGCTTTGACCATTGCCTGCTTCACCTTCTCAAAGTTCAGCTTGCCGTTTACAGGGACGTAAATGCTTTCATCGCCCATGGTTGAAAAATGTTTGTCAATCATGTCCAGGTAGCCGGTTTTCTTCAGACGTTGATTCCCCAGAACCTCAAGGCAAGTGACAGCCAGCAGGTAATACGGCGCTTCCGGGCCATCGAAATATCCACGGACCTTTTCTCGCTCTGCAGCGTTGCCGGTGCTGAGCTGGATGTTGACGGCTTTCAATCGTTGCTCTATTGCGTCTATCTCTGTAGGGCCAGGAACTTCCAACCCTGAGCTTGCTGCAAGCTTGGCGGTCGGGCTGGCAGACAAAACGACGGTCGGCGTTGGAGTGGGAGAAGCTGACTTTGCCTCATTAGAGAAGACGCCCATGTTGTTCAGCGCCACGATCAATCCTGTTGAGGCCGTAATGAATGTCGCTACGGCTGTCAGAATGCCAGGCAAGGTCTGCCACCAGGATTGAGATTTGGGAGGTTCCCCAGACATGATCAATTCTCCTTGGAAAAATGTGGCGCGGGTTGTTTACCCGCTCTTGAAACGCGATGACTTGCGCGGGTAAACAACCCGAGCCACACGCAAAGCCCGAGTTACTGATAAACCACGAAGAAATCATTGTCGAGGAAATCATATTTTTCGACTTGTTTGTATCCTGCGGCTTTCATCCATCCGTCCAGATCTTCCACTTTATAAATCATCTTTTCGT
>CAZMXG010000027.1:0-21657 GCA_964570175.1 uncultured Heliomicrobium sp. | reverse complement strand
CCTGCGGCTTTCATCCATCCGTCCAGATCTTCCACTTTATAAATCATCTTTTCGTGCCCGGCGGGCCAGGTTTTGGTGAAATCAATCAGCGCGATGCGGCCTTTGGGATTCAGGTATTTCTTCAAGCCTTTCAAGTAGGTCGGCTGGTTGGCGATGTGGTGCAAGGTGTCAATGATAACGATCAGGTCAACTTTTTCGGGCAGCTTCGGATCGTCTTCGGCACCCATAATGGTTTTGATTTTTGTCAGGTTTTGTTCGGCAGCAGTCTTTTCGACGTACTTGATCAGTTCGGGGTCAATGTCCACGGCGTACACGACACCTTTTGCGCCAGCCTGTTTAGCCAGCGGGCGCGTGAACAAGCCGGAGCCGGAACCGATGTCGGCTACGCGCTGGCCGGGCTTGACCTTCAGGCTTTCTACGACTTTGGCGACTTGAAGTTCGGATTGGCGGCGTTCGGATTCCAGCAGTTTGATGTAGTCGTCTGCGGAACGCGATCCTCTGGATTGGCCTTGGGGTTGTTGGGCGAACGCTACAACGCTGCAACACATGAGCAACGCAGTAAAAGCAAGTTTTTTGAAGTTCATAATTCCTCCGATGACGGCTAAGTCAGATCAAAAATTTTTGACAGGATTGACATGATTTTTCAGGATGCCCAATGGTCGTTTGATACAAATGAGGCGAATTAGCCTTTTCTTTGAATCTTGAAAAATCATGTCAATCCTGTCTAGATAAAAATCATTTCAACGTAAAGATTCACTTGTTCAGGTGGATTGCTGCGCTGGTTCATCATCGCTCAACCAGCCGAAAGCGCGTGAAATGTAAAAGATAATGATTCCGGCCAAAATGGTTAGCAGCGCAGCGCCCGTGGGTTTGGGATTGGCTCTCAGGCCTTCGGCAAACACGGTCAGTTCCACTAGCAGGAACAGCGCAGGCGTCACGGGATAGCCCGGCGTCCGAAAGATCTTCGTGCCATTGGTTTTTTGCCTGCGCGAAACGACATAGACGCCAGCGACGGTCAACGCAGCCATCAACGACAGCGCCGATCCGACATACGTCAACAAGTTTCCGAATTCTCCGGTCAGCACCAGCAAAATGGCCACGATGGATTGCGCCAGGATGGACGCTGTTGGAGCGCCGCCTTGTCTTCCCAGACGGCGAAAAATCGAAGGCCCTAAGCCATCCCCCGCCATCGCGTAATACACCCGCGGCCCCGCGGCAGTCATCGCGCTGACCGAACCCAGAATGGTCAATGTGATGATGACGCTGACAAACATTGCTCCGGTTTTGCCAAACAGGATTTCCGCCGCTTGTTTGCCGATGGCAACATCCGGTTTCCAGGCGTCGGCGGGAATCGCATAGAGGAACAAAATGTTCAGCGCCAGATACAGAAGCGTGACAACCAATGTTCCGCCAATCAGCGCGCGCGGCAAGGTGTGGCGTGGATCTTTGACTTCGCCTGCCAGATACGACGCCGCGTTCCAGCCGCTGTACGCAAAACTGACCTGAATCAGCGCCACCCACCACGCTCCTGTGGAAGAAGAGCTTTGCACAACGCCTTGCCAGTTGCCGCGACCTGTCGCAAAGCCGGAAAACACCAGCAGGATAATTGCTCCGACGACCAGACTGGCGATGATGGTTTGCAGTTTGCCGCTGTGGCGAATACCCGTGGAATGAAAGATGGCGAACGCCGCGATTAAGACGGAAGCCAGCAACGAGCCCTGGGTGATATTCAGCGTGCCGTGGATTCCCAAATTGCCCGGCAAGGGAATCTGCCATGGCAAAGACAGCACAGTCGCCTGCACGTCCCAGTGAAACACTTCAGCGGCGTAATTGGCCGCGCCCAGCGCCGAAGCCGCGATGGCCGCGGAAAATCCCACCAGAAAGGAAATCCAGCCGCTGACGAATCCCCACAGCTTGCCGTAAATGTGCGACAGGTATTGGTATTCACCGCCAGCGTCTGGCATTCGCGTAGCCAGTTCGGCATAACACAACGCGCCTGACATCGCGATCAACCCGCCCAGCACCCAAACCCCCAGTGTCGCCAAACCGCTTCCCGTCGTGGTTCTGACAAATGCCGGAACTGTAAAAATTCCTGTGCCCACCATGTTTGTCACCACGAAAGCCGCCGCCGCCCAAACGCCGAGCGCGCGGCGTAAACCGCTCCCGGCAGCTTTCGACTCGTTTTCACTTCGGTCCTCTGGCATTTCGCTCCTTCTATTGGTCAGTGGTTTCTGTGGGGACGGACTATACAACGAGAGTTTGGCCTGCCGCTACTTTTGGCCTGCGTCGTATCCAAATCAAATGACTTGTGCTGTAATTCGCGCAGCTGACCGAATCAAAATCTTGATGGGAGTCTTCAATTCGTGGAAAACAGAATGATGATTTTTGAGCCGAGCACAAGCGAATCCGGCTTGAAATCTTCTTCACCGCAAAGGCGCAAAGGACGCGGAGGTGTCGCAGAGACATCTGGAAATGCTCTGCGCTTGCTGTGTGTTCTCGGCGTCTCGGCGGTAAAAGGGAATTCAAGAACGAGCGGATTGAAGCGGGCAGTTTTCGTTCTTTTGCTAGTGGTTGGGTTGATTGTGTTGACCGGCTGGGGAAGCAATGCGCAGCGCAAGGCAACCAATGCGGCAAGCAAGCTCAATCCGCTTCAGATTCGATTAGGCGAACGACTATTCCGCGAAGACCGCTTCACGACGGCGCAAGGCGATTTGATGACCAGTTGCGCGACCTGCCATCAGACCGATCAGGACCCGCAAGGCCGCCGAGCGTTTACGGACTTTTTCAATCGCAGTTGGATTCCATTTCGCCGCGAAGACCCACGACGAACGGAGATTCGCAATTCACCGACGCTGCTGGATGTTGCATTAATGCCTCGTCTGCACCTGGACGGCGAATTCAAATCGCTGGAAGAATTGGTCGCCGGAACCTTCAGCGGGCGACCGATGGGTTGGTTGCCGGGAGAAGAGGAAAAGGCGTTCAATCAGGTGCAGGCAGTATTGCTTGCAGACAAGGCGACGGAAGCTTCGGCTTCGTATCGCGAACAATTTAAAGCGGCGTTTGAGGTTGATCTGGAAAAGCTCAGCCGCGATCAAATCATTGCGCTGGTGTCAAAAGCCGTCGCCGATTTTATGCGCGCCTTGCGCAGCAAGCAGGATTCCCCTTATGACCGGTTTGTGAAGTTGAATGGATTGGAACCGGCTCCGGCTGATGGTGAAAGCGCCAAAGTTTTTGCCGAACGAATGCTGGCAAGGCTGAGTGACCTGGAAGCGAAAAAGGCATTGAAGCTCGGCAACAACTTCAACCGAACGGCGCTGGAGGGGCTGAAGATATTTTTGCGAACGGATGGCAGTGCCTCGGTTGGCAATTGCGTTGCCTGCCACGCGCCGCCGCTGTTTACGGATAATTCCTTTCACAATCTGGGAGTCAGCCAAGTCGAGTTTGACCGGTTGAATGGAGCAGGGAAGTTTGCGCAGCTTGAAATTCCCGATGCGGCAACGGCAAAACGTCCGTCAGCGAAGTTCCGCGAAACCGTGGAAAAAGGCAGGCTGGGTTTTGCCGATCTTGGCCACTGGAACTTTGTTGATCTGAAGACTTCGCCGCAGCGACGTGCGGGAGAAAGCGATGATCAATTGCTGCGGCGAATGATCGGCGCTTTCAAGACGCCTACGCTGCGGCATCTGGCTTTTACCGCGCCATACTTTCACTCTGGCGATTACGCTTCGCTGGAAGACGTCTTGCGAGAAATTGCTCAGCTTGGCGAACTGGCGCGCGCCGGGAAAATCCGTGAAGCCGACGAAGAACTGCCAAAAATCAAATTGGCAGAATCGGACATTGCTCCGTTGCTGGCGTTTCTGGCGGCGCTCAATGAATGATGGGTACGCGATGCCTCCGGCTCGCAGTCTCGGCAAGTGGTGCGGTGAAAACAACACGGCGAATTGCCAAAACCGCACGCTGGAAGCGATGCGTACCCAGACTATTCGCCAATCAATTTGTGATACCGGCCCATCCAGTACGGCAGCAGAAAATACGCGCCGTCGTCTTCGCTGCGCCCGCCGTTGCCGCCGTCAATTCGATACGGATTCCCGTTCCATTTCGTCATCGGCAGTTCGTCGTAAGGCAACACGATCAGCGCCTGCTTGCGGTTGAACCGGTCCGCCAGCAAATCCATCGGCACATCTAACCGGTGCGAATTCGTGACCGTCCATTCAACCAAATCCATGGGAATTTCTCGCAGTGTGCGGATTGAATCTTCGCGGTCAAACTCTTTCGCGCCGCTGCAAGCCGCATAAATGAAGTTCCAGAGCGGGCCGCGTTCGGGCCGTTCCACTTGCCAGGCGCGCTCCAGGCTTTGCTGGTAAACCTCGCGAAGCTTCGCGTCTTTTTCGTACATCAGCAGCGGGTAATACGACAGAAAGGCAAGTTCATCATCAGAATGGTTGACGCGGCCTGGGTAGTTGATCTTCTGGTTGCGCGTCAGCAAGTGGTAATTGTGTTTGCTGATCAGTTCCTGATACGCCTGTTCATAACGCGGATTGCCGGTGATGTGATGCGCCGTTCGCAGATGCGCCAAGATGTGCAAGGCGCGCAATCCCAGTTCGTCCGGGTCTTCCCAGATGGCGTCCGGCCCCCACCAACCCCATCGAGTCTTCTTGCCGTCCGTGTCAATCAGTTGGTAGTTGTTGTTCAAGATGTGATCGGTCATCCGCGTGATGACGCCGCGAATTTTCTGGCGTTCGGTTTCGTCGGCAACCAGGTCGTAATACACCGCGTAGCCAAAATAATGCCCAACGATTTCATCGGAACTGGTGTCGCCTTTCCAGCGCCATTTGCCGTCTGGCGTGTCGTGCCACTCGCCGTCTTTGGGCTGAATGTCTTCGCCGATTTTGATGATCGAACGCGCGTGGAATCCCGAAATGCCCGTGATTTCTTCCAGCCGCAACATCGCTTCAAAGCCGACTTTGGCGTTGGCGCGCGCGTCCGGGGCTTTAGTGACGGCGTAGCGGAAGGCTTCGGCGGCAATGTACATCTGTGTCCACAAACCGTCGTTGTCGGAAGACATCATTTGATTGCTGCTCAGATCGCCAGGAACTTTCAAGTGCGAATCAGAAGTCATCCCCCAGCGAACGTGGCGCTTTTGAACTCGTTCAACAAAGGATTGGGACTTATCGGCCAGCGTCATTTGTTTGTATTCAATGCGGCTGAATCCTTTGGCCGTTTCCACCCAAATGATGTTGGCAGCTTTATCCACTCCGATGCCTGTAACATGGTCGTCGGGTAACCAACGTTTGCCAGCCCAGTACGCGCGAACGTCGTTTGTTGTGGTATTGAATGTAACCAAACCGCGCTTGGTGCCGATCAGAATGGTGCCAGATTGTCCCTCTTCAATTACCGTTACTTCATTCCACGGCAGTAAAGACTTTGTGGGAAAGGGGCGAAATGTTCCTTGGCCATATCGTTGAATGATGCCATTGTCAGCGCCAAACAGCTTTTGTGAAGTCAGATAATTCCGTTTGTGGATTTTGACTTGGCCTTTGGTCAGTTGCTTGAACTCTTCCGGCGAATGAAACGTGCGTATTGGTTGTGAATATCGCGCCTGCGCGTGAGCTATGTTTGAAAGATCGCAAATCAAAAAAAAGCACAGGCAGAGCAAAGCCGCTGCCTGCGCTTGAAGCGAACGAAAAAATTTGGGTGACATTCAGATTCTCCGAATAGATTTTGATGATTCGAGTAAGTTGCCAAAGCATCTTACTCGAATCTCTGCGAAGCCTGAATGCCTGAATTTGAGGCTTACAGAATTGGCGTGAATTTTGCAGTTGCCAGAATTTGTGGCTTACAGAATTGGCGTGAACTTTTGCAGTTGGATGACTGCGATGCCGGGTCTGCCGCCGCCAATCGGCGTCAGAGGCGACTGCTTTTTCGTCAGCGTGGCTTCAACAAAATAGGCGTTTTGCTGGAAGTTGATCCTGTTGCCAACAAATACCGAAGCGCCAACGGTTTGATAATTGTTACTAGCAGTAAAGGTGTTGCTGTCCAATGTCATGACCAGTGAAGTGACGCCCGTGTCAATGTTGATTTCGTACAATCGCAGAACGACTTGTGCGCGGTCGCCATCATCTCGGATTCTGGCCCTCATTCCCAGATAAGCCCCGTTTTCAAACAAACCGTCGGTGGCGACGACGTTGTATCGGACAGTGGCTGTGACGGTTTCCAAAGGAGCCGCGGCAGCCGATAAACGCTCTGCTGGTTCGAATGTGTCTGTCGGCAATGGCGACAAAATCTCCGGGAAACTGATGTAGGAACCGTTCATTACCAGTTTGCTGGTGCTGGCTTCGTCAATCGTTCCGGCGGAACCAACGCTTGTCCAGGCTTTGAACCAGGAATCCACGTCGGCGCGAACAGTGGAACTGGCGGCGAGTGTTGCGGTGAGTAAAAGCGCGACGCTCAAAAACAGGCCGAGCGTTTTTGAAAAATGGATACGTGATTTCATTGATACCTCCAAAGTATTGTTGGCTGATGACCGTGTGAAGTTGGTCGTCGCTGGAAAGGACCCTTCGGGGTTTTGAGTCCCAGGAATTAACTCGTTCAATGATGTAAGCGAGATACGAGAGCGAAAACCGGAACCAAAAAATCAAAAAGCCAGAAGTCGGCGCATTCGGCTTTATGGCTCCGGGATTGAAATCTCGATTGGCCCATTAAGCACAAACGTTTTTTCCAGTTTGACGGCGGCCAGTTTAGGGGCAGTCAATGGGCCGCCTAGCCCAAGAATTGCTGGATGCGTCATTTTCAAGCTCGCTTCGACGTAATAGGCATTCTTGACGAAATCAAAATCGGGTTTTGTCGTGTCAGACGTGTACCGATATTGATAAGCGTTGGAAGCGGCGTATTGATTGCTATCGAAACTCAGGCGCGTTGAGATTGCCCCTGTCGTCAGATTGAACTCCAAGAGTTTGATTGTGACTTGCGCGTGTTCGCCCGCATCCAGATACCGGATCAGCATGCGAATGCCATTTGCTGAATCCGTAAACAATCCTTCCACGGCTGTAACGTTGTATCGAACGATTACTTTGTCTTCGTACTGATACTCCGGCAGTGGGGCTGCGACCGGGCCGGAATATGCCGGAATGTTTTCCAGACCGATTGTCGTGCTCGTAAGTTCCACGGGATTTGTGGGCTGAGGCGAACAGTTCAGGAAGATGACAAATGGATTGTCAGGGTCAACACATCGGCGTGTGATGGGGCCGGGCGCACCGGTTGAGCCGATGGCTGTCCAAAAATGGGCCGGTTCCGCTGCCTGGCCGACGGCGAAACCTGAAAGCATTGGAAGGACAAAAAACAAAAATCCAAAGAATAGCTGAACAATAGATCGCTGGGATTTCATACGATTACCTCCGATTGAAATGGATGTCGAGGCCACGAAATACCCATTCGCTGTTCGTGGCCCAATGGCTCGTTCATCGGAGATAGCGAGAAACAGAGAGTAATCCTCTAACGCTTACACATTAATTCCGTTGCTTCAGGTATGCAGTCCGCCATTCGGGCTGATGGTTTGGCCGACAACGAAGCTGGATTCGTCGCTGGCCAGAAACAAGGCGACCGAGGCAATTTCTTCAGGGCGACCGATTCTGCCCAGCGGCGTGTTGGCGGTCATCAGCGGGCGAAGGTTGTCCGGCAGATTTTCCAGAATCGGCGTTTCAACCCAGCCCGGAGCGATGCAATTCACGCGAATGCCTTGCGCGGCATATTCCTGTGCAATGCCTTTGGTGAAAGACAAAATGCCGCCTTTGGCTGCGGTATAAGACGAACCGCCGGGCAATCCGCGCAGCGCGGCAACGGAAGAAATGTTGATAACGGCTCCGCCGCGCCCTTGCGCCAGCATTCGTTTGATGGCTTCGCGGGTGCCATAAAACGTGCCGCTCAGATGAACGTGAACCACTCCGTGCCATTGCTCATCCGTCATCAAATGAACCGGGGTCAGTTGTCCAGCATTGCCAGCGTTGTTGACCATCACATCAACCGGCCAGCCACGATCATCAATGGCTTTGAACAAATCGGTAACGGAAGCCGATTGGCTGACATCCGTGGGAACGGCGAAGGCTTCAACGCCTTTGGCCTGAACCTCGCGAAGCGTTTCTTCCCCTTTGGGTTCATTGAGCTCGGCAATGACGATGCGCGCGCCTTCTTCGGCAAAGCGTAGGGCGATGGCGCGGCCCAGTCCTGAGCCTGCGCCAGTGATCACGGCGACTTTTTCTTTGAGCTTCATAGCGGGTTTTTCTCCTGAATTTGATGTGTGCGAATTGGCAAACCGATACTACCACACAGGCTCAATGAGCCCCTTTCAGCATTTTTTGTAAAATTTATTTCGAGTGCTTGCAAATGCTTAGCCTGCTACGTAAGATGCCGCTCGCCTGAACGTCAGTATCCCTCACAGGCTCTCAACGCAAAACGAGCCCAACTTTAGATCAGGAAGATCCCCGTACTTCATTTGTATACTGACGACAGCGGTGAACATTCAAGCATGGCGAACGAGGGAGCCACGCAGTTTTGCCCAAACATTCCTGTCACCGCCACAACAGGCCTTAACCAAAAAAGTCATTCTCGATAATTTGTTTTTGAACTTCATCAGGAGTCCAAGGGGATACCTGCTTGGACAAATGATATTTGGTTGGTCTTTTCGATCATAGTTGGCTGGTCGCTGTTTGACCGGACTCCCATTTAGGTGGTGCCCTGATCGTCACTGTGTCCCTGACTGAAAGCTGAGCTGGGAGATCAATCGAGTTCGGGTATCTGTGAACCGACAGACCGAGCGAATCGTCTAATCCGAAATAACTAAGCTTCGGATTAGTTCCGAAAACATTGCTGGTGCCATACGCGTGTCATTTTTCTCTCTGAAAATGACGGTGTTCGTTGTGCTGGTGGGCTCCCGTTTCATTTGTTTCCAGGTGGGGAAACAACACATGCGGATTTCGAACGATCAAGGTAAATCCCCAATTGGGAAAAGGGCTTGGCTGATTATTGCCATTACTTTGGTAATGGCTCTCCTGGTCCTTATATTTTTGCGCTTTTTGGGACCTACCAGCCTGCCTTCTCAAATCACTGCTTCCAGATTCAAGACGTCAAGTCCCAACTCCCAAGTCCCAACTCCCAATAACAGTGCAGATAAAAAAGATGCTGTAATCGTCGCTCACCAGCAGGGCGCTTCGTCGAAAGAGGAATCGGAACTGAAACGAGAGCGGGAAGAGGAAATGGAGCGGGAGCGGGAGGAAATGGAGCGCAAGCGATACGACCAGCCCGGTGAGGCGGCGGAGTATTTGACCAAGCGGCGTTTGCCGGAAGGGGAAAAAGAGCTGCGGCCTGAGCTATATCTGGAGGCGGTGGAAAAATCACGCGACCTGCCGCAGTTTTCAACATTGCAAAATCGGTTACTGCCGTCTCAGCGGGAATCAGTGAAAAGCGGCTTCAATCTGGCCAACCCACGAACCGCAATTTTGCAGGGATGGACTTCGCTGGGTCCGGGGAACATCGGAGGCCGCACCAGAGCGTTGCTGGTGAACCCGCGAACTCCGGATGTGATGTATGCGGCAGGAGTCGGGGGCGGCGTTTGGAAAACGACCGATGGCGGCAAAAGCTGGCAGCCGTTGAGTGATTTGCTGCCCACGCTGTCCGTTTGCGCGCTGGCGTTTGATCCGGCCAATCCGGAAACCATTTATGCCGGAACCGGCGAAGGTTATTACAATGCTGACGCGACGCGCGGGGCGGGAATCTTTCGCAGTTTTGACGCCGGCAATACCTGGCGGCGCCTGGAAGGAACCGGCACGCCCGAATTCTATTACGTCAACGACATTGTCGTCAGTCCAAATAATTCCAGCCGTATTTATGCTGCAACTCGCAGCGGAATCATGCGCTCGTTGAATGGAGGCGTGACCTGGACTGCGGTTGTCAACGAACAAAGCAATGGTGGTTGCACGGACCTGGCGATTCGCACCGACCAGACGACGGATATTGTTTTTGCCGCTTGCGGGTTGACGACCAACTTCAGGATTCCCGGCAGTGTTCAGGCCTCAATTTACCGCAATGACAATGCGGCAGGGTTCGGTTCCTGGGAAGTGGTGTACAGCGAAGAGGGAATGGCCCGCACCAGCCTGGCCATTGCGCCTTCAAACCAGAATGTGATTTACGCTGTCTCTTCGGAAAACGGAGCTTCGGGAACACCGCACACCTTGCACGGAGTGTTTCGCTCGACGGCCGGAGGCGAAGCCGGATCGTGGGTGAAGGTAAATGACGGGCGCTCGTCCAAGCTGAATTCGATGTTGTTTACAAATCCGATCTGGGCGTATCAATCCGAATGCCGTTCCAGCGGCGCAATCAATCAAACGTATGCACAGGGATGGTTCGACAACGTCATTGCCGTTGATCCGTTGAATGAAAACATTGTCTGGGTTGGCGGCATTGACCTGTTCCGTTCGGATGATGGCGGGGTCAATTGGGGAATGGCTTCGTTCTGGGATCAGGCCAAAACTGCGCCCAGCCGATATGTTCACGCGGACCAGCACGCCATTGTCTTTCACCCGCAATTCAATGGCAGTTCCAATCGCCGGATGTTTGTGGGAAACGATGGCGGAATCTTCCGAACCGAAAACGCGCGCGCGCAAACAGCCACAGGGAATCGCGCGCCCTGTTCGCCAAGTTCGAGCGGTGTAACCTGGGCATCGCTCAATGCCGGGTATGCTGTGACGCAGTTTTACCACGGAGCCGCTTTTCCAAACGGGTTGCGGTATTTGGGCGGCACACAAGACAACGGCGTGATCATGGGATCGGACACCGTTGGCGTAAATGGCTGGCGAGAGGTTTTGGAGGGCGACGGCGGTTATGTCGCCGTTGATCCGATCAATTCAAATATCGTTTATGCCGAAACAACATGGCTTTCGCTGATGAAATCAACCGATGGCGGCACGTCTTTTCGCCCAGCGACAACCAACATTAACAGAGAAGGTTTTGGATTCATTGTTCCCTTTGCCATGGATCCGAGTGATTCCAATCGGCTGTGGATTGGCGGGCCACAGCTATGGCGCACCAAGAACGGAGCAGAAACCTGGACGCCCGGCAGCGCACGGCTCAATGGCACTGTGACGGCAATCGCGGTGGCGCAAGATGACGGAAATTTCGTTCTGGCTGGAACCGATCAGGGCAATCTGCATCGCACGACAACCGGCTTGAATTCCACTGGCGATACGATTTGGACGGATTTACGTCCGCGCCAGGCCACGGTTTCTTCCGTGGCATTCGATCCGACGAATCGCGATATTGCATATGCGACATACACGAATTTTAACGGCAAGCATGTTTACCGAACATTGAATGGTGGCCTGAATTGGCACGCGATTGACCTGACGCTGCCGGACATTCCAGTCAACTGCATCATTGTTGATCCGACCAATCCGCAGCGGTTGTACATTGGAACTGACATCGGCGTGTACACATCGCCGGATGGTGGCGCGACCTGGGCGGTGGAAAACACTGGATTTGCGCATGCGCCGGTTGAATGGCTTTCGGTTAGCTCCTTTGGCGGGACAGCTCATTTATTCGCTTTTACCCGTGGAAGAGGCGCCTGGAGAGTTCCGCTGGGCCAGGTGTGCAGCTTTGCGCTTTCGCCAGCCAGCCAGCCATTTGACGCCATGGGCGGCAATGCATCGGTGACGGTTACGGCTTCCGGCAATGAATGTTCATGGACTGTCGAAAACAACACGCCCTGGATCACGATCAGCGGCGAGACCAGTGCGCGTGGAAATGGAACCGTGGCTTATTCCGTCACGCCAAACAACGATCCTTCGCCTCGCCGCGGCGTAATCACAATCGCGGGCAAATCGTTTGAGGTAACACAGGCCGGACTTGCTGTCAGTGTGTCAGCCGCGAGCCTGGTGACAGGCACATTGGCGCCGGAATCCATTGTCACAGCCTTTGGCGCGGGAATGTCGAATGGAACCGAAGCCGCCAGCGGAAATCAATTGCCGATGAATCTGATTGGCACAGCCCTGAAAGTCCGCGATCAATCCGGCGTCGAGCGACCATCGCCATTGTTTTTTGTTTCTCCGAATCAGATCAATTACCAACTTCCTGCGGGCACAAATTCCGGCCCAGCTTCTGTCACCATCTTTAACGGGAACGACCGAATTTTCAGTTGTCAGATTCAGGTTTCCAAAGTGGCGCCGGGGCTTTTCACGGCTGACGGCAGTGGCAGGGGCGTTCCAGCCGGGCAGGCATTACGCTTCAGGGGAGGCGCGTCGCAATCCGAGCCGTTATTTTATATTGAATCCGGACGCGTGGTTTCACGCCCGATAGACCTGGGGCCTGATTTGGGAGCCAGTTCCGATCAGGTTTTTCTGGTGCTATACGGCACCGGGTTCCGATTGCGAAGTTCGCTGGAAAATATGACTGCCAAATTAGGCGGCCTGACGATTCCGGTTTTGTTTGCCGGCGCGCAAGGGGATTATGCCGGGCTGGACCAGGTCAACCTGCAAATTCCCAGGGCGCTGATTGGACGCGGCGAAGTTGACCTTGTGCTGATCGTTGATGGCCAACAATCAAACGTGGTGCGAGTCAACATCAAGTAGTTCGCGGGACATGCGAAAAATCCCTCAGCCCGGCCCTTTTTCCTGAGGAAGATTCCTCAACCAACCACCCCACCTGTTTTTTAGCCTTATTCAAAATCCCTTTATTTCAGGAGCTTTCGGCGATCGGTTTCTTGGAACAATGATTGCACGGGTGATGTGCGAGGGAAATGAAGACGTTCTCTCTTGCGTTGTTCTCTTTTTTTACCCGATGCCTGCGAACGCGGGCGAAGATCGCAAACATGGCATTCACCTGGATCGCAATCATTGCCAGCTTGTTCATGGGCATCGGGGCTCTTCTTATTTTTATTTTCGCAGTTAAACAAGATTATTTCCGCGATCTTGAAGACGCCAAGTATCAGGTCTTTTGGTCAGACTTGGAGGAGTTGGTGGATTCTTCAAGGGCGGAGCTGCATACGCTTTCCGAGGAGGATCGCATCCATGGCAATGGCCAAGAAAGTCCAGATGACAGAACCTGAACCCACTGAAGGGCAGATCACACGACGCCGAATGCTGAACTGGTTGTCAAGTTTTGGGCTGTTTGGCTCGGCGGTCGTCAGTATTTTTTCCAATCTGGTTTTCATCAAACCGCGCGCGACATACGGCCAACCCAACCGCTTCAGCATCGGCAAACCCGAAGATTTCCCCTCTGGCACACGCATTACACTTGGCGAACACAATATCTGCGTTGTGCGCGAAGGTGAAAAGATGTGTGCAATTTCAACTGTCTGCACACATTTGGGTTGCATTGTTTCGACTTCCGAAACCGGCTTTGCCTGTCCCTGCCACGGATCGCGTTATGACCAGGATGGCAATGTGACTGGTGGGCCCGCGCCAAAAGCGCTGCCCTGGTACAAGGTCAGTCTGGCGCCAAACGGCGAATTGGAAGTGGACAAAGGCGAAGAGATCACCGCCGGGACGTATTTCAATGCCTGATCCGGTTGGGAGATAAAGACCATGGCCAAAAAAAGCTACTTCAGCGCGCTCAAGGAAATGCCCGCGAACATCTGGCACTCGGTGTTTCGCAATTCTTTGCCCAGCACCGATCTGGGGCGTTCGCAAACCAGCTTCACGAATTTTTTCCTGCACATACATCCCGTCAAGGTGAACCGGCACACGATCAAACCCTGGTACACTATGGGATTGGGCTTGATCAGCTTTTTCCTGTTCGTGCTGCTGACGATCAGCGGCATCCTGGTGATGTTTTATTACGTGCCTTCAACTGAACAGGCCTATGACCGAATGCTCGACCTGCGCGGGTCGGTCGCCTTCGGAACCTTCCTTCGCAATATGCACCGATGGGCCGCACACGGAATGGTGGCGGTGGTTTTTTTGCATATGTGCCGTGTGTTTTTCACCGGTTCCTACAAAAAACCGCGCGAGTTTAACTGGGTGATTGGAGTCGGGCTGTTCCTGCTGACATTGTTTTCCAGCTTCACCGGATATTTGTTGCCTTGGGATCAACTGGCGTTTTGGGCGATCACCGTCGGAGCTTCAATCGCTGGTTACGCGCCCGTGGTCGGCAAAAGCATTCAATTCATTTTGCTCGGCGACACGAACGTCGGGCAGGAAGCGTTGCTCAGGTTTTACGTGCTGCACATTGCGGTGCTGCCGTTATTGGTAACCTTGCTGGTTTCGATTCACTTCTGGCGCATTCGCAAAGACGGCGGATTGTCGCGGCCTGAAGAAGCGGACGAGGAAGAAAAAGTTGATTCGCTCGGCGACTGGCCAAAAGAGCTGGATGTTCCCTCAGCGCCTGCGATTGAAGCTGCGCCCGCCGTCGCAGGTGCGAACGGCGTGAGCATCGAAAAGAAACGTTACGGCATTCAAGGATTGGTTCGCGGCCCTTTCACCAAAGTCGGCAACGTGCCGGACAAATCCGTCTTCAGTTGGCCGAACCTGTTTATGGCCGAGCTGTTCGTTTTTGTCGTGACAGTGGCCGGAATTCTGCTGGTGTCGTTGCTGTTTAACGCGCCGCTGGAAGAACCGGTCAACATTGCGCATCCGCCGAACCCGGCAAAAGCCCCCTGGTACTTTCTGGGCTTGCAGGAAATGGTTAGTTACTCAGCATTCTGGGGCGGCGTCGGCATTCCGACGGTGGAAGTATTGATTCTGCTGCTGGTTCCGTATCTGGATCGAAACACGAAAGGTGTTGGCCGATGGTTTGCGAAAGAGCGATTGCTGGCAAACACGCTGTTTCTGATTTTCGTCATTGTCAACATTGGTTTGATCATCATTGGCACATTTTTCCGTGGGCCGAATTGGGAGTTTGTTTCTCCCTGGTAACAGAAATAAGGATGAAGGCAGAAGGATGAATGATGAAGAACATCCTGCTGCGATCAGTATCATCCTTCATCATTCCGCCTTCATCCTTTTGGAGAGGAAGTTATGCGACTGGCTCTAGCCATTGCGAGTTTCGTGATTCTGGTTGTTCACGGACTTGTCTTCTACAACCAGTTTTTTCACAAGTGGGAGCGCCATCAGACAGCGTATTTCGATCAGGCGCGCGCGATGGCCAAAACAGACGCTGAACGCGCTGCATTGGAAGGCCGCAACCCGCGTATCGAACAAATCATCGTCACGGCGTTTGGCGAAAAGCGTGTTGATCGCTGCACGACCTGTCACATTGGCAACGACGATCCGCGGTTCAAGGAGCACGCCCAGCCCCTGCGTTCGCATTCTTTTTCCGAAGAATTAGGCGACCGGTTGGTAAACGGGCAATGGGAACGTCGTCACAAGTTCTCAGATTTCGGCTGCACCGTTTGTCACGATGGTCAGGGAAGAGGGCTCGACACCTTCGACGCGCACGGCGAAGACCATTATTGGCCGTCGCCGATGCTGGGATACATCACGCAAAACTGGCGCGCCGATTACAAACCCAAGCTGAAACACAAAGATTTCATGCAGGCCAATTGCGCCCAGTGCCATACGGAAGAAAATTTCAAAAGCACGCCTCTCGTAACGCAAGGCCGTCAGCTTTTTTTCGAGAAAAACTGTTACGGCTGCCATAAGATCGAAGGATTGTCGTCCGGGACGCTTGGCCCGGAACTGAGCGAGGTCGGCAAAAAATTCAAGCTGGATTACCTGTGGGAATCCATTGTCGAACCGCGCGCCAACAGCGCCACGTCGTTCATGCCGAAATTCAATTTGAACGACGAAGAGGTCAAGGCGCTGGTCGTTTTTTTGAAAAGCCGTCGCGGCATCAATTTTTCGGAAACCTCGCTGGATCGTTACCGGGCAAGTTTGAACAAAGGCAAATCGAGCCAACCTCTTACAGCCACTGCGGAGTCCACTCCGAAGGCTGAGCCAGCGCTGAGCGGATCGTTGGTCGCTTCAGGGGAGAGGCTGATCAACGACCGCTCATGCCTGGCCTGTCACAAGCTCGGCAATCGCGATGGTGGCATTGCGCCAGACCTTTCCTTTGAAGGATTGATGAAGGACGAAAAGTGGACGATGGATCATTTCCTCGATCCACGCTCGCGGGTGTCGGATTCGATCATGCCCACCTTCAACTTCCCGAATTCCGAATATCAGGCGATGACGGCGTACCTGATGAGTTTGAAAACGCCGCCGCCTCTCGGCGACCCGTCGGGGATATTCTCTACACTTTGCGCACGCTGCCACGGGGATTTGGGCAACGGCAAAGGCCCAATCGCGGTCTACCTTGATCCGTATCCGCGCGACCTGACCAAAGCTGGATTTATGAGCAGCAAATCGGACGAGCGGCTGATGAATTCGATTAAGAATGGTGTCAGCGGAACATCCATGCCTGCCTGGGGGCGTGTGCTAAGCGATGACCAGATACGTGGAGTGCTGGATCACATACGAAAAAATTATGTGAAAGAGCCTGTGCGTCAGATCAAAAACCGGCAAGTCCCGGAAACCAATCCAATTCCAGCGGACGATGCTTCATTGAAGCGCGGGGAACAGTTGTTCATGCAGCGCTGCACGGGTTGCCACGGGAAGAAAGCGGACGGCAAAGGCCCGAATTCCATGGATATGCAGCCGCGCCCGCGCAACCTGCGGAATGCAGACTTTCTGAATTCCGTCGGCGACCGTCGCTTCTTTGAATCCATTCTGTACGGAGTGCAGGGCACGGCCATGCCTCCCTGGCTGGATTACGGCCTGACGCAGAAAGATGTCGGCGATCTGGTCAATTACTTGAAGAGTTTCAACAAGAACAAAAATAAGCAGTAACCATCTTGGAATCCCGCCGGGTGATTGAGTTTGCTTCTTGGCGGAGGTAGTGGCTCAACGAAGGCGGGGTTCCAACTCAAATACTCCAAGCCGGAGGCGTTATGTACATCGAAGCAACTACGAAAAGCGCGGGCGAAATTCCCGTCTCAGAAGCCGCGCGCTATAACGAATCACTTCATCAGGACACGACTGCAAAACTGTTTCTGGTCAGCTCGATTTCTTATTTTTTCATCGTCGGCATCGTAGCGTTAATGATCGCGGCCAAGTTCGTCTGGCCGGAACTGCTGGGAACGGTTCAGTACCTGACTTACGGACGGCTTCGCCCGTTGCATGTCAACGGCATGCTGTTTGGCTGGTTGCTGGCTGCGGACATGGGCTTGATGTATTACGTCGTGCCGCGGCTTTGTGGAGTGAAATTGTGGAGTGAAAAACTGGGCATCGCCACGGCAGCACTCTGGAACTTCATCATTCTCGGCGCGGTGGTTTCGACCATCATGGGATGGAACCAGGGCTGGGAATATGCAGAACTCCCGACGTTTTTGGACGTGCTGGTCGTTGTCGCCTGGATCATGTTTGGCGCGAACATTTTCATGACCGTTGCGACGCGCAAATACACGCAGATGTATGTGACGATCTGGTATTGCCTGGGAACAATTCTGTGGACGGCATTTGTTTATCTGACGGGCAATTTCGCCACGCTGTTTGCGACCGGCGTTAACCAGGCAAACCTGAACTGGATGTATGTTCACAACGCCGTCGGATTGATTTTCACGCCCGTTGGTCTGGCCATCGCGTATTACTTCATCCCGAAAACCTCCAACAATCCGCTGCACAGTCACAAACTTTCAATGGTCGGTTTCTGGTCGCTGGCTTTCGTGTACGTCTGGACAGGAGCGCACCACATGCTCCACGGACCGATTTCGCAATGGCTGCAAACGATTGCCATTGTCTTTTCGGTCATGCTGCTGGTTCCCGTCTGGGCGGTTGTTTACAACTTTTTCGCCACCATGCGCGGCCAGTGGGATCAACTTCGGGACAATGTGCCGCTGAAGTTTTTGATGACGGGAGTGGTGTTTTACCTGCTGACCTGTTTCCAGGGACCGATGCACAGTTTGCGTTCTGTCAACGCGATTGTTTCCAAGACGGACTGGATTCCCGGACACGCGCATATGGCTGTGCTTGGTGCCTTTTCATTCTTCGCCATCGCGGGTTGCTATTACGTGGTGCCGCGCATCTTCCGCCGCCCTCTCTTTTCCGATTCATTGGCCAATTGGAGCTTCTGGCTGTTTCTGATCGGCGGCGTAGGCTTTTTCGTCACTTTGTGGCTGGGCGGATTCTGGCAGGGATGGCAATGGAACAATCCTGCGATTCCGTTCATTGACACTGTCATCGCCCTGAAACCTGTCTGGATTGTCCGCTTCTTTTCCGGCGTGTTGATGTTCGGCGGAATCGTGACGTTCGCTTACAACATTCTGGCGACGATGGTCGGTTCGGGAAGCGAATCGAACAAGATGGCTGCGGCGACTGCCTAAGCTGAAAGAAGGAGAAGAATTATGTTACGCAAAGCTGATTACAGTGCCCCGATTTTTGTCGTCGCTGCGCTTGTCCTGTTTTTCATCGGTGGGTTGCTGACGACGGTTGTTCCGCCGATTGTGGATAAGAGCTGGGCGAAACCATTCGACAACAGCGACGCCAGTAAAGGAGTCACTGGGAAACTGCAACCCTACACCGACCAACAATTGCGCGGACGAGCCGTTTACGTCCGCGAAGGTTGCTGGTACTGCCACACGCAACAAACACGCACTTTGCTGGCTGATACCAAACGTTCCGGTTGGCGCGGCGTAGATTCGCCGGTCTCAACGCCTGATGAGTTTGTGTACGACAGTCCCCATCTGTTCGGAACCAAACGCACAGGCCCGGACCTGTCGCGTGTGGGCGGAAAATACGACGAGCAATGGCATCGCGCACATTTCCGCAACCCGCGCGACCTGGTTCCGGGTTCAATCATGCCGCCGTATCCGTGGATTGTTGCAAACGAAGAAGAATTCCAGGCAGTGGTCGCTTATCTGCAAACGCTGGGTCGCGCCAAGAATTGGCGGCCAGACAACGATTACGAGAAGTAAGGAGAAGCCATGCGAGATTACGGATATCCAAGCGTGTTTTTCGCTTACTTCTTCTTTGCGCTGTTGGTGGCAGGCGCGCTGTTTTTTCTGATTCGTTCCGTCAAAGACGGGTACTGGAGCGAGAAGAGCGAAGAGCCCAAATATCGAATGCTGGAAGAGGACGAAGCGAGGGCAGAAAGAAGACCTTCTGAAGAATTGAGGAGACGGCTATGAGCGACAACAACAAACAAGAAATCAAGGAATATGCCGACGGCTGGATTACCGAGCGAAAGGGAACCGAAGTTCCCGCGTTTTTGAAGGTGGCTTACATCTTCATCATCGGCGGCTGTTTGACTTATCTGATTGTCTTTATGAACGGTGAAGTCAACCATTCAGAACGCGGCGTGCTGGTTCGCGCATTCAATGCAGCGACGCAATCCTCGTCGGGATTGATGTACACGATTGCCGCCATCGGAGTGGTGTATTTCATCATCGTCATTGGCTTTGTGTTCCGGAAATTCCACGAGGATTAGCGGTCAAGGCGTTTCCTGAAAGAAAGAAGTTTTTTCACCGCAGAGACGCAGAGCATCGCAGAGGAAGCACAGAGGGTTACCTGTAATCTTCTCTTCTGCTCTGCGCAGCCTTAGCGTTCTCTGCGCCTCTGCGGTGAGTAGAGTATTTGAGAGCTTTTCCACGAAGACCGACAAACTATGCCGCAAGAAAACTTGCAATTTGAACTCGCCGATCCATCGTCCGCCGATTACTGGATGAAGATGGTCAAGTGCCAGGATGCTTGTCCGGTTCACACCAACGCATGCGGATACGTGACGGCGATCGCCGAGGGGCATTTCGAAGACGCGTACAAGATTGCCCGCGCAACAAACCCATTTGCTTCGATTTGCGGGCGCGTTTGCGGCGCGCCTTGCGAAGTCAATTGCCGTCGCGGCGATCTGGATTCGCCGGTGACCATCCGTGCGCTGAAACGATTCGTCAACGAACAGTATGGCCCGGAATCCGGTGATTTCACGCACTACCACGCAGGGGCAAATGAACGAATGCTGTCACCGAATCGTGGCGATTTTGAACGCATTGCCGTTATCGGAGCGGGCGTTTCGGGCTTGACCGTTGCGCACGATCTGACGCGCCTCGGTTACAAAGTCACGGTGTTTGAAGCCAACTCCGATCCGGGCGGAATGTTAATGGTCGGTGTTCCAATTTATCGTTTGCCGCGCGAACTGGTCAGAGCCGAAATCAACGCAATCATTTCGATGGGCGTCGAGCTGAAATGCAACATGAAGCTCGGACGCGATTTCACGATCAAGAGCCTACGCGAAGAAGGCTACAAAGCGATCTTTCTCGGTGTCGGTTTGCCGAAAGGCCGCAAGCTGCCTTTGCCGGGAAGCGATACGCCCGGCGTATTCGACGGCCTGGAATTTCTGAAAGCTTTCAACGAAGGCAAACCGATGGAGCTGGGCAAAAAGATCGTCGTCATTGGCGGCGGCAACGTGGCCTTTGACGTGGCGCGTTCGGCTGTTCGGCCCAGAGCCGTGGAAATGGCAGACGCCAAATCCGATATGGAACGCACCGAACGGATTGCTTACGACGTGGCGCGTTCGGCGTTGCGATTGAGCGGCGACAAGGAAGTTCATCTGGTTTGCCTGGAAGATCGCCACGAAATGCCTGCCGACGAAATTGAAATCGTCGAAGGCGAAGAAGAAGGCGTCAAGCTGCATCCCGCGCGCGGCCCTCGCGAAGTGTTGCACGACAATGGGTATGTCACCGGATTGCGGACGGTCAAATGCACTTCCGTGTTTGACGACGCCGGAAAATTTAATCCGAAGTTTGATGAGTCGGTTATCGAGGACATCGAAGCAGACACAATCATGTTTGCCATCGGCCAGACTTCTGACCTGACGTTTTTGAATGAAGATGACGGTGTCGAAACCGAGCGCGGATTGATCAAGGTTGATCCCGAAACCTATCAAACTACTGCGCCGGACGTGTTTGCCTGTGGCGACATCGCCCACGGACCGCGGTTGTTTATCCACGCCATCGCTTCGGCACAGATCGCCGCGCGTTCGATGCACGATTACCTGCGCGGCACGCGGACGGATGTTGTCGTTCGCAAACGCTGGCTGGCTGCCGATTACACAATGACGCCCGGCTGGGATCAGTTGAAACGGCACAACCCGCCGGCGTTGGAAGCCGAACAGCGCGCCGCCTCGCTGAACATTGTCGAAATCAACTTTCCCGAGGGGGAGGCTCGCCAACAGGCAGCCCGCTGTTTGCGCTGTAACGTCAACACGGTGTTTGACACTTCCACCTGCATTGCATGCAACGGCTGCGTGGATGTTTGCCCCGAAAATCTGATCAAGCTGGTTGGCTTGGACCAACTTCGCCAGGATCCATTCCTGATGAAGCTGGCTTCAGAATCGGACGGGATTTCGGCAGAAGATTTGCAGGAGTACAGCAATGAAGAGTTGCGCGAATTCGGCGCGATTATGTTGAAAGACGAATCCACGTGCATTCGTTGCGCGATGTGCGCTTCGCGCTGCCCAACGCAGGCGATCAAGATGAAACGATTCGATTTTTATCGGGAATGCGTGACGATCAACGCGCCGAATCCAAAGATCAAACAGCACAGTCATTCGCCGTTTGTGCAGATTTCCGCAGATTGAAGTGGTTTGAGTGGGGAAATCTCCCCGAACGGCGACAAAACGAAGCGATGTCGGCAATCGAGTTTTCAATTA
>CAZMXG010000026.1:0-58466 GCA_964570175.1 uncultured Heliomicrobium sp. | reverse complement strand
CATTGGCGGCAGCATGGGTTCGGTCGTCGGCGAAAAAATCACGCTGGCGATTGAATATTGCATCAAACAAAGATTGCCGCTGATTATCGTTTCATGTTCCGGCGGCGCGCGAATGCAGGAAGGCGCACTTTCGTTAATGCAAATGGCCAAAATTTCCGCCGCGCTGGCCCGGCTGGATGATGCGCGATTGCCTTACATTTCCCTTCTGACCAATCCGACCACCGGCGGCGTGACGGCAAGTTATGCCATGCTCGGCGATTTTAACATTGCCGAACCGGACGCGATTATCGGTTTTGCCGGAGCACGCGTCATTGAACAAACCATTCGGCAAAAACTGCCAAAAGGATTCCAGCGGTCGGAATTTGTGTTGAAGCACGGAATGCTGGACGCCGTGGTGGATCGTCGGGAACTCCGCGAATTCCTGATTAAAATTCTGAACTTCACCGGACCGGAGAAATAATGTTCCGTTCAACTGCAATTTTCATTGCTGCCTTGCTCTTGTTCGCCTGCGAAAGCGGTTCAACAGCTTCCAAACCGGCTGTCGAAGCCACGCCAGCAACGAAAAGCGAAACTGACAACCCCAAAACGACGGCATTTGAAGCCGAGCGAGCCTTCAATCACGTCAAGGCTCAGGTCGAATTTGGCCCACGTCCGGCAGGTTCCACAGCAATCGAAAAGACGCGCGAGTATTTAGTCAAAGAACTGAAAAGTTATGGCTTAAATACCACCTTTGACGAATTCATTGACACGACTCCCCACGGCAAAACCAAATTCAAAAACGTGATTGCGGAACTCACTGGCGAAAAGCCTGACACGATCATCATCAGCAGCCATTACGACACCAAAGAATTCAAAGAGTTCAAGTTCGTCGGAGCGAATGATGGGGGTTCCAGCACAGGCATTCTGCTGGAAATCGCGCGCGTGATGGCTGCCGACAAACAAAAGCGGAAATACACGTACCAGTTCGTTTTCTTTGATGGCGAAGAAGCTTTTTGCCACGAATGGAGCGAATGCCTGAACGGCAAGGACAATACATATGGCAGTCGCCACATGGCCGAAAAGCTGAAAAAGGAAAAGCAGACGGATCGAGTCAAAGCCATGATCCTGCTCGATATGGTTGGCGACAAGGATTTGGTCATTCCCCGAGAAGAACAATCTTCAGGCTGGCTGGTCAATGCGATTTGGAGCACCGCTCAGGAAATCGGGCATTCAAAGCATTTCCCCAGCCGGACCCAGTTCACAACAGATGATCATATTGCCTTTCTGCAGGCAGGCATTCCCGCAGTTGATCTGATTGATTTTGAATATGGCGGTTCGGACAGTCCCTATTGGCATACCGCACAAGACACCCTGGACAAAATCAGCGCGGCCAGCTTGAAGATTGTTGGCGATGTCATCCTGCTCAGCCTGCCAAAAATTGAAGCACAGATCAGATAAACAGGATGTCTAGGGTAAATGCCGACAAATCTTCCTCTAAGATTTAATCTGTAAATGCCCCGCGACGTTAAGGTTATTGTTAAATTTTGTAGTAAGATAACGCTGGTCATACGC
Organism: uncultured Heliomicrobium sp.; assembly: GCA_964570175.1. Lineage (GTDB taxonomy): Bacteria > Acidobacteriota > Blastocatellia > RBC074 > RBC074 > RBC074. The sequence continues at coordinate 56,915 of CAZMXG010000026.1, read as the reverse complement.
TTCCCCCTAAAAAAGTTCTTTTCGACTTTGCGGTAAACAAGGCATTACGATCTGGTCAAAAAATCAAATGCTCCGGGAAGGATTTGCCTTCCTGGCGTTGATTCGCTGTTCCGGTAAGAAGTGGCTTGGTTTGTTGCCGTGTATTTCTTAACCCGAGTACAGAGAGATACGAGGTGAAACGATGAAGTGGGAATATAGGACGGTTGATTGGGGCGAAATTCGCAAGATCGGCGCACGCATCACGGGCGAAGATTTTATTGACGCCAATGTGGACGCCGGCTTGAATTCGCTTGGTCAGGAGGAGTGGGAGCTGGTCAGCGTTTATGTTGACGGTTACGCCGTGCATCGCACCAACAAAGGCGAAGAACTGCTTTCCAGCAGCCGTTACGTCAAATACACATTCAAACGCGCGGCTTCGCAAAAATAGCGTTCAGACATGAAAGATGCGGCATTCCAATGGACAGCCACATCTTTGGCCATCGTCCCAGTGAAGTGTGATCCGTTGAGAGGGCATCACACTTCACACGTTATTGTTCTCGGTGGTTAATCATATCCTTGATGTCAGCGAAAAGGATTTTGGTGACCTTTCCGTCTGAATCTTTAATCTTGACGGCAGGTTTGCTGAACGGCATCGTGCTGCGCAGGTTGTCAATTTTCCCACGAAACCGGCGGCCATCATTCGTAACAATTTCGACATCCTCGCTATCGAACATTCCCTGCAGCTTTTCCATCATCGAAAAAAAATCATTCACAGCGTCTTTTCCTCCTTACCTAATTGCCAACATTGAAGTCTACGGCTTCATTACATCGTTCAGATTGATTATTTAATTTCCACCCAGCCAATGGCCCAACAAGATTATCATGGCTTTTTGCGTTGGCGGATCCAGCAATTTGTCCGGCAAAAACAACAACCCAAGAGCCTGGATTCCGTTATAAACAAGATGCATTGCCACACAAGGCAACAATGATCCCGTCCAGGCTCGGAGCAGCGTTAATACCAGACTCAACGTGACGATTGCAGTAATTGCTGCGACGCTTCCCCAGTATTGTGGCACGTGAACCAGCGCAAAAATTGCCGTGGCAGTGATCACACCCGCTGCCTTTCCGCCAATCCTCTCCACCGTTGAATAAACAACTCCGCGATAAACGATTTCTTCAACCAGTGGAGCCACCAGAACTGCCAGCACAACAACCATGACACGAATCGAGAGTCCCATTTTTAGAATCTTTTCCATGTCAGTTTCATGGTGCGGCAACAATTTTGAAAGCGCTGCGGCAACACCAAACATCAATACCGCCAAAGCTGTCGCGTGCCCCCATTTAAATTGCGGATGCCAGTGCCACCCAAGGGTTTGGAAAAACGGTTTTTTCCCCAGTCGGGTGACAAACATCCAGCTTGCGCCAAACGCAACCACTTGCAGCACCAATGTGATTGCCAATGTTAAAATGGCTGCGCCGCGCGTAATTTCAATCTTTGGAATCTGCTGCCCCATCAGATATAGCGTCAGTCGCAGCGCCGCGTCCAGCCCTAACAGAAATGCTCCGCTGACACCCCAAACCAGAAATGCCCACAATAAATCAAACCATGGGGAACTGGGCTTTTCAGCTGCAACTGCTAGCAACTGAGCTTCTGGGGACCAGCCGACGCTGTCAAGACCTCTTGAAGATCCTGACTGACACTGGATACAAAGACTTCCTGGTTCTGCTTCGATGGCCTGACCGCAGGCAGGGCAATAAGTAGTTGTAATTGGCATAAGTTTTAACTGATTCCGATTCGTTGAACCGCCAACAATAAAGCAATGATCGTCTTTGAATCTTCCAGTTCATTGCGAACAGCCATTGCCACGGCTTCAGCCAGCGGCAGGTAAACGACCTCAACGAATTCATCGTAATCCAGGTTCTGTTCAACCTCGGTCAATTCAGTCGCCAAGTAAATATACAGTCGCTCTTCGCAAAATCCCGGCGTGGAATAAAAATCCGCCAAGGGCTCAATCCGTCCGGCGCGAAACCCTGTTTCCTGTTCAACTTCTCGCGCTGCGCATTCCATGGGCACTTCATTGGCTTCGATCTTGCCTGCCGGAATTTCTAACAGTTCGCGTCCCGCAGGATGGCGATACTGTTTGACAAGAATAACCCGGCCATCCTCTAAAAGCGGCAAACAGCCTGCGCCGCCCGGATGGCGAACGACATCGCGGACAAATTCAAACCCGTTTTCTTCTCTCAGCCGATCCCGTTCGATGGAAAAGACCGCACCCTTGAATATCTTTTCCGACTCAATCACTTGTCTTGGCAAATTGTTATTCCTCGCTTCTGGCGGCTATTCAACCATGCGGGTGAGTCCGTGAGCAAGATTCGGCAATACCCCAACGCCAAAAACAGCAACAGGCCGCCGAAATCACATAGTGATCCGACAGCCTGTTAATGCTGGGGTGAGGACCCGATTCGCACTCTCGTGCAGCGTAAAAAAATTGTGAAGCCCTCGGACTTCAAGCGGGAGAAGTCCTAAATAGCGGGAAAAGATGTGTTTGCGGTCTTTATTTTGAGGGCTTCGTCGGCCACCTTCCAATTGATTGGGAATCAACTTTCCAGCAACCAGCGCAATTTGGGATTGCGCTCAAAGAAACTTTTTGCATCGCGCTCAACTCACCAGGCCGGTGAAGGCCGACCCGCGCCTCTTGCGCCACACAATGTGCCCCGTTCCTTGCGTGACGTAAGATGCGCGGGTCGAAGCTGTAATTGCCGACTAAATCCGACCCCCGTGTCCTTTACTTTAATCGGCAATTACATTCTCGTGAGGAGCTACGCTCCAAACTCGCTCAACTTTTCAAACTCAATTTTAGGTTTTCGATCCGCGAACTTACGCAACGCAGTGTGCCCCGTTCCCCACGTCGCGTAAGCCCACGGACCGAAGCTGCAATCACCGGCTAAATCCGACCCCCGTGTCCTTTACTTAACCGGCAACTACAAAACTCAAATTCTTTTCAATTTCGTGCTCAACTCAACTCAATCGGCGTTAGGAAATTCCGGCTCGTCAACTACGTTACTCGTTGTGCCCCGTTCTCCAAGTAACGCAGTCAACGAACCGTATTTGTGACTAACAACTAAAATCCGACCCCCGTGTCTTTTCCAGCCGTCAGTCACAAGACCAAACCGTCAGGCGCTTGCCTTAAGGCTTATTCCTAATAGCCGACCCGCAAACCGCGCCGCACAACGTGCCCCGTTATCTGCACGACGCGGCCTGCGAATCGAAAATGCAGTCAACACCCCGAATCCGACCCCCGTTTTCTCCAGGCTGCTGACTACAAACTCGAGAGGAGTTTTGCTCCTAACTTGTTTTCAAATTGCTACAAATCTTTTTGACGCGCTCAACTCACCGGCCGGTTAAGGCCGATTCGCGCCCCTTACGCCACACAATGTGCCCCGTATCTTGCGTGACGTAAGGTGCGCGAATCGAAAATGCAGTTAACAGCCCAAATCCGACCCCCGTTTTCTTCGGACCGCCAACCACAAACTCGAGAGGAGCTTTGCTCCAAACTTGTTTTCAAATTGCTACAAATCTTTATGACGCGCTCAACTCGCCGGCCGGTTAAGGCCGACTCGCGCCCCTTGCGCCACACAATGTGCCCCGTATCTTGCGTGACGTAAGGTGCGCGAGCCGAAGCTGTAATTCCCGACTAAATCCGACCCCCGTATCCTTAACTTTAGCCAGAAACTACATTCCCGTTGAGGAGCAGCGCTCCTGCAAACTTTTCGCATTCAGGGAGAATCACCAATGCGCTCTAAAGCTTTGCACAAAGGTGAGGTTTGCTTTTTGCTTGAGCAGCCCGACTTTGATTCTCCCGCAATTGCTTCAAATATCCTCAGGAACGTTCAACCATCATTCCGTTCCTTTCTCGTTACGCTTAGTCATAAAGCAACGGTTGTGCCACAGAAAAACCACAAACAAATTTTTCCTGTAACTACAGAAATGGCAAGACTTACTTATCAGAAAAATCCTTCAGCCAGTTTCAAAGCAGCTTTGTTTCTTCTTCTCAACAGATTCTTGTCTTTGATTGTAGACATTTCTAAGCCCAGGCTGTCCACGATTGATGACAACAATCGTGGACAGTAAACATATGCGGACGATGATGTGATTATGAACTTCCGTCTTTTTATCCAGAACCGGGTTTGAGACGAGTCAAGCTGCTGGCATATTATGGTGCGTCTTCAATAACGACTTATGAAACCAAAAGCAGCGAAACAAACCAGCAACGACCTGAAATTCAACGTCCGTAAAACCCAACTCAGCAACGGGCTGATTGTATTAACGGAACAAATGCCGTATCTGCGCTCAGTCAGCTTCGGAGTTTTCCTTCGCAGCGGTTCGCGGCATGAAACCGAAGACCGGCATGGGCTGACGCATTTCATTGAGCACGCGCTGTTCAAAGGCACGCGCAGGCGCTCAGTCGCCCAGATTGCGGCGGAAGGCGATTCCCTGGGCGGAAATCTGGACGCGTTCACCGGACGAGAAATGGTTGGGTTTTATGACAATGTGCTGGACGAGCATTTGTCCCAAGCCTTTGATTTAATTGCCGATGTGGTGACTTCCCCCGCTTTCGATCCGCGTGAGCTGAAAAAAGAGCGCAGCGTAATCATTGAAGAGATCAAAATGGTGGAAGACACACCGGATGATTTGATCTTCGACCTTTTCTGTTCGAACTTTTATCCAAAGCACCCGCTTGGCAGACCGATTCTGGGCACGCCCAAAACATTGTCCAGATTCAAGGACGGCGTCGTAGAAAATTACTACAACGAAATTTACTGCCCCAACAATCTGGTCATTGCCTCCGCCGGCAATGTTGAACACCAGCAGATGCTGAAATTTGCGAAACAATACTTTGGGAAGTTGCAGCCACAACGAAAGCGATTAACGTCTTCAACGCCGCGTCCGCTTGCATCGCTGCGATTGCGGCATAAGGCGGAACTGGAGCAATCCCATCTGGTGATTGGAGTTCCCTGCCCTTCGCTGGTCAGCAAAGACCTTTACACGGCCAATTTACTTTCCGTGATTTTGGGCGGAGGAATGAGTTCGCGCTTATTCCAATCCATACGTGAAGAGTTGGGACTGGCTTACACCGTTTTCGCCAGCATCAATCCATTTCGCGACTGCGGATACCTGACGATTTACGCCGGAACTTCGACAGACCGGCTCGAAAAAACCATTGAAGCCACAATGGCGGAGTTGCGAAAAATCAAAACCGAACCGATCAGCGACGAAGAATTGCAGCGCAACAAAGAACAATTAAAAGCCTCCGTCCGCTTGAACCTGGAATCGTCTGTGTCACGCATGAGCGCGCTGGCTTCAAATGAAATGAACTTTGGCCGCTTCATTTCTCCCGACGAAGTCATTTCGGAAATCGAAGCTGTCACTACCAAAGGTCTGCAAACTTTGGCCAGAAAGATCTTTCAACCTGACAAACTCGCCGTCACATTGTTGGGCAATCTGAAAGGTTTCAAGCTCAAGCGGGCGCAGTTGGCGTGTTGAAAAACCAGTACCGCTTATGAACAAAGAAATTCTCAATCGTTTTTGGGCGCTGATGCGATTGCGCTACAAACTGATTTGGGCCTATGCGCGAACCGGCAATGGCAAAATTGCCATGCTGTTTGCGGTGTATTTGATCGGCGGATTTTTCGCATTGTTTTTTGCGCTGGGTGGAATTGGCACTGGAATGGCGATCAGTTCCATTGAACCGGAGCAGGCCGAATACTTCGCGCGCTGGATCTTGACCGGGTTGTTTATCAACGGCGTGGGTTTGAGCCTACTTTTTGGGGTGGGGCCGCGCGCGGCGTTTTCAGAAGACGCGTTGCGACGGTATCCAATGGACGCGCACGAACGTTTTTTGGTCAGGCAAGTCATCGGCATTTTCGATCCGATTTGGCTATTGATCATTTCCGCCACATTTGGATTGGCTGTCGGTTTTTTATGGCTGGGCGGTGGGTCGTTCCTCAGAACCATGCTGGCGGCGTTCATTTTCATCATTGCCAATTATCTGGCGACCATTACGCTGCTGACCGTGGTTGAGCTTGTTATGCAAACACGGCGAGGCTCCACGGTGCTGGGAACTGTTGTGTTGATGATGATTTCGTTCGGTCCGCTGGCCGTCGCGCTGCTGATCAACAATCGAAAAGCCATCGCCTGGAAAGCGTTTAATAAAGTAATGGAATTTACGCCTCCCGGAGCGGCGGCGAGCATGATTGCCGGAGACACGGCGGCAGCGGTTATCAGCGGATTTATTTTGCTATTGCTGTGGTGCCTGGCGTTACTGTGGCTGTTGGAAAAATTGGAAACCCGCCCAGTTGCGGCCGGCCATGCGGCTTCCGGAAGCGTCGTCTGGCACGATTATCTTGACCAGATTGGCGAGCTGTTCGGACAGCGATATGCGCCGTTGATCAGCCGCGCGCTACGTTATCACCTGCGCTGCAAAATGATTCTTTTCAGTTTGCTCACTGCACCGGTGATCGTTCTGGCAGGCCAGTACATGCTTCCGTCTCGCGGCCGACAAACAAACATTTCCATCATGCTGGCGATGTTTTTCATCATGAGCAGCGCGACGGCGGCGGCCATGATGCTGAATGCGTTTGGATACGACGATGCCGGAATTCGACGCTTCGCCGTTTTGCCGATTCAATTTGTTGACGCGCTAAGAGCGATGAACCTTTCCTCGCTGCTTTTGCGAACTGTTGCCATCTTTGTTTCGTTCGCTCTGTGGTTGATGTTTTACAACCGCCATATATTTTCATTACGCTTGTTGGCAATGATGATTTCAACAGCGATTGCCGGACTTTTTTTGTATAACGCGCTGGGATTCTGGACTTCTGTTTTTTCGCCGAAGACCATGGATTTCGACGCCATGTGGAATAACCGCCTTTCATTCGGTTCAATTGTAGTTGTCACAGTCGGCATGATGGTTCCTTTTTGGGTTTTAATGACGCTGAGCAACCGCGCCAGTTTGGCAACACTTTTAAGTTTCTGGTGGGTTGCGCCACTGTTGATGATTGCCTGCGTCGGACTTTACCTGTTTTCCTTTTACGCGATCGAAGGTTCGCTGAAAAAGCGCCGCGAACGATTGATCAACATGATCGCCGGAGCGCGGACCTGAACTCAAAAATTATGATTGCACCTGCTGAAATTGGAACCGCCGTCCCGGCCAGCACTTCTACCGCCGAAACCGGATTTGCCAACGCCATTTATATCGAAGGCCTGACCAAGCGGTTTGGCGATTTAATCGCCGTGGACAATCTTTCGTTGACCGTGCCGACTGGGCGGATGTTCGGCTTTCTGGGTCCGAATGGCGCGGGCAAAAGCACAACCATCGGCTGCCTGACCGGCCTGATTGATCCTACCTCCGGAAAAATTGAACTGCTTGGCAAAGCATTCGACAGCGATTCCAGTGATGTAAAACGCCGGATTGGCGTCATGCCTGAAGGCTTGGGGTTATTTGATCATCTGTACGCGCACGAATTTCTGGCCTTCAACGCCCGAATGTACGGGCTGCCGGAAGCGACGGTCCGGCAACGTGTGGAAGAATTGCTGGCCGCAATGGATCTGGCTTCGGCAACCAACAAACGCCTGGCCGATTACAGCACCGGCATGCGCAAAAAAGTCGCATTTGCCGCTTCGATCATTCATCGTCCGGAGATTTTATTTCTGGACGAACCTTTTGAAAGCATTGATCCGGCGGGTGTGGCCATGTTGAAAGACTGGCTGCGAAGATTTGTCGCCGGAGGCCGAACGGTGTTTATGACCACGCACGTGCTGGAAACCGTCGAACGATTGTGCGATGACGTAGCCATCATCAATCACGGCAAAATCGCCTGGCAGGGAGATGTCGCCAAACTGATGACTGGTGGCAAACTGGAAAATGACGGTCAGCAGTTCGACACACTCGAAGCCCTGTTCCTGCATTTGGTAGGCGAACGGCACGGCGAACTGAAATGGTTATGATGGTTCGCGCCTGTCCCCAGCGGAGAAAACATGTACTGCCCAAACTGTGCTAATCCGATTGAGAATAACCAGAAATTCTGCCGCGCTTGTGGAGCGAATGTCAGCCTGATTCCGCACGCGCTGACGGGCCAGTTGCCGATGGCTTCGCCTGAAGAACCCGGATTGACCAGGCGCGAAAGACGCAAACGCCGCAAGCTGCCCACTATCGAAAATGCTGTCAGCAACTTGTTTACCGGCCTGGGATTTTTGCTCGCGGCAATCTTTGTCACATTCTGGTTTCCGGGCGGGTACACGTGGGGCTGGTCGTTTCTTATTCCGGCATTTGCCTTGATCGGCGAAGGAGTGGGCCAATACCTGAAGGTGAAACAGCTTGAGCGCGAACGTGTTTTTCCGTTGCCGATTATTGCCACCAACTTCCCCCAGCACGTTACACCCCAGCCGCTTGTCGCCGAGCTTTCCGCCCCGACAACTTCAGAACTGGTGACGCCTCCAGCCAGCATTTCCGAACACACGACCAAGAACCTGAACAGACAATAACCGCATCCCCGTTACCTTGTTTTCATCAAGAAAGGATGTTCAATGACTATTTCTTTTTCCGCACTCAAACCAGTTTTCTATTCGCTCTTTATCGCTTCGCTACTCACGGCGTGCAGCAATTCCAAGACAGATTCAAATGCCAACTCCAATTCCACAACACCAACGGCCTCATCGTCTTCCAGCAGCGGCGCGGCAACCGGCGGGGCCTTTGCCGGCGGAGCCTTTGAGGGTTTGATTACTTCCAAGATGAACACCGGCGGTCAGCCGATGGAAATCAAATACGCCATCAAAGGTTCGCGCACGCGCATTGAAACGCAGCTTGCGGCAGGCGGCACGCAAATGGGCGCGATGTTGATGGATTTCGCTTCCGGCACCCAAACCATGCTGATTCCGCAAATGAAAACCTACACAACCATGAACTGGAACGAAGAAGGCGGGATCAAAAAGATTGTTGAAAAGGCTGGCACCGATAATTCATTCAAAGCCACGCCAACCGGCAAAACCGAAACCATCGCCGGTCACACTTGTACGCACTGGATTTTGGGCGAGAAACAAGACACGGACGCATGTCTGGCCCAGGGCTTGGGCTATTTTGGCGGCGGAAGCGATTCGGGCGGCTTATTCGACCAACTCCGAAGCTTTGCGCTTGGCGATAAAGCCAAAGTGCAATTGCAATCCAACCCCGAATTCCTGAAATTTGTCGAAGGCGGCGTTTTCCCCTTGAAGCTGTCGAGCATCGAAAACGGTCAAACGCGAACCATCATGGAAGTCGCCAGCATCGAACGAAAACCGCTGGACGATTCGCTCTTCGCGATTCCGGCGGATTATAAGAAGATGGAAATTCCAGGAATGCCATCAACCAAGAAATAAACTCAACGATCAAAAGGAAACATTAGCAACCATGAACAGACGAGAATTTATTCAACACACCGCGCTTGTCACCGCTGCCACCGCAGCAATGGATTTCACCGCCGAAGCCAAGGTCAATTGGCCGGTCGGCTGTTTCAATCGTCCGTGGACGAAATGGTCGTTTGACGAAACGCTGAAGCAGATCAAAGCCGCCGGGTACAAAACGACAGGCTTGCTGAGCCGCACGCGGGAAGAACCCTTCATCGCGGCGGACGCCAAGCCCGAATATCTGGACGCGCTAAAAAAGAAGCTGGCCGACAGCGGTTTGACGGCCAACATGGGCGCGCTGCGTTCGCGGCACACCATCCCGATTGAAGATTCGGTCAAGGAAATGCGCCAGCAAATTGATAACGCCAAGTTTCTCGGCCTGCAATACGTTCTCAGCTTCGGCGTGGACAAGCCGGAAGAGTACGCGCATTACTACAAAGTCATGCATGAATCAGCCGTGTACGCCGACGAAAAGAAAATCAAGCTGGTGATGAAACCGCACGGCGGCGGGAGTGGTTCTTCAGACGAAATTCTGAAAGCCATCAAGGAAGTCAATCATCGCAACTTCAAAATTTGGTACGACGCCGGAAACATCATCTATTACACCGGCAAAGACCCCATTGAAGAGCTGAAACCAATTGCTCAGCACGTGACCGGCTTCTGCGCCAAAGATTGTCCAACGGTCAAAGGCGAAGTGATGTCGCAATTCGGCACCGGCAAAGTAGATTTCGCAGGCGTTTTCAAAGCGATGAAAGCCGCCGGATTCAAAGGACCCATCATGGTCGAAGGCGTCAAAGTCGGCGCAACGCCCGAAGAAACCGCCGCCAACGCCAAAGCCAACCGCGAATTTCTGGAAAAAGTTCTGGCTTCAGTTTAAGAGGACAATTTCCTCCCACGAAGGCACACGAAGTTTCACGAAGGAAGAAATAGACAGGATTTACACGATTGAACAAGATTGCTTTTCAGCTTAACTCAAACAAGAGTTTCAACTTGCTGGATCCTGCCTGAAGATTGTTTTCCGCTTCGTGTTTTCTTCGTGTGGCTTCGTGGGAAAATTTTTCTGTATGGAAAGCTATGCTGATCGTCAACCGCCGAGATTCCAAAGTCATTAACACGCCGCACGGGTCGGAGATTCGCCCACTGATGGATCGAACGACTTCGCCGATCAATCAATGTTCGCTGGCCGAAGAGTTACTGCCGCCCGGTGCAACCGTTCCGCCGCATCACCATGAAGTGCTGGAAGAGATTTACTACATCATCGAAGGCAGTGGTTTGATGACCGTCGGCGAAGAGCAACGCGAAGTCAGCGCGGGCGACGCGGTGTATATACCTAGGCATCACCGCCACACGCTGACCAACACGGGCGCTGAGCCAATGCGGATTTTGCTGGTTTGCGGACCGGCGTTCTTTTACGAAGACCATCGAATCGAGAAATGAGCAATGGAGTTATTTGACGTAATCGTCATCGGCGGCGGGCCTACTGGATTGGCTTGCGCGATCGAAGCCCAGCGTGCTGGCTTCAGCCATTTGGTCATCGAAAAAGGCTGCGTCGTCAATTCGCTGTTCAATTACCCAACACAGCTTGTCTTTTTCACGACGCCCGAATTGCTGGAAATTGGCGATCTGCCGTTTGTCTGCGAACGCGAAAAACCCAATCGCCAGGAAGCCTTGAAGTATTATCGCCGCGTGGTGGACACCTACAAATTGCGCGTCAATCAGTACGAACGAGTTTTGAACGTCAGCGGATCAGACGGCAATTTTCTGGTTGAAACCGAAATGGTCATGACTGGCGAGCGGCGCGAGTTTCGGTCAAAAAAGATCGTCGTCGCCATCGGCTATTTTGACCAGCCGAACTTTATCGGCATTCCCGGCGAAGACCTGCCGAAAGTTTCGCACTATTACAAAGACGCGCATCCGTTTTACGATCGCGATGTCATCATTATCGGCGCGGCGAATTCCGCCGCCATCAGCGCTCTTGACCTGTATCGCCACGGAGCGCGCGTAACGATCATTCACCGCCAAGCCGCGCTGCGACCAACGATCAAATACTGGATTCTGCCCGACATCGAAAACCGCATCAAAAACGGCGAAATCACCGCGCACTTCAACACCATCGTCACGGAAATCACGCCGACGACTATCCGCATTCGCCATCTGGAAACCGGCAAAGAATCCGAACTGCCGAATGATTTCGTCTTCGCGCTGACCGGGTATCACACCGACAACGAATTCTTGCGCTCGCTGGGAATCGAGATTGACCCGCAAACGATGAAGCCGAAGTTCAACGCCGAAACAATGGAATCCAATGTGAAAGGCGTTTATCTGGCAGGCGTCGTCATCGCTGGAAAAGAAACTGGCAAGATTTTCATCGAAAACGGCCGCTTCCACGGCGGCCAAATCGCAGCGGCGTTGCAAGCGGAAGCTGCCAGAAAAGCCTAAATGACAGACAATCAGATTGTTGATGTGTTAGCATTGCCCGGCATTTCAACAGAGAGGTAAAAACAATGAGCATTGCTGAAGCCATCGTTGTAAAACCAGAAACTTTTCCGGCCAAGGATTTACCGCTTGATCGGCCTCGCCAGTCCGGCTTTGTCCTGAAGCCGGTAGATGTCGCTGCCGCCACGGCGGCACTCAAATCGCTTTACGCTGATGACGAAAATGAACAGCGCGAAACCTTCGAGTACCTGAAAGACGCGCTGAATGAAACCCGCGCCGCGAATGGCGAACGAATAATCTTCCCCGATGAGCCAGATCATTCTGCTTGATGCCGGACCATTGGGCTTGGCTTCCAATCCGCGCTTCTCGCCTCAAACCGCTGATTGCAATCAATGGATTTTGGATCGGCTAAATAGTGGTGCCCAGGTGTTGATTTCGGAAATTGCCGATTACGAAGTGCGGCGCGAATTGCTACGTGCAAACAAACAGCGCGGCATAGCCAGACTGGATACCGTCATCAATTCCCTTGGCCTGCTACCGATCAATCGGTTTGTTATGCTCCGTGCTGCTGAACTTTGGGCACAAGCGCGAAAGATAGGAAAATCAACGGCTGGCGATCAGTCCCTGGATGCCGACGTGATTATTGCCGCTCAAGCATCCTTGTTGATTGATGATGGAGACACCGTCGTTGTCGCCACGCACAACTTCAACCATCTTTCCCGCTTTGTACCTGCCGCTCGCTGGCAAAACATTTCGTAATTCAATTCAATTGGCTTTTAACTGCTCTTCAATCTCCGCAACATCTTTATCCCGCCGGTGGTAGCCCATCCGCTCAATCATCGCTTTGGCCTTTTCCCAATGCTCGCGGGCATTGTCGCGGTCGCCTTGCGCCAGCCGCAGCCGCGCCCGTTCCAGATGGCAATCGGCGAGGTGCAAACCCATTGAGCCGCGTTCAGCGATGCGTTGCGCTTCGGCCAGATCAGTCTGCGCGCGCTCAAAACTGAGGCGGTCGCCCATCAACCGGTACATCTCAGCTCGCGCCAGCAGGCCCCGGGGTAATTCTTGAATCTGCCCTGCTTGGCGCAACTCGTCTACGGATTGTTGCAAAAACTCCGCTGCCTGTCCGTAATTACTGCCCGACTGCCGAGATTGCAACAGACAAGCACGACCAAGCAAAAGATTGTCCAACGCTTTGATAAGAAGACCTCCGTACTGTTTACCCCATTTAATCGTTCGGGTGACACGTTCTTTAACTTCTTGGTGCATCCCATGACCAAGTAGTAAATCGCAATATCGAAATCCCCATACTCCATAGAGAATCGGGGTTACGGGCTGCAACAGTTTTTGCATATCTTCAGCTTGGTAGAACGTGGCTTCTGCCTCTTCCAGTTGATTCGCCTGATGCAAGGCATTGGCCATTGTTGTCCTCTTGGTTATTCGTTGAAATTGACTGCCACTTCGGTCTGCCATATCCACACTCTGCCGTGCAAATTTCAATGCCTGTGGAAGCTCGCCAATCATCAGGTAGAGATCACTGAGACTATCAGCAACAATGGCAGCGTCAATCCATTTCCCTTGTGAAATATTAGCTTGCAAGACAATCTGAAATGGCTCGGCTGCTTCTTGCAGTCGCCCCAACGCACGCAGATCAAAGCCAGCTGCTCTCAAAACAAAGGTCTGAGCGGCTTCGTTGAGGCCTGCCACAGGTTCCCGCCAGCGTGTCTCAAAGAACCCAGCCAGCGCCGCTAGATCAGCACCAAATAGGCCGAGCTTATGCCAATTAAAGTTTTCATTCCCCCTTTGAATCCGCCGCCAGTAGACATCAGCTGCTTGTTGATGCCTCTCTGCTTCGCAGCCGTGTGTCACTGCGGCAAATAACGGTGCCATCTCTTCCGCCGTATCAGGGAATTCTTTGGTTGTTGCAGTCAGATGTTCATAAAGGCGAAGATTGGCTTCACGCCAAGTGTTAGGATGATCGCGTTTCATCTGGTGCCCGAAATGTTCTCGTACCAACGGATGAGCATCCAGCGATTCGGGCGCACTGGATGAAATTACCATATTCGCAGTCAACAGTTTAATTCGGCGCAATTTTGATAGGGTCATTTCCCACTGCGTCTTATTCACCCCTTGTAGCGTATCTGTCAGCCCAAGAATAGCTGGCTCGGCACGCAACGCAGCGATGGAAGTTGCACTCGCCGGACGATTAAACAGCCCGAGCAAGCGCAACACCGCAAGCATTGTATGCTCACCTGCCTCGCTCAACCACCTTTCATATGAAGCCATAACGCGCAACGCATGCCGCCCTTTGCGCCCCTCTGAGTCTCTGAGCGCAGGAATTTCCCGCCGCCTGCGTATGTCGCCGCCGTAAGCATCTTTCAGTAAGCTGCTGAGGATCGTCAGCGCCAGCGCGTGATTGCCAAAATCTGCGGACGCCTGTTCCAGTTCGGCATCGTCGCCTTCGATCTGTTGCTGGCGCAAAATTTGCGCTCCGGCCTGAGGCGACAATTGTTCCAGATCACGACTGACGACGGCAGGTTCGGCATAATCCAGCAAATCGGCAATTGGTTCGCGCGTCGAAATCACGCACAACCCCGGCTGTCCCGCCGCCAATTCCCGCAACAACGCCTGCATCGTTTGCTCTTTCAACTGGCCTTCCATCGGCCCCGGCGGATGTTGAAGCGGTTCGAGTCCATCCAGGATCAGCAAGGTGCGCGTTTGTTTGATATACCGCGCCAGCCGCTCGCCTTTGTCCCAGGGCAAACCCGCCGCCGGATCGGAATCGCCAAACCAACGCAACGCTGCATCAATGAACGGGTCAGCCGAAGTCTGCGGCTGGTCGGAGCCTTGAGACCAGAACGACCATGCATACACGCGAGCTGCGCCGCAATAATTTTCCTGCGCAATGCGCCGCACCCAGTTGTTGACCAACGCCGATTTCCCCGTGCCTCCAAACGCAGCAAACACGACAATGTTTGTGGCGGGATTTGCCCAAGCGTCATCGAGTAATTTCAATTCGGCATCGCGGCCAAACAAGTCGCGGGTCAGGAGTTGGGGCAAGCGAGCGATTTCTATAAGGCTGGGGTTGGGAGATGGGAGTTGGGAGATGGGAGTTGGGGTATCGCCAAACGTCAGAGGTTGACCTTTGGCGCGCTCCCTATGCTCGGGCTCGCTGACTTCGCCCGGTTCGACGCCCGCTCTGCCATAAAGAAAATCAAGAAGCGATTGGTAGTGGGTTTCGGAGTTCAGCGCATACCGAGACATTGGACGGATCGGATTCGGAATGAACGGTTGCTGGTCGTCAGAAAACAGAATCGGAACGTATTTCACTGCGATGTTTTCGTCGTCGTAAATGTCCTGGGTAATCAACGCTCCTTCCCAACGAACCCCTTTGCCTTTGCCGGGTTCTTCCTTACGGCGAAATCGGCGGTAATAGACTTCTGTGCAAATCACCAAAACAAATTGGGCTTCGTCCAACCGATTGAGCATCCACAATGGCCAACCTTCTTTGGGTGTGCCGTTTACGTACTGATCCAGTCGGGTTTCGATGCCGTCGGCTCGCAGCCGTTCAGAAAGCGCGAGGACTTTCTCTTTATGATCGTCTGAATCGTGGCTGTAGCTGATAAATACAATTGGCATGCTTGCCGATCCACCTCCGAATCAAAACTCTTGAACGCGGCGAATCATAACAACGAAGCCCCGGAAGAGCGACAGAATTTCCGTCGTCTTCCGGGGCTTGGCAGAAACATGCTCTATTTTACGGTCGGCTATTGACTCCGTGCTTACTCGCCGCGCAGAGCAATGATCGGGTTTACTTTGGATGCCCTTCGCGCCGGGATGAAGCTGGCCAGGATAGAAACCGCGAACAACGATGGCGCGATGGTGATAAAGGTGACCATATCTGTGGCGGCGACTCCATAAAGCAGCCCCGACATCAATCGGGTCATCATCAGCGAACCCGCCACCCCGATCACGACTCCTGACAACGCCAACTTTGCGCCGTCGCCAACCACCATTTTCAGGATTGCGGACTGCTGCGCGCCCAGAGCCATTCTGACACCGAGCTCGTGCGTTTGCTGCGTCACGTTGTACGACATGACACCGTAAATTCCGACGACCGCCAGCAGGCCAGCTACCGCGGCAAAGATCAGCAGCAAGGTCAGATTGAACCGTCGTTGCGCCAGAGAATTGTGCAGAATCTCTTCCATCGTTTGCAGTTGTGTCACGGGCAGCGAGGGGTCAATCGAATGCAATTCGTTGCGGATTGACGAGATCAGGCTGCGCGGTTCGACGGTGGTGCGAATGGCGAAGGAACTGATGCGCAGCGCCTGTGGCCAGGTGTTTTGCGCCAGTGGAACATAAATCGCCGGATCAACTCTGCCGTCCAGACTGGTCAGTTTGGCGTTGCCCACCACACCGACAATTTCGCGAAAACGAGTTTTTTCTGTCCCAACCTGCAACCGTTTGCCGACCGGGTCTTCGTTGGGAAAGAAACGGCGCGCCAGTTCTTCGTTGATGATGACGGCGTCGGGAGCATCCGCCTTGTCGCGTTCGGTAAATTCCCGTCCTTTGCGCAAAGCAATGCCCATCGTACGGAAGTAGTTGAAGCTGACGGTTCTGTAATCCGCGGTTGGTTCATTGCCCACAGGCACTGGTTTCCCTTCCGCAGAAAAGATGACGGTGGCCAATCCGACGAGCGGAACTCTGAATGTTGCCGAGGCAGAGGCAACACCGGGCAGCGCATTGAGTTTGGCCAGCGCGGTTTCGTAAAAGGCAAGCTGTTGCTGCTGGTCGCGGTAATTCGTTTGGGGGAGCGGCGCGCTGAGCGTCAACACATTCTGCGGATTGAAGCCCGGATCAACTTCGGTGACCAGCCGGAAGCTGCGTAACAGCAAGCCCGCGCCTGCCAGCAAAATCATCGCCAAGGCGATTTCGGCAACGACCAGGGCGCGCAACCAGCGGCGATGAAGCGCACCGCTGGCTGCGCCCTTTCGCCCTTCTTTCAGGTTTTCGGTCAGTTCAACTCTGGAAAACTGCAACGCTGGAAGAAGGCCGAAAATCAGTCCGGTAAATGTTGCCACCAAAAACGTGAAGCCAAGAACTTTGGGATTGATGCTGATCTCATCCAAACGTGGCAGACTGGCAACATTCAACGTCTTTACCCACTCCACGCCCAAGTAAGCCAGTAACAAGCCAACCGCTGCGCCGGTCAGGCTAAGCACCACACATTCCGTCAGCAAATGTTTGGTCAACTGCCATCTACTGGCACCCAGTGCCGCTCGGAGCGCCGTTTCTGCCTTTCGCCCTGCCGCGCGGACCAGCATCAAATTCGCCACATTGACACAAGCAATCAGCAGCACCAGTCCAACTGCACCCAGCAAAATCATCAAGGCCAGCCGCACATTTCCGACCAATTGCTCCTGCAGCGATCCCAAACCAATTCCCAGATTGGTGTTGTCTTGTGGATACTGCTGTTCCAAGCGGCGGGCAATCACATCCATCTCGGCTTGCGCTTGTTCAAGTGCAACGCCGGATTTGAGCCGTCCGACCAGTCGCAGATTGGCAAATCCGCGCAGGTTTTGACTGGGCGAAACAATGAACGGGATCCAGACTTCCGCCCCGGTGGGCGGCAGCATCAAACCCGGATATTTCACTCCTGATGGAAGAATGCCGATCACGGTATACGGCTTCGCATCCACCGTCACTGTCTGTCCTATCAAATTCGGATCGCCGCTGTAACGCCGCTGCCACAACCCATAACTGACCAAGGCGACTGCGGACTTTTCCGGCTGACCTTCTTCGAGAAGAAAATCACGTCCCAGCGCCGGTTTGACTCCGAGCAGTGAAAGAATGTTGGCCGTGACGCGAACGCCGTTGATTCGCTCCGGCTCGCCTTTGTCGGTCAGGCTGCCAACCAAGCTGAATGATTCGGCGCGAACTGCAGCCAGGTGTTCGAAGGCCTGATTCTGCTCTTTCCAATCCAGGTAATTCAGATAAGAGACCGGTTGTTGCGTCAGGTTTCGTTTTTCGTTTTTGGCCCAGACCGCAAACAATTGCTCCGGCTGTTTATAAGGCAGCGGCGACAGCAGCACCGCATTAACAACGCTGAAAATCGCCGTATTCGCGCCAATCCCCAGCGCGAGCGTCACAACAATGACCAGACTGAAACCTGGACGCTTCAGCAAGGAACGGACAGCAAATCGTAGATCGCGGAACATTGTTTCTCCTTCCTGTTATTACCATCCCATCCGCTGGCGCAACCCGGTGATGTGCGCGGTGTGATGACGCCCATGCCATTCGTAAAGCCCAAGCAGCAGGTCGAGCGGGAACGCTCCCCAGTCCGGATGTTGCGGATGACGCGTCGTGCGCGCGAAATCTTCAGGTTTCAACGAACCGAGCAAAGTCGTCCAACGCTGGTGCAGCGCGTCCAGCAATGCCAGTGAAATCGCCGGATCAGTATTCCGTCCGTCTTCCAGTTCTGCCCACAACTTTTCTTCATAAGGCTTGATCATCGGTTCAGACTCGGTCAGCGCGAATTTGAATCGGATGTAACCGTTCATGTGGCTGTCGGCGACGTGATTTACAGTTTGCCGCACTGTCCATCCTTCCGGGCGATATGGCGTGTCGAGTTGGCTTGATGACAGGCCATTGATCGCTTCGCCTAATCTGGCAGGCGCTTCGGCAATGTTTTGAATTATGTCCTGGCGTCGTGTTGCAGTAATCCCGGCTTGGGGAACAAATTTTCCGATGGGATATTTCAGATTGTCCATCCTTAAATCTCCTGGGTTCGTTTCTCTGCAAACGGAGAATACGGACGATTCATAAATTAAACCAACTCATTGTTTTCATTATTTTGATGATCTATTCTCATCAAAATTTCAAAAGCGAAAGGATTCATGGCGATGTTCGAGACGCGGCATTTGAAGCTGATTGTGGCGGTTTCAGAAGAAAAAAGCGTGACCAAGGCAGGCGAGCGATTGCATTTGACGCAATCGGCGCTGAGCCATCAGTTGCGCGATATTGAAGAGCGACTGGGAATCCCTTTATTCAATCGCATCAATAAACGCATGGTTTTGACGCAGGCGGGCGAACGGCTTTTGCAATCGGCACATCAAGTGCTGGACGAATTGAAACGTGTCGAAGACGACATTGCGCAAATTGCCTCAGGCGATCACGGCACGTTGCGCATCAGCACGGAGTGTTACACCTGTTACCACTGGCTGCCGGAGATGCTGAAGGAGTTTAACCGGAAATATCCGAAGGTCGAGGTAAAGATCGTGCTGGAAGCGACGCGCCATCCGATTCAAGCGCTGCTCGACGGCAAGCTGGACTTTGCCGTCGTTTCCTCCGCTGAACGCGACAAGCGGCTGATTTACAAACCACTTTTTCAAGATGAGGTCGTAGTGATCATGGCTCCGGGCCACCCGCTCGCCGGGCTGCCTTATATTTCAGCCAAGGATTTCGCTGACCAGAATCTGTTTCTCTATACCCCACCCAGCGAAAGCACGCTTTATAACAAAATTTTGGCACCGGCTGGCGTCAAGCCTGCGCGCATCAGCGAAGTGCAATTGACCGAGGCGGTCATTGAAATGGTTCGGGCGGGTTTGGGAATCAGCGCTCTGGCGCGGTGGGCTGTGGCCAGAGAGGTCGAATCCGGCAGGGTGGCGGCGCGTCCACTGACGCGAAAGGGATTTCATCGGCAATGGTGCGCGGCGCTGCTCAAAAATGATTTCACGCCTGCTTACGCGTTTGAGTTTATAGAGTTGCTTTCAAAGCGTTCGCTGCCGGTTGTGAAACCAGGCAAGGCCGTCTCGGCCGGAGCTTGAGCCGGATAAAACAAAATCTGCGCCGGGGGCTTGTCACCAGCAGCGCAGATCATAAATTCTGTGGCAACTTCTTTGATTACTACCTGCGCGCAGATTGTCGAGCCGTATCCAACGTCACTTTTTCTTTGCGGCGATAGGACAGATTGGCCATGTGCGCGGCAATCGCTGAACGGTAACCGATTTCAACCGGCGTGTTCGGCTCTTTGCGCGAACGCACGCATTCGACAAAATTGATGTAATGGTTATCGCCTTTGGCATCGCCTTTGATCGCTTCGCCGTTGGGACGATTCAGTTTTTCCGGCGCGTAAGTCCACCCGCTGGCGGATTTGCCGCTGACCATATCGGTCGTTCCGGCCAGCCATTCAATCGTGCCGTCCGAACCCAGGATGCGAATTCCTAAACCATAGCGGCTGTTGCTAAAGGTGGATTGCCAGGCGACGGTCACTTCGTTGGGGTAATCCAGAATAACATTGATCGTATCCGGCACTTCGCGCCCGTCTTTTTCGGAAAAGACGCCGCCGGACATATAGGCCGCAGTCGGCACGCCCAAATCAAGCACACCGATGATCCAGCCGATCTGGTGAACCATGTTTTCGGTGACGTTGCCGCCCGAAAATTCCCACCACAGACGCCAGTTGATGAATTTGTTGGCATCGAACGGACGATCTTGCCGACCATTCAAAAATGCTTTCCAGTTCACGTTCTGTGCGTTGCAGTCTTCGGGAATTGGACGCACCCATTGGCCTTTACCGTGCGGCGTATTGCGGCTCATCCAGGATTCCACCTGTGCGACTTTGCCGACCAATCCATCTTTGACCCATTTGCGGGCGTCCATAAAGTAACCCGCGCTGTTGTGTTGCTGGCCAACACCAATGACGCGCTTCGGATTTTTCTTTGCGGCGGCCAGGCAGGCTTCAGCTTCTTCTATGGACCAGGTCATGGTTTTTTCAGCGTACAAGTCTTTGCCTGCGGCCAGGGTGTCCAGAAAATGACGCGAATGGCAATGCAATGGCGAAGAGACGATGACCGCGTCCACATCTTTCGATTCCAACATCTTGCGATGATCGCCAAATCCTTTGACGGTAGCGCTAAACTTTTTCACCTCTTCCAAACGACGCGTGTACACATCCGCCGCGGCAACCAGTTCGCAGTTGGGCGCTTCCAGAAAGTACTTCAAGGTTTCCTGGCCACGCGCTCCGGGACCAATCATGGCCAACCGCACACGGTCATTTGCCCCCAGCACTTTGCTATAAGACGACGCGGTCAAGGCGGCAGCGGCGGCGGTTGTCGTTGCTTGCTTGATGAAATCTCTGCGTTCAAATTTTCCGTTCATAAAATCTCCTTTGGGAAGTGGATGGATGTTTGAAAAGGCAATCCTTTAGGAACCGCTTGTAACTAACTCTGCCGGAATTTTTAACCGCAGAGGCGCGGAGTTCCGCAGAGGTTTCGCAGAGCTTTTGCATTGCCTCTCTGCGCTTCCTTTGCGTTCTCTGCGCCTCTGCGGTGCATTGGCATCGTTAATTTCACTCCATTCCTTAATTACTTTTTTTCCAGTTTGCGAAGATCGCGTTCGATGCTGGCGGCCAATTGGTCCTGCCGCATCGTCATCGCGCCTTTCAGCGCTTGCCGCAAAAATTGAATAGCTTGCCGGTTGTCGCCTGCCCGGGCATACGTCGCGCCCAGCGCGTAAGTGAACATGGGCGTCTGTTCGTCTTCCGGCGTCAGGGTTTTCTGAAAATGTTCGATGGCTTCGGCCAGTTTGTCCTGATTGACCAGAATCCGCCCCAAATGGAAATGTGCCATCCGATGGCCGGGTTTGTTTTCAATGGCTTTCCGAAAATGGATCGCTGCTTCGTCCAATCGGCCGTCGCGTTCGATCATCGCTCCGTAATTGTGATGCGCTTCGGCATTGAATGGATCAAGCTGCAAGGCGCGCTGGAACGCTTTTGCCGCTTCCCCAGTTCGATCCTGCATCGTCAACATCACGCCGAAGTTGTAATGACTGTCGGCCAGATTCGGATTGATGGCAACGGCTGCGCGGTAGTGATTTTCGGCTTTGTCGAACTGCCGCGCGCGGGCATAAAGCGAAATCAGGTTGATGTGCGCCTGCACCAATTGCGGATTGGCTTCAATCGCGCGTTCGTGATCCGCGATGGCTTCCGGCAATTTGCCTGCGCTTTCAAACATCACGCCGCGTTTCAGCAATTCCGACGCGGCCAAGTTCAGCTCTGCAATTGAGCTCAGCAATGGATCGTTCAGTGGAGGCCGCAAGTCTTTGAACCGTTGTGACAGCGCCAAATGCTCTTGCGCTTTGGCCGTCTGCCCCAAATTTCTGAGCGCCAACCCAAGCGCGTAATGCGCCGCGCCGTATTCGGGAAATTGCTCAACCGCCTTTTTGAAATGCTCTGCGGCGGCTGCGTGATCGCTTGCTGCGGATCTGATTCTGCCCAAACCATAATTTGCCTGAGCAAATCCATCCGCTTGTTGATACAGTTTGGCAGCTTCGGCAGATTGCCCAGCGGCAAACAAGGCATCCGCCAATCGCAATTGAGCAGGCAAATAATCGGGCTTCAAGCGAATGGCTTCTTTGAACGTCAAACCGGCTTCGGAGTGTTTTCCCGCTGCGGCTTGCGTCACGGCCAAGTAATACGTCCAGCGAAATTCCTCCGGCGACAGCCGCCGCGCGCGCTGGTAACAAACGGCCGCAGGTTCATATTGCTCGTACGTTTGCAGCACCATTCCCAGTCGCCCGTTGGCTTCGGCGTCGCGCCCTTTGGCATGTGCTTCGGCGATGGCTTTGCGGATTTGTTCGCGGATTTCCACGCCAAAACTGTCAACGGCGATTGGCGGCAATTCCGGCAGCGTTTGGGCAAGCGCCCATACACTCAGCGCCACTGCCAATATAACTGCTTTGCCCATAGTGCTTGCCCAACACATTCCGATTCACTCAAGCTTCAAAAAGTAATGCCACAACTTGGAGCGCTGCGCCTTCGCCGCAGCTTTGGTAGTCGCGCGCAACGCCTCTCCCTGCAAACCACCGAATCACCGTCAAACGAAGCGGCCTTGTTTCTCCAAAGACCCAACCATTGAAGGGTCTTCTAAAGCTACGCCAAGGGCGTAGCACTCCAAATTTATTTCGGCAGCGCAAACGCAACGTACTTGCCGCCGGGTTCTCCGCCTCGTTTTCCGCCTCCAGCGGCGATCACAACAAACTGACGGCCGCCGACTTCATACGTTGCAGGCGTGGCGTTTCCCGAAGCAGGCAACAACGATTCCCACAATAACTTCCCAGTTTTCATGTCAAAGGCGCGAAACTTTTTGTCGTAATTCGACGCGCCAATGAAGACCAGCCCGCTGGCAGTAAGGATCGGCCCCCCGTAATTCCAACTGCCGGTGTCCTTAATGCCTTTGGCGACCAGTTCAGGATGTTCGCCCAGCGGAATCTGCCACACGATTTTGCCTTTGTTCAGGTCAATCGCGTTCAGCGTTCCCCATGGCGGAGTAATCGCCGGATAGCCGTCCTTATCGAAAAACCGCGTGTACCCTTCGATCGTGTATTTCAAATCAATCGCGGAACCGCCTTGCCCGGCGGCGAGCTTGGCATCTTCGCCGGTTAGCAGCAGCTTTGTTACGGCGCGAATGCCTTCGTCGCCCAGCGCTGCAAACCCCGGCATGCGCCCAATCCCGTTGCGAATGATCGCGTGCAAATCGTCCACCTTGTATTTGTCTTCAAGGCCAGTCAACGCCGGAAATTGCGGCGGAGAGCCTTGCCAATCTTTGCCGTGGCAACTGGCGCAATCGCGCTGGAACAAGCTTCTGGCGCTTTCCTGCACCTTCGATTTCGGACGTTCGACCATTTTCAGAATGCACGGCACTTCATTGGAATTGATGATGAAGAGTCCCGTTGCGGGATCGAATGCTCCCCCGCCCCAGCCCGGTCCGCCATCGAAACCGGGCAAGACAATTGAACCTTGCAAGCCCGGCGGGTCGAATTGGCCTACGCTGCGAAGTTTGCGGAACCGTTCCAGCGCATCGCGGTGCGCTTCGGGGGTGCGGTTGGTGACCATCGCTTCAGTCATCATCTGGCGGCTGATTGGCGCAGGCAGCACGGGCAGCGGTTGCATATCGGCAGGTTGCTCGCCTTCAAGTCCGGCGGTGGAAACCTTGCGGTATTCAATCGGAAAAACAGGCTTGCCGGTTTCACGCTCGAAGACAAAGATGTGGCCGGATTTGGTCGTTTGCGCCACGGCATCAATTGCTCGCCCATCTTTTTTGATCGTCACCAGCGCCGGAGCCATCGGCAAATCCCTGTCCCACATGTCATGACGAATCGTTTGAAAGTGCCATTTGCGCTGGCCAGTGGCAGCATCCAGGCACAACAGCGAATTGGAAAACAGATTGTCGCCATGGCGATTGGCTCCGTAAAAATCGTACGTCGCCGATCCCGTTGGGGCGAAGAGAAGTCCGCGCTTTTCATCCAGCGCCAACCCTGCCCAGGCGTTCGTGCCGCCGCTGTAATGCCAGGCATCTTTCGGCCAGGTGTCATAACCGAATTCGCCGGGATGCGGAATCGTGTGAAAAACCCAGCGCAGCTTGCCGGTGCGCAGCTCGTACGCGCGAATGTGTCCGGGAGCGGCAGGCAAGCTTTCGCTGACGATGCTGCCGACGATCAACAGGTCTTTGTACACCACGCCCGGCGTTGTGATGCCCACCGTCAACCGGTCGGCGTCCGGGCGGCCAAGCCCTTCGCGCAAATCCACTTTTCCGGCATTGCCAAAACCATTCACAGGCTGGCCGGTTTTCGCGTCCAGCGCATACAGCCAGTTTCGAAACGCGAAATAAATTCGCGGCTGGCCTTCACCCGCCCAGTACGTCACGCCTCGATTCCGCTGAGCGCCTTGCGGCCTGCGGCCTTCGTTGGCGTCAAAGCTCCAACGTTCTTTCCCTGTTGCCGCGTCCAGCGCAAACACGCGCAGTTTTGGCGAAGTCCCGTACAGCGTGTCACCGATGATAATCGGATTGCATTGCAGTTCCGAGCCATCAAAGTCATCGCGGGTGTCGTACGTCCAGGCGACTTGCAGCTGGTTGACGTTATTGCGATTGATTTGCCGCAAAGGCGAAAAGTGCGTGTTTTCCGTATTGCCGCCGTAAACAGGCCATTCCTGCTGGCTTGGGGCGGCGTCGGTTGGTTGCGATCGAAACGTGTAAAAGCCCGCGCAGGTTGCCAGAACAATGATGAACGCCAGTTTCCAGATTTTCACTTGCTTTGCTCCAACGATTTCAGATCTCGCTCAAGACTACTGGCAAGCTGTGTTTGATTCATTGCCGATGCGCGCTTCAGGGCTTCGCGCAAGGTTTGAATGCCCTTGGTTTTGTCCCCAGCGCGAATGTACGTCGCGCCTAACGCGTACAGATTCCGGGGTGTTTCTTCGGTTTCCGGCGTCAACGACTTTTGAAATTGTTCAATCGCTTCGGCCAGTTTGTCCTGGTTGACCAGAATCCTGCCCAGATGAAAATGCGCCGCGCCATAGCCGGGTTTGTTTTCAATGGCTTTCCGGAAATGTTTGGCGGCTTCGTCCAGCTTGCCTTCGCTTTCAATGATTGCGGCGTAATTGTAATGCGCTTCGGCGTAATAAGGATTTAGCTCGATCGAACGCTCGAATGACTGCGCGGCTTCGGCGGGACGGTTTTGTGTAACCAACAACACGCCAAAGTTGTAATGAAGCTCCGGAATGTCCGGATTGATGTCGGCGGCTTTACGAAACGCCTGCCGTGCCTTTTCAAACTGTCCGGCGCGGCCATACAGCGAAATCAGATTCACGTGCGCTTGCAATAGCTCCGGATCCATCGCCAGCGCCTGTTGATGCGCGGCGATGGATTCCACAAGTTTGCCTTCGCGCTCCAGCGCGGCTCCGCGCTTTAACTGTGTCAGCGCTTCGGCATTGGGCGTATTTCCCACAAGGCTGGGAACGGCCGCCGCTTCCTCAGGCTTCGTCGGATGCGGGTGCGCGTGTTCTTTTTCCGCTTCGACTTTTGTCATCGGCGCAGTTTTGAAATCGAAGCGCAACAGTTCCGCGGCTGTTTTTCCGGTGTTTTCTCCGGCAACGCTTTTTCCGGCGGCGACCCAATGCGTTTGCCCCGGCAGCAATTGGATATTTCTGGCTTGCCCTAATTTGAATTGCGCCTGAGTGAGCACAACGAACAAAATCGGCTCCGACGCATTGGCAACTTCCAGGCAATTTTTCCCAGCCGCGCAAACCAGCCGCGTGATCCGCACTTGTTCGTTTTCAAACTGAACTTTCTGAAAGTTTTCGCCTGCAGAAACGTCTTCGCGGAAGTATTTGCCCCGAAGTGTGTTCTGGTCCTTGGCTGGTTCGGTTTTGAGTTCGACGCGAAGGAAATCGCTGGCCGTATCGCTCAGATTTTCCACTGCATGTGTTTCTTTGACCGCTTTGTACAGCCGGAAGCTGCCCGCTTTGACAGCCGGGCGCGTCACCGCTCCATATGCCAATCCGACGTGTTTGAAAACAACCGGTCCGGCATCGTTCAAATACACATATGCCGTTCCGAAAGCCGTGTGATCGTGTTCGGGAAGTTTGACGCCCGGCGCGTAATGAACGCGCTGCACGCGGACATATTCGTTTTCGAATTCGGTTTTGTAAGCATCGGGCGCGACTTTGGTCGGGTCTTGCGCCAGAGCAATCACGGAGAGAAAAAGAAGGACAATGTCTAAGGCTAGAATTTTCATTTCGGATTTTCCATTTGTGATTTGCCAATTGGCACTTTTCATTTTGCTCCGCCAAACGCTCTCTGCAAAATCTTTCGACGATGACAGATGAAAAATCCCAACTGACAAATGGAAAATTGTTCAACACCTTGATTCAAGGTTTTCAAACTGGCAAGGCTACATAAAATGAGGGGACTGCATCCTCTGCAATCCCCTCGATTGTTTCAAACATCCGCTGACTTTAGAAGCTCAGGCGAAGGCCGAAACGGAACACACGCTCGTCAATGCCTTCGCGGCCATAAGCGCGTGTGCCGGTGACTTCCATAAATCCATTCAGGCGCGGTCTGCCATTGGCATCCAGCAGGATGTTGCCGGCAGCGTCACGCGAGGGATTCGACACGTTGTTGCCCGGAGCGGCGAAATGCGGAGTGTTCGTCGCATTGAAGGCTTCCACACGGAATTGGAGTTTGACGGCTTCCGTAATCCCGAATTCGCGGAAGACTCCCAAATCCAGGTTTGTCGTGCCGGGAGAGGTCAAGGTGTTGAAGCCAACCGTTCCAAACCGGGCCGTAGTCACAGGCGCAAAAGCGGTCGGATCGTAGAATGGGGTTCCGGCTCCAATCCCACCAAGTTTCTGGACATCGGCTTTGACCTGATCTGCGCGCTGCGTGCTGCCTGGCGCATTCAAGGAAGTGCCGCTGGCCGCCACGCTGAACGGATAACCAGTAAACGCCCCATAGAGCCAGCTCAATTGCCAGCCGCCGGTTACTGCCGATACAACGCCGTTATTGCCCAACCATCGTTTGCCTTTGCCTAAGGGTAATTCCCAGGCGCCGGAAAACTGGAAGTTGTGCGGAATGTTGATGCCGAGCACCCCGCGATTCAGATGACGGAAATTCGGTTCGCTGATCGCCAACGTGCCGTCATTGTCTCCGCCGAGGCCTGCCAGGCCAATTGCCTTGCTCCAAGTATAACTGGCCTGCAATTGCAGCCCATTGGAAAAGCGGCGTTTCAAGTTGGTCTGCAACGAATCGTAATGCGAATTGGCAATGCCGTCTTGCAGATTGGTTGAAGCGACGCGCCCGAACTTTTGATTGAGCGGTTGACTGGCCGTGCCGCCGCCAACCAACCCCGCGTTCAGATTGATTTGTCCCGACTGGCCGACGGTGCGAGTGGCGATATAACCGGCGGAAGCCACGAAGCCCCAACCGATATTTCTCTCCAGCACCAAATTCCACGATTGAATGTACGGGCGTTTGAAGCTATCACCCAATGTCAACACATTGACACCGCTGGGAACAGCAACTCTTCCATTCGTTACGGGTACCAAAGGCGTAGCCGGAATTCCGTCCTTCAACAAGCCCGCAGGAGCCGCCGAGTTCGGAGCCACAATGTTAAAAGCCAGCAACATCGGATAGTTGGTGCGGAAGGTGCGCGCCAGGCTGATCGGGTCATACGTCAGGCCGTAGCCCGTGCGTAGGACGGTCGAATCATTGATGCGCCAGGCAATGCCAAGTCGCGGCGAAAACAGTTTCTTGCTCAGTTTCACGCCGCAATCTTTCGGCACATTGCCCAGGCCACAAACCAACATTGTGTTGGTGGCAAAATCATAACGTTCAATGCCGCGATCTTCGCGTTGCGGCATTGGGTAATACTCGTACCGCGTGCCAATACTCAGGGTCAATTTCTGATTGAACTGCCAGGCATCACGCACATAAAAGCTGTACGCCCTGGACTTGTAGATAATGGGAGGTTCCACCAAATAGGTGCGCCCCGCGCTGGTGTGATACCCCAACAGGAATGTTGCCATCGAGTTGAACATGTTTCCCTGGGCGAAAGTCGAACAAGCCGTACCCGCGGAATTGGCCGCCGTACACAACTGAGTTGGGCCCTGGCCAAAGACGAATCCGCCTTGTCCCGGTTCGGCAGTGCCGCCGCCGTTCCATTCAGCCTGCACGTGGTTGAGCGTTTGCCGCGCAATGTCCATGCCCCAGCGAATGTTGTGATTGCGCTTCGTCCAGTTGAAGTTGGTGACATACACCCACTGCGGATCGTTGCGCGTGTAGGGCATGAAGGCATCCTGCACACCCAAATTGGCAAATCCGGAAATGGCAAAACGCGGCCAGCCGTTTTCAAAATCGCGGGAACCATTGGTGCCAGGAATTTTCAGCACGTCCAAACCGATTTTTTGATCCAGGAAGCCCTGTTCGGAACTTGTTCCCTGTTTGGTGTACCCAACGTTGGCGTCAATGATGAAGTTTGAGTTGACGGTATAAACACCCGCCACCGTCATGCCATACGTTTCACCGGAACCGACGCCGGTATTCCCGCCCTGTGGCGCGGTGCCGACGCCATCCAGCGGACCTAGCGCGCCAGGATTCAACTGTTTGTACGTCAGGAAGCTAAACCGGCCATAGGTCGTGAATTTTTCGTTGATGTTGTAATTCACTTTGGCATCAACCGTTTTTCTATCAAACGCGTACGGAGCCGTCGCGTAAAAATTGTTTGTAAAGCCCGCGCGGTTTGGCAGCGGCAGGTCTTTCAAAATGGCTTTGGCAATCGGGTCAATACGGTTGCTGGGAATGATGCCGCCGGTAAATGCCGTTCGATTTTGGCCGATTGCGTTGCCGGTTGCGGGATCGTAAATCCCCAATCCACCGCCGGAAAGATCGCCATTTCGCATTTCAGCAGTCGGCAAGGTCAGCAACCGCGCGCCAAGCTGGCGGTCGTTTGTGCCTTCGAAACTGCCAAAATAAAACAGTTTGTCTTTGATAATCGGTCCGCCCAGGGTGCCGCCGAACTGGTTGTAAACGCGTTTGGGTTTGTCCTGCGCCACGCCGTTGATTGGCGTCAGGTTCCAGGGTCTGGCTTTGGTCAGATGATTATCGTGATATTCAAACGCCGAACCGTGCATCTTGTTGGTTCCGCTTTTGATCTGCACGTTGATCGCCGCGCCGCCTGCCAGGCCTTGTTCAGCGTCGAAGTTGTTTGTCACGACGTTGACAGTTTCAATGGCTTCCAGCGAAGGCACGTAAGCCGTCACGTGCGGAAGAAACAGGTTGTACTGGCTGGCGCCGTCAATCCTTACGTTGTTGGAGCTGGAATTCGTGCCGTTGACGTTGTACTGCAACGCGCGCGAAGGATTTGTCGGAATCGAGTGCGCATTGTTGGGCGGTGTAATGCCCGGCAATGCGCGCAACAGTTGCTGGTAATTGCGGCCCGGAGGAATCGGCAGATTTTGCAGCGTCTGGCTGGTCAATTCTGCGCGAACTTCTGCGCGGTCGGTTTGCAACAACACGGCATCGGCGGTGACCGAAACCGTTTCAGAAACCGCACCGACTTCCAGCGCGACATCCGAACGGGTAATGTTGTTCAACGTCACTTCAAGGTTGCTGCGCGTGAACGTCTTAAAGCCCGTCTTGCTGACCGTAATGTCATAAAAACCGGTCTGGACCGTGGAAAAATTGTAAGCGCCTTCCGCATTGGTTACGGCGTCGCGTGACTGGTTGGTTGCCTTGTTTGTAATTTTGACTGTCGCGCTGGGGACAGCGGCGCCGTTGTTATCTACAACATTGCCGACCATCGAGCCGTAGAGCACCTGCGCATTCGCGATGCCCGACGACAAACACGTCAGTGCAAAAGCAAAACAGAGCCAAACAGCCAGTTTTGCCAGCGATGTTCTTTTCTCTCTGTACATCTGTTTCTCCTTAATGGGGTAGTTCATTGTGAATTGAGGCGAGTAAGGGGAAGTGGCGGGACGGATTTGAAAGCCCATCCCGCCTATGGTTTAGAAAGTTAAGCGCAACTGGAACTGAATCCAGCGCGGGGTATTCCATTGCGTGGTGACTTTGCCGAAATTTGCACTGTTAATATCGGTATTCGGATTGTCCCAAAGCACGTGATTTAAGGAATTGATCATATCCAGCCGGAATTCCAACCCTGTCTTTTCCGTAATCGAAAAGCGCCGCAACAAATTGGCGTCGAACTGGTTCTTGCCGTTGCCGCGCAACCAATTCAATCGGGTTGGGAAAACACGAACATGGAAGGAATTTGGTTGGAAGTTGGTTGGCGTGACGTTTTCATAGGTGCAAGCCACGTTGTTACCTGAACCGCATGTATTGCCCATCTGAGTCAAGACAGCCTGCGGAACAATGGTACGAATCCGGGCCTCATAGGCTGCGCGGTTCGTTGCGCTGTAGTCACGCGTCGCTCCGGGGACGAGTTGCCAGTTAAACCATTCATCCACAGTTTGGTCTTTGGTGCTTTTGGCAAGGTCGCGCAGATTGTTGCCGTAATAGAACCAGTTACCCAAATCGTAGACACGACCGGTTTGCTTCGTATAGATACCACCAATTTGCCACCCACCGACCAATGCGTTCATCCATTTATTTCCCGAAAGCCATTTTCGGCCTTTGCCAAAGGGAAATTCATATATGAAGTTCAGGGTCAGGTTGTGCGGGGCGGAGTTATTGGTTGGTCGCCAAACCAAGCCGTCGTCAAACTCATTTTCACGCACGACACGCTCAATATTTGACGCCCAAAGGTACGACGCCTGCAGGCTGTACCCTTTCGACATGCGCTTGGTCAGCGTCATTTCCAGATGGTCGTATTTTTGTTCGCCTCCAGGATCGCGACCGTTGATGACGTTGTTAAAGTTTGGGTAAGGACGCAACAATTGCGATTTCGCAATGTTGGCGTTGGTGAAAAACCCGTTGGTGCGCATATCCGCATAAACCACCGGATTGCTGACTGCTAATGCCGCGAAATTACTGATGTTAAATGGGTTGGTAAGTTGCGAATTCAGGTCATTGGCCAGCGCGTTGTTACGGGTCAATCCTGTTGCCCAGTACTTTCCTGGCAGCGCATCAATTCTTCGGCTGACCTGAATGTTGTCAGTTCGCGATCCCAAATAAGCAATTTCTGCAACCAGAGTACTGCCGACCTGACGTTGCAAACCAATTCGCCAGCGGTGTTGCCGCGCGCGCTCCCAGTTGTAATCCAGGTACGTGTTGATTCCACGCCCTTGCAGCGCCATCAATCCCAGGGCATTTCCCTGCGGCACATCGAACCGTGATCCGTCGGAACGGATCGGGAATGGATCGTTCAACAAGGTGACGCAAGCCGACAAACTGGCGCGGCAAGCAGCGGAAGTAATATTGGTATTGTTAAAAGTCAGTCCATTATCGTTCGTGATAACGGTGCTGGTTCCTCGGCTGTAACCAGTCTGGTTCAGTCCATTATTTAGCACGTTATTCGTGTCATAAAACATGCCCCATCCACCGCGAAGCACGGTTTTGTCGTTGAGTTGATACGCAAACCCAATGCGCGGCATCCAGGCTGGTTGCGCTTTATTGACGGTATCCGGAGCGCCATCTTTGCCTAAGAAGGTGGCTCCGCCTTTGACAATAAAGTCACTGGCCGGACGCAAAGCCAAAATCGAAGCAGGCAATTTGGCATAGGCTTCCTGGGCACCCGCTGAAATTGGCAAGGTGGATTCCAAATCGAATCCTGTTAAACCACGATTGAATCGTTCGCGGAAACTGCCTTCCAGCTCATATCGCAAACCAAGATTGATGGTCAGCTTTCGGCTCAGTTTCCAATCATCCTGGACATAGCCGGAATAGAACTTATTCGACAAATACAGACTATCGTTTGTGCTGATCGAAACACCGCTTGGCACACCCAGCATGAAGGCGGCCCATTCCAGCCCGATCAAGTTTGCCGTCGTCGTGTTTTGCGCCTGTCGCACAAATGAATTGTTGTAAGTAAAGCTGCCGGACGCATTGCCGGGCCCATTTGATGCCCGCCAGTTTCCGCGAATATCCAGTCCGAAACGCACACTGTGCGTGCCCAGGTATTTAGCCAATTCAGCGCGCAGCGTGCCGACACTGTATCGCCCAAATCCCGGATAGCCGCGCGTAAATTCGCTGTACGAGTTATCGCTGAAATCCAGATTTGGCAGGTGAATGTAGGGACCAGCTTTTGTGTCCAGATAGCTGGGCAAACCGACTTTGCTGGGCGGGAAACTGGTCTGTACGGCATTCGAAGCGTTGCCTTCGATGAAGCGGTTCCAGCCTACCGACCAATTAAAGATGGTCGTGGAATTAAACGTGTAGACATGATCGAAAATCATGCCGATGTTTTTGCGCACTAATCCAGCAACCTGCAAGCCGCGCGCGGTTTCATAAACCCAATCACCGCGATCTTCCGGATTGAAATTGCTGTAATTCCACTTGCCGAACATTCGTTGTTTCGACGTCAATTGCAGATCCACGCGGTTGGTGAAGGCTTTGTAGTCCCAGTTGAACGGCGTTGCCGAAGCCAGATAGTTATTGCGGCCTTCCGCTGAAACCACGCCCGGAACGTTGTTCGCGCGCGGATACAGAGCTTCGTAATATTTGTACATCGGGTTCAGGATGGGAACCTGATTGTTCGGGAAAGGATCGCGCGTCACAACGCCGTTGACCAGACGCGCAGTTCGGGGATCGTAAATCTGGTAACGAACCGGGTCGAGTTTCAGCAGGTCCGAAAAATCGCCACGCCGGTGCGCATCGCTTGGCACCGTGCGGTTGACGGCTGTCGCCTCTTCCGTCTTGACGTCTTTGGCAGCGTTGTAGCTGAAAAAGAAAAAGAGCCGATCGCGACCATCAAAGCCGAATGGCCCAAACGCTTTTTTCGGTAAACGAACCGGGCCGCCGACCGATCCAGCCCAGTTGTTGGAACGTCCGCTGGGTTGCGGGCTGACCGATTGCAATTGTTGGGCAAGTGCCGTGTTTCCCGCTGCTTCAGCTTGCCGGATGCGGCCCCAATACCCGGCATTCGTCGTGCTTTGCGTTCCGTTCAGCCGTTGCTGCCAGTGTTGCCACGTCAACGCGCCGTGATAATCGTTGCCGCCGCTTTTGGTCGAAAGCGAAATCGTGGCGCTGGTCGTGTGGCCTTTGCTGGCATCAAACGGAGCCGTTTCCACTTTGAATTCCGCTACCGTATCGGTGTAAGGCAGGTAGCCCGCACGGCGTCCTTCGGCACTGCTTTGCACACCGTCCAGCGAAAACTCGTTGCCGCCCACACCGCCCGCCGCGCTGACGGCCGATCCTCCCGCATTCGAATGCATCCCCAGGTAATTTGGCTGCGCCGTCCACTGCATCCCTGGCACGCCGCGCGCCAGCAAGATTGCGCTATTGCTCATCACCGGCAGATCGCTGATCTGTCGTTGTTCCAGCGAAGCCGTTCCACTGCCGGTGGTCGTTTCCAGCAACTGAGTCGTGGCTGAAATGGTCACCGTTTCGCTGGCGACACCCAGCTCAAGCACAATGTCCAGATTCTGACGACTGTTGACCGTCAACGTGTAACCTCGTTGAATGGATTTTTTGAATCCAGTCGCCGTAACGGTAATTGAGTAAGTTCCAGGCAGTAAATAAGGCGCTTCAAAATAGCCGCTGCCATTTGTTTCAACTCTGGAGGTGATATTGGAGTCAGTATTGGTCACTTCAACCCCGGCACCGGCGACAACTGCGCCGCTGGGGTCTTTGACCGTGCCAAGAATGGTGCTTCGCGTTTCCTGGGCAAATGTGGCAACGCTCAACAAGGTCAATGCAACGATTGCCAGAAGCGTTCTGGCAAAGAGACGGGTGCGAAGAGCATGGGTGGATTTCATTTGAGCCTCATCGGGGTAAAGTAGAACAAGCGGACAGCCTGCTCTATCAATTCAGCAAATCGTAATAATCCACTGCGAGGTCCAGCCGGCAGCTTGCCTCCTCTATTCGATTTGCGTCTATATTTTTATCTTTACGTTGTGTAGAGAACTTCCAGGCAAGAAATCTATCCCAGCAAAGCTATTCCGGTTTCCAGAAGCCGACTCACTTATGGAGTGGAAGTCTCCGATTGATGGTTTCATTCTGGTCGGCGGCGCGGATTATCTTGCTGGTTTGACCAAGTGTCAACGAAAATGACGTTCGCTTGGTTGAATCACGATGAATCTAAACGCATTTTCTTCGCTTGCAGTCGCGTTTTTGAGCGCGTGAATGAGCCAGGCTGAAGCTGTCGGAAAGAAAAAATGTTCCGATAGTGTTCCGGCTTCGGCTGGTGATTTGTAGAAGAGTCACTGGCCGTTGCCTCTGCGGATGTATCGAACGTTGTCGCGTTCGATCTTCCTGACCATTCAACCGCGATGATGACCGCGCGATTGACGGCTGACGTGATTCTACCTGCCCTTCCTTCAAAGCGTCCAGCTTCCCTTCCCGCTCATCTCGCCATTTCCGATGGAGTTTTCAAAAATGGCGCAGATTCTTGCTTTCAACAAACAATCACAACAACAACTCAAAGACGTTCATGAAGCGGTGAACAATGCCAAAACGAAGATGCACCCGATTGCGCTGGTCGTTATGGTGATCGCCGCGCTCTTCATTTTGCTGGCCGCTGGTTACACCTGGTGGCACAACTATCAGCTTTTCCAACGTGGCACGTCTTCAAAGATCATTGCCGCCTTCCCTGCCACGCTGCTTGATGGCTCGCTTGTCTTGCTCATTCCTGCCGCAATCTGGTGGTTTGTGTCGCCGCTTCAGCGAACCATTGCGGGCATTTCTCACGTCGTGCTTTTCTTCAACGAATTTTCTCATGCTCAAAAGTCAGGGGCTGAGGCATCACTTGCAGGAACTGATCCCCAATTCAAGCCTGATTCGGCATAAACACTTCTACAGAGTATCGGGATCGAATAGCGGTCATAAAATCGGGTTTATGCTCTGCCCGCAAGATCAAAGAAGGGAGGCTGATCAATGAAGAAATGGACTGCCAAGCAAGCTACTACCGCACATCAACGCGCGGTGTTGGCCGCTCAAAACCTTCTACAAGACGATGACCGCGCTGACGAAATCGAAGCGATGACGGATGAGGAATATGCCGACTCCAAAGGCGCAGAGATTGTCAGTAATCCAAACCACTTAAACAAAAGGAATCTCAACATGGCAACGTTAAAAGAACTTCGCTCACAAGTTCGAGAGAAGGATGAATACATTCAAGACCTTGAAGACCGTCTTTCCGAAATTTCGGGATTGGCTGGAATCGCAGATGATGACGATGAAAGCGAGGACAATGAAGACGATGAATAGGTCTTTAACAATAGAGCGAGCGGATAACGTTTACTGAAGTTTGGCGACCCAAGCAACGTTACCCGCCCGAAATCCGCCGTTGTGTCAGCGGAAGATAAAGTCTACTACAGGCCATCATTCCTGTCAGTGAACCTCTTCCGTTGATACCACAGCCAACCAGCACGACACCGAGCACGGAACATTAAACGGAAAAAGCACGGTTCAGAATGGAAAAGAGAATGGAAATCACTTGGAAAACCGAATGGAAAAGCATCGCTTGAGAGTGCGCTGAGGCAGCTCTAACCATGCTTTGAGACGTTTTCAACAATACTTTGACAAAGTTTTGAGTGTGATTGAGACAACATTCAAAGCGTTTACTATTGGTTTTCAATGCGAGTACATAGGTTTTACATAGATTTTACTGAACAGTTTCTATTTTTGTCCGCAAATACCCGCGCTTTGAGCGCTATTAGCCCCGCTTTTTTGTGCTTTGTTCTGTGAATCGAAACGCCAAGGGTAGAGCTAGAGGCAAGCCACATGCGAAAAATCGCGTAGCGGCCCCAATCTGGCGCAATGGAGGGCAAATAAAATCGCCCGCCGTCAATTTTCCAGACTGAACGGCGAGCGGTTTAAGTTTCAAATTATGGCCAATAATATCACACCTGCCACAACTGGCACAGAACGAACTTTCCCGATTTCACTTTTTAACGGCAGCGGTGACGCGAAACCAAAAGAGTCCCGCGAGACCTGGGCGCAACTTTCCAAACGGCTTTCAGCATTCAAAATTCGGGCAAAGAAAGACGGGCAACTTTTCTCACCGGCGAGATTTTCCCCAAAGCACAGAGAGAAAAAGAACGTCAAAGAGCTTTCGCTTTTGGCGCTCGATTATGACCACGATGCAACTGTCGCCCAGGCCGTCGAGACGTGGCAACGTCAGGGCGTTCGCTTCCTGCTTTACACAACACACAGTCACCAACGAGTCACGAAAGATCATCCGAAAGCCGAAGATTGTTTCCGAGTCGTCATTGCACTGGCCGAACCAATCCCAGCAAGCGACTATCCGCGCTTGTGGGAGTGGGCAAATTCAGTTTCAAACGGCAGGCTTGATCCATCCTGCAAAGACGCAAGCCGGATGTTTTACCTGCCAGCAAAAGCCAGCAAAGACGCACCATCCGAAGCGCAAAGCTTTGACGGCGTGTTGCTCGATTGGCGAAAGATCGAATTGCCGAAAGAACCAAAGCCATCGGCAAAATCAAAAGCAATTGAGCAAGGCCAGTTTGCGAATTGGGACGCGCTCCGGGCGGAGCTTGGACGGCGCATTGTTGCTCACGAAACTACGCGGAAAAATGGCGGCGGCAAGTATGACTGTCGCGGCATCTGTCACGAAGGCAAAGGCAACACAGGCCTTTTTTACGATCCTGCTACCAATCAAGCGCACTGCAACAAAGGCTGCGAACAAGCCGCGATTCTGCGCGCGTTCGGCTTGCCTGAGAAGCCAAAGTTTCAAAGCAACAACGGCAAAGCCGCGAACAATGGCACAGCAACAAAAGACCATTCACGCGACAAAAACGAAAAGACTAATCGCGTAACAAACGAAACAAAGACCACGAACCATTTCGACAAGGCGAACACTTACGAAAACGCAAATGGCGGCTTGCTCTATTGGCAACAGACGAAAGAGGGCGTCGTTCCAATCCACCTAACGAACTTCGGCGCAGAGATCGTTGCTGACGTGATCGAAGATGATGGCACGGAAACAAGGCGAGCGTTTGAAGTTGAAGCCAAGCAAAGCGGCAAGCTGTTACGCTTTCTCGTTCCGGCTGAAGACTTCGCCACGATGAAATGGCCAATGGTGCATTTAGGGGCAAAGGCTGTGATCTATCCACGCCGCACAGACCACGCCCGTTGTGCAATTCAGATGCTTTCCGCGTCGCCCATTGAGCGGCGAGTCTATACGCACACTGGCTGGCGCGAAATCGAAGGCGAGATGTGCTACTTACACGGCGGCGGCGCAATTGGTGTGCAGTCTGTCAAGGATGTTGAAGTCAGATTGCCTGATTCGCTGCAAGCAGCCAGTTTGCCCGAACCGCCAGACGTTGAAGCGTTGAAAGGTGCGGTAAGCGCAATTGTTGAGCTTACGCACTTGGCAGCGGATGAAATCACCTTACCCGCCATTGGTGCGGCGTTCTCTGCGGTAGTTGGCAATGCAGATTTCTCGTT
Organism: uncultured Heliomicrobium sp.; assembly: GCA_964570175.1. Taxonomy (GTDB): domain Bacteria; phylum Acidobacteriota; class Blastocatellia; order RBC074; family RBC074; genus RBC074. The sequence goes on along the minus strand of CAZMXG010000026.1, from coordinate 19,208 downwards.
TTGGTTTTATGGAAAGTCAGGAAGCGGCAAAACTGAATTAGCTGCGCTGATTCAATCTTTTTGGGGCAAAGGCTTCAGGGGCGGTTTGAAACCAAAACTGCCGCTTGGATGGGAATCTACAGCCAACACGATGGAAGTCGTAGGACACGCCGCAAAAGATGCGGTTTGCGTAATTGACGATTTCAAGCCTGTCACACCACAGCACAGAATGGAGCTTTACAAAAAGGCTGACCGAATCCTACGCGCACAGGGTAATCAAATCGGACGTGGCCGCTTGATGGCCGACCTAACCCAGCGCAAGACGAAATACCCGCGAGGCTTGATTATCAGCACTGCCGAAGAAATACCGCGAGGCGAAAGCCTTCTTGCGCGGCTGATCGTGCTTGAATTTCAGTTGACCACAATTGATTTCGGCCAGCTCACAAGGCTTCAGCGCGTGGCCGAGCATGGCGTCTTTGCTTCAGCCATGAGCGGCTTTATTCGCTGGCTGGCCACAAACCACGCCGACAAGATTGAACGCTCATCAAAGGCTGTTGAACGATGGCGGGATTACTGGACAAACCGCCCGATTGCCAGCCATCGAAAATATGCAACGACTCTTGGCCATCTGTCCTATGCCTGGGAATTGTGGCTTCAGTTCGTGCAGGAAACCGGCGTGATGACAGAGGCTGAAGCCTTAAAACTTCGTGACCGCGTTTTGCTGGCGCTGGGAATTGTGGGAAGCAAACAAGAGCCTCACGCCAACGCGCAAAATCCAGTCACACGTTTTCTCGAACTTCTGCAATCAGCCTTTGCCAGCAACAAGGCTCATTTGGAACACATCAACAGCGGCTCGCCAGCGGATGCAACAAACTTTGGCTGGCGGCGGATCGGCGCAGACTTACAACCGTGTGGTGATCGGATCGGTTGGATTACTAGCGATGAAGTCTACTTATTGCCAGATGCCACCTTTGCCCTACTTGAACGTTGTTCAGCCAGCGGCGAAGGCATCGGAGTACAGCAAACAACGCTATGGAAACATCTGCATGAAGCTGAGCTTCTTATCCGAACCAAGCGGGAAGAGTCGCGGCGAACTTACAGCGCGGAACGCACCGTCAACAAAGTTGTGGTGAGTGTTTTGCGCTTTCGCGCAGAGAAACTCTTCAAATATGCCGACGACGCCGACAATGCCGACGACGCCAGCGGATAAAGCATCAGCCTCGCCTTTTGTCGGCATCTGTCGTCGGCAAAATCGGGCAAAACGTCGGCAGAAAAGCAGCGATGCCGACAACAGCTAACGCAATCAAATCAATCACTTAAATCAATTTTGTCAGCATCGTCGGCATTTTTATATGCAGAGAAAGTAGCTGTGAGCGCACTGGTGTGATCTGTCGTCGGCATCCATCACCTATGCCGACGAAATGCCGACAGATGAAGCCTAAATGCCGACGAAAAACGGGAGTTTCTAAGCATGAAAACCGAATCAACCGACATTCGAGAACAATTATTTGCAGGATTGGACAGCCTCAAAGGCAGTCTTTGCGCCGCGTTGGATGATGGAACCAAAACAGCAAAGACCTTTGTTGCTTGGCTGGAATCACTCAAAACGCAGATTGTAGAAAACAGCCAGGCCAAGCCAGGCGACGAATCTTTGATGACGCTTCAGGAAGTCGCTGACTACCTGCATTACAGCAAACGAGCAATTCAAGATTGGATTGCAAATGATGGTTTTCCTGCCCGGCGTTGCGGTGCTGATCCGCGCTTTGACCGAGCAGAAGTTGACGAATGGACGAAGCGACATCGGAAAAACGCTCGCAACGCGATGGCGGCAAATGGTAAAGTCCCGCCGCTCCAACGTGACTGCAAGCGAAGCGGGAGCAAAAACAATGTCAGTCTATAGACGGAATGGCAAAGGGAAGATTGTCAAAAGCAGTACGGCGAAGGGCGTTTGGTGGTTTGACTTCACGGTTAAAGGCAAACGCTACAAAGGCTCTATCAGTGAAGCCAAAAACAAATCAGAAGCTCAAGATATAGAGGCAATCCAAAGGCGCGACGTTGTTGATGGCCGCTACGGAAAGCCATCGTTGGACACTGCCTTTGAGGTATTCGTCAATGAAGTGTATTTGAAAGCATCGAAGCGCAACAAGCGTTCGCACAGAACTGACCAAGTACATGCAAAGGTGCTCTGCGCATACTTCAAAGGGCAATTGTTGCTAGACATCACACCGGCAGCAATCAACGTCTACCGAGAGATGAGACTTTCACAGAAGACACAACGCGGCACGCTTCGTTCGGTGGCTTCGGTCAATCGTGAGCGCGCGTTACTCTCTGCAATCTTTACACTGGCCGTTGATTTGGGCTATTGCGAAAAGAATCCCTGCTCGCGCGTGAAGCGGTACAAAGAAAGCGGCCAGCGCACGCGCGTGCTTAGCCAGGATGAAGAGACCCGATTGATGGCAGCGTTGACAGGCAAGAATGCCGATCTACTTCCAATAGCTGTTTGCGCGCTGGGAACTGGCATGAGGCGCGGTGAGATGTTGGCGATGCATTGGACAGATGTAGATTTCGAGACTGAGTTTATTCACCTTCGTGCAGAAACAACGAAGAATGGCGAGCCGAGATCAGTGCCGATGAATGCTGACGTGAAAGAAACGCTTTTGAAAATTCGGCCAGCAAAGCACAGCGGGCAGATATTCAATATTGATCCTGAAACCGCCACAAGGCGCTTTGGGAAGCTTTGCGATGATCTGGAAATGCATGATGTGACCTTGCACGTTTTACGTCACACTTTCATCACACGGCTGAGCGCGCTCGGAGTCAATCCGTTCTACATCCAACTGATCGTCGGGCATTCATCACTTTCGATGACGAAGCATTACACTCACATCAATAAATCAGAGCTTTACGCTGCGGTGAAGAAGCTTGAGTCGGGGGCATAAAATGGTTGAATATAGCTTTCCATATTGTTGTGATTGGCCTGCCACAACAATTAAAGCTCAAACAAAGGTAAGTCAAACATGAAAATTTCTATCATTGGATCAACGCGAGACCTACGCACTAACACCCCGGTGCTTTATGCACAGATGTCTATACCTGACTACTTGAAGTTAGTAGGTGAAGATTTTGCGGCTTTCGCGATACAACGTAAGCGCGAGAAACATAGGGCATACGTTAGAATGAAGAATGACATTAAGAAGGGAGCACTTCTTCCCACTATTACTCTTGCTGTAAATCCAGAGTATGTTGGCGATCTTCTTCCGCTTGTTGATAAACAAGATTTCAAGTCTTTAGAATTTAAGCTTGATCGGCCAGGATCGGTAAATATTCTCGATGGACTTCAACGTACATATATTCTTCAAGACTTAATGAATGAAGGAGCTGAATTTCCTAACTCGCAAACGCAACTTGTCGAATTTTGGCTAGAACCTCAATACCGCCATCTTATATATAGAATAATCGTCTTGAATGCGGGCCAAAAGCCGATGTCAATGCGACATCAAATCGAAGTTTTATTCTCGACATTCAAGGCAACCCTTGAGAAAGAAATTGTTGGTCTTGAATTATTTCAAGAGCGCGACCAGGCACGGCGATCACGCGCGAAAAAATTTGCACTTGATCGTATTGTTGCTGCTTACCAGAGCTTCCTGACTAAAAGCCCTGAAGTGCAAAAAGAGAATGTTGTTGCTCAGCACCTACTCGAAGATGATGTACTTTCAGATAGCGAAGAAAACCTCATTGAGAAGTATGATCAATTTAAATACTACCTTGCCTGTTATTCCGCTCTAGATGAAGAGGTCTGTCGTATATACGATGGGGACAGAGACAAGGGGCTTCCTAGCGGCTTTCAGTGGTTTGGAAGTGAAAATGTTATCAATGCGTTTTTTGCCGCAGTTGCTGATTTTGGTTCGATCCCAGAAAGGATAGAACGAATTAACAACGCTATTCAAAAACTTGGCCAAGTACTAAAAAGCGCAGCCATCGGTTCTGATCCTCTGGGCCTTATCACTCTACTTAGCATCCAAGATGGATTCAATCCGCGACGTGTAAATATTGGTTTCGCAACGCGGAAGCTGATGGTATCTGCGTTCAAAGAATATTTTCGTGATGAAGGCCAACGACCTCTAAGCGAATATTGGGCTAGTGAAGCTGAGTGAAAGCAAATGATAGAAGCGGATATTGATTGGGTACAAAACAATCAACCAACTCAGATTAGGTCTGGAAAATTATTTTCCACAGTGAATGGACACCTTTGTGTGGATGGGCAAATTGCCCTTCCGCTTGACGCTGTCTCAAGCGTGTATGCATCTGACACTGAAATACAGGTCGATGATGAAGCAGGGGGGCAGTTGGGTGTTTTATGTGTATACAAGGATTCTGATGTCAACCTAAGTAGTGCATCAGAAACAATGTACCTCGCTTACTTAACAGAAATTCCGCGTGAGCAGTATGGTCATCCATACAGCTTTAGAAAGAATTACTTTGTCGTAAACGAAAGTCGCTATGATGAATATGTGCAAAGCTACATGCCTTATAGCTCAGTCTGGGGCGAATTTTTGCACGCCAATTCAGGCATAAGCTACTTGAATGGATATACGTCCAGACTAACTTCTATTACCGCATTTAGAGACTTGAGAGCCCCAACCGCCCATCACGAAGAAAACTTGGTGCGATCAATTGTTCAGCCCTTTGGGTTTGAACGCTTTTTAAAGCAGTATCACCTGCTTGAACTTCTTTTCGACTATGACCTTGTTTCAGATATTCGTTCATTGCCTTCCGATTTAAAAGGTATTGGGCAGCTACTTTCAAATTACCGACGAAATGATATTGATCGTCTGGATGACATTGTTAAACGCCGATGCCGGGATGCTACTGCTATTGAAAAATCTCTAAACAGCGTCACAGCAAAGCCTGAATATATAAGCATGGCTGATGTTTTGTTCTTCAATTACGGTAAAGAATCCAATCCTTTAAGCAAAAAGCGGTCTGAATTTTTGGCTATGCTTACGTCGGGAGGCTTCTCCGTTAATAATGCAGCGACTCATAATGTGCTAACTAAGAATAAGAATAATCCCACTGTATTTCAGGCTAACTATGAAGAATTTATCAAGGAAATAGCTTGCTATTGGGTGTTTCGGATTCGTTGTTCAATAGCACACAGTCGGATCGGGGAATATGTGATGTCTAACAGTGACGAAGAATTTGTGGTAGAAGTTGGACAAACAATTCTTCGCGAGTTGGTTCGACAGTGCTTTATTTAGCTATCCACTCTCCTAGTTTGAAATGGGATTTCTGTGGCATTCGTCCAGATTATCGGATAGGAAATATATTCCTTGTTAGTGTTGAATGTACCGATTAAGTTCCGGTTTGGTTTGGGCTTAACTCCTTTAAACCTTTAACCTTTTCTTTGTTAAAGAGATAAAAACTAAGAAAAAGCGCGCTTGGCAGTTGTCCAACTGTCACACGCATCAATCAGTCAAAGATACCCGAAGCTGTAAAGAAGCTTAAAAAAACACCGTCAAATGGCTAATAGGCAGAAGCTATGGAACAAGTAAAAATCCTGCGTATCGTGGTTGCCTCGCCAGGCGATGTTCAAGCCGAACGTGATGTTCTTCCGAAAGTCATTGAGGAATTGAATCGCGGCATTGCCGGTGATCGTGGATTGCAACTGGTGCTTTCTCGCTGGGAAACAGATGCGCATCCCGGATTTCACGCTGAGGGGCCGCAAGGATTGATTGATACGATTTTGAAGATCACTGATTGCGATTTGCTTATCGGGATTTTTTGGAGACGCTTTGGGACTCCGACGCTAGATGGTAAAACGGGCACAGAACATGAAATCGCTATGGCATGCGAAGCGTGGAAGGAGAAACGCTCTCCGCAAGTTTTCATTTACTTCAATCAGAGTCCATACACTCCCCAGTCAAAAGCAGATACTGATCAATGGGGGCAGGTTCTGGAATTTAAGCAAAACTTTGATAAACAAGGTTTGTGGTGGCCTTACATCGGCAAGGCAAAATTTGAAACAGTAGTTCGTACCCATCTAACGAACTACATACGCTCTCTGCCAAAAACAAAAGAACAAGCTGAACCTTATGCAGCAGATGATACGGACTTGCTGGGCAAATATCTGGATTTCATCATCCAGCGTAACAAGTATCTTGACCCGCGCGGCATAATGCAAACGCGACGTTCCATCTCTCTTCCCTTGGAAGAAGTTTTTGTCACGCTCAAAGCCGAGCGCGAAGCACGGCAGGATCAAATAGATCGCCGGATGTTTTCCGCTGGCGAAGAGTGGACTGAAGCGCTACTCGATGATCCTTATACGCGGGCTTTTTTCGACCGGTCACCACGCACACAAAATGTTGAGCTGGCCAAAGCTGTCCGCGAACAAACACGAATCGTTTTACTAGGCGACCCAGGTGCAGGTAAAACCACTTTGATGCGCTTTCTTGCACTGCAATTTTCTCGTGCTCACCGTGATGGAATGCTGACAGTCTGCGATAAAGAAGGGAATAACTATGGCAAAACTCAGCTGCCAATCTTGATGCGGGTTGCTGATTATGCTGATGCTTTTGCGAAGGATCGCAACCTGCACTTGCGCGATTATCTACCTCACTCCTTTACAAATCTGGATGCTCCCAGCGAAGCCTTAGCCAAGCTTTTTCATAAAAATCTATGTTCAGGTAGCTCGCTTGTGCTGCTTGATGGTTTGGACGAAATCGTTGACCGAATGGATCGTTCTTTGATTGCTCGAGAGATCGAAGGTTTTATCTCTGCTATTGATAAGCGCAACCGGGTGATTATCACCAGTCGCATTGCTGGGTATCGCGAGTCTCCGCTTGATGCTTCACTCTCGCTATTCGTTTTGCGAGAGCTGGAGATGAATCAAATCGTAACATTTCTCAATCGCTGGTGCAGAGCAGCGGAAAAATTTCATGCGCCCGAAGCTGACGAAAGCGAGATTAAACGCCGAGCCCAGATCGAAATTGAAGGTATTTTGAATTCAGTAAGAGGAAGCGACGGTGTCAAACGCCTGGCATCGAATCCGCTGATGTTGACAATTTTGGCATTGATACATCGCAATGGGGCGCGCTTGCCTAACCGCCGCGTAGAATTGTACGAGTTGGCGGCGAAGACGCTGCTCGAAGATTGGCAATTGGCGCGTGGTATTCCCTCTGGTGTCATTATTCAAGAAACGGAAGCAATGCAGATTCTCGCGCCTCTGGCTTTTTGGATGCACAGCGAAAAGCCGCGCGGCGTGGCCAGCGAAGGTGAGGTCAAAGATAAGCTGACCGTTTTTTTAGCTAAACGACGCGGGGTTACAGAGGATCACCCAGATATTCCACAAGCTGTTGATGATTTCCTCCGCCGGGTGCGTGAGCACACAGGGCTGTTTGTCGAACGCGCCCCGACTTATTACGGCTTTATGCATCTGACCTTTGAAGAGTATTTCGCGGCAAGATACCTACTGCGCTCACGCATGGAGGCCGCAAAGCTAATTCATCAGTTCCGCCATCAGCCACGATGGGAAGAAGTAACCCTGCTGGCTGTTGGGTATCTCAGCAAAGATTATCCCGATGAAGCGGCTGAATTGATCCGCACCGCGATTATTTCAGGAGGAGAAAACGCTAAAGAGACAGAGTACAAATCTAGTGTATATGAAGACGTGTTACATCGTGACTTACTTTTTGCCGCGCAATGCATCGGAGATTGCGCCTCGGTAGAAACCGAATTTCGCCGCTTAATAATGAAAAGACTGATTGATTGCTACATCAGCGAGCAAGCTGGCAGAAAGTTCGTGGTTTTAAGGAAATATATCCAAGATCGAATCGGCTACCTCAAGGGCAGTGATGCCGAAGCCGATGCAGTCGAAAGTTTATTGGAGGCCCTGAAAACAAACAACGCCTACGAAGTGCGAATGGTCGCGGTAGAAGCTTTGGGTTGGATCGGGGGCGAGCGAGCGCTGGAAGCGCTGCTAGAGGCTCTGAAAAAAGACGACGCTGAGGAGGTACGAAGGGACGTGGTATCTACATTGGGCCGGACTGGCGGCGAGCGAGTTCTGGAAGGATTGCTGGAGGCCCTGAGAACGGACGACGATGCAGATGTGCGTAGGAACGTGGTATCTGCCTTGGGCCAGATCGGTGACGAGCGAGCACTGGAAGGATTGTTGGAGGCTCTAAAAACAGACGCCGCCGCCGCTGTGCGAAGGTATGCGGCAGATACTTTGATTTCGATTGGCGGCGAGCGAGCGGTTGAAGGATTGATGGAGGCCCTGAAAGACGGCGACGCCTATGTGCGAATGAATGCGGTATCTGCCTTGGGCCAGATTGGTGGAGAGCGAGCGGTGGTAAGAGTGTTGGAAGTGCTGAAAATAGACGACGCATATGTGCGAATGAACGCGGCATCTGCCTTGGGACGGATCGGGGGAAAGCGAGCGGTGGAAGGATTGTTGGAGGCTCTAAAAACAGACGACGATGTGTATGTGCGAAGGAACGCGGCATCTGCCTTGGGTCGGATTGGCGGGGAGCGCGCGGTGGGGGGATTGTTGGAGGCTTTGAAAACGGACGACGATGCCGATGTGCGAAGGGACGCTGCAGATACCTTGGGTCGGATTGGCGGCGAGAGAGCGCTGGACATATTATTGGAGGCTCTGAAAAAAGACGACGACGCTCAGGTGCGAAGGGACGCAGCATATACTTTGATTCGGATTGGCGGGGAGCGCGCGGTGGGGGGATTGTTGGAGGCTTTGAAAACGGACGACGATGTCGATGTGCGAAGGAAGGCGGCATCTGACTTGGGACAGATTGGCGGGGAGCGCGCGGTGGGGGGATTGTTGGAGGCTTTAAAAACGGACGACGATGCCGATGTGCGAAGGAAGGCGGCATCTGCCTTGGGCCAGATTGGCGGGGAGCGCGCGGTGGGGGGATTGTTGGAGGCTCTGAAAACAGACGGCCATACCGATGTGCGAAGGAACGCGACATCTGCTTTGGGCCAAATTGGTGGCGAGCGAGCGCTGGAAGCATTATTTGAGGCCCTGATTACAGATGACGACGCTCAAGTGCGAATGAAATCGGTATCTGCCTTGGGCCAGATTGGCAGCGAGCGAGCGGTGGAAGGATTATTGGAGACTCTAAAAACAGACGACGATGTGTATGTGCGAAGGAACGCGGCATCTGCCTTAGTTAAGATTGGCGAAGAGCGAGCGCTGGAAGGATTGTCGAAGGCCCTGAAACCAGATAATACCACTCAGACGCGAATGAATGCGACATCTGGCTTGGGCCTGATCGGCGGCGAGCGAGCGCTGGACGTATTGTTGGAGGCTCTGAATACTGATGACGACGCTCAAGTGCGAACGAACACGGCATTTGCCTTGGGTCGGATTGGCGGCGAGCGAGCACTGGAAGCATTGCTAGAGACTCTGAAAATAGACGACGCCGAGGAGGTACGAAGGGACGTGGTATCTATATTGGGTCGGATTGGCGGCGAGCGAGCACTGGAAGCATTGCTAGAGGTTCTGAAAACAGATGATGACGCTCAGGTGCGAAGGAATGCGACATCTGCCTTGGGTCATATCGGCGGCGAGCGAGCACTGGAAGCATTGCTAGAGATTCTGAAAACAGACGATGACACTCAGATGCGAATGAATGCGACATCTGCCTTGGCTCATATCGGCGGCGAGCGAGTTGTGGAAGCATTCTTGGATGCGCTAAGGACTAATAGCAACAATGATGTCAAAGTAAAAGTAGCTTCGGAATTGGCGACTTTTGACAGTACCAAAAAAAATAGGATCAATCCTGACCATTTCAAAAGTGTGGTTTTAACCTTACGAGAATTGCTCGAAAAATCTGGCTTTGATGACTTATCCACAATACGAACGAATAATAATTTTGGTAATTACTTATATGGATATGATGTTATTTGGGACGCATTATGGAAAGTTTGCCAAAAACAAAGCATCGTTTGATCTTGAAATCGTGTTTGGGGCGTAGAATGTTCCGATTACGTTCCATTTTGGCTTATATTTATTATGAGCTTAGCACCCAAGTCTTTATCTTGTCTCCAGATAAAACCGGCATAATAGTGAGCTTGACAGTTGCCCAAGTGTCAACGCTCAACTATGCTACGCGCGCTTTTTTTCAACCCTCTTTTTCCTGACGGAAACCAGTCCAACAACTCGGAGGCTCCATGGAACGGCAAGCTAAGACTGTGGGCGTTGCGGCTTCGGCAGCGGTCGCCAAGATCAAACACCTGCGATGGTATATCTGCGCCCTGCTCTTTTTCGCGGCGACGATCAATTATCTTGATCGCCAGGTTATCGCGACGCTGAAACCGACGCTGCAAAAAGAAGGCATCTGGGACGAAAATGGGTATAGCTGGGTCGTGTTTGCCTTCCAAACTGCCTATGCCGCCGGGCTGTTGATTTCTGGACGCGTGATGGATTGGTTGGGCACGCGAAAAGGCTTTTCCGTTTCGGTCATCTTTTGGAGCGTGGCGGCAATGTTGCACGCGTTTGCGTCCTCTGTCAGCGGATTCATCGCCGCGCGGCTTGCGCTGGGTTTGGGCGAAGCAGGTAACTTTCCGGCTTCGATCAAAACCGTCGCGGAATGGTTTCCGAAAAAAGAGCGCGCCCTGGCTACCGGCATTTTCAATGCTGGAACCAACGTGGGAATTCTGGTTGCCGCTGCTCTTGTGCCCTTTGTGACGTTACGTTGGGGTTGGAAATGGGCGTTTATTGTCACCGGGTTGATCGGTTTCCTATGGCTGATTTTCTGGCTGTGGCTTTATAAGCGCCCGGAAGAACATCCCCGATTAACGGAAGAAGAGCGCAAACATATTCAAAGCGATCCGCCCGACACCATTACGCCGGTTCCGTGGGCATCATTGGTTCCTCACCGCCAAACGTGGGCATTCGCCCTCGGAAAATTCCTGACCGATCCCATCTGGTGGGTCTGGCTGTTCTGGCTGCCGGATTTTCTGAACAAGAATTATGGCATTGACCTGAAAAACGTCGGTTTACCGCTGATTATCGTTTATCTGATTGCAGACATTGGTAGTGTGGCTGGCGGCTGGATGTCCTCCACGTTGATCAAACGCGGCTGGGAAATCAACAAAGCCCGAAAAACGGCCATGCTGGTTTGCGCCTTGTCCGTTGTGCCCGTGGCATTCGCAGCCAAAGCTCCAAATCCCTGGGTGGCGATTTTACTGGTTGGTCTGGCAGCAGCGGCGCATCAGGGTTGGTCAGCAAATCTATTCACGACAGCGTCAGATATGTTCCCCCGCAAAGCGGTCGGATCGGTTGTGGGACTCGGTGGAATGGCCGGAGCGATTGGCGGGATGCTCATTTCCAAAGTCGTCGGCTGGGTTCTGACCACCACCGGCAGCTACGTTCCGATCTTTATTATTGCAGGGTCCTCTTACGTCGTGGCGCTGCTGATCGTTCACCTGCTGGCACCCAAACTGGAACCGGCAAAAGTGGATTAGCGCGGAACCTGTACCAAGTTAGACAGAGGGCAAAGAACCAATGGCTCGATTGAGTGTGCGTTCTTTGTCCTTTTTGTTTGCCATTTTGCCGCCGAAATCTTGACAAGCCCCGCATACGGCGGCAGGCTGACGCCCACTCAAGTTCACCAGCAGTCGCAAAATAAGAAACAATGTTTCCGCAAACCCGGAGGCTCGTACCATGACCATTCCATCAACGAATCACGGCAAGCTGGCTGTCAGCTTCTCGCTTTGCCTTCTCGCTTTCTGCCTTTTGTCCACGTTGAAACAGCCGGTTTCGCTGGCGCAACCAAATGGCCTGTTTACTGACGCGCAAGCCGCGCGCGGACAGGCGCTATACGACAGCAAATGCGGCAAATGTCACGGCAATCAACTGGACAACGGAACGGCGGCGGCTCTGATTGGCGGTAAGTTCACGGCGAAGTGGGCTGGTAAATCCGTTGATGATCTTTACTACATCACCAAAACCCAGATGCCATACGGCGCAGCCGGAACGCTGAAAGATCAGGAATACATTGACGTCGTCGCCTTCATGCTCAAGGCGAATGGATACAAATCCGGCGCTCAGGAATTGAAAGCTGACCCGGCGGTTCTGAAAAAGTTGACGATCGAAGCGCAGCGTACTTCCAAAGAAAACGCTGTTGCCGCTCAGGCGAACGATGCAAAGACTTCCGCTCCCGCCGGAAGTCCTGCGGCAAAATTCCCGACACAAACGGAACTAAACTCCGCAGTGACAAATTCGACCGATTGGCTGGTGTCGAATCACGATTACGGCGGGCAGCGCTTCGTTGACCTGAAGCAAATCAATCAACGCAACGTCGCCAGTCTTCGCCCGGCGTGTTTGTATCAAGCCAGCGATACAAAGTCCTTTCACACCAATCCGCTGGTCTATCGCGGCGTGATGTATCTGACGACCAGCAATTCAACCATTGCGATTGATGCGACCAACTGCAAACGCAAATGGCGGCACGATTGGCGTCCGCGTTCGATTGAAATCTGGCCGCCGAATCGCGGCGTTGCCATCAAAGATGGGCGCGTTGTTCGCGGCACTACGGACGGCTACCTATTCGCCCTGGACATGGAAACTGGCAAGGAGCTTTGGGTAAAGAAAATCGTTGAATCGTCCAAAAACGAAGGCTCATTCAACATGGCTCCGGTGATTTTTGAGAATCTGATCCTGCTCGGTTTGGGCATCAGCGAACAGGGCGTGCCTGGCTGGGTCAGCGCCTTCAATTTGGAAAACGGCGAACTGATTTGGCGATTTAACACAATTCCCAAACCGGGCGAGCCGGGTTCGGAAACCTGGAGCAACAAAGACGTGATGGCGCATGGCGGTGGAGCCGTTTGGGCTCCGATGTCGCTGGACGCTGCGGCGGGATTGCTTTACGTCCCGGTTGCCAATCCCGCGCCGGATTTTCACGACGACAACCGCGAAGGCGCGAACCTTTACACCAACACCATGCTGGTGCTGGACGTGCGCACCGGAAAAATGAAGTGGTACTACCAGGCGCATCCCCACGACACGCACGATTACGACACCACGCAGGTCAGCCCGCTGTTCGATTCCACCGTCGGCGGCAAAAAGCGCAAACTGGTCGCCGTCAGTGGCAAAGACGGGTTAATGCACGTCCTGGATCGCGAAACCAAAGAGCATTTGTACGAAGTCCCCGTCACAACCCGGCTGAACACCGAAGTCCCGCTGAAATCCACCGAAGCCATTCGCGTTTGTCCGGGCGTGCTGGGCGGAGTGCAATGGAACGGCCCAGCCTTCAATCCCGGAACGAATATGCTGTACGTCAATGCCGTGGATTGGTGCGGTACATTCCGAGAAGCAACCGAAGCCCGCTTTGTCGCCGGACAAATTTATATGGGCGGCATGCACGTCGCCGACCCTCCGGACAAAGCGCGCGGCTGGTTGACGGCGGTTGATGCTTCGACTGGCAAAGTTGCGTGGAAGTATGAATCGGCAAAACCGATGCTGGCTGCGGTAACAACGACATCGGCGGATTTGATTTTCACAGGTGAACTGACCGGAGATTTTCTGGCGCTGGACGCCAAGACCGGCAAAGTGTTGAACCGGTTCAACACGGGCGGAGCCATGAACGGCGGCGTGATTACTTACGCGATCAACGGTAAACAATACGTGGCGGCAGCTTCGGGCAGCGCTTCTGGGTTCTGGCAGGTTCCCGCAGGATCTTCAACAATCGTCATCTTTTCCCTGCCTTGAAGTCAGTACCGCGACCGGTAGGGAGCGTCAAACTATATCGCTCTCTGTCGGCCGCGGCACAAACCTGTTTCCGTCATCAACTGGAATCTCTTCAGCCGAGAGAACAACGACCTTTCCATCTTGCGAAGTTGCAATTGAATGCCCCAGCTTTTTGTGTTTAAGCAGTTCTTCTCTAACAGCCAGACGAAAGATTTCTTCTATTTCTACGGCATGTGTGAAAAACAGATTTTCCGGTATCGAAGGTTCTTGCTTCATTTAGCTACCTCACGAAACTTCAGCCACCAATCGTGGCGCAGGATGTTTTCATTCAGCTTTTGCCCTCTAGCTATCAAAATCGGATTAGGCGAAATGGAATTGTCATAGACCGACCAACTATCGGCCAACGATTGATAAGCGAGAAGAATCTATTCGACACCTCTGCGGTAACGTCGTCGAATAGATTCTTCTGGAATGTTGTGGCCGCCTGAAGCCACGCGCTGCCTGACGCGCTCAACCGCAAGCTCAGGGTTATTCAACCAGATGAAAACCAAATTGACTCGCCAACCATCTTTGCGAAGTCCATCAAGCCAGCCAGCATAAGATCGCGTCGCCAAAGTCGTCTCGAACGCAAAATTCTTTCGCTGTCCGGCCAGGTCGCGTAACCGTTTGAGCATAATTCGTCCGGCTTCAAACGCTGCCTGCTCCGACTGAAACGCCGACAACCCTTGAGCAATTGTGTCGGCGTTTACATATTCCAGCAACCCAAGCCTGTCTCGCAGCAAATGCGGGGCGAGCGTCGTTTCGCCTGCACCGTTTATGCCAGCCAGGATGATGATTTGATTTTCAGATTAAGCGCTCATTGTCATGCTTCATTCATCAAGCCTTTTCCAGCCCAGCAAACTTTTCCACCATCTTCTTCTGCCCGTAGCCGGGAAAGTTGATGGTCAGTTTGACGTTGTCGCCTTCGCCTTCAGTTTTAATGATTAGACCGACGCCGAATTTGGAATGGCGAACACGTGTGCCAACCTTGAACTTTCCGGAACCGCCGGAGCTATTGGAACTGCCAGAACTGCCAGAACTGCCAGAACTGCCAGAACTGCCAGAACTGGATGCACTGCGCGGACTTTCGCTGGAATCGCGTTTCACCAGTTTGGACTTTGCTGGTTCCGCGTCCATTTTGAGGCCCTGCCGCTTGAAAAATTCGTTGACGCTGTCTCGACTGTTGTAAGTCTGTCCCTGAAAATTGCTGGTGCGTTTGACGGGCGGCGTTGCTTTTCCGGTCAGCGCATCAATCGCCGCCAAGTTTTCTTTGGTCGAAACACGGTTGGCAAAGCGCAACCAGCTTGGCCCTTTCGACAAATCTTCGATCAGTTCAACAGGAAATTCGTTCAAAAAGCGCGACGGTTCTGAAGCGATTTCTTCGCCGTAAACCCGCCGCTTCATGGCGTGAGTCAGGTACAGATATTTTTCAGCTCGCGTGATGGCGACGTAACAAAGCCGGCGCTCTTCTTCGAGTTCCGCCTGATTGTCGCTGGCGCGCGAATGCGGAAACAGGTTTTCTTCCAAGCCCGCGATGAACACCAGCGGAAATTCCAGGCCTTTGGCCGCGTGCATGGTCATCAGCGTGACCTCGGCTTCGGCTTTGTATTGGTCTGTGTCGGAAACCAAAGCCGCATGATCCAAAAAATCGCGCAAGGTTTCTCCGCGCGTGTCGGATTCAGCGGCGGCGTTGACGAGTTCGTCCAGGTTCAGCAATCGGCCTTCGGATTCTTCGGTGCGCTCTTCTTTCAGCATCAACTCGTAACCGGTATCAATCACTGCCGCTTTGACAACGTCGGCAATCGGAATGGCCGTGTTTTTCGCTTTTTCGATCAACTGGGTGACAACTTCCCGAAAGGCTTTTAGCGAATTGATGGCGCGGGCTTGCAAGGTGCTCTGTTCGATGACGGCAGAGATCGCTTGCCAATGCGAAGCGCTTAAGGCCTTGGCCTGGCGATCAATTTCGTCCAGCGTGGCTTTGCCGATCCCGCGCGGCGGCGTATTGATGACGCGCTGCAAGGCAATCGAATCGTCAGGATTCGTCGCCAGCTTCAGGTACGCGATGACGTCTTTGACTTCGGCGCGTTCGTAAAAACTAAATCCTCCGACCAGATTGTAACGAAGCGCGGACCGGCGGCAGGCTTCTTCAAACGAGCGGGATTGCGCGTTGGTGCGATACAACACGGCGGCTTTCAGCTTCGGTTCACGGTTCAGGTGTTCGGTGATTTTGTCTGTGATCCACCGCGCTTCCGATTCGCCGTCGTAAACCTGTGCATAACGAATCTTTTCGCCTTCGGCGGCATTGGCGCGAAGCCGTTTGTCGAATCGCTGAGAATTGTTGGCAATGACTTTGTTTGCAGCGTCCAGAATGCGCGCCGTCGAGCGGTAATTGTCTTCCAGTTTGATGGTGCGCGTGCCGGGAAAGTCGCGCTCGAAATTCAAAATGATGTTGAAATCCGAACCGCGGAATTTGTAGATGGACTGATTTTCGTCCCCCACAACGCACAGGCTGCGGTTGTGCCAGAAATCGTCCGGGCGCGTAGCCAGATTCAACGCAATGTCGCCTTCGACCATGAGCTTACATAAACTGTATTGAATGCCGTTGGTGTCCTGGAATTCGTCCACCATCACATGGCGAAACCGGTTCTGGTAATAACGCCGCGCCTCTTCCGAAGTCCGCAGCAGTTGCACCGTGCGAATCAACAGATCGTCGAAATCCAGCGCGTTCGAAGATTGCAGCCTCTGTTCGTAAAGCGAATAGACGCGCGCAATTTGCGGACGTTTTGAATCAATCGAGTTTTCGGCCTTCAGCGCGAAGATTTCCGGATCTTCACCGCGATTTTTGGCACCACTGATGTTGGTTTGCGCCTGTCGCGCGGTGATTTGTTTGTCATCAAACCCGCAATCTTTGATGCAAGCGCGCAGCAGCTTTTGCTGGTCGTCGGAATCGTAAATTGTGAAGCTTCGCGTGTAGCCTTTGCCCAGCTTTTCAATATCGCGCCGCAACATGCGAACGCACAGAGAGTGGAAGGTCGAAAGCAACGGCGAGCTTTGTCGCGGCTTCCCTTCCAGCAGCTTTTCCACACGCTCTTTCATTTCGCCTGCGGCTTTGTTGGTGAAGGTGACGGCCAGAATATTGTCCGGGCGCACGCCGGTTTCGATCATGTGTGCGATGCGAAACGTGATGACGCGCGTTTTGCCGCTTCCGGCTCCGGCCAGAATCAAAACGGGGCCTTCGATTGTGGTGACGGCTTCACGCTGCTGCGCGTTCAGGCCGTCTAAATAGTCTGCTTGCATGAAAAAACCTACCAAGAAGATTTCCCCCATGAAGCGACACTAAAGAAACACGAAGAAAAGAGAAGACAGGATTTACAAGATTGTGCAGGATTGGCTTCAACTTGATTCAATCAGCCGTTCCATCTTGTTGAATCTTGTAAATCCTGTCTAAAGATTTTCCCTTCGTGCATCTTTGTGTGCCTTCGTGGGAGAAAGTTTTCAAATTCTATTACTGCTTACTGCTAAATCGTTCGCCGCATTTCAACACGCGGAACGCTTGATTTAACTGCTCGCACGTGGTGGCGAATTCATCCGGCGTTTCAGTGTTGAAGGTAAACATTTCATAGTGCATTGGAATCGCCAGTCGCGCGCCAATGTCTTTGGCAAACTTGGCGGCTTCGTGCCCCCAGAAATTTCCCGGCACGCGGCGTTCGGGCTTGCGGCCATTGATCGGTAACAGCGCCACATCAATTTTCCGATTCCCAACCAGCGCCAACAACTCTTCGGCCATTCCGTCAAAGCCCTTGTTGTCTCCGGCGTGATAGATCGTAAAGTTATCGAAGCTGACAATATAACCCAGGTTCTTGCAGCGCCCCGCTTCGTCATATTCAAGATCTTCGTGTGCGGCAGCCAATCCTGTAATCTCGAATTCGTCCAGCATGACAGTGACCCCGTCGTCGCAGCCAACAGGCCAGGCTGGATCGCATTTCAACCGGTCGGCGACAAATTCGCGATTGGCTTCGGGAATGACCAACTGCAAATTCGGATTTGCCTTCATTAAAGGCCACAAGGTTTCGTGATCCAGATGATCCGTGTGGTTGTGCGTGGATGTCACCACATCAATGAAATCCAGTCGAGCGGGATCAATAACAAGTTCTGTCATACGCACGTGCGGTTTGTCGGTCGCCGCGTATTTTTTCGTCA
Organism: uncultured Heliomicrobium sp.; assembly: GCA_964570175.1. Lineage (GTDB taxonomy): Bacteria > Acidobacteriota > Blastocatellia > RBC074 > RBC074 > RBC074. Next base: position 1,285 of record CAZMXG010000026.1, on the reverse strand, counting down.
GCGAATCCGATAGATAGGGATCAAACAGCAAATGGTGGCCGTTCCATTGCAGCAAAAATCCTGCTTGCCCCAGCCACCACAAATGAAATTCATCCGCTTCCTGGCTGGACCTTTTCACGTCCGCCAAAAACTTCTCACCAGATAAAACGGGTTTGACCAGTTCGGTCGTCAAAATCCAAGCTCCTTTTTCACCAGCTTCACGCCAGCGACCATATTGTTCAGTTTCTGCCGCGCAGCCCAGCGTGCCGTCTGGCTTAATCCGCAATCCGGCGCGAACGACAAGCGTTCGGCGGGCGCGAATTCCAAACAGCGGCGAACTCGATCAGCAATGTCGGCAATGGATTCAATGTAATAGCTTTTTACGTCCACAATGCCAACCGCGACGTCTTTTTGCTGGGCGATCTCCGCGATGATTTCGAGTTCAGCGAATTCGCGGCTGGCCATTTCCAGATGGAATTCGTCCACATGCATGTCCAAAAACGCCGGAAACATGGGTGCATATCGCCGCAATCCAACCGCCCGGCCTTTGTAATTTCCGAAGCACAAATGCGTGGACAACCGGCAGCGACCAGCAACCGAAACCACCGTGCGATTGAAAATGTCTACGAACCGGCGTGGGTCTTCGCGATGTGCGTAACAGCTCATCGAAGGCTCATCCACAGTGATTTCCTGGCAACCGGCGGCAACCAGCGCTTCCAGTTCGGCGCGGACGATTGGGATCAAAGCTTCGGTGATGGCGAACCGATCCGGGTACTGGGTGTTTGGAACCAATCTGCCGCTGAGTGTGTATGGGCCAGGCACGCTCGCTTTCAGAGTGATTTTGGATTCTGAATTTTGGATTTTGAATTGTGCCAGTCGTTCGAGTCGCTGCCATTCTTCAACCACGCCGAGTCCGCGCAAGGCTGCCAGTTCACCCGTGATTTTGTGCTTGCCACGTTGGTCATGCGCGGGTGGGCCGAAGCGCCGTGGCTGCGCGGGTTCGAGCTCAATGCCTTCCAGAAAGCCATAAAACGACAGATTGAAATCCAGGCGCGTCTGTTCGCCATCGGTGATGACATCAAGCCCGGCGGCAAATTGATCGTGAATGGCGGCGATGACGGCATCTTCCTGCAATTCGACGCGGTCGGCTTCTCCAAACTGATCCAGATGCTGGCAGGCAAATTCCAGCCAGCCGGGAAACGGATAGCTGCCGATGACAGTAGTTCTGAGAGGTTGTTCTTTCATAGATTTTATTAGCTCAAATGCCAGCCGCCATCTACCGCTAACACTTCGCCCGTGATGTGCC
>CAZMXG010000025.1:0-59547 GCA_964570175.1 uncultured Heliomicrobium sp. | reverse complement strand
CAAGTCTCGAATCGCGTCCAGCGATTGGCGGCGCACGCCGCTGCTAATGCCTTCGGGGTTGTTGACGAACAAGACTGGTTCGCCTTTCGAGCGAAACTCGACGCCCTGATGCACGGTCGGCAAAAAGCCGCTGCCCCAGCAAGACTTGCCGCCGTCGGGATTGTTTTCGCCCGAAAGCAGAACGACGAAAGCAGGCAGGTCTTTGTTTTCGCTGCCCAGGCCGTAACTCAACCAAGCTCCCATGCTCGGACGACCGGGAATCTGATGGCCGGTCGCCAACAAAATCTGCGCCGGAGCGTGATTGAACTGCGTGGTTTTCATCGAACGCACGATGGCTATGTCGTCAGCGTGCCGGGCCAGATGCGGCAACAGATTGCACATTTCCTGCCCGGACTTGCCGTACTTTTTGAACTCGAACGGCGTGCCCAGCAGGTTCGGTCTGCCTTGAATAAACGCAAAGCGTTCACCTTTGATGAACTCTTCAGGAATCGGCTGGCCATCGTGTTTTTGCAGCGCCGGTTTGTAATCGAACATATCCAGTTGCGACGGCGCTCCAGCCATGAACAGATAAATCACCCGCTTGGCTTTAGGAGCAAAGTGCGGCGCAATTGGCCTGTCATCCGCCAGCAGCCGGTCGTTCATCAGCGAAGCCAGCGCCATCGAGCCAATGCCGAATCCGGCGGCTTGTTTGAAAAAATGGCGGCGCGTAACGTCTTGAAGCAGGTTGTTGGGTTGATTCTTCATTGAAGTACCTTCCAATGTCTGGTTAGCTTTGCGGAAATCTTTTCGAAGCGAGCAGGATCATTGCAATGATGGACAATAACAATAAGACCAGACTGATCGCCACGCCGACTCCACTTGTAATCGTGCCAATCACCGCGCGTGTGCGGGTGGTTTGCCAATCATCATCGCCTTGCCCTTCGCGGGATAACAAACGCAAAATTTCGACGCCTTTCCATAAAACCGCGCCGGACAAAACGATGGGGCAAATAAAAACTCCAAGCGGAATGGCGGCACCGACCAGCGCCATTACGATCACAGCAATTCCCAAATACTTGTAATAAGTTGCGCTGTCATATCGAAGGATGAACAGGCCCACCCCAAGTCCGATGCCGCCACTCAGCAAGCCTATTCCGCAAACGGTGGTCAGCGAATAAACCAGGGCCGTAATGCCGAATCCTTTGACGAACCTTGCGGCATTGACTGCATCAATATAAGCGGGCGATGCCGGTGTACCTTCCGGTGAAGCATCAGCAAAACTCAGAGACGGCGGGGGATTATCCGACATGAAGTTTTCCTCCAAAGATTCGGGAAACTGCTATCGAATCAAATAAAACTGCGTTTGGCGCGGACGAAACCACTGAAAACCTTGTTCGGTCATTACGGCATCGTCTTCACCCATGATTGTGACTTTCTGCCCGCCCCATTCCGTAACGGGCGTCGAAGTATTCAGCTCAATCGAAGTGTACGAACCCAGCCGCAGCAATTCTTTCGGCCCGCTTCCCGGACGGCGAAAATCAATGCTGGCACCGAGCGCGTGGCCTTGCGTGCCGACGGAATGCGAATAGATCATCGCTTCGATGCCTTCACGTTTGCAGTCGGCCATCGTTGCTTCGTAAACCTCTGTGCCGCTCATTCCCGCACGGGCGTGTTTGAACAAAATGTCTTGCAGCCGGTTGGTATTGGCGAGCGCTTTCTTCAGTCCTTCGGGCGCGTCTTTTTCGCCGGGTTTCAACAGGTACGCGTGCTTTTGCCAATCGGTGCTGAAGCCCATGTAATTCAGCCCGAAATCCACGTGGATGCAATCGCCGCGTTCCAGCACGACGGCTTCATCGGCAACGCTCAGGAATTGCTGTGTTTTGCCCGTGTCGCGGTTTTGCCGCTGCACGCGCAGGTCTGGCTGAAACCATACGCCGAGGCCCAGGTTGTTGACCTGTTGAAGCAACCACCAGCGCACATCGCCGACAGTGGTTTTGCCGGGCGTGATGACTTCATTAGAAAAAGCGCGCTGCGTCAGGATGTCCGTCACAGCTACAGCAGTTCGATAATGCTCCAGCTCTTCGGGCAAGCGCGTGTCCTGATATTCGATAATCAGGGGAGCGGCGGAAATAAAGCGTTTGGCAAATTCTTCGCCCAGCGTTTCGGTCAGGAATTTGTGCGCGTCGTAGGTCAGTCCGTTTGTTGCGCCGCGTGTGCCGCCCATATTCAAGGCAATGGTTTTCGGCTGACGTTCTTCGACAAGTTTCTTGAGTGTGGCGGCGATCTGGTTGCCGGGCGGGTTCAGGACTTCGTAGTGATACTTCAGATGTTCTTCGGGATAGCGCACCAGCGCGAAGCGTTCCAGCTTGTCTGTGCCCCGGTCGGCGAAGATGAAAAAGTCTCGGCGACCCACATAAGGAATCGGCGGGGCGATGTATTCAGCGATGGTGTCAGGATGGAATTCTTCTGTGGTGACAATCCACATCGAAACGCCGTGCCGCCGCATCATCGGCAGCAACAAAGTTTCCAGGCGCTTTTTCAGCCATTGCTCGCGGACGGCGGTTTGTTCGCGCAGCGAAAGCAGTTTTGGCAATGGCTCGATCGTGTGGCCGGTCGCCGAAGGCTTTTTGGTTGGCGTTTGAGCAAATGCCGCAGCCGTGACCACCAGGATCACGGCTGCAATGTGTTGAATGGAAGGATGCTGTCGCATGATTATTTGTTAAGAGGTCTGATCCAGATATTGCGGAAGCGCATCGGGTTGCCGTGATCTTGCAGCTTGATCGGGCCAGTCGGTCCGTGCGGGATGTAAGCCGGAGCGCGGTCATGCCAGGTTTCACCGTAAATTTCGACGTTGTTCTGCACCAGCACGCCGTTGTGCAGCACGGTCACGCGAGCGCGTTTGTCCACGTTGCCGATTTCATCAAACACCGGCGCGGTGAAAATAATGTCGTAAGTCTGCCACTCGCCCGGCTTGCGCGAAACGTTGACCAGCGGCGCATGCTGTTTGTAAACCGAACCAGCCTGGCCGTGGAAGTACGTCGGGTTTTGGTAGGAATCCAACACCTGCACTTCGTATCGTCCCATCAGGAAAACGCCACTGTTGCCGCGTCCCTGGCTGTCACCTTTGACTTCAGCCGGAGTCGCAAATTCGATGTGCAGTTGGCAATCGCCCCATTCCTGTTTGGTGGCAATGTCACCTGTTCTGGGTTGGACTTGAACGTAGCCGTCCTGAACTAACCACTTGGCGTCGCCGCCGTCGCGCAGGCTTTTCCACGCCGAAAGGTTTTTGCCGTCAAAAAGAACAACCGCGTCCGAAGGCGGATCGCCGGGTTTGGCTCCAGGTGTGATGACGGTTGGTTCTTTTTTGGGTGCTTCGTTTGCGGGGCGGAGCAGGCCCATTTCTATGGCTTTTTTGCGGACTTCTTCGACCTGCTGTGGCGTGTATTGCGGTTGTTGGGGTTGCTGCGCGCGCGTCAGGGCGATGGAACCGCCCAGGATCAGCAGCGCGAAAGCGATGATCAGCAGCGGTTTGCGAAAACGGAACTGCTTAGCGATGAGATGCATCATTGTTCGAATTTCTCCTTGTGATTATTGATGTAAAGCAGGCGATAACGATACAGCGTGGGATCACCGCTTGATTAGATTCCTTCGTTGTCTTGTTTTTCTTCGGTTTGAGGCGGGAGCTTCAGCTTTTCTCTAAGCAGGCGATTTTCAATTTTCAGCATCAGTTTTTCTCGTTCACTAGCTTCACGTTCCACCTGATGTCGAAGTTGATCCTGTGTGCGTTGATGTTCGTGAGCCAAGAGCGTAACCATCTGCGTCAAACGTTTGATCTCTTCCTCTTGCTCCTTTTGCCTCTTTTCCTGACGTTCCTGGCGCTGAATGATTGAAAGTGCGCCGAGCAAGAAGTCAGTTAGACGTTTCCACATTTAACATCACCTCGAGTTGAGAAAGCATTGCACGAGTTTCGGCTTGAAGCCGCAAGGTTTCGGCTTCGTACTGATCCATTCGTTTGAAGGAAGCGTCCATTTCTTTCAGCCCAGCTTCGAGTAAAGCGTCAAACTGTTCCGCCTCGGATTTGGTCATTTCCAGTTTGATTGTTTCCTGCATTGCAATACCTCCGTCGCGATTCTAAATCAAAAGTGAGGGCAAGAGCAGGAGTGCTCATTGCTTCGTCAAGGTTTCATCCAAATTCAAAAGCACGTTCGCGACAAGCGTCCATGCGGCCAGTTCCGGCGCAGGAAGCTCGCGGTTTTCGCCTTTCAGCAGTTGTTCGGCGGTTTGCGGCGAAGCTTTGTAATTCGCCAGTTGCTGGTAGTAAAGCGCTGTCAGCCGATCCAGTTCCGCCGCTTTTGGATGCCGTCCAGTGCAAAGCCGGAAGCCGTATTCCAGGCGAACTTTGGCGTCGCCTTCCACTTCCAAAAACATCCGTTTGGCCAGCGCGCGCGCCATTTCCATGGCGGCTTCGTCGTTCAACAGCGTCAGCGATTGCAGCGGGGTGTTGGTGCGAATACGGCGAACGGTGCATTGTTCGCGGCTGGAAGCATCGAAGGTCATCATGGCCGGGTACGGCGAAGTGCGGCGCATGAAAGTATACAAGCCGCGCCGGTAACGATCTTCGCCTTTGCTGACTGACCATTTTTCGGAGCTGTAGGGATTGCGCCAGATTCCTTCAGGCTGTGATGGCATAACGCTGGGGCCGCCGATTTTGCGGCTGAGCAGGCCGCTGGCGGTCAGCGTCAAGTCGCGAATCATTTCGGCTTCGACGCGGAAGCGCGGACCGCGGGCCAACAAACGATTGTATTGATCACGTTCCTGCAAACTCGCGCTGACAGATGAATCCTGCCGGTAAGTCGCCGAAGTCACGATCAACCGCTGGATTTTCTTCTGGCTCCAGCCTTGTTTGACGAACTCGGTTGCCATCCAATCCAGCAATTCAGGATGAGAAGGCGGTGAGCTTTGCGTGCCAAAGTCTTCAGCGGTTTCGACAATGCCGCGCCCAAAAAATTGTTCCCAGAACCGATTGACGGCCACTCGCGCGGTCAACGGATTGGATTCGTCCACCAGCCAGCGTGCTAATCCCAGCCGGTTCGCAGGCGCGCTTTCAGGAAGTGGCGGCAGCGACGAAGGTGTTCCGGCATACACTTTTTCGCCGTGGCTATAAAAGCCTCCGCGTTCCCGTACCCACGTGGAAGGACGATCAAAGCCTGGCTTTTCCTGCAAGACCAAGGCTGTGATGATGCCCAGGCTGCGTAAGGAATTCTGTAAGGCTTCAAGCGTTGTGCGCTCTTTGGCCAACAGCGGCGTCAACTGGCGAAAGCGCTCTGACAGGGCATTTTTTTGCTTTTCGGTGCGCTGGTCAGCAGGCGTGTACAGAACTTTTTTCAATCCAGCCGAAACGCGCGTGATGCGTAACGGGTCTTCGCTGCCAGTGGTGGAAAGTCGCAACCGGCCAATTCCCTGGCATAAACCACCGGCCAGAAATCTCAGCTTGATGGTCAGTTCGACGGGCTTGTCCGAAACCAGCGGCTTATCCAGGGCGAAAACCGCCAATCGCGTCATTCGCGTTTCGTCTGTCATGGCATTGATCAGCCAGCCGCGCGGACGGTCGGAAATCTGCGACATTTCGTAATTAAAAAATGTCTTCAGGTCAATTCGGCTGAGTCCGTCGTCCCAGTTTCCATCCGTAAATTTCAGCGGATTGCCGTTTGCGGAAGCTTCGACGGTTGAAAGGATGAAATGGCCATACAGGTCGCGGCCAGGACCGCCGCGCGGCAGACTTTTGTCGGGGATCGCTTCGATCATCACCGCACTGATTTGGCCGTTTGCGCCCGGTGAAGCTTCAACAGTGATCGTATATTCGTCGAATTCGGGAGCAGCGCCGGAGGCCAGCAGGGAATTGTCCTCTAACCGGGTCAACGTTGTGCCGCCGGTCGAACGAAAGGTTTTTGGTTTTGCCGGTGTCCATTGCTGCGGTTCAGCGCGCATCAACTCTTCCCAGCGCGCTTGCGCGGCATCCAGCTCCGGCGTCTGTGTTTTCAGCGTCGTTTCCAGCTTGCCGATTTGATCGTTCAGTTCTTTGCGTTTGGTTTCCTGGTCCGGTGTGGGCAATTCCAGCGTCGGTTCATAGGCGACTCTGCTAAAAGCTTCAGAGCCTTGAATCTGATAAGCCGAGTTGTCGAAGAAGGAATAAAACTTGTAATAATCGCGCTGGGAAAACGGATCGTATTTGTGGTTATGGCATTGCGCGCAACCCAGCGTCGAACCCAGCCAAACCGTTGCTGTTGTATTAACACGATCCACCATCACTTCGTAGCGGGCAGCGTCGGGATCAACGCCGCCTTCGGTGTTTAGCTGCGTGTTCCGGTGAAAGCCAGTCGCAATTTTCTGGTCAATTGTTGGATTCGGCAGCATGTCACCAGCGATTTGTTCAATGGTGAACTGATCAAACGGCATGTCGGCGTTCAAGGCGTTGATCACCCAATCGCGGTATTTCCACATCACGCGCAGGTTGTCTTTTTCATAGCCATTCGAATCGGCATACCGGGCCAAATCCAGCCAGGGCCGCGCCCAGCGTTCGCCGTAATGCTGCGAAGCCAGCAAACGATCCACGACTTTTTCATAGGCGTCCGGCGATTTGTCCGCCAGGAATTCGTCAATCTCTTTGACGCTCGGCGGTAAGCCAATCAAATCCAGGTACACCCGTCGCAGCAGTGTTTCTTTGGAGGCTTCCGGCGAAGGCGTCAGCCCTTCCTTTTCCAGCCGCGCCAGCACAAAAGCATCAATCGGATTGCGGACCCAGGCTTGATTTTTGACTTGCGGGATTGCCGGGCGAACTGGCTTCACGTACGCCCAATGCTTCGGCAGTTCATTCGCTGCTTCGTCCTGTCGGCGCGTCGCCGCGTCCGTGTCGGGCCAAACAGTTCCTTCATCAATCCACTTGCGGATCAATTCGACCTGCTCGGCTTTCAGCGCTTCGCCGCCCATCGGCATGCGCGCTTCGTTGCCTTCGCCCAAAATGCGTTTCAGCAGGATGCTGGCTTTGCTGTTGCCGGGAACGATGATCGCGCCGCTAATGCCACCTTTCATTGCGGCGGCTTTTACATCCAGTCGCAATTGCCCGGCGGCTTTTTTCGGGCCGTGGCATTGATAGCAACTGGCGGCAAAGATCGGTTCGATGTCGCGTTTGAAATCTACGGAGTCGGTACCGCGCGCGGTAGCAAGCGGGTTTTGTGACAAGCTGACAATGGCCCCAGCCATTGCCGTAACGAAAAAGCCAGTGACGATAAGTTTGATGGCTCGACGCATAATTGCCTCGATAAGTTTTATATTCTTTTGATGAACTCGATCAGCGATTCTGACCGCGAAGGAATTGGTTAATCCAATTGACGGCGAAAAGATAACACAGCGATTTTGCGATGGCGAGAGAGCGTTGGGCAAAGTTCGGACGCGTGCTAAAGTGCCGCCGCTTCATCGGTGCGGTACTGGGAGCGGTAGCGACCAGATTGTTTTCTGGCAACTCCACCCGCTTGCTACCGCGCGCGGTACTGATCCAAACCACCAATTTCGAAAAGGAAAACTGAAATGAGTACAAGGTTCGCTTTGGCTGTAGCGTTGCTGTTGTCACTGTTCTGGCTGCCGCAGCAGCAAACTTCTTCTCTGAATCCGAAAACGCTGCAAAAATCTCTGGCGGCAAAGCCGAAAGGCGCTGACGCCGACAAGCTTGCTGATGAAATTCGCGCCTGGTTCGGCAAGGACGCTCTGGTTAAAGGCGCTCCGGCAAAAAGCGATGATTTGACTGCTGCCTGGGCAATCGAAGCGGCAAATGCCAAATCGGCTCCGCGCGTGGTTTCGCTGGATGGCAAATTCACGCTGCCGCTGATTCGCGTGGGGAATTCAGACGTTTATGCCGGAGTGGCGGAATTGAAAGAAGGCCAGGCGATGCGCTGGCAGTTTGAAATCGGCGACCAGAAATTGATGGCGGGCAACGGACAGCTTGAGGTGTATACGGCTCCGCCAGAATCCAAAAAACAGCCCGGCGTACCGGAAGGCAAATTGATTCAGATGCCGAAATGGGAAAGCAAGATTTTCGCCGGAACCACGCGCGATTGGTGGGTGTACGTTCCGGCGCAATACAAAGCGGAAACTCCGGCTTGCGTGATGGTGTTTCAGGATGGGCAAAGCGCCAAGAACTACACGCCCGTGGTGTTCGACAACATGATTGCCAAAGGCGACATGCCGATTACTGTTGGCGTCTTTATTGCGCCGGGGACTTTCGCTGACAACAAATCAAACCGCAGCGTTGAATACGATACTCTTTCTGATAAATACGCGCGGTTCTTGCTGGAAGAAATTTTGCCTGAAGTTGAAAAGACATATCCGCTTCGACACGATGCAGCCAGCCGTGCGATCGGCGGAATCAGCAGCGGCGGCATTTGCGCCTGGACAGTCGCCTGGGAGCGTCCAAACGAATTCAGCAAAGTGCTTTCCTGGGTGGGGAGCTTCACAAATATTCAGCACGGTGCGACGTTCAAGGAAGGCGGGCACAATTACGAAGCGATGGTTCGCAAAGCTCCCAAGCGCCCCATCCGTATTTTTATGCAGGATGGGGAAAACGATCTGGATAATGCCAATGGCAATTGGCCGTTGGCGAATCAGACCCTGGCCAAGTCGTTGGCATTTGCCGGATATGATTTCAAGTTTGTTTACGGCAACGGGTTTCACAGCGACCGACACGGACGAGCGATTATGCCGGATTCGTTGCGTTGGTTATGGCGCGATTACAAAACAGGGAAATAGATTTGAACCAGCGGCAATTTGTCAGAACGCTCCGTTGCCGTTTTGGGCAAGGGCTTTTTGCTGGTCGTCGTTGGAATTGATCGGGATGCGGGCGGTGACGGTTGTGCCATGGCCGGGGCTGCCTGTGACGCTGACTTCACCGCCGAAGATGTAAGCGCGTTCCCGCATGCCCAGCAAGCCAATTGAATGCGGATCGCGGATTTCTTTTTCCGTAATGCCGCGGCCATTGTCGCTTACAGACAAGATCAGTGCGCCATTTTGCCGGCTCAGGCTGACTTTGACCTTGGTCGCTTCGGAATGGCGCGCAACGTTTGTCAGGGATTCCTGGAAGATTCGGAATAGCGCAGTTTCGCACTCCAGCCCGGTCAATTGTTGCGGCATCGGATCAATAAATTCGCAGTTGATTCCGGTGCGGCTGCTGAATTCTTCCGCCTGCCATTCGATGGCGGCGATCAACCCCAGAGTATCCAGCACGCCCGGACGAAATTGAGTGGCGACGCGGCGCATGGCGCGTATGGTTTCGTCCACCAGTTCCAGAATCGAAGCCATTTTGTCCCGCAGCAAGCTGGCATTGGCAGCATTCTGGGGCAGGCGTTTTTCAAACCATTTCAGGTCAATTTTCAACCCGGTCAACAATTGTCCCAACTCATCATGGATTTCGCGGGCAATGAACGCGCGTTCTTCTTCGCGCGCTTCTTGTAATCGTGCCGCCAGTTCTCGCAATTGTTCGCGCGACGCTTTTAAGGCTTCTTCCCCGCGTTTGCGATAAGTAACGTCGTTAAAGGTGACTACGTAACGATCGCCGGCTTTTGCCACACGAACTTCCACGTCCAGCTCAGTGCTGTCTTTACATCGGATGCGCCATTCTTTTGGCAGCGAGCGCAAGTCCGAATCGGAAGCCGCCGAAGTGGCTTTCAGCCAGTTGGATCGCGCTTTATGCCGCAGCGCCGGATTCGGGAAAAGCTGCTCAAACCATGAATCGAAATCCGCAATGTCTTCAACTGTGTACCCCAGTTCTTTTATGAACTGATTGTTGATCAGCTTGGTGGAGTTTTTTTCGTCAATGACACCCACCGCCACAGGCAGAGACATCGTGATTTGGCTGAGCAGCTTTTCGTTCAGCCGGTAAACGCGCACTCGGTAGGAGCCATACAGAACAAGACCCACAATCAGGGTGCTGAGCAGGTAAAACCAGGTGCGTTGATAAATCCTTTTTTTGATGTGGATGGGAACCAGGGTTTTGGGTTCACCCCATTGCCCGGCGGCATTGGCAACCGAAACGCGAAAGAGGTAATCCCCCGGCGGCAGGTTGTTGTAATAGGCTGTACGCCTGCTGCCGACATCAATCCAGTCTTTGTCCCAGTTTTGCAGCATGTACCGGAATTGAATTTTTGTCGGCGCAATCAGGCTCAAGCCGCTGTAATGAATTTCCAGATTTTGAAGCCCAGGCCCGATCTGAATATCTTTGTCCAAAGGAATCGAAACCCTGTCGGCGATAATTTCCTGGATCATCGCAGACAGCAGAAAGGATTCGTCCGAAATTTCGCGCGGGTTAAACGACACCAGGCCTCGGATTGTCGTAATGAGAATCCGTCCGTCACGAGTTTTCCAGGAGGAAGGCTGAGAGCCGCCATTGCATTCTTCAGTGCGCATGCCGTCGGAAAGCCCAAAGCGAACCGGCGTCAGTTGTTTGATTTTCCCCTGGTCCAGTTTGTCAAATTCTTGTTTGGCGATACGGAAAATGCCGTGATTCGAGGTCAGCCAGAAATTGCCCAATCCGTCTTCAATGGTGTCGAATACCTGTTTTTCCAGCAGCCCCTGTTGAGTAGAGTATGTGGTAATGCTTCCATCTGGACGCAACCGGCTCAATCCGTTTTGATAGGTTCCAATCCAGATGTCGCCTGCCTGATCTTCGTAAATGCACGTGGTTTGGTCTGATGGCAGGCCTTGTGCCACGGAATAATTCTGGAGAGTTCCGTCTTTAATACGAAATGCGCCTCCGGGCATGGCCACAAACCAGACGCTACCATCCCGCGCAATCAACTGGTCTCCGATCAGGCTTCCTTCCAATCCCTTTTGGTTCCAGAAGTTATCAAACTTTCCGTCTTTGAACCGGCTGACTCCTTTGTACGTCCCAATCCATAAACTGCCATCGGCGGATTCGGTAATTGCCGTTACCTGGTCGCTGGCAAGCCCTTGTTTATTGCTGTAGCAGTTGAATTTGCCGTTTACGAACTGGCATAAGCCGCCGCCGGTTCCAACCCAGATTTGGCCCTCTTTGGTTTCATACAAAGAAAGAACTTCGCTGTCAGGCAAGCCATCCTTAACCGACCATGACTGAACTTTTCCCTCTTTCATTTGGGACAGTCCGCCGCCTTCGCCCAATCCCATCCAGATGCTGCCATCGCGCGCTTCCAAAACGCACCAAACATCGTCTCTGGGAAGTCCTTCCTGTTCGCCGTAAACAGTGAACTTGGGAGTTCGGACTTTGAACAGGCCATTTCCGTTCGTGCCAATCCAAAGGATGCCTTCGTAATCTATTAACAGGCAATGAATGCGGTCATTTAATTGTTTTACATCTCTGGAATAATTGAGGAGCCGGTCGCCCTGCACACAAACAAGTCCCGTTCCTGTGCCCAGCCACAGCTTTCCTTCTTCGTCGTCGGCAATGGAAAAGATGCTGTTGTCTGGGAGGCCTGGGATCACGACTTTGGATAATTGTCCGTCCTTGAATTTGTTGATCCCGCCACGTTCGGTGCCGATCCAGATCGTGCCATTGCGGCTTTCATATATTTTGGTGATTTTGTTGTTGCTCAGGCCGTTTTCTTCCGTGAAATTTTCAAACTTGCCATTTTTGATCCTGCTCAACCCCTTTTCTGTGCCGACCCACACGCTCCCATCCTGCGTGACGGAAATGCATCGGATATCGTTGTCAATCAAGCCTCCCTGAGTTGTCAACGTCGCAAAATGGCCTTTGCTGAATTTGGCCAAACCGTTACGGGTGCCGACCCAAAGGGCACCGTCTGAGTCTTCAGCCAAGGCGGAAACGTAAGTGTCAGGCAAGCCGGATTTGAGCGTATAGGCTGTAAAGCGGTCGTTTTTGATTTGATTCAGGCCGTCTCTGGTTCCGATCCATAAACTGCCGTCACTGGCGGCAAAAATGACATTTGTAAAGATGCTTTTGTTGGCCCAGCCCGGATGATCCTTGTAGTTTTTGAATTCAATGCCGTCAAAACGCGTGACGCCTTCCTGCGTCCCGATCCATAAATAGCCGTCTTTGGTTCGTGCCAAATCAACGACTGAGTTTTGCGGTAATCCTTGGTCTTCCGATTCCCAATGGTCCAGCATTGCATGTAACTGGTTGAGGGTCTCTGACTCAGGTTTCGTTCCAGAGTTTATGGTTCTTGAGGAAGATTGGGGCTTAGGTTGACGGGGTATCGCCTTCGAGTCGGTGAGGGCAGGTTGAGTCGCCGAAAAAAGCAAACCACAGATGAGTATAACTAGGGACTTCGTTTTCAAAAAAGCCATAACACTAAAAATCCCAACAAATGTTTTCGCTATTTCAAGAAGCTTTACTGAGTAAAGATTGATACTGCTTTCGGGGTTTATTGTACTGGCCGCGTCCCTAACTCTCCTACACATACCGAGGCAACTTCAGAAAATCCTACGGCGATGTGTGGAAAATTACCACTAACTGGCCGAACAGGCTAGGAGAACCTTACTAATTCCTCTCTTTTCATCTTCAGAATCGCAGAAATTTCAATAGCGAGTCAAAAATCAACTTCAAGAGACAGAAGAATTAATGGACAAAGATACAAGCAGGCGAACCGGCTAACACCTGCTTTGAACTTTCCTTCCAAAGCTGCTGCGGTGAAAAGCTCGTCTACTCATAGAGATGACCGGTGTGCTTCATTTTCAAAACTCTTTGAAGATTCTTTCACTGAAATTTCAAGCGCGCTTTAGGACTTGTCCTGCGAACTCCCGGTATCTTCCAGCCCGCAATGAGGAGGTTAAGCTCGATGAATCAACAAAATGTCGTTTCTGAAAGCATTTACACAAAGGTCACCGAGAAACTGCCGGAACCTGTGGTGGCGAGTCCGGCCAAAAGTTCGCTGGGACGCAGCTTGCTGCACGTGGCTTGGATGGCAATTTTGCTGGGATTGATTGTGGAAGGACTGATTTTGATCGTCGCCGCCAGTTTCGGGGCTGTCATCGCAAGCAAGCCAGTGCTGGCCGATGTCGTTCAAAAGGTATCCTGGTCGGTGATCGTTTGTATTGGCTTGGCGCTGGCTCGAGGCGCAACCCGGTTATTTACCTCGACCGCCCAAACAGCGTTGGTAGGTCTGACGGGATTGTTGACCGCTCCGGCGGCGTTTGCCATCGCGCGCAGCTTGCACGAAGGCATCCAGGAAGCCCTGTTCATCAAGGTTTTTCAGGGCGGCGGGGGATCGCCCGTCATGCTGGCGTTGATCAAAGGAATCGAATACGGCTGTTTGGGCGCGCTATTGGTTTGGGTTGGCAAACAGATTTGGGGCAAAGCGCTGGCTCACGCTGGCGTCGGTTTGATTGTCGGTGTGGTGTTTGGCGCGGTGTTGATTGCGGCAATGGTCTGGGGAGCGACGTCGCCGATGACGCTTGGCGCGATGCTGTCGCGGGCCCTGAATGAAATTATCAATCCCGTCGGTTGTTCCCTGACGCTGTATTCCGCCGAAATTCTGGGGCGAGCGCAGAGCATCAGCGACGAAACGTAAGCAGACCGTAAGCAGTCGGGCAAAAATTTAGCAGTGAGTTCATTTTCCATCTTTCATTTTTGAGTTTGCATTTGTCATTGATCAAGCAGTTGCCCCGGCAATGAAAAATGAAATCTGGAAACTGGAAAATGAAGCAAGCCATAACACGGCAACGCTTTTGCCTATCTGCTTAGCGGGAGGAGTTTCATCCGTTGCTGCCCCGTACCCTCTGGGCGGCAAAACAAATTGCAAGAATTGAGTGGCCAGTCACCGGCTTGTCACTCCCAGGAGGCAAGAAAATGATTCGTATGAACCGTTTGTTCACCAGTTTGATATTGGCATTCGCGCTGCTGGCGCAGCCATTGGCAACCTTGGCGCAGAATAAAACCTTAAATTCCGGCGGAGGGAATTCGCCAGGCATACAAACCGCAGCTAGTGTAAATATCAACAAGCTCCGTCTTTCCGGAGAAGATCTGGCCGAAGTGAATTGGGAAGTTGCTGTTCCGGCAGGCGTGGAAGTGCAGGGATTTGACGTTCGAGTGGACGCAACCTTGAGCAATGGAACGGCGCAAACCGACAGCAAGTCGTTTGGTGGGAATGTGCGGTTTGGCAGTTTCAGGTTCAACTTGCCATTGGCTTCCAATGGCGGCGCAAAACCGGGCGGCAACGGAGGGAATGGAACCATCGGAACCTTCGGGCCAGCCAGCATAGTCGAAAAAGAAAAAGCTTCTAAAAAGGCGAAAAGCGACTCTGGCGGAAAGACAGTTGAAACAAAATCCACTGACAAAACTCCGCGTAAGTTTGGAGAAGGCAACATCTCCGGCGGCAATAACAATGGGGGCGGCGCCGGTAATGCCGGCAACTCGGGCGGTCTGAAGCCGAATCCAAATCCAAATCCGACGCCTTTGCCCAGGCCAACTCCACCGATATTGAAACCGGAGGCAGCCAGAATCACCTCGTTAAAAGCTTTCATCACAGCCAAATTTGCCGCTGGAAACGACTTGGCGGCATTCCGCGAATTCATTCAGCCGACTGACAAAACCACAGGCGAGATGACAGCAAAAGGCGGTCGCGGCACATCGTTGCAAGTCAGAAAGCTGATCCATCTGAACGAAGTCGCTCGATTGGCAACGGAATGTCCGGCGGGTCAGGAATGCTTCGACATTCTTGCCGAACTGCGGGGCGCTGATGCCAATGGCCAGTTCAAAGTTTCAGCGGAAGTCATTTTTGCCAACGGCGTTCGCAGAAACACTTCGCGCACCACAGGCAATTTGCTTCGTCCGGTCAGGATTTCGGTGGATAAGATTGCCGGGACGCAGGTTGCCAACGTGCTGGTGAATATCAACGGCGGTGGCAACCGCGAACAATTCGTCAAAACCGACACCCAAGTCCTGGGCATCATTCAAGGTGTAGGGGCCGTCAAGAAATAAGCACAAATTTGAAAACTGGCGGCAAAGCGCACGTTTTCGACGCGACGTGCAATCAAGCGAGAAGCGGCAAATGGCTTCATCGCCTCATTGCAAATCCCGGTTGCCCGTGTGCAGGGAAGCGTGCGCCTTGCCGCCAGTCAAAACTCTTGAATCCTCGAACCCCCACTAATTTCAAAACTGCTTCAACAAGGAAGGTCTGACATGCGATTCAACATAACTTCATTGAAAACCGGAATTCGGAAATTTCCCAAACTTATTCTGGCCGCATTGATTGCCATCGGGGCGTTCGGTTGGCTGATGGCCGAAGCCGGAAAACAGCGCGACGCCAGCGGAACCATCACGCTGGAACTGTGCAAGAAAGGCGAAAACGGCCAATGGCAAGTCATTGACCGCGTCAAAAGTCCCGTCAATTTCACCGCCAGCGTCATGGATCTGGCCGCAGGCAAGGAAATCACCAGCAATTTCAGTTGGCGCGGAACCAGTGAAAAGGGAATGCGCGCCGAAGGCCGCATGCTGCGCGCAGGCAAGGTCAAGCTGGATGTGACGCGCGGTTTGCTGGAACTCGATTTGCCGATGGAAGCGACCGTCAACGGCAAGAAAATCCCGCTCAACGTCAAACTGACTTCCGAATCTATTTCTTCTCCAACGGGCCAGATCAGCGGCAAGAAAGCTTCTCTGTATAATGGCACGCTGACCGCAGGTATCGTCGGATTTTCGGCCATCAAACAGCGCGACCTGGTAGATGAACTGGCAAAAGTTGGCGACAACAACGGCACACGCAAAGCCGACCAGAAAAAAGAAAGCATTCGCACTTCCGGCGTAGTCGGCGGCAGCGGCGGGCTTTCCGAAGAACTGATCGTTGTAATGCGCGGCGACGGAACCGTTCGCGCGAAATAGCCAACAATTTTTCAAATCCGCTTTTCGCAGTTTTCAGCCTCCTTGAAATCTGCGGTGCGAGTACCGTCCTGCGGGAAACGGCCATTCTTGAATGGCTGAACACGAGTCGAAAGCCCAGCCGGTCCCTGCGGAAGCTGATTCCGGCCAGACTTTAAGTCGCTTGTCAGGCTGCTGTCCTGCTGCGAAACGGCCGGCTGCGCTACCGAGGCTTTCAAAAGACTTTCATTGGAAATTCAACGCGGCTTTAAGATTTCAGGTGGCGGATTTGGGTACTTTTTGTCGCGTTGAGAGCGAAAAGAAATTTATGGCGACCGCAAGTCGAGGTCGTGTTGCAGCGATTAAGGTTGAGAGTAATCAAGGAGGCAATTATGCAGAAATCAAAACTGTTCACCGCGATTTTGTTTTCCATCGCAATCATCGTTTCAGGATTCTCAGGAGCGCAGGCTCAGGGCAAAAAGAAGAGCAACAAATCAAACGGCCAATCGCCCACGCCGATTGGCATTCAAGTGGCGGAGCCAGTTGATCGCGACGCGGCCAAAGTGCAGGTGCAGTCTGCGGTTGTGCGGCAAGCTGGGCTGAATGTTGTGACTGATGTTCGCTGGGAAGCATTCGCACCGCAGGGGAGCAGGCCGGAAAGTTTCGATGTCGAAGTCATTGGCGAACTGGGAAACAATACTGGCGTCAGCGAAAAACTCAGTTTCAACGGCACGGCCACCAGCGGCCAGTTGTTTTTGGCTGAAGCCAGCAAGCATCCGGTCAGCGAATTTCGCAGCATTTCGGTCAAACTCATCGCCAAATTCCGCGACTTGAATAACAACCAGATTTTTTCCAAAGCGACGGTCAAAAGTTTTGCCGTCAACGCCAAACCTTCGCTGCCGGTGAAACCTGACGTCAACCCGGGGAATGTGAGTGTATTGCCAGTTGTTACGACCGGCCTGTTAACTCGCGTGCGCTGGGCCGTGACGCTGAATCCCGGAGCAGTGATTGATCATTTCACGGTAAAGGTGATTGCTGACCTGGATGACGGCCAGTCAGTCAACCGGAAAGAATTGATCAAAGAGATAAGTAACCCCAACGACCGTGAAGTGACGTTTACCTTTGCGCAGTTGGGAGTGAACAGCGCGCCGGGTTTAAGAATTGCGAAGACCAGGACTGTGGTGAACGCTTTAGTGCGCATTTTGGCAGACAACAGCTTTGAACGGCTTTCGGCATTTCGCGAAGACCTCTTTCCTTTGCCCGCGCTGCCCGTCGTCAATCTGGCCGTCAGCGACCTGAAAACCAGCCTGAACAATGTGGTTTCGGTGAATTGGGCGATTAACGCCGAAGCACAAGTTCGCATCGTCGAATTTCAGATCAAGCTGGCGACGACTTTTTCCAACAACACGGCAATCATTTCAGACTTCAAGGCCAGTCCGCAGTCGCGCAACTTTACAAAGTCGTTTTTGCCAAAAGACGGTCCGCCAAACGGGTTCCGGCAGGTTTTCGTCACCATCACCGCCAAGATGGAAGCTCCCGACGGTCGTCGTTTCGATGTCGTCGCCACCCGCAAACTGAATTGATTGCCAGCCTGCGGGAGTTTTGACGAACTCTTGCAAACAGTTTTCCTTTACGGCGACAGGCCCCCCTTCCGGTCGCCTTCTCTTAACCAAACAAACATACCGGGAGGTAAAAATTATGAACAATCAGCTTTTGCATAAAGAAGCTTTTGCAAATTCCATTCATCGCTTGACGCGTCGTGGGCGGCAATTGATCGCACTATTTCTGTTTGGCGCGGCATTGATGATGCTGACGGCCTGGCCCGCAGCCAATCCGGTTAGCCACGGGAACGCTGCCGCGTTCATTTCGATCAAACTGACCTTCAATTTTGGCAAGCGCACGAACACAGGAACCTGCGGCCCCGGTCGCGGCCTTTGCAGCATTGTGTTGGGCGTTGCCCGATCAGGCTCGGTGGAAGGAACAGTGACTCCTGTGGGCAGCGACAAGTTGAATGTCGTCTTTGAATCCAACCTTGTGGACCACACGTTGGACCTTGCGGAAAACATCGTGCTCGACGAAGCCATTGCCCGGAAGCTGGGCTTCAAAAGCGTGACCGTGCTGAAAGGGGCTTATTCCTTCGACTCTTCCAAAGGCAAATTCGGCGGCACGACCTTAAACATCAGAACTACCAAGTAATAACAGCGGCGCGCGGCCCACATAAACCGCGCGCCATTCCCGATCAAACCAGAAACTGAAAAGACAGGACGGAGGCGAATGCGAGTGGCGCTAACAGAATTTCAGTGGGCGCAAAATTCCAACTCAAAGGGCCAAAGGATCGAAGGGGCAAAGAATCTGAGAAAAATGAAGCAGTTTTCTTTCACAAATTACCTTTGAGCCTTGGACCCTTTGATCCTTTGCGATGAAAAAATATCCAGCCACAGATTTCTTTAGTGCCATGTAAGTAAAGATCGCTTTTAGAAATGCAGGCTCGCGCTTGCGCCAGTCTGCCGCAAGTTGGACAACCCACAGCATTATTTTTGAGGAGTATATTTGATGAAGTCTCAACGTAAATTCCGAAATCTGACCACCCGCAATTTAATTTCTTACTTTTGCACTTTGTGCGCATTGCTTTTGCTTGCACCGGCCGCCTTTGCCCAGCAGGTTTTCACAGGCGCTAGCACGGCTGAAGCGACCACAGCGTCCGCAGCATTTCGCGCGGCTGTGACAGGTGCGGGCGCGACCGTCGGCACAATCGGCTGGGATGGCGTTCGGCTGGACGGGACGGACAACGGCGGCAACACCACGCCCATTGTTGCAGGCAAAATCACAGGGATTCCCGTCAACCGCTTCCAGGTGCGCGGCGTGATTTTCAGCGGGATTACCGCCGTCGCCAACGATGGTTTTTTTAGCGCGAACGCAGGCGTTGCTGATCAATTCCCGGCTTTCAGCCCATCCAACACTTTCGCCGCGTTCAATACGAACAAGATCGAATTGAATTTTGTCGTCCCAAGCGCGCCGACCACAGTGCCCGTAGCCGGAGCTTCTCGCGGTTTCGGTGTGATCTTTCTGGACGTGGAACGCGCCAACACATCCAGTATCGAATATTTCAATGGCACGGTCAGCCTGGGCAAATTCTTTGTTCCGGCGGGTGCCAGCGGCCAGGCGCAATTTCTGGGGGTGCTGTTTGGCGCGCCGGTTGTCACGCGGGTTGTGATTACAGCCGGCACGGCAACGCTGTTTAGCTTCAACAGCGGCCAGGTCACGGCTGGATCGGCAGATCAAACAGTCAACGCCGGGCAGAATACAGACCAGGTTGCCACGGACGATTTCATCATTGCCGACCCGGTTGCGGCGACAACCGGCGGCGCTGCGTTTGCCTTCAGCGGCGTCGGCACAACCGAAGCAACTGCTGCGCTGGCCACCTTTCGCATCACGCTTGGCGGCGCGGACAATTCAACCGCGACCGGTCCGCAAGCCAGCGGCCGCCGCGAAATCAATTGGGACGGTGTTCGGCTGGATGGCACGGATTTCAACAACGTCACGACGCCAATTGTGGCTAACAAGATCACGGGGATTCCTGTCAATCGGTTTCAGGCGCGCGGGGCGCGGTTCGACACCGTTCTGGCTGTCGCCAACGATGGATTTGTCAGCGCTAACGCCAGTGTCGCCAATCAATTTCCAGCGTTTAGCACTGCAAACACCTTCGCTTCGTTCAACAGCAACAAGTACGCGGTAGATTTTGTGCTGGCCGGTTCGACAACTCCGGCGGCAACGCGCGGATTCGGCGCGATCTTTTTGGATGTCGAGCAGGCAAACACATCCAGCATTGAATACTTCAACGGCACGCTCAGCCTGGGCAAATTTTTTGTGCCCGTCGGCCAGAGCGGGCAGCCGCAATTTTTGGGCGTGTTTTTCAATGCCCCAGTCGTCACAAAAGTCATCCTGACAACCGGCACGACGCAGGTTTTCAACTTCAACAACGGCCAGGTCACGGCCGGGGCCAGCGAAAGCGAAACCACGGACTTGGTTGTTTTGGACGATTTTGTTTATGGCGAACCGCTCTTGAATTCAACCAGCGTTTCTTCGGCCAGCTTTACCGCCGCAGCGCTGGCTCCGGAATCCATCACCAGCGTCTTCGGCGAAGGCCTGGCTACCGGCACAGTCATCGCTTCGGCGGTGCCGCTGCCCACGCAACTTGCCGGAACCACCATCACCGTCCGCGACAGCGCGGGCACGGATCGCCTGGCACCGCTGTTTTTCGTTTCCGCCAGCCAAATCAACTACCAGATGCCCGCTGGCACAGCGCCGGGCGATGCCACCGTCACCATCAACAGTGGCGACGGACGCCGTTCAACCGGACGCGCGAAAATCGAAACTGTCGCGCCGGGAGTTTTCACCGCCAACTCCTCCGGCGAAGGCGTTGCGGCGGCGGTTGCGTTGCGCATCAAGCCGAATGGCGACCGGATTTACGAACCCATTTTGACCTTTGACGCGGCGCAACAGCGGTTTGTGGCGATTCCCTATGATCTGGGACCGGAAACTGACGCTGTGTATCTGGTGCTGTATGCCACAGGCGTTCGTTTTCGCACGAATCTTTCCGGGGTGACGGTGCAAATCGGCGGAACCACGGCCAACGTGATTTATGCCGGAGGCGAAACTGGATTGACCGGTCTGGATCAGGCCAACGTTTTATTGCCGCAAAGCCTGCGCGGACGCGGCGAACTGAATGTTGTGATGACTGTGGACGGCAAAACGGCCAACACGGTCAAAATCAACATCAAATAGACCATTTACTTATCCAACGCGAAGCGTGGTAGCCGCTGGCCGAGGAGAAAGGCCACGCTTCGCTTTATTTTCCAGCCTTTTGAAAAGTTTTTGAGAAAAATTTCAACCGCCGCTCAAGATTTCAGAGGAGCGGTCTGGCTAAAGTGCGCTCGCATTCAGGAGAACGAGGGAGATTTGAAAACAAGCATGTAATTCCGCTCAAAAGCGAGACTACAAACCCAATCCAAGGAGACAAAACCATGATTCGAAAAATGATTCAGTTCACGTTCGTCGCGCTGTTTATTTCGTCGTTGTTGGCTGTCGCCGCCCTGGGGCAGTCCAAAAAAGACATCAAAAAGGTTGCCGCGCCAGTCGAAATTACCATCGTCAACGTCACCAAAAAGGATGCCATGGCCAAACCTTCGCCAGACGGAATGGGACGTGTCATTCCGGTTGATGTGCAATGGAAAACCGCCGGGGACGCGCGGCTGATGACGCTGGAAGCCGTGCTGAAAACCAGCAACACCGACGGCACCACCAGCGAAGTCAAAATGATGCTCAACGAAAAAATGACCTCCGGCACCTTGATGCTGAAGATGCCCAACGACGTGTTTGCCCGCGAATACACGCTCAGCCTGATGGGCAAATGCGTGTGGGACGGCGGGCAGGGAACTTCGCGCGCCAGCAAGAGCGGCGCATTCCCGATTCCTGCGAACGCGAAGAAGTAGGAGCAATTTGAAGGAGAAACTGAAATGCGCGGATTTCTCAAAACCATTCTTGCCGGTCTTTCACCCGTGACGGCAATCGCTCTTTGCGTGGCCGCTGCGCTCTTGCTGACTTGCTACAGCCAGAGCGCCAGCGCCAATCGCTTTCAGGATTTGACCGTTCAAGCAAACTTCGACGGCAAAACCGTTACTGCGGAAGAAGCAATCGAACTGACATTAAATCGCCTGATTTCGCCAACGGAAGGCCGAATCGCCGTCCTTGTCGGATCAACGGATTTAACCGATTTGTTCGTCGCCGAAGGAACCAGTTTGAAGTATTCGCCCAGGCCGTTTCCATTGCCTGCTGGCGAAAACGACCTGATGGTTTACCTGGTCGCGCCGAGCGGTGAATGGAAAACCGTCGCCAGCTTCAAGCTGAAAGTCGGGGCCAAGTCAGAAACGGCTACGCCAACCGTGGCTGAAACCGTTCAAACTGGGAACGGCGAACAATCGGCGCAAACGGCAAGCAATGAACAAGCGGCTCAACCGGTTCAAACCCAGACCGCCGACGCTTCGCAGGCTGCCGCGCAAACGCCAGCGGCTGCCGAACCTGTCAAGCGCCGATTCGGATTCGATAAATTCGATTTGGCTCCTTCGCTGAACATCGGCTTCAAATCGCAATTCGCCGAAACGCATTTTCCCGATGCCAACAAACCGGAACGGCCTACGTTTGCCGACGCGACGATTCAAGGAACCTGGAAAAGCGAAATGGCGAGGGGCACATTCAACATGAAACATCAGTTCGACATTGTCGGATCAAGCTTTCGCAACGAAGCTTTGCGATTCGCCGAACAGGGTGCGAACGCTCGCAAAATCGAACTGTCGTCGTACCTGATGGAGTTTCAGCACGGCACGCGCAAATTCAACATAGGGCATTCCAGCATTGGCGCACAGCGGCATTTGCTGAACAACTTTTCCAGCAGAGGTTTCACCATTGCTTCGCCGATCAGCAAAAATCTGGACGTTTCGCTGGTGGCGATGAATTCGACGAACATCGTCGGCATCGACAATTTTTTTGGGCTGGCGAATCAAAAGCATCGCTTGTACGGCGGCGTAGTGGGTTTGGAAGTTTTCTCGAAACGTCCTGGCGGGTTGCGGTTTGAAACCGGAGCCGTTGATGCCTGGTTTTTGGCAAATCGGCAAAACTTCAACCAGGGAAACATCAACGACAGCGAACGCAGCAAAGGCGCAAGCTTCCGCATGTTGGCCAAAGACAAAACTGAGCGTTTGCGGCTGGACACCGGATTTACGCGCAGCCAGTTTTTCAATCCGAATGATCCGCTGTTGAATCAAAACGCCGTCAACGTGGTGCAATCCAGCATCACCACACGCAACGCTCGATATGCCGAAGGCAGTATTGACCTGTTAAAAGAGTTCTCCTTCGTGAAACCGAAACCGGTGCCAGCGCAAACAGCACAACCTGCCGCGACCGAAGCCGCGGCTCAACAAACTACAACGGCGCAAGCGGCTGCTGTGCTGCCCGATCCGAAGAAGTTGAGCCTGACGCTGAACGTCAAACACGAACGCGTTGATCCATTGTTCAAAAGCATTGGCGCAGCGGCGCAGCCGGACTTGAATCAAAACATTGTCGAATTCGTCGGCTCGTTTGGCGATCTGACGTTCACAGCCGCGCATACACAATTCAACGACAACCTGGCGGGCATTCAAACGATTCTGCGGACGAATACACGCCGCGAAGCCTTTGCCATTAACACGCCGACGCAGAATCTGTTCCGGCTGCGACCGGCTGTGACGCCGAATCCTTTTCTGCCGCGCATCGGATACACCTTTGAGCGGGTTCGGGCTTTCGCGGATTTCGTTCCGATTGGCGGCGGATTCGATCAACCCGGAGCGATTCCCAATCAGGCAAACATCAACCACGCGATCACCGCCGAATGGCAGTTCAAAGACAACTTTCGCGCGACCTACACGCTGAACCACACGCTGCAAGACAATCGCGCCATTGGCCGTGAGATCGCGGATTTGCAGAACTTTGTTCATACGGCCAGTTTCGGCTGGACGCCGAAGCCTACGCTGGAATTGAGTTTTGACCTGAACTTTGAAGACGCCAACAATCGCGAACAGGCAAACACGAACCGCACACTGCGATTTGGTTTTGTTGCCAACTGGCAGGCGACGACGCGGCAAACCGTCAACGCGACCTTTGCAACCTTGGGCGCGGGCGATTTGCGGCGGACGAACAACAGCCGCAACAACGAATTCGATTTGCAGTGGAATTACCGGCTGACGCGTGAAAGCGATAACAAGTTCAAAAAATCGCAGGTGGTGTATTTCATTCGTTATTCGAACCGGTTCGCACGGACAAACAACTTCGTCGAAAACATCAACAACCTGACGAAGCTGAATACATTTAATACCGGGCTGAATTTCATCTTCTTTTAGGAGGTGGGGGATTGGAAATAGGGGATAGGAAAAGCCCGATTTCAAGAGTCTGCTTTTCCCAACTCCTAACTCCCAACCCCTATCCCCGCTTAGGGGCTACCGTGAAAAGATTTATCTCAACAATTTTTATGCTTGCGGTTTTGGCAGCGTCGGCGTTGGCGCAGAGCGAAATCCGGGTCAATCCGACGAACGTCAATGTCTACAGCCAGGGTGCGACGACGGTGTTTCTGACATACGGCAATCTGGGCGATTACACGCCGGCGGAAACATTCTGGTGCGGAGACATTCAACCGGCTTCGCCTGCCATCGGCTCCACGTGCCTGCCGGGGACGATTTACGGAACGCTCCCGCGCCGCTTTGACGTGTCGCGCCGCAGCGGAACGAACGGCTATACCGATGTGGTTTCGGTTCCGGCTTCCGTTGCGCGCAAAGCCTATCAAGCAGCCGCAGCCGGGCAGGATTCACGGTTCTTTTATGTTCGCCGGTTTACCAGTCCCAGCGGCGGCGTGGATCAGTTCGTTGCTGTGACAATGCGGTTGACTGGCAACGGAATCGCCGCGCCGTTTTCGCTGACCGATGTCCAGCTTGGTTTTGGGCAAAGCACGGGCATTTCGGCCAGCGGCCAGGAACCACAAGTTCTGTTTGTCGAACCGGGCAAGAAACCTCCGGCAATTCGCGCGGAAATCAAATACACAGGCTCCGGTCGGCTGCGTGGACGCTGGGAAGTCGTTCGTCCTGGCGAGCCATTGCCGGATGAACGCGACTTGTTGCCGGAAGCTTCGTTGCCTGTGGAGGAGCGCGGCACGCAAGCCCGCTTCACACAAATCAGCCGCTTCAATGTCTTTCTTTCTTCCGGCGGGCGCTACACATTGACTGGGCCGGACACTTCGCGTTTGCCGACGCAAGTGCCGGGGCAATACTTGATCCTGCTGCGGATTGAAGCTTCCGATGATGGATTGAACACATCTGATTTGAATGCCGTCGGCGCTGGACTGAGCACCGTCAACAGCGGAGCCGCCGCTGGATTCCCGCTGCCGGTTCTGCGATACGTGGTTGGCGGCGGAGACAACACGCAAGCTGTCGCCGTGCCCGGCGAATTCTTGTCACTGCTGCCAAAAGACGGTACAACCTTGCCCGCAGGTCAGATTGCGGAATTTGCGTGGTCAGAAATGCCACAAGCCAAACTGTACCGTCTGGAAATCGAGGACGATGCCGGAAAGCTGATTCATTCCGCCGTGCTGAAAGCGACGGTGCGAATGTATCGCGCGCCTTCGTGGCTGAAAGACAAAGCCGGGGCTTCCAGCTTGCGCTGGCGGGTGGTTGCGCTGGATCAAAGCGGCAAACCGATCGGTGGAACTTCACGGCGCAGCTTCCGGTTCATTCGCTGAAGAAGCAAAAAACGTCTTCCACGAAGTCACACGAAGAAAACACGAAGATATCTACAGGCCGGAGTGCTGATTGAATTGATCGTAAAAATCCTGAAAAATCCTGCTTATCCTGTCTAAAATCTTCGTCAACTTTCGTGTGGCTTTGTGGGAAAGGGGTTGAGGAGAAAGGGCCATGTTTGATTATGTGATCGTTGGAGCAGGCGCAGCCGGTTGCGTGCTGGCGAACCGTTTGACAGAAGACCCTGCCGTTAAAGTTCTGTTATTGGAAGCGGGCGGTCCAGACAAAAAGCAGGAAATCCACATTCCTGCCGCGTTCAACAAACTCTTCAAAACAGAATGTGACTGGGCGTATTTCACCGAACCGCTGAAGCATATGAACAATCGCCAGATGTACTGGCCGCGTGGCAAAGTGCTGGGCGGTTCGACTTCGATCAACGCGATGGTCTACAGCCGCGCCAACGCGAAAGACCACGACGCCTGGGGAATTGACGGTTGGCGTTATGCCGACATCCTGCCGTATTACAAAAAATCCGAAAACAACGAGCGCGGGCCCAATGAATTTCACGGCGCCGGCGGGGAACTCAACGTTGCCGATCAACGCTGTGTGAATCCGTTGACGCATTTGTTTTTGGAAGCTGCACAAGCTGCCGGCTTGAAACGCAATGACGATCTGAACGGCGCTTCGCAGGAAGGCGTGGGGCTGTTGCAGGTCTATCAAAAAGGCGGCAAACGTCACAGCGTCGCCGCTGCGTTTTTGAAGCCTGTGCTGACTCGGCCAAACCTGACGGTGAAAACTGGCGCGCATGTGACTCGGTTGTTGTTCGAAGAAGACAAAGCCATCGGCACGGAGTTTTTCCAGGACGGAAGAATCGAAACCGCCCGCGTCAGCCGCGAAGTCATTTTGTCCGGCGGCGCAATCAATTCACCGCAAACTTTGATGTTGTCCGGCATTGGTTCCGCCGATGCCTTGCGCGCGCTGGACATTCCGGTCATCGCGAATTTGCCGGGCGTTGGCCAAAACTTGTACGACCATTTGCTGATCGGCGTGGAATATCAATGCAACGAACCCATCAGTTTGCACAAAGCAGACAACTTCAAAAACATTCTCAAGTATTTGCTTTTCAAACAGGGGCCACTGACTTCCAACGTTGCTGAAGCCGCCGCATTTGTCAGCATTCATGGCTCTGCAATTCCAAACATCGAACTGGTTTCCGCGCCGGTGTTTTACATGGATAACGGATTTGCCAATCCTGATTTGCATGGCTTTTCCATCGGCATCGCCCTGCAAAAGCCTGAAAGCAGCGGCTACATTCGTTTGAAATCCAAGGATCCGCTTGCCGCTCCGGCAATTCAGCCGAACTATCTGGCTTCGGAAAGCGATATGGCTGTTTGCGTCGAAGCCGTCAAATTGTCGCGCGAGATTTTGAACTCGAAGCAGTTCAATCGCTTTCGCGGCAAGGAATGGTGGCCTGGGGAAACGGCGAAAACCGACAGCGACTTTGCCGCGCATATTCGCCAAACTGCCGATACGATTTATCACCCGGTTGGCACATGCAGGATGGGAAGCGATTCAATGGCCGTCGTTGATCCGCAATTGCGCGTTCGCGGAGTCAAAGGGTTGCGCGTAGTGGACGCTTCGGTTATTCCGCTTCAAATTACAGGTCACACGCAAGCACCGACGGTTGCCATCGCCGAAAAAGCAGCCGACTTGATCAAACAAGCCGCCTGAAAGGCTGATTTCTTGACAGCCCGCATTTCAGCACCTACCATCTCGCTTCGTTCGCACTGAGTTTTCCACAACGCCTCGCGAGCGGTTTTCCTCGCGGGGCTTTTGCGTTTTCAGAGCGACGAAAATCTCAACCCAACTTCAGAAGGTTTACGATCATGACAGCAAAAAGACGTGTAGGCATTTTGGGTGCGACCGGCACGGTCGGCCAACGATTGATTCACATGCTCCGCAATCATCCTTACTTCGAGGTGACCGCGGTAGCCGCTTCCGACCGTTCGGAAGGAAAACGTTTCGGCGACGCCTGTAATTGGAAATTGCCGTTCGAAATGCCTGAAGCCGTCAAAGACCTGACCTTATATCCGTCAAGGGTCGAATCCGGTAAGCCGCGCATTGATTGCGACATCATCATCGCCAGCTTGCCCGGCGACATTGCGCTGGAATCCGAAGGTTCGTTTGCCGCCGCAGGCATTCCGGTCATCAGCAATTCTTCGGCGTTCAGAATGCACCCTGATGTTCCGTTGATTGTGCCGGAAATCAATCCGGATCATCTGGACATCATTCCCCAGCAGAAGAAAAACCGTGGCTACGACAAAGGCTACATTGTGACCAACCCGAACTGCACGACGATTGGCTTGGTGATGGTGCTGGCGCCGTTGCAATACCGCTTTGGCTTGGAAGCCGTGATGATGACTTCGATGCAGGCGATTTCCGGCGCGGGCTATCCCGGTGTGGCTTCGATGGACATTGTGGACAACGTCATCCCGCACATTGGCGGCGAAGAAGAAAAGGTAGAAGAAGAGCCGCAAAAGATTCTTGGCAAGCTCACCAGTGCAACAATCGAATCTGCGCCCTTCAAAGTCAGCGCGCAATGCAACCGCGTTGCCGTGCAGGACGGCCATTTGGAATCCGTTCGCGTCAAACTCGGCAAATCGGCGACTGTCGAAGACCTGAAAGAAGCCTTTGAAAGCTTCACCGGCTTGCCGCAGGAATTGAAGCTGCCCACAGCCCCGGCTCGACCGATTATTGTTCGCAGCGAAAAAGACCGCCCGCAACCTCGGCTGGATCGCGATGCCGAAAACGGCATGGCGACGGTGGTGGGACGGATTTCGAAAGACACCATCTTCGATTTCAAATTTACGCTGATCAGCCATAACACCATTCGCGGAGCGGCTGGCGCGGCGTTGCTCAATGCAGAGTTGCTGGTTGCCAAAGGCTTGTTGTGAGAAGCTAGCGCGCAGGAGGTAGTGATGGAAAATCAATATATTGAATTTCACGATGAAGGGTACTGGATTCTCGGCACTCGCATTTCGCTGGATTCCATTGTGTATGCGTTTCGGGAAGGTTTGTCGCCTGAAACGATTGCCCGCGATTGTTTTCCTTCGCTATCACTGGAGCAGGTTTATGGCGCGATTGCTTACTATCTCGGCCATCAGGCAGACATAGATGAGTATTTGCTGCGGATGGCGGAAATGGCTGAGCAATTACGACAAAAGTTGCGCACCGCCGAGCCTGAGTACTACGCCAAAATCGCCAAGGCGCGGCAGGAGTTGGCTCAAGCGAGCCTTGTATGAAAATCCGCTATCAAGCCGACAACGATCTGAATCGAGCGATTGTGGAGGCAATCTGGCGTCTTGAGCCACGGATTGATTTTCAATCCGCGCAGGCAGCCAAGCTTGACGGCTTGCCTGATAACATTGTGTTGGCGCACGCGGCAGCGGAGCAACGCATTTTGGTTTCCCACGACCTGAAAACCATGCCGCGTCATTTCGCCGAATTTTTGCAAACGTCCACCAGCGCGGGAGTCTTAATCGCTCCGCAAAGCCTTGTACGCGGGAAAGTCGTTGATGATTTGCTTTTGCTCTGGATGGTTGATGAGGCTGAGGATTGGATAAACCGCATTCGCATCCTCCCAGTTTGATTTTTCACCTCTAGTTCTATGCTTATAGTCATGAAATTTGGCGGCACTTCCGTCGGAAATGCCGAACGCATCGCGCAAGCCGCAGAGCTTGCCATTAAAAGCGCCAAGGAAGGTCACAAGGTTGTCATTGTCACCTCAGCGATGAGCGGCGTGACAAACAAGTTGATCGCGGCGGCACAAAATGCCGTCAATGGCCAGTACCACAAAACTGTCAGCGACGAATTGCACGAACCTCATCGGCAGGCTGTGCATCAATTGATGCCGACCGAAGCCACGCGCCGCCGTGAAGCCCTGGAATCTTTGCGGCAGCGATTTGAGCGGTTTGAGGCTCTGTGCAAAGGGCTGACGATGTTGCGCGAATTGACGCCGCGAACGCTGGACGCCATTTCGGGAATGGGCGAAATGCTATGTGCGCCAATTCTGTCTGGCGCAATTGCCGAGCGCGGTGTGGCTTCGACTCCCATCGAAGCGACGGAATTGATTGCCACGGACGATCAGTTTGGCCAGGCGGAGCCGCTGATGACGGAAACCCGCCAGCAAACGCGCGACAAACTGTTGCCAATGCTGGAAGCGGGCGAGATTCCGGTCGTCACTGGCTTCATCGGTGCGACCAAAGAAGGCGTCCAAACGACGCTCGGTCGCGGAGGTTCGGATTACACGGCCTCGATTCTTGGCTCGGCCCTTGACGCTGATGAGGTCTGGATTTGGACGGACGTCAACGGCGTGATGACTGCCAACCCGAACGAAGTTCCCGAAGCGCGCACCATGCGCGAAATCAGTTACAGCGAAGCTTCAGAACTGGCGTATTACGGCGCAAAGGTGCTGCATCACAAAACCATCCTGCCTGCCTTCAAACAAAACATTCCGGTTTTGATTTTGAACAGTTTCGAGCCGAACGACCCAGGCACGCGCGTCAGCGTCACAGGGCATCCGTCTTCGCGCGGCGTCAAAGCGGTGACTTCCATTCGCAACGTCAGCTTGATTGCCATCAGCGGCAAAGGGATGCAGGGCATTCCAGGCATTGCGGCCAAAACCTTTGCCGCTGTCGCCGCCGAGCGGGCGAACATCCTGATGATTTCGCAGGCGTCTTCGGAAAATAACCTGTGCTTTGTGGTCAATTCTTCGGAAGCGGCGCGCGTGGTCAAGGCCTTGCGGGCTTCACTTGAACTGGACCTGCTGCAAAACCATATCGAAGACATCACGATTGATGATTCCATCGCCGTCGTTGCCGCCGTCGGCGACCGCATGCAAGGCGCGCCTGGAATTGCCGGAAAAGTCTTTGCCTCGCTGGGCGTGGCAGGCGTCAACGTCATCGCTATTTCCCAAGGCTCGTCCGAACGAAACATCTCGCTGATTGTCGGCGAAAAAGACGCCGCCGAAGCTGTGCGCGCCATTCACCGCGCGTTTGAACTTGATAAACCTTCTCAATAAGGGGTTGGGAGACGGGAGTTAGGAGGTAGTTAAAGTGATTACCCACCAACTCCCATCTCCTAACTCCCAACTCCTGAAACAATGCCTTCACTTCGTTGTATCAATTGCCAAACTGAATTTCCGGCCACCTCACGAATCTACACTTGCACGAACTGTTCGGGTTTGCTGGATGTCGTTTATGAACGAAACGAATTTTCCGGCGAACGCCTGATGAGCGTTTGGGATTGGCGGCGCGCTTCGCCCAAAGCCGTTGACCAGAGCGGCGTTTGGCGGTTTCGCGAACTGCTGCCCGAAGCTGATGAAGCCGACATCATCACCTTGACCGAAGGCAACACGCAGATTTGGGAAGCTCCGCGCTCGGCTGCGTTTGCGGGGATGAACCGGCTGGCGTTCAAACATCTGGGCATGAACCCGACCGGATCGTTCAAGGATTTGGGAATGACGACCGGCATCACCCAAGCGAAGCGATTGGGAGCCACCAGCGTAGCCTGTGCCAGCACGGGCAATACATCGGCTTCGATGGCGGCGTATGCGGCGCGCGCCGGAATGAAATCGTTCGTGTTTATCCCTTCGGGACAGATTGCGCTTGGCAAGTTGTCTCAGGCTCTGGATTACGGTTCACAGGTGTTACAGCTTGAAGGCGATTTCGACGATGCCATGCGCCTAGTTCGAGAGGTTGCCAGCGAAACGCCGATCTACTTGCTGAACTCTGTGAACCCATTCCGGCTGGAAGGGCAGAAGACAATCGCGTTTGAACTGTTGCAACAGCGCGGTTGGCAGGCTCCGGATCGCATTGTTTTGCCCGGCGGAAACTTGGGGAATTCCTCGGCGATTGCCAAAGGCTTTCACGAACTTTTGGAACGCGGCGCAATCGAAAAGATGCCGAAGATCACGATCATTCAGGCCGAAGGCGCGAATCCACTGTATCGGTTATGGCAGCGCTCTGATAGCGGAGCAAATGAAGACGCGAAGCTTGAACCTCTGCTGAACGCATTCACGTTGGCTTCGGCGATCAAGATCGGCAATCCGGTTTCCTGGCCGAAAGCCATGCGGGCTTTGCGCTGGTCTGGTGGCGAAGTCGAATCCGTCAGCGAGCAGGAAATCGCCGATGCCAAAGCCGTCATCGGCAGCGATGGCATTGGTTGTGAACCAGCTTCGGCTGTGACTTTGGCCGGAATCAAAAAACTCGTAGCTGCCGGAACGATCAATCCAGACGAAGACATAGTTGCCTTATTGACCGGTCATGTCTTGAAAGACCCGGATTATACGGTCAATTATCATCGCGATGCGCTTAATTACACGGACAAAACTGGTCACAAAGTCGAACTGCAATCAAACTACGCCAATGCCTTTACGCAAGTGCCCGCCGAGCGCGAAGCGATTCTGACCGCGCTTGGGTTTTGAGTGTCGCTATTGAGGCAATCCAGCAAAAATTAGGTAGTAAACATAGACATTGGTGGGGCGGGTTTCATTGCCTCCCCCGTCAACGTTGGTCGTAGGCAACGTTCCAAGTTTTCCGTCCGCATTATAATTACCGGAGTCATTCGCTAATTGCACCGGCAAGTTGTCTCCAGATTCTGTGATATAGGCAAAGTTGTAGCCCCAATTGTGTTGATGATTTTGCAGGCATTCTCTCTGACGGCTGCCGACATTTGCCCCGGAATTGCCGTTGGTAGCCTGAGCTGTGCGCGAACTCACATCAGGATCAACGCCCGCGCCCATATCCACGCCTCGCAAGAATTGCCCCCTCAAATCGGGCAAGTTGAAGGTTGTCGTGCCATCGCCGCCAAATGCCGTGCCGATCGCGTTAAAAAGCGTTTTTTGCGCTGATACCTGCAACGCCGTGCCGTCGCACAACAACCAGCCTTGGGCAGCGAGTCCCTGAATGGTTTCGTATTTGCCTGTGTACGGCATCACCGTGCCGACGGGAAACGGAATCAGAATGTTGGCGCTTACGCTGGCGCTTGTTGAAGAATTCATAAATGCCTCTCAGGTTAAAAAGTTGAACAGCCGGAATTGAATGACGGGAAGAAGGACCCCAATCATCAACTCTTTGCCTTGACCTGTTGCTTATCGGTCAACAATTCCATCGTGTAGGTGGTTTGAAGTTGGTGCGGATAAACGGCGTAACTGCCCTTTAACGAAAACGGCACGTCCAACCGTCTTGATTGTCCGTTGGGGCCGTCATTGGCCAGCACCTGGAAATCATTCACATTGGCCACATCCCACGTCAGCGTGAATGAAAGGTTCTGATTGGGAACAATCGGATTGGCCGCAATGGAAAAGCAGTTAATCACCGGCTTGGGTTGAATTACCGTGACGGGGAGCGTGCGCGTATACAAAAGCGGATTGTTGAGTCCTTGCACTTGCACGGTCACGATCAGGTAAAACGTGGTTGGGTTTGTTTCCAGCCCGTCCACCGTGTAGCCGCCGGTCGGAGGCAACGGTTGAGTCGGTTCACCTTTAGGGTGGCTGATCGTTACTTTGTTACCGTCCGCATCCACGTATTCGATTTCATACAGCGCGGTGTAATTGCCACTGTTGCCAGAACCGCTCCAGGCCAAAACCGTGCTGCCTCCGGCATTCACAATCGCCGGATTGGCGCTAAACTCTCCGAGAGAAAACTCTGATGGGAATTTTGACAGTGGTAGAGAAAGAGAACGTTCTTGTTCCGGCGCTGGCGGTAATGCGTCCAGATCGGAAGCCACTTCAATAATTTTGAGACAGGTTGTGCCCGGTTGCTGGTTGACCTTGATCCCCGCAAGTTGAATGGAAAGCCCGTTGCCGCCGATTTGCCCATACTGCGGAGTTTGGGGCGTATACGTGAATTGCCCGCCCTGTTGCGTAACGCTCCAGCCCGTTGGAGCCGTGCTGCTGATCCCCGTTGAATCGGAACAAAAATCTTCCGCGTTGGTGCCGACGCGGAAACTGAGTGTGATGCTTTGACAGGGAATGATGTCACCCGAACTGTTGGATACAACCAGCATCAAAGTCGCCAGGTTGGGATTTCCAGTGGATGGACTGGCCTGAAGCGGATCAGGAATGGTATTGATCGCGTAATCCAAAAGAGTTTCGCTCATAATTCGTGGTTCTCCTTAATGGGCTGGAACTGGTTGCGATACCGGAAGTCCGGCGAAGATGAGGTAATTCACGGCGACGTTTTTGGGGCGCGTTTCCGCATCGCCATCTGATGAAGTCCCTTGGCCGCCTAAAAAATTGTCGACGTCAGACTGACTGTCTCCGTCGGAAACATGCTTGGGAGTAAGTTTATTATTGCCGCCTTGCAATTCACCCATGTACCAAGCGGTTCTCCAGTAGGTATGTCCGTGTTTTCCAAAAGCATCCTGCTGGACGGATTGAGGGGCGCGATGGGGCCCGTCGGGATCAACTTTGCCGGTGGCATCCAGTCCGCGCAAAAAATAGCCGCGCAAATCAGGCAGTGTGTTTTTGTTGCCCAGCATTCGATACAACTCAGGATATTGCGTTTGATCAAACGTCGAGCCGTCACAGAGCAGCCAGCCCGATGGCAGGTTGGTCACAGGGAAGAGATACGAGATTACGGTTCCCACGGGAAACGCAATGATGGTGGCGGTTACTGCAGCGTGTGGGTTCATCTGTTTTCCTTTTCAGTTTTTCAATCTTCAATGTCTTTCGGAGTCAGTTTTAGCCAGCCTTCGCGCAGGTGCGGCGGCGTGAGCGGAAAGCGCGCTTGCGCATCCGCTTTGACGATATTGCTTACCTGCCAGCCGGAAGGATCGGACCAATCGGGTGGCGTTGGCCCGATGCGCTGAATCCATGACCATGTGCCGTTTTTCTCGGTTGGGTACGGCAACCGCATTTCCGCTGTGTCCGACAACACAGGGCCAGTGCGAAACGTAACGGACAGACGCGGCAGCGCCTGAACGAAGGATTCTGACGGCAGGCTCACGGTCAGCGCAGGGAAGAGCGACGAAAACGCATGAACATCGCCGCGCGGATCCAGCAGCAGCGTCATGTATTGCGTCGTGAAATTCGGATAGTTCAGCGGCAACGAAAGATAGTTGCCGTTGTACCCGATTGGGTTGAGATACCCGCCGGACTGGAAGTTTTCAGGTGTGTGAACTGAATTGAATGTCGTGTAACTGTCGTTCAGAAAATATCCCAACAGACCATCGTCATAGAGTTGCAGGCTGCCCAGCCGCACAGGGAAACTCAGGTTTTCAACACCTGCCGTCTCGTTCAGCAACGTGTCCAGCCAGCTTTGGTTGTGAACCGTCGCGCCCATGGTTTCCATTTGCACAGCCGCGCGAACCAGCGCCAGTGGGCGTCCAATCAACACCGAAAGATTGGCATCCGCGCGGCTTCCCAGCGGATCAATCGTCCAAAGCGTTTCGTCAATTACCTGCAACAACGCGCTGAAGCTGCGCCCCTGATCCGTGGTGCC
Organism: uncultured Heliomicrobium sp.; assembly: GCA_964570175.1. Lineage (GTDB taxonomy): Bacteria > Acidobacteriota > Blastocatellia > RBC074 > RBC074 > RBC074. The sequence goes on along the minus strand of CAZMXG010000025.1, from coordinate 24,916 downwards.
GGTTAACGCGGAAACGAATTTGCTCAAATGCGAGTTGGCGATTTTGCTGGGATCGCTGACCGAAGCAGGGCTGTCCGGCGCGGGAAGCCAGCGCACATCCAGCGCGCCTTCGGTGTTCATCAGCGGCACTAATTCGCCAAGCGCATTGCCCGCTACGTCATAAACGGCCAGCCCCCCATCCAGATGATTGGGCAGCACCCAGCCGCAAACAGGATTGGCGTCCGGCCAAAGACCCGTTTCCTGTGTGTCGTCCGTCGCGGAAAAGAATCGGAAATTCAGCCGTCCGCCTTGCGCCAATTGTGGCGACAGGCTGATGTATTCCGACGGTTGCGAGATTTGTGAATTGGCCAATGGAGACAACCCGCGACCGCGCACCGGTGCCCAAGGCACGCCTGTGCCAAGGTTACCGCCTGCTTGCATCAAATCCGCAACCTGACCAAACGAATCCACGACGATCAGTTGATTGAACTTCAGAAAGCCGCCGTACACCGGAAAGAAAAAGGGGGTGCCGCCGCCGAAATCCAGATCCTGAATGCCTTTGGTTGGATCGGGCGTCGCGCGATATTGTTCGCCCACCTGTTGCGCCACGGAACTGTCCGGCGGAGGGCTTTGGTCAAGATCGCGCATGATGAATTGATCTATCAATCCGCTCAGCCGTTGCGATAGAAAATTCCAGTCGCCGATTTTGTCCAGCAAGGCTTCCACCGCCTGCAATTCCGCATTCGGATTGTCTTTCAAATATTTTCGCAGCTTGGCAATCAGGACATAAGTCGCCTGCGGCGTCAGGAAGGTGCGCCCAATGTAATTCTGCGAAATCGAGGGCAAACCGCCATACCAGTCATAGTCCGTGCCATCAAAACTCCAGCAGGGTTGCTGAGTGACCGTTGGCGGATCGGTTGCAACAACCGGTTCAAACCCCCAGTTGTCGCGATTGACCTTGGTGCTTTGCACCGTTGGGTAAAACGTCACATCCCATTCCAGATACAGCGGCGACCAGGGCTGCCCGCTCCAATTGGCATATGCGAAATTTGCGCTTAATGGCGTTGGAATCGAGGCAACCTGCGCCGTTTGTGCAAGCATGGCAGCGGCCAACTGGTTGATGGCTTGCTGGTCATTGGAATTCAGTCCAACCTGAAAGATGGTTGCGGCGTTGGCTTGATCCACAAAAAATGTTTCGACAAACAGCGCCGCAAGTCCTCCGGAAACAGCGGGCGGCAAGTGTGGATTTGTCGGCGCGGGAATGACTTTGGTGAGTCCGTCTGTTGTCGCAGTGACCGGTTGCGTTTGCCCGGCGACGTTCACACCCGTAACGGTCTGATCCGTGAAGCGACAAAACACCGTGCCGCCATCCAGCGTGCCCTGTTTCGCCGACGTGTTAATGCCGGAAACCAGCACCACAGGATCAACCGGCTGAAAATAACTTGCGGCAGGCACCGGTTTCAGTTGCAGCTTCGTGGGATCAAGTTTCAGCGTGTTCGTGGCGTAATCCAGAATGCTTTGCGCATTGGTTGGATCGGGCAGCGTTTCCGCTTGTTGCGCTACCTGCGATTGCTGCTTGACGACTTGAGAAAACAGCCCGGAAGAATTACTGGGTGACAAATTGGTGGTCAGGAGCTGTTGAATCTGGGGCAGTTGGTAACGCTGAGGCAGATATTGATTAATGTTCTGAAAATCTGCCGGACTCATGTTTGCCAGCCGGTTCGATTTCCACCACGCGGCATACAGTTCCCATTGCTGGGAATAAAGCTGTTGCCGCGCTTCGTCCAATGCCCGCTGGTTTCGGTTGAGCAGAGCCAATGCCGCAGCCTGCTCCGACGTCAGTGGTGGCGGCGGCGGGATTGTGCCCGGCATCAATTGCCCTGTTTCGGATTGGCCTGTTTGAACTGCCACAACCTGCCAGACGGTGCCTGAAGGAGCAGAGCCGAACCAGGCATCGCGGATTTTCAGATCAAGCTGCGCTTCGCCGTCAGCCTTGTCCAATGTCTTGAGCAGGTTGTACTGAAATGCTTCCAGCGTTTCCGCCTCCAATTGCCCATCCTTCTGATTGTCAGCATAAAACTGGACGATTGCGGAAAGCGCATCAATGGACGTATGTCCCACTGCGACGGTCATATTCGCAGTGGATTGAACTGCGTTGGGCGGCAGCGTTGTGGTTTGCCAATTCACGCCGTACACAGAGCCGTGATACATCGTTTGCGAAGGATAACCCGGGTGCGCCTTGTCTTGCGTCACACTCCAGTCGAGTTCTGAAAGCAAAGAGTCCCATTGACCCGCTCCACTCCACGGCGTGCGGATCGGGTACCCGTGCGCATCCCATCCGGTAACGGGGCCGTACAGCGGATCGTGCGTGGCGTCGGAATACCAACCCACAACCAAATACGAAAGCGATGTATTTTCAGGAAACTGCGCGGCATCTTTCGGATAATTCGGGTCGGGCGAAGTGGCATGCGGGTCATTGATCGAATCGTAAAACGAAAACACGTTGACCACGCCCGGTTGGTAAGCTGCAAAAGTCGCATCGCCCGGACCTAATGCCCGCAAGAACAATTTTTGCGGATCGCCGGATTCTCCGGCCCAGGATTCCAGCACGATTGGCTTTGTTCCCAACCGCGTCGGTTCGATTGTTCCGGATTGCGTGGGAAACGGATTGACGAATGAATTGGATTGCAGCGGGTCGGCATTGGCATCAATTGCGTCGCTTTGCAGCAGCCAGGTTTTCGTTGGGCGCGGCGCGTTGGCAATTGGAGCGGGACTGTACCGCACCACCAGCCAGCGATTCGGCGCCAGCGGAAAACTCAATTCCGGGCTGGGGGCAATGGTAATTTGCGGGACTTTCGTAAAGCCGCTGCCCGGATTGTTGATCGTTACGCCGGTCACGACGCCGTTTTTGACCACGGCTGTGGCCAATGCTCCGCTGCCATCGCCGCCGGTAATCATCACCATGGGCGGAATCTGGTCGTTATATCCGTAACCGGCGATGGTCACGTTGATGGCCGTAATCTGTCCGCCGGAAATTTCCGCAACCGCTTTGGCCTGCACTTGTTCGCCGCGCGTCAGTCCTCTGGGCAAACTCCAGTGCAGGTGAACGCCTGGCGCGGGTGGCGTATTGGCAAGGTTGGAAAAAGGGGACGGCGAAGGGCTTAAGAACTGTTGCAGGTTGTTGTATTCCAGTTCCCAGCGGTGAAAGGTCACGCCGGTTTGTTCAACGTGGTTTACGACCAGCGCTTCAACCGCAATCGGAACCAATAAAGAGTCTGTATTGGTCGGCATTATTTTGTTTCCTCCGCAGACGCTGGCGTGTTGATCAAAACAAGTTTTTCAGGAGCGCGAACCATCTGGATGGCAAAATCCGCCGGGCCAAGCGTGATGTTGCCGTTGCCATAAGCGGCGTTGAGTTGTGCTTGCAAGTACGGCTGCCAGTCTTTCACGCTCAACACAGGCCCTGGCCCGGCGCTGCGAAAGTAAGTGTTGATGGTTGCCGTTTTCCCCGGAATGATGTCGCCGATGGGGTGATCATCCGTGACCCATCGCAGGTCAACTAAATAATTGTCTTCATAGCCGAAGGCTAGTCCCTCTTTTGGTTCGCTGATTTCCACGCGGGCAGGCGCGCTGGGAAAAAGACACAGCAACACATCCGGCGCCAGGCGATCCATTCGCAGAAGCGCCAGTGGCTGTGTGCCTGCCGCGTCGGAATATCCGCGCACTTCCAGGCCCGGCCAGTCGGCAACCATGGCAGATCGCAACAGCAAACCGGCAGTCGTGGTGGAAATGGGGGGCGCTGGAGAATCCGTCGCCGCCAATGCGCGTCTGGCCTTTTTCGCTCGAATGGAAGCAAGAGCGCGAGCCATCGCTGCGCGCAAAACAGGCCGGGCAGAAGCTTGCCACAAACTTTCGCGGCTGCTTTGCAAGCCTATGCTCAACGCGCCGCTTACCAGCGCTTCCACATAATTGGCATCCACGTAAAAGAACCGAAGCGATTCCGGCGGCAGCATCCGCGCGTCGGGAACCAGATTGGTAAAAGGCACACCATAGAGCAGGCCCAATTCCGCCAGCCAGTTTTGGATATACACCAGCGGCGAATCGGACTCCTGTAAATCCTGCTGGTGAAGCTCTGCCAGAAAATCCTGCACGTGTGGTTGCGCGAACAGGGTTTTCAGCGCCGTGATGTGGTTCGTTTTGGGTGCGGACTGTTTTCCTTCATTGATTGCGCGGTTTGTCGGCAAGGTCGTTTGCGCGATTCGTGACGCGTTGTTGGTCGTGAACGCGCCCGTCAGTCGGTTCATCATCGAAGACGAAACGAGGTCAGGCTTCAACAATTCACGCAAATGCGCAGATGTCAGCGGCGCGTCCTTTGTCAGAGCTTTTAACTTTGGCGAATTCAACCGCTCCAGCAACAAATTCGTGCGCTGTGTGCCACTGCGACGCCACTGCAAAAGCTTCGATCCGAACGCGGCATCGGCCAGCGCCAGCAAACGACCCATTTGCCATGCCGCAGCATAAGACTGATCAAAAAGGCCGTTGGTTTGATCGTAAATGGTCGCCGCCGCCGCGCTGTCATATCCGCTGATTCCCGTAAACAGCGGACGCGGCAGAGGTGATAACGGACCGCGGTACCAGGCGAAGGTGTGGTCGCCAATGGCCGTATCGTAAGCCAGCGCTGAATAGCCTTCATTGAGGGTTTGCTGAACCAGGGCTTCGGGTGAACCGGGGATTTGCTGCAAGGGGCTGACAGGCAATCGCAGCAACAAACCTTTGCCACCGGCTGCCTGCCCTTTAATCAGGTTGAGCGCCAGATCGCGAAAATCGCCGGTTTCCGAAAGGCAGGTAAAATTCCAACTATACAGCGACACCAAACGAACGCGGTTGATTCCCGCAGGCCAGTTCGGCGCATCGGTCAAATAATCTTCAAATCCTTCCAGCGTTACCAAATGCGCGATCCACGGGGCGCTGATTTGCGTTTCCGCCGTTGCATCAACACCGCCGCCGCCAGAGAAGCTGACAACAGGCGGAGCCGTGTAGCCGGAACCGCCGCTGGTCAAGGTCAGCGAAGCAATCGAGCCGTCGTTATCAATGGTTGCGACTCCGGCTGCGCCAGTGCCGCCGCCTCCGCTCAAAGTGACAGCAGGAGCGGAAGCATACTTGGTTCCGGTTTCAATCAGTGTCAGCCCGACAACCGGGCCAGGACCCGGACTGGGAAAGCGGTTGCCAATCACCACGGAAAACCAGCCGTCGTCTTTGGTGGTTTGAACCTCTTTGTCGGCGGTGTTCACCTGTCGGCAATGCGCCAGATATTTCAATTCGTCAATTTGATTGGACCCGGAACTAAAGCGAGGAGTAACGCGCGTAAAAACATCCGTTGAAATATCAATGGCAGTGCAAATCAGTCCTCGTTCAACCTGTGCGGTTGCGCCGCTGCCTCCGCCGCCATCAAAACTGACGGTTGGGTCGGATGTGTACCCCGAACCGCTGTCGGTCAGCGTTAGCGAAACGACTGCGCCGTTTTGCACTGTGGCAGTGGCTGCGGCCCCAGAGCCTCCGCCGCCGTTGAACACAACTTGGGGCGCGGATGTATAACCCGAACCGCCCGCCGTTAATTGCAGCCCGGTTACTTTATCCAGTTGATCTTCCGATTCCGGCACAAAGTTCGGCCCAAGGGTTCCCTGTGGCGGCGTTTGAATTTCTGTCAGGTGATACGTGCCGCTGCGGCTGGGATTGGCCAGTGGGTTTCCGCCCGGCGCAATCGGTGGCGCGATGATTTCCTCGGGCGAAAACAGCAAGACCGCCAGCCACGGAGTGATTTTGTTGCCTTCGGTCAGGTAACGTTCCCAGGGCAAGCCTCGTTTGGTCAGAACGATGTGCGGCAGATTTTGATCATACGTGCCGCTGGTGGACGCAGGAGGAAACACCGAATACACGTCCGCAGGGTCAATGGCGAACCGTGGCGCAACCACTGTGAATGCTTGTTGCAAGGGAGCATTGGCGGGAAATTGCTGATCAATCGGCTTGCCATTGGGAGCAATTCCGTCCTGTGTGTTTTGTGCGTGTTGACGTGCGGAAATGATGTAATCGCCCGCTTCCAAAGGAGCTTCGAAATTGTCGTAAAAGCGAATGTCTCCGCTGGGAAGCGGATCGCCTGCGGTGGGTGTCGTTTTTCTGCTCACTGCTCTTTGGCTCCTGATTTATGCAGCATTACGCGACGGGCGAACCCACCATTGGGGCCGCCGGATAATTGAGATTGACGTTTGCGGCCAGCGCCGAAAGATCGCCGTTAGTTCCGGCGTCGTAGCCGAAGTTCGCCAGCGCGGAAAAAATCGCCTGACGATTTGCCGAAGGTCCTGCAGCGGCCAGCGTCGTGGCAATCGTATTCAGCGATGTAGCCGATGCCTGCGGCTGATTCGTCTGAGCCGATTGCGGAAACGGCAGATAGTTTTCATCGGTCGGATTGACCGGATCATCGCTCAGGTTTTGTTGCGGAATGGGCGGCGGCCCTGTGGGAACGATGAAGCGTGGCGCGATGCCCTGCAAACCCACCAGTCGGCCTGGCAAAACTTTCGATGCGGCGGCAGGCGTGTCGGTCTGGGGAACCGTTTTGCCCCACAGCGCTTCCGGAACAGAGCGCGTGTTCACCGTCCAAAGCCAGTCGCTATTCAAGTCCTGATTGACGTTCCGCTCGTCCGTCACAGTCAGCGAAAGGGTGGAAGTCGTGCAGTTAATTCCCATCGGACGCACTCCGACGTAATACCCGTCGCTGGTGCGCGCGCACGCCGGAGCGTCGGCGTCTTTCGTCGCCAGTTGCGGCGGCGGAATCGGCGTTGTTCCCTGAGGCCCAACCAAATCCAGTTCAGTCAACGGGAACGCCGTTTCCACGCTGAAGATGAATTCGTCGGAGCGCACCAGCCAGCGCCCATCCGGATTGGTTTTCGGGAACAGGCCTCTGTTGACGACGAGTTTGACGACATTTTGCAACGGCACAGAGGGCGTGTTTGCCGCCGCCACTAAGGCTGTGTGAGGCTGTGCATTTTGTTTGTCCTGCGGCAACAGCGACTGGAAGTCGCCGAATTCCAGATAATCGTTGCCTTGTCCGAACTTCGGGCCAAACCCGATGGTGACGGTGCAAATCCACAAATGGACGTGAACCAATCCGCCCACTGGCGGCCCCCACAGTTTCAAATCCGCACCCAGTTCGATTTTGATCGTGACTTTGACAAACAGTAGGTGAATTTTCAGGGCAATGCCCATGTCTATGCCAATTTCAGCAATGAAATAAAACGGTTTCCATTGAATCAGAAAATCGGCCCAGGCCCGGAACCAGGCAGAGAGCGGCCCTGCATGAAACTGCGCGTTCAGCGAACCGCCAGCCATCACGCACGAAGGCGTCAGGGCGAAATAGGCTCCACCTGAGATGGAAAGCTGGTCGCTGATTTGCCAGTTGAATCCCAGTACCGGTTCGTCCGGATACCACGAAGGTTTATGGAAATAAGGGTGGTATCCGCCAAGCGTGATGACAAAATCGCCCGCGTGTTGGTTGCTGCCAAACCAGACAAAAAAGGCGAAGCCACCCGTCAGATGGCAAGCCGGATCGAGCACATAGGAATTGGGCGTGAGCACTGCGGTGAAAGAAACCACGCCGTCTTCCGGGTCAATGATGATTTCCAGCGCCAGTTCGACATAGGCAAACGTAATCGGACCAGCTTGCGGCAATCGCGCGCGCGCCAATCCCAGAATGGCGATTTCAAAATGCTTGCCGAATTCAACGATGATCAGCGCGTTGGAATTGACCAGTTCGAAGGTTGTGAATTGCACACCCGCCGCCAGCCAATAACATCCTTGCGCCGGTAATATCCAATCCTGCAACGACTGAAGCGCTTGGGCGGGAGTCGCGCTTGCGCCGCCGATTTGCGAAGGATCGGTCAGGCCCGCCACCAACGGAAATGTGGCAACCTGGTTTTGCGTGGGCAGTTTCAGCGAACGGTTATAACCAAATCCTGCTGATAATCCCGTGATAAAGAAAAAGGCCGGGCCGCCGATGGTGGCGTCAAGAAAGGCAAAGATAAACAGCGACGGATGGCCGTTGAGCGTCGCCCACGAACCCAAGGCGGAAACGGACCACGTGCCTGCTTTGATCAGCGCTTCGCCGTTGTATTCCGTAATCTTCTGGCCATCCACCGTCACTTGCGTTTTGAAAAGTCCGCCGCTGATTTCGACTGCTCCTTCGGCAAGCGTGAAATCCAGACCGTCCAAATCCAGCTTGTAGTTGCTGACATCTGTTGGCGTCGCCAGCGGAATGCCTGCGGACAATCCTTTCAAATCTATTTCCAGCCCCGCCAGCGAAATGCCCCCGTCAAACAGGAACGCCAGCAACAGATTCGGATTGGGATGTTGCCAGCCAATGCCCAGCCGTTGGCATTGCAATGGACCGAATGCGCGTTGCACGGGCAGCATCACTTGGTCTGTGGGATTTTCGTTCTTGTCGAACAGTTGAAAATCAAACTTGGGATCGTTCGTGGAATCGGAGCGCCAGGCAATTGCCGCCGAAAAAGGCGGATTGATGGCGGCATTATCCGCGCCCGAGGCTTGCTGCCCATCAGGATTGGAACCGGAGGAAAGCAGGTTTTGTGCGACGGGGTTGCCTCCACTGTTTGTAATGGTGCTGGGGGCCAGCGGCAGTCCCACGTCGTCCAATCGAATGGCGAAGCCATAATTCCAGGCGGAAGGCGTTCCCAGTTGGCCCTCCGGGTTGAGATAAAACCGCAGGTCTGTGCCGTTAAATGTGTACCCGCTGTGATTGATGAGAGGCGATTTGGCTCCGCCTTTGATGTTCAGTCCGATGCTGGTCAGCACGAACGACGGCGCGAATGACAAATCACCATTCGCGGCGCGATTGAGAAACAGTACCGAAAGTCCCGGTTCCGGGGAAGCGCCTGTGCCCGCTGTGCGCTCTATCCAGTTGTTACCAGCGCTTTCACCCGTCAGCCAGGTGCCCAAGCAAAAATCAATTGCCGGAGCCGTCTTGCCCTCTGTGCTTGCGCCGGAAGTGATCGGAATATCCACAACCATCCGCAAACCGTAATCTTTGGCGTTGTTGTTTTCGGTTTCGATGATGTAAATGCCGCCGCCGGGAAGGCTGACAACTGGGAAATCGAGTTTTGCCAATCCATCCAGGAAGGCAAAAACAAAGTTTAAGGCGATTTGCGCTGCGGTTTGCCCCTGCAGGTTTTGCAGGCTTAGATGGTAATCGCCATTGGTGTCTTTGGTCAGGAAATTGGCTGCCACCAGAAAGTCGCCGACTGTGCCTGTGGCGTATTGGTTGGAGTAAATATCGCCTTGCGTCACCCGGCCAGAGCCGACAAAGGTATTGAGAAACCCGCTGCCTTGAACAATGACTTCGCCAATCCACGTTTCCACCGTTGCATCAAGCAACGCCGCCAGCGAATGGTAGGTTGAAGGCTGCGAACCGGCTCCCTGCAAATTGGCAAAAGTCAGTGTGAAGGTCGGCGTTTTATCCGCCAAAAAGATGCTGCCTTCGATTTCCAGTGCCGTGAACGTTGCGCCGCCAACCTGGAATTTGTCGGAATTGGTGACGTAAAGCCCAATTTGTATGGGATTGTCTGGGCTGTCGGCGATGAAGCCTACGCCGTTCGGGCCATAGGAAAACACCGGCGCATAGCAAAAGACGTCAATCGTCAACTGCCCAAGCTGAACCGGATACAAAACTCCCAGGCCAAATTGTCCGCTGGTATCAGCATTTCCACCCGTGATCAGATGAAACACCGTGTTTGATCCGCTGGCTGGATTGGGAATCGGAAACCACTGCGCGTCCGGAAATACTGGCGGAGGAGTTTTTTCGCCCGGCCCCAAAATACCGTTAATCAGAACAACCAGATCATTCAACCGGTCCGTTGCTTGCTCCAGTTGAGCAATCGGGTTTTGGAACCACTCAGTATTGACTGTCAGGTTGTTGTCCGGACCAGTCAGCAACCCAATCAAGCGGCCAATCGCCGTAACTTCGGTTCCAAGGGAATTGAGCGTAATCATAAGGAATCTTCTACACTGGGATTAAAGCGGAATGTCGTAACGCAAGATAGAATGATCTGAAGTATTGGCACCTGTTTTGAACGTCTGTACCACATTCACAGTTGTGCTCTTGTACTGATCGTATGGATCGTAAAGCAGCCCCCAATCCAATTCGCCGCCACTTTGTTGTGTTGGAACACCGGTGTTGATAATGCTGAAATGCTTATAAACTCCAACGTTCTGTGTCAGCAAATCAATATTCATGTCACCAACAATAATGGCAGAAGATGTTTGGGGAATTACTGTGTGAATCTTCTTCATTAGTTCATCTAGTTCTTCTTCAGCCTGTTTAGGTTTGCCACTGATAAGATGCACAACAAGGATGACGAACTTTGCGTCGTCCCCGTAACCAAGCGAAATTTTGATCGCAGGGCGAAGGCTATACGCTGTTCTGAAGGAATCGATTGCAATGACTTGAAGTTTCATTACAGCAGAACGATCCGGAATAAATGTTCCGCCCAATGAACACCGAGAGTTGGTCTTTGTTCCTTGGTTCATTTCGGCAAGTGTCCTTACCCATGGAATCCAGGTTGCCCACTTACCCCGTGGTGCAGTTTCCATCCCCATGCTAAAAGCACTTGTGGCCAGGGAAGCTTGGTTAAACCATTGTTGCTCGCTGTCAAAATAATACCTGTTATTGATTTGGACGTTCCAGTTTGCCATCCATGGAGGCCAGCCAGCCTCCGTCAATACTCCAGCAATGCTTCCAGTTCCTACCGCTGGCCCAATCCAGTTTGTCCAAAAAGTATCCCATTTATTTCCAAAGGAATTCCAGGCGAAGAGTCTCAACATAAGGAGTTATCAGCCAAAGACAGGCTTCAGCTTATTTTTGAAAAAAGGCTTGCTCAGATTGGTAAAGACGATTCCATGCCGTTCGGCACGGAACGCAATGTAGTGCGAAGAAATGACCGCGAAGGGAAAAACAAACTGCTGGTGATACTGCAGGAACTGCTGACCGCTAAGGCTACGGTCTGAAAAGTCAGAGTCGAACGCGGAGGATTCTACTAACGAACATGAAATATGCAAGTCATGGGCAGGATAATTTTGCAGAACCCTTTGAAAAAATTCCAAAGGGTTCAATAATTCAGATATTGATGATGAAAGATGAAGTCGGGAGAGAATGTGGAGGCGGCGATCGGAATCGAACCGATGAATAAAGGTTTTGCAGACCTCTGCCTTACCACTTGGCTACGCCGCCATCTTGAAGAGTTTTATGAGTGCAAAGATTGATTTCGAGCAATGTTTTCAGGCTTGAAATCACGATTGGGCGAGTGAACCTCCCCGAAACGAGCGCGTATGCTCCCATAGTTCATTGGTTCCGTCAAGACCCTGTCCAAACTCGCTGAAGGAGAAGAAACAATGTTCGCAATGAAGTGTTTGTTGTTCGGAGTTCTGCTCTTGGGTGTTGCCCTGGAGCCGGTTTTGGGCATGCAATCTGACAAATCCAAGCCAAAAGTCCTGGTGAAAATGCTGGCGCAATCTAAACAATTGATTTTGGTGACTACCAAAGATTGGAATGCCGTTGATGGGGAATTGCGAAGCTATGAACGCGCGCCCAATGGAAAATCCTGGCAGCGCAAAGGCGAAACGTTCGCAGTTGTCGTCGGTCGCAACGGAATGGCCTGGGGAAAAGGATTGCATGGCGAACCGATGGCGTTGGCCAGCCCGGGCGACCCAATCAAGAAGGAAGGAGATGGACGCGCGCCAGCAGGCGTTTTCAGATTGAGTTCGGCATTCGGCTACGCGCCAAAGGATAAAAGTGGCAACGTGAAATTGCCTTACCTGCAAGCGACAGCGATGTCTGAATGCGTGGATGATACGCGTTCGGCTTATTACAACCGCCTTGTCGAGCGGGACAAAATTGCCAATCCGGATTGGCAAACTTCTGAAGAGATGCGGCGCAAGGACGAATTGTATCGCTTGGGTGTTGTTGTGGATCACAACGCCGGCAAACCAGAAGCGGGCGCAGGCTCTTGCATTTTCCTGCATATCTGGAGCGGCGCAGGAAAGGGAACTGCCGGTTGCACCGCGATGGAACCTAAACGGATGGAAGAATTATTGTCGTGGATAGATCCGAAAAAGAATCCTGTGCTGGTTCAGATTCCGCAGGCTGCGTTTGAACGCTTGCGCGAATCGCTCGGCTTGCCACGCTAGATGGCTTGCCCGGCTGCAAATCCCGAAGCCCAGGCCCATTGGAAATTGAAGCCGCCCAAATGCCCGGTGACGTCCACGACTTCACCGATGAAAAAGAGCCTTGGAACCTGTCGCGCTTCCATTGTTTTCGATGACAGCTCGCTGGTGTCCACGCCTCCAACAGTCACTTCGGCCTTGCGATACCCTTCTGTTCCATTCGGAATGATTCGCCAGCGGTGAATTCTCTCAGCAATTGCCCGGAACTCTTTGTTCGAGTATTGCCGCATAGGTTTCGAATCGCCATTCATCGCCGCCCAGGCTTGCGCAAAACGTTGCGGCCAGAACTGGCCAAGGAAGGTTTTCAGCTCTTTCGAACTGTCACGCTCCTGGGTCAAAAACTCTTCAGCATTCACATCCGGCAACAGATCAATTTCAATCGCTTGGCCGGAATTCCAATAAGACGAAATTTGCAGGATCGCCGGGCCGCTCAAGCCCTGATGCGTTACCAGAATGTTTTCGCGGAATTGCTGCTTGCCAAACTTGACCTTCGCATCCACCGAAACTCCGCTCAGCGGGCTGAAAACGGTTCGATCATCTTCAGCCAGCGTGAACGGAACCAGCGCCGGTTTGGTCTGGGTGACCTTCAATCCGAATTGTCTAGCCAGTCGATGACCAAAGTCTGTCGCGCCCATCTTCGGAATCGAAAGCCCGCCTGTGGCAATGACCAGTGCCTCGCTTTCAAACCTTCCTTGATTGGTTTCCACAATGAAACTGTCGCCAAGCTTGTCTACAGTTTGAACGCGGCAATTAACGCGGGTTTCGACTTTGGCGCGGCTACATTCATCCAGCAGCATTTGGACAATTTGCTGCGAACTTTCATCGCAGAACAACTGGCCCAGCTTTTTTTCGTGATACGCAATGCGATGTTTTCTGACCAATTCAATGAAATCGCGCGGCGTGTAACCAGCCAACGCCGATTTATGGAAGTTCGGATTGCGGCTGATGAAATTTTCCGGCGCAGTGTGCAGGTTGGTGAAATTGCAGCGTCCGCCGCCGCTGATCAAAATCTTTTTGCCGACTTTCTCGGCGTGTTCAATCACCAGCACGGAACGGCGGCGCTGGCCCGCAGTCAGGGCGCAAAACAATCCAGCCGCGCCTCCGCCAATTACGATAACGTCTTTTTTCATTGTTTGGGTCAGTACCGCGCGCGGTAGCAAGCGTCTTACCTGGCTTCGCTCCCTACCGGTCGCGGTACTGACCCGGAGGAAGCAGTTTACCGAAATCGGAGATTAGCATATCTTGTCCGCCTTACCGACAAACCATCTTCACCAAATTTTTGAGGAAACAATGGCACTCATTGGAGCAAATGAACTGAAACGCAAAATGCTGATCACCGTCGAAGGTCAGCCATACACCGTAGTCGAAGTCTTTTTCGCCAGCCCCAGCGCGCGCGGCGCTTCGACGATGGTGCGCACGAAGCTGCGGCATCTATTGACTGAAGCCGTGCTGGAAAAATCATTCAAAACCAGCGAAAAATTTGAAGAGCCGGATGTGGCACTGTCGCCCGCATCGTTTATGTACTCCGATGGCGACGGCTACCATTTTATGGACGACGAATCGTTTGAACAGTTTGCGCTGACCGAAGATCAACTGGGTGACGACCGCTTTTATCTGAAAGACGGAGTTTCGTTGCAGGTTCGCAAATACAACGGCGACCCGATTGCGCTGCAACTGCCTCCGCACATTGATTTGACCGTGATGGACGCCGAACCGGGCGTTCGTGGCGATTCGGCTTCGGGCGGAACCACAAAAGCCGCGACGCTGGAAACTGGATTGGTGGTGCGTGTGCCGCTGTTTATCAAAGACGGCGAACTCGTTCGCATCAACACGCAAACCGGTGAATTCGTCAGCCGAGCGAAAGATTAACTGGGTACGCAAGCGTCCTCGCTTGCTGTAAATGAAGCGCGAAGCTTCCTTATTTTCCGGTGAATGCATGACCAAACTTCGATGGGGATTGATCGGCTGTGGCGACATTTCGCGCAAGCGTGTGGCTCCGGCGTTGGTCGAACTGGACACATGCGAATTGGTTGCCGTCAACCGGGCGCGCGCTGACTTGGCGGAAAGTTTCGCGCGTGAATTTGGCGCTCGGCGCTGGTATGCCGACTGGCGGGAAGTCATTGCAGATAGAGAAATTGACGCAGTGTACATTGCCACGCCGGTTTACCTGCACGCAGAACAAACCATTGCCGCCGCCGAAACCGGTAAACATGTGTTGTGCGAAAAGCCGATGGCGATGAATCCCGCTGAGTGCGACCGAATGATTGCAGCTTGTCAGGTAAACGGCGTCAAGCTGGGTGTCGCGTATTACCGCCACTTTTATCCGGTCGTCCAGCGGGCAAAAGCGTTGATTGCCGCGGGCGAAATCGGCAAACCGGTCGTCGCGCAAATCAATGCCTTTGAACGGTTCAACCCGCAACCCGGCGAAGATCGGCACTGGTTGCTGGAACAATCCAAAGCAGGCGGCGGGCCGATGATGGATTTTGGCTGTCATCGGATTGAAGTGTTGATGAATCTGTTTGGCGAAATTCGTCGGACGAAAAGCCTGACCGGTCGCGCGTTGTTCGACCGCGAAGTCGAAGACACCTGTGTTGCCTCTTTTGAATTCAATTCCGGTTTGCAAGCCGTGCTGACAGTCACGCACGCTTCAATGGAATCCCAGGACACGCTGGACATTTTTGGCAGCGAAGGTTCACTGCATGTTCCGTCGTTGAATCGCGGCGAGCTTCGGATCAAGACCTCGGCGGGCGAGCGCACGGAACAGCATCCGCCCCACGTGAACATACATTTGCCGCTGATCGAAGATTTCGCGCTGGCGGTGCTGGAAAACCGTGAGCCGATTGTTGGCGGAACAATTGGCCGAAAAGTTGCACGCATCGAAGAAGAGATTTATGCCGGTTGAACCTGGCTTCAGGAGGGAACAGTTGTGGCTGTGCTGAACGAATATGAATTGCGGGTTGTGGGGGCGCTGGTCGAAAAAAGCATCTCCACGCCGGATTATTACCCGATGACGCTGAACGCATTGGTCAACGCCTGCAACCAGAAAAATCATCGCGATCCGGTGGTCAGTTACGACGACGCGACTGTTGTGCGCGCCTTGGACAGTTTGCGGGATAAAAAACTGGCGTACACCTTTCACGGATCTGATTCGCGTGTGCCGAAATATGGCCACCTGTTTGCGAAAGCCTACGAACTCAACGAAGGCGAAACAGCCATCATGACCGTGCTGGCGTTGCGCGGACCGCAAACGCCGGGCGAGCTTCGTTCGCGCACGGCGCATCTGCACAATTTCGACAACCTGCCTGAAGTCGAGACCATGCTGAATAATTTGTCACTTCGAGAAACTCCGCTGGTTGTGAAACTGCCTCGCTTGCCGAATTCGCGGGAATCGCGGTTTGCTCATTTGCTCAGTGGAGACATCAACATTGAAGAGATGGCCGCAGCAGTCGAACGTGCCGAAGTTTCATCTTCGCGTGGCGTAGGCAACGAACGCATCGTCAAACTGGAAGAAGAAGTGATCTTCCTTCGCCAAAAACTGGCGGATTTGGAAGCGCAATTTGCCGAATTCAAAAAGCAGTTTGAGTAAATCGCGGCAATCGCATTTCGACATTGCCCTTTCAGGGCTTGGCGTTCAAATCGGGTCGTTCCGGTGGCTACGCTCCGCTCACCACCGGCTAATACGCGCCATCCTTTCAGGACGAAAACCGACTATCCAACTTATGTAGATACCGATGGGTTGAAACGCCGGGATAAATTCAGCCGCCGCTATGCGGCGAAGACTATGCTTGGCAGTTACCAAAAAGGAAGACACCAAATGAAAAAACAAATCCTGATTTTATTGTTCTTGCTGATCGTGGGGTTGGCTGGCGGTGTGCTGGCTCAGCAATACGGTCAGGCGCGGCGCGAAGATCGTGAATTGATCCAGCGTGAATTGCGTGATCGCATTTATAACGACGAACGACGCAATTACGACGTGCGGATTGAAACCGCCGAAACATCCTATTCCAATCGGGACGAAAACCTGATTCGCGGACGCGCGCTGATCAGTTCTGGCGGCTTCGGCCAACGATATGTTTGGTACGAAGGCGTGATTGATTCTCGCCGCGCTCGCGTCAGCAATTTGCGTTGGGGCTACGAAGACAATCGCGGCGGCAATAATCGTGAACGGGATCGTTATAACGATCAGTACGGCCAATCGTCGGGCCTGTTGCGCGGCGGACGGTACGAAATTGAACTGGTCGCCACACGGCGAATGCTTTCGGTCGGCGGTGATGGGCGCACAGTTTCCCAGGCTTCCAGCGGCGGGCGAAATTCTCAATGGGAAATCGAAGATGCCGGGAATGGCTATTATTATGTGATCGCCGCCGGCAGCGGCGACGCCATGACGGTTTCAGGACGTGGCGAAAGCGGCGATACCGTGACGCTGGCGCGGTTGCGTCGCGGCGACGAAAACCAATTGTGGCAACTTCGGCCCGGCCCTGACAATGGGTATCACTTTGTCACTCGCCGAGGAAAAGCGCTTGATTCGCCTTCCAGCGCACGCTTCGAAGGCGGACGTATGCAGATTTACAACTTCAACGGCGAAGCCAATCAGCGCTTTTTGCTGCGTTCGGTGGATAGTTCCGGTCGAGACCGCGATTATCGCGACCGAGATTTCAATCGCGACCGGGATTATCGAGACCGAAACCGAGATCAAAGCTACGGCGGATATGGCCAGTCCGGTGTATTGACGTGGCGTGGCCGCGTGGACGATGTGACAGTGCTGGAAATTCGCGACCGCTCAGTTCGTGACCGGGTGATTTCGGGGCAACGCGCTGTGGGTGTCAGCTTTAACTTCACTTCGGCGCTGCCCAGGAACGAGGTCAATGTTTCGGTGGACAAACGCCGTGGACGCGGCGAAGTCCGCGTCATCGAACAACCCAGCCGTCGGAATAATTACACCGCAGTGATCGAAATTCGTGATTCTTCCGGTGGATCGGCAGATTACGAGATTGAAGTTCGCTGGAATTGATTCATGTCTTAGCCGCAGATCAACGCCGATCAGCGAAAGTCAGCGTTTATCTGCGGCTAATGTTTTTTTGAATTGGAGTTGCGAGTTGGGATGGTTGCGCCAATGCGATTTCGCACAGCGGAAAATTGAGTTTCAGTTCCACGGGCGGGTCGTTCGGCTGATTGCGATTGTTGTCGGAATTGTCCACGTACGCCGTGACTTCGATGCGTGTGCCGCGTGGAAGCTGAACAGGTTGTTTGAAAAAGTACGCCGGTTGCCAATCGTAGCGATAATCTTTGGCAACGATCAAAACTTCGATGGTTCCGTCCGGGCGATACGCTGTTGCTTCGACCGATTTAGCGAAGGGAAAGAGAAGCGGGCGAATCGAAATGGCTTCGGCGGATTGGGTGACTGTCATAGAAGCTTTGACCAGATGATTTTCAGCATTTGCCAGAATTGTGACTGCCGCAGGAATAATTGCTTCTGTGCGTAAAGATTTTGTGGCTGTTTCTTTGGCGAAATACAGCGCAACGCGGCTGCGGTCGGTTGTGGCTTCACTGGTTTTTCGATACCGAAGCTGCAAGATGAGTTCTTCGCCAGCCTTCAATCGTCGGCCAGCGCCTTCAGGAAAGCGAGTCGCTGCTTGGCCCGGAACCCACACGCCCAAGGTTTCACCAATCCTTCCGCAAAGAGACATTCTGACGTTTGGTGGAATCGGTTTATTGCTGAACAAATGCAATGAAGCGCTTTGCACGGCTGCCCCATTGCCCGGCTGAAAATCCATCGCGGTCAACCATTTGGCGCCTTGTAAATTGGTTGGCAACACCACACACGTTGTTTCCACTTCGTTTTCGCCTTCTGACTCAGCGGCAATTTTGGCTTCCGGCGATTGCAGGACTAAATCGGGCTGGCCGAGCGGCCACGAATCGCCTTTGATCAACTGGTCAATTTGCTGTGCGGGATAATCTTTGATGTCTCCACGCGGAGCGCCGCCTTCAATCCACGAAACCAGCAGTTCCGTATCGCGCTGCGTCAAAACGTAATCATGCTGAAACCGTCCGTACCCTTTGACAGCTTGAAACGGCATCATCCGTTTTTCCAGCACTTCTTCCTTGATCGCTTTGGCCCAGGGGCGGGCTTCCTCATAAGTCGTCAGCGAAATATCGGCTTTGATTTTGTTTGGCGCGTGGCAGCCCAGACAGTTGCGCTCCAGAATGCGAATGACTTCTTTGTTGAACATCACCTTGGTGGTAATGGGTTCATGTGTGCTGCCGGTTCGCGTTGAAAGAAAGAAGGCGGCAAAAACGAACAGGAGAATTGTTGTAAGACGACGATTGACCATAGCAATTTTAGGTGACAGGTTTCAGGTTGCAGGTTTAGAAGAGTCCGAACATAGAAGTTACGACCGGCAACATCAATCCAGCGACAACCAGAATGACAAGAACCCAGACGACAATTTGAACGAACCTTTGATTTCTCATGGGCTTTTCCCTCCGGCAAAAGGATAGGCCACAGATTGCGGCAAGTGCAATCTGTGGCCTAGAAAGTTGCAGGCTGCCGAGCGCCTTATTTCTCGCTGCTGCTGACGGCAGCAGGCTTATCAGCCGGTTTTGCAGGGTTCGTGCCGTCGTTGTAATAGCTCAACCAGCCAATCATCATTTCTTCCCAGGTTTGATCACCCCAGCGAACATCCTTTTTCGGATCGGGATTGTATTTGTTCGCCGCAGAGTTGTCGTAATGCGCGGTGCATTCGATCTTGGTCCCTTTGGGAATGGTGACCGGCTCTTTCGGCACGTAGTAGGTCTGCCAATTGAAATCGTACTTCGGCACACTCAGCAGAATTTTTGAAGTTCCATCAGGGAAGTACGCTTTGATTTCAAAATCCTTGCCGCGCAAATGCATGTGCGGCATAAAGCTGGTGATGTGAGTGTCTTCTGAAAACGTATAAAACGATTTTACTTCGTGATTATTGGCTCCCGCCGGAATGACGAAACCTGTGTTGAGCACGGGACGAGTCAGCACCTGATGTTTTGGCGCTTCTTTCGCGTATTTCAACCCGATGGTGGTGATGTCTGTCAGGGCTTTTCCGCTGGGCGTGTAATGCAATTGGAAATAGAGAGTTGATCCAGCCGGAACTTTTTTGGCGTAGCCGTCAGGGAACCGTGTCGGTTGTTCGCCTGGGGCAAAACCCGCCAGCAGGTTGCCGTCGGTTCGTGATGGATTTTTTGGGTCTTGAATGAACACGATGACGTGGTGCATTGCTTCGCGGCCTGTCGAACGGATTTCCGCCGCCGTCACCCAGCGATCTTCCGCAAAGTTGGTCGGAACCTTGATGTATTGATAGGGAACGACGCCTTCGGCAGGAATCTTCTGTTCTGGAATCGAAAACGTTTGATCCGGTTTGCCAATGTTCCAGCCAAGCTCGAATTTTGGCGCAGGCGGCAAATCTTTTGCGTTGCCTTCTTTCACGCCGCCGTCTACCCAGGCAACAATCTTATCAATGTCGGTTTGCGACAAACGGCGATCGTTGATCCATTCGCCGTGTTTTGGATCGGCATGCCAGGGAGGCATCGCTTTGCTGACCACTTGTTCCTTGATGGATTTCGCCCAGGGACGAACGTCCTTGAAGCTCATGACCGAAAACGGCGCGATTTCGCCAGTGCGGTGGCATTCAGCGCAGGTTTTGAAAAAAATCGGCGCGATGTCTTTGTTGAATGTGACTTCTTTGGCTAAGGATTTGGCTTTGGTTTCGTCGGCGCTGACTTTGGGTAGCACCATTAAGCTAACGGCCAGTGCCGCTGCGATTGAAATAAAGAGCAGTTTGCGCTTCACAGTGTTTGTCCTCTCTGCGTTGTTTTATTGTTTGGTTTTGAATTCAAGCCGGGAAAATCCCAACTTGTCCAAATTTCACTTTGTTCATGGATCGGATACATAGCCATATACAACCCAGGCGCGAAAACCCTGCGCCGAAGCGGCAAAATTTCTCGCGCCTTACCCGAACGAAGTCAAACCCTGGAACTTTCAGACAGGATGATCAGGATTTTCCAGGATTGGCGCAGCGCCTGTGTTGAAACCCATCCTGAAACATCATGTCAATCCTGTCGAAAAACGGTTTGGGTTAGTTGCCGCTGCCCGCTGGCGCTTCCACTTTCTTTTTGGCTTTGATGGCGCGGTCGCCTAATTGAACATTGGCTTCGATGATCTCGCCCTTTTCGTTTCGCGTGAACGTCACGAAGTTTTGAATTTCGCGGATGAAGAATTTGTTCTCCGCTTCCGGCAACATTTCAATTCTGGGCTGTCCGGCGATTTCCGCGAAAAGCTGATCGCCGATTTGCACAACGTTCATCTTCATCAATCCTGCATCGTATTTGCCCACAAATGCCGCCAGCGCCTTGGCGTCCATGCCGGGAACGGCTTTGCGTTCGGGAATGAAGTCCAGATACCCGATTAACATTTCATCGTAAGTCGGATCGCCCCAGCGAACATCTTTGGTTGGATCAGGATTGAATTTGTTTTTTGCCGAATTGTCGAACGTTGCTGTCACCTGAATTTTGGTGCCTTTGGGAATCAGTTTCGGCTTGGCCAGCGCATAGTTGGTTTGCCAGCCGAAATCATAATTCGGCACGTTCAATAACACTTCGGTTTTGCCGTCGGGATACGTCGCTTTGTATTCCATTGCCGCGCCTCGGTAATGCATGTGCGGCATCATCGAATAGACCGTGATGTCTTCTTTCGGCTGCCAGCAGGCAGTTGCTTTGTGCGCTGCGGCTCCGGCGGGAATTTTGAAGAAGATGTTTTCAATGCCGCGTTTGATCATTCGTTTCTTCGGCGGCTCTTTGGCAAAGATCAAGCCGACAGACGAACGATCTTTCTGTTCCGTGCCAGCGACTTTGGAATAGTGAAGCTGGAAAATCAGCGTCGAACCAGCGGGAATCTTTTTGGCGACACTGGGTTCAAACACTTCCGGCGGCATGCCGGGCGCGTAACCGGCAATCACGTCGCCCGCGTCGTCTTCGCCGAACCTGTTATTGCAGCCATCGTCATTGACCTTCGCGTCCATTTTGACGCGGCGCAAATAACCTTCGCGGTAAAAGACGGAATTCGGGCCGTCTTCGTCAAACAGCTTTTGCAATTCTTCCGGGCTGAGCTTGGCATAATCCGTTCCGCCCGGCGGAGCCGCGAAAGCCAGAATGTGATGGACGATTTTGCGATTGCCCGGACGCGCTTCGGCCATTTGAATGTACTTGTCTTCAGTGAAATTGGTCGGAACGGCGAAGTATTGATATTCGTCCGGCCCGCTGGCGGCCAGGGTGTACTCTTCGCGCATGCTTAGAACAACATCCGGTTTGCCGATATTCCAGCCGTCAACGAACTTCGGAGCCGGTGGCAAATCCTTCGGATTGCCTTCAGCCGCGCCGCCGTCAACCCACGCCGTAATCGTGTCAATTTCTGCCTGCGTCAAACTGCGATTGTTTTTGAATTCGCCGATGTGCGGGTCGGCATGCCAGGGAGGCATTTGTTTGCTGACGACTTTTTCCTTGATGGATTTCGCCCAGGGGCGAACGTCTTTGAAGCTCATCACCGAAAACGGCGCAGTTTCGCCTGCGCGATGGCAATTGGCGCAGGCTTTGAAAAAGATCGGCGCGACGTCTTTACTGAAGGTGATGGCTTTGCCGCTGCGTGTAGTTCCGCTTGCCAGGCCGGTCGGCGAAAGCGAAAGACAGATCACTCCTAAAAATGTTGCCACCGTGGCAGCAAAAATAGCTTTCTTCATATTCCTCCCTTGCATGCTTGTCTCAAGGATAAATTGTCTGTGCATTCTTCAAGCGATCGCGGCTTCCGGTATTGAAATGTCGGTTGTTGGTTCGAAGTGCAAAACCATAAATTGCGATGGAAGCAGGCCAAGTGATTCATAAGTGCGCCCGGTACGATCGCTAAACTCGACTTCAAAAGCCTGCCCATTCGCAAGAATTTCGACAATAGTGCCAACTTGTCCATGCCAGAGATTGTTTTCCGGCAAATCAACTGTTAGCGCGACTACATCAAACAAATTGATTTTTTCGGTCATAATCAGCCTTTCATTTACAACGGGAAGCAGGTGGTCAATTTGGGAATGTCTGATCCGTGCTCGACAATCCAACCACTTCGAACCGTAGCCTGCTTGCCGTGCCACTGAAGCAAGAACTCCAAAGTATATCGTTGTCCATATGCGTCCAGCCTTCCTAACTGCGCGTCATAAGTTTCCACTGCTTCCAAAAGAATCCCACGCAATTCTTCCGCATCGTCAACTTCGATTCCAAGTATCGTCGCAAAGAGCCGTGCTTTGTGTTTGCCTTCATCGTGCAACGGGTTCAGGCAATAATCCCTCAGCTTGCGAATATCAACCACAGCCAGGTCAGCATTGGGAATCTTCATGGCTTTAGAAACATTTCAGTATCACAGCCTCATAATACAAAAGCGGATTGGGAACCAGGCGATTCCGCAATCCGCAATTCGAACTCCGCAATCGAAAGTTACTGGCCGCTGCCGCCAGCGATTCCTTCTTTAACTTTCTTGGCGCGATTCGTGCCGATGACGGCTTCAACGACTTCGCCTTGATCGTTTTTGACGATGGTCAAATCGGTGTCGGTGTTCGGCAGGAAAAACACCGTATCTGTCATCGGCATGAAGACCATACGGGGCTGCATCGGAATCTGCACCGCCAGACTGTTGCCTTCACGTGTCACAGAAGCCAGAACGCCTGGACGAACTTCGTATTTGCCCGTGTATTTGTCCAGCACCTGCGGATCGAGCTTGGCGACGGCGGGCATTTCGCTGACATAGTCAATGAAGCCCATCATCATTTCGTCATAGGTCGGTTCGCCGTGACGAACGTCTTTCGTCGGATCGGGGTTGAATTTGTTTTTCGCCGAGTTGTCGAAATACCCGGTGACCATCAACCGGCTGCCTTTGGGAAGCATCTTCGGCTGTTTCAGCAGGTAATTGGTCTGCCACGCGAAGTCATACGCCGGAACGTTGAGCAGCACTTCAGACTTTCCATCCGGATAAAAGACTTTGTATTCCATCGCTTTGCCGCGCAAATGCATGTGCGGTTCCAGGGCGTACAGTGTGGTGTCGCGTTTGAGCACGCGGCAAGCCGTGACTTTATGATTGTCGGCTCCGGCAGGAATCTTGAAGAAAATGTTGGCGATGGAATTCGTCGTCACTAACCGCTGCGGCGCTTCTTTGGCAAACACCAGACCGATCATTGAGCGGTCTTTTTCAACCTGAGTGTTGCCCAGCGTCTGGTTGGAGTAGTGAATCTGGAAGCGGATGGTCGCGCCAGCCGGAATTTTGCGCGCCGTGCCAGCAGCGTAAATGTCAGGATTGCGTCCGGGAGCATAACCCACCAGCATATTGTCTCCGCCGCCGCGCCGACCGTTCGGACCACAACCGTCGTCTTCCACGGGCTGGTCGGCTTTCATTCGCATCAGGAAACCATCGCGATAAAACGGCGAATTTTTCATCGCCATTTCCATCATCTTGCCGCGCTGTTCCGCTGTCTGCCCAGCCATCGTCGGCGAACCTTTCGGCAGGATAAACGCGATGATGTGGTGAACGATTTTGCGATTGCCCGGACGGGCTTCAGCCATCGTCACATAACGATCTTCGGTGAAGTTCGTCGGCACGTCGAAGTACTGATACTCATCCGCGCCTGGTTTGTAGGTGTACTCTTCAGGAATCTGGACGACCAGATCCGGTGTTGTAATGCCCCAGCCTTCGGTGAATTTCGGAGCGGGCGGCAAATCTTTCGCGTTGCCTTCAACCGAACCGCCATCCACCCACGAAACGATGGTGTCAATTTCGGCCTGCGTCAGCGAAGCGTTGTTTTTGAATTCGCCGAAGTGCGGATCGGCGTGCCAGGGAGGCATAACGCGATTGGCGACTTTCTCTTTGATGGATTTCGCCCAGGGACGAACGTCCTTGTAGCTCAATGCCGAAAACGGCGCGCCTTCGCCGGGGCGATGACACTCGGCGCAGCTTTTATAAAAGATCGGCGCAACGTCTTTGGTAAAGGTGACGTTCTTGGCGGCTTTTTTGGTGATGGTATCGGCCTGGGTCGAAGCGATAAACGCCAATCCGGCGACCAGGCTCAGGGTAATCGCGGCGACTAACGAAGAAATTCTCTTGATCCGCATTTGCTCTAGCTCCCTCTCTGCGATGGTTTGTGTTGAAGTTCAGGGCGTAAGCCCAACGGTTGCGCGACGAAATTTACGGGGAAACCCGGACAGAGTCAAACAAACTTGTTCAATCTACTCAATAACTTCCAGCGATTTTAATCGGTTGCTCTGGTAATTAGTTGACCGGTCAGACAGATAAGGGCGACGCACTGAATGAACGCTCAATCATTTTTTTCTTTGCTCGTGAGTTCCCCAGAAGGTTTTCAGGATTCACTTCCGCTAAGCGCTACGAAAAAAGTGTAGGCGGAGGATGCAGAAAATTCTCCTCAGAAGTTTTTTGTGGTCAGTCTTGCCTTTCATCAGATTGGGCGGCCTCTTCAGTCGGGTGTTCTCTTGGAGTTGGGTCAAGTAAACGTGCGCGGAGGAGTTTTTTGGCAAGCGTGTAAATACCTTATGTGTGACTCTTTATTTATCCAACTGGAACCAATCCGTCCAAATCAAG
>CAZMXG010000024.1:0-59656 GCA_964570175.1 uncultured Heliomicrobium sp. | reverse complement strand
TTTTCGTGAATGCCGCCGAAACCTCCGTTCGACATCACGACGACGACATCATCCGGTCGGAGTTGTGGGGCCAGATGTTCGACGATGGCGTCTGCACCTTCGATGGAAAAGGCTTCCTTGCCAGCGGAGCGCAAATCTTCGATCAGTTCATCAATCGAAAGCTGCTCTTCGGCAGCGACACGGAATGATTCGAACAGCGGTGCAATCACCACGTAATCCGCCGGAACAAATGATTGCGGGTACACTTTCTGAAAGACTTTCTTGCGCGTCGTCCACGAACGCGGTTCGAAAATGGCGACGATGCGGCGATCCGGATATTTCTGTTGTGTGCCCAATAGCGTTTCGCGAATCGCCGTCGGGTGATGCGCAAAATCGTCAATCACCGTCACACCGTTGACCACGCCGCGAATCTGCATGCGGCGCTTGACGCTTTTGAATGTCGCCATCGCTTCGGCAACCGCCGCGCGTTCAATGCCCAAAGTTTCAGCCGCTGCAATCACCGCCAGACAGTTGCGAATGTTAAACATTCCAGCCAGCGGGCTTTGAATGTCCATCCACTCTTTGCCCTCGCGCAAGGCGCGGAACTTGGTCACGTCGGGCAAAAATTCGATTTCGCGCGCAGTCCATTTGGCATCGGGATGCTCCACGCCAAAGCTTTCCACAGGACACCAGACGCCTTGCGGCTCAATCGGCTTTTCGATGATTTCGCGCACAACCTGCGAATCCCAACCGGCAATCAACCGGCCTCCGGCGGGAATCAGATTGACCAGCAACCGGAACACTTTTTTCACGGCATCCAGCGAAGGATAAATATCCGCGTGGTCGTATTCGATGTTGTTCAGAATTACGAGATCAGGCAGGTAATGCAGAAACTTTGGCCCTTTGTCCCAGTACGCTGTGTCGTATTCGTCGCCTTCGATGACGAAATGGTTGGAATTCGTGACCTTGAAACTCGCGCCAAAATTTTCGGCGACGCCGCCGACCAGAAAGCTGGGATCAAGCCCGCCAACTTCCATCACCCAGGCCATCAGCGAAGTCGTCGTTGTTTTGCCGTGCGTGCCTGTGACGACGGTGGAATGTTTGCCGCGAATGAATTGTTCGCGGATGACTTCAGGCATCGAAGCGCAGCGCAGTTTGTGATCCAGCGCGTATTCGATTTCCGCGTTGCCGCGCGAAGTCGCATTTCCAACCACGATCTGGTCAGGATGAGGTTGCAGATTTGCGGCATCGAACCCTTCGAAAGTTTCTATCCCCAGCCGTTTCAGTTCGTCACCCATTGGCGGATAAAACGCTTTGTCCGATCCGGTGACGCGATGTCCCTGAGTTTTGAGCATTCCGGCCAGCGACCCCATCGCAGTGCCGCAAACGCCGATCAAATGAAAATGTTTGTGCCCCATTTGTTACCGCTTTGTAGTTTTTAGATTTTGTGGGAGCGCGATTATAACGATGGTCAGGCCATTCCGGTAGGCCAGTAGACCCGCAAACCGGCAAGCCATTGAGTTTGGCAGCTTGATCCGATAAATTGCACCGCGTCAGGCAATCGCCTCGGAGGCAACATGAAACCCGTTCAAATTTGGAAATATGTCATTACCGGGATCGTTTTCATTGTCATCAGCATTCCGACAATTTTGGAAAAAGTTCCGCCGAACAATTGGTACGGTTTTCGAATTGCCAAAACTCTTTCCGACGAACGCATCTGGTATGCGGCCAATCGAGTAATGGGAATTGATATGTTGCTGGCCGGTTTGGCAATTGTGATGGGCACGCTGCTGACGGCAAAACTTGTTCGATGGGATCGCCGCCGAGCCAACCGAATTTGCTTTTCGATCTTTCTGGTTTGTTCGCTGGCGGCGTTGGCGCATGGCTTGTGGGCGCTCGGGCGGATGTAATTCGGAGCAAACGTTATGAAATCGCATCGCAGAGAATTTATTGCTGCCTCGCTGCTGTCGGTTGGCGGGTTGTCGCTGGCGGCGCAGGCTCAGGAAAAACCAACGGCTCCAGACGACGCCAAAGAAATTTCTCTGCGTGGAAAAATCGTTTGTCTGACTGAAGAACTGGATAAGCGTTTCAACGTCCTGCCCGATTGCGACAAACAACACCACGTGTACAGCCTGAAAACTGCTGAAGGCAAAATGTATCCGTTGCTGCCGACAGACTCAGCCGCTGCCGTCTGGATGGACGAAAGGTTCCGCAAACGCGATCTGCAAATTACCGCGCGCACCTTTCCCGACACCAATCATATTGAAGTCATCAAAATTCAATCCTGGCTGAACGCCAAACTGCACGATCTGTATTATTACTGTGACATTTGCGCCATCACCGCTTTCAAACCACAAGCTTGCGAGTGTTGCCAGGAGCCGGTCGAATTCCGCGAAACCCCTGCAAAAGAACAGTTGCCCTGATGCTGCCTCCCTAAACCAATGCCAGATCGGATTCTAACGTTACGAGAACTCAATCGCGCGACGCTTGATCGCCAAATGCTTTTGGAGCGTCGCAGTTTGCCAATTCCTGCCGCTATTGAGCGACTGGCCGGGATGCAGGCGCAACTGGCTTCAGCGCCGTTTGTCGGCTTGTGGACGCGACTGAAGGATTTCAACCGAGAAGATTTGGCCGCAGCAATCGAAGCTCGCAAAATCGTCAAAGCCACAATGATGCGAGCGACACTGCATCTTTGCTCGGCGGAAGATTTTTTGCGCTTTCGGACAACGCTCGATCCAATGCTTGGCAGCGCTAGAGAAACCATCATAAAACAACGCGGCAGTGATTTTGATCGTGACAAGTTGCTTGCCAGCGCGCGAAAGTTCATTGGCGAAAAACCACGCACGTTTGCAGAAATCAGCGAATGGGCTTTGGGATTGTTGCCGGATCAGGATGTAGGCGCAATGCGGTACACAATTCGGACGCATCTTCCGTTGGTGCAGGTTCCAATTTCCGGCGGTTGGAGCTATTCCGGCAAACCCGAATTCACGCTGGCTGAATCTTGGCTTGGAAAGAAGATTTCACCCAAGGAAGGCCTGAAAGAATTGGCGCGTCGCTACTTAGCGGCTTTTGGCCCCGCATCAGCAAACGATATGCAAACCTGGTCGGGGTTTAAGTTGCCTGTGATGAAAGAAGTGCTGGAAAGCCTAAGATCGGAATTGCAAACGTACCGCGACGAAGGCAAGCGCGAGTTATTTGACCTAAAAAGCAATTCCCTGCCCGACGCTGATACCGAAGCGCCGATCCGATTCCTGCCAGAATTCGATAACATTTTGCTTTCGCACAACAAACGCCATCGAATTGTCGCCGACGAGCATCGCTCGCGTGTTTATCTGCCTGCACTTCGCGTTGCCGCAACGTTTCTGGTGGATGGTTTTGTCAGCGGAGCGTGGAAGGTCGAAAAAACCAAAACCTCGGCAACTCTAATGCTTGAACCGTTCGGGAAACTATCAAAAAAGGATCAATCGGCCCTGGCCGAAGAAGGCGAACGATTGATTCGCTTTGTCGAACCGGCGGCCATATCATTTGAAGTACAGTTCGCTGCTTAGAAAGCGAAGGAGATTGGTGAATGCATAAAGGACGACTGGAAGCTTTCAGTGACGGCGTGATCGCAATCATCATCACGATCATGGTTTTAGAGCTGAAAGTGCCTCACGGCGACAGTTTGGCTGTTCTAAAACCGCTGCTCCCGGTTTTGGTAAGCTACATCCTCAGTTTCGTTTACGTAGGCATTTACTGGAATAATCATCACCATTTGCTGCAAGCCGTGGAAAGAGTCAACGGGCGCATCCTATGGGCGAACCTGCATCTGTTGTTCTGGCTATCCTTGCTTCCGTTTGCAACCGGATGGATGGGAGAGAATCATTTCGAAACGTTACCGGTGGCGCTGTACGGTTTGATCTTGCTTATGGCGGCCATCGCATATTTCATTCTGGTGCGTTCACTGTGCGCGCATCATGGAAAAGGTTCCAAACTGGTCGCTGCCATCGGAAATGACCTCAAAGGGATACTTTCGCCATTTGTTTACATCGTTGCGATCGGGCTGGCCTTTTTGAATCCCCGGATCGCATTTGCCATGTATGTGGTTGCGGCCATCGTCTGGGTTGTTCCCGATCGCAGGTTTGAAAACCTGTTCAGGGAATACGAAAACTGAATACAGCAGAAAGGACAAATTTATGATTATTGGCGCCCATCCAAACATCCAACGGCTTTGGGATTGAATACAAATCGGGCCTAATTCCCAACAATAACCATGGACTTAATTGGTTTGATTACCATCTTCCTATGAGCCAACCAGCTATAATTGAGGCGCCTATTAAAGAAGGCCACAGAAAATTGACAGCACCTTAACAGAGGCATAGTATCCAGCCGTTTTCAGCATTGTTTTTCATTTTTCGTAACGCAATAGACGAAGGGCAATGACTTCTCGCAAAGTTATTGTCATAACCTGAATGTCCAAATACGGGTCGCGCCAATCAGCTAACCTCCCGTGTTTCGCTAACCGAATAAGCCACAACAAAGAGAAACGTCCCTGACCTTTTCCTGCTGGTCTATTGAGTGGGTAAGTCATCAGACGTCAGCGCTTTCCCTTCCTGTCAAACTCAGCTTGAAGCCAACCGGGCCAGAATGTCCGGCTCTCAAGCCATCGCGGAGAACTTCCGCAGGAGAGAATCATGAAACGAAAAATGCTTTGGATCGCATTGCTCTTTACTTTGGTGACTATCGTCGCCATCAGTGTTGGAAACCGCCGAGTCGCTGCCGTTCAAACTTCGGATCTTTACATGAAGGACACGCCGACTGATACCGGGATTGAACCAAACCCGGATACAGGGCCGATGTGGGTGACGGAAGACGTTTGGGTACGGACTTCGCCTGACCCGAATTACCAGCCTTATCCTTTTCCCGAAGGAAGCCCTTCCTGGACGCCTGCTCCACACGAAAATCCCGAATACCGCGATCCGAAATTCAGCTTGCCGAACTATGTTTATGTGCGCGTTCGAAATCGCGGCGGCATGGCTTCCAGCGGAAATGAGCGATTGAAGCTTTACTGGGCCAAGGCTTCGACAGGACTTTCCTGGGATACGCAATGGGTGGATTTCCTGGCAAGCAACTGCGGCCCTACGAAACTTTACGGCGCGGAAATCACCAAACCGCGCAAGAACGCGGCAACAGCAACAGCCGCCGAACGCAACGCCTATCGGGACGCCATCCTTGCAGTAGGAACAATGCCGGGATTTGTCTTTTTTGGCGGGAAAAGTTACTGGCACAAACAGGATGAAGTCCACGAGTTTGGACCACCAAACCGACATGGCTCTCCGGCCTTTCTCCCCTGGCATCGGGAATACATCAACCGGTACGAAGTCCTGTTGCAGGAAGCCAACCCGATCGTAAAATTGCTGTACTGGGATTGGACGACAGACCCTGAAAACTCCAGCGGCTTCAATTTCTTTACTCCGGCTTTTATGGGGGCTTCGGGACGCGGAAGTTCCAGTCCGGTTCCCATTGGAGCGCCTTTCAGTGCGTTGGCGCCACCGTCGGTCACACGCCGGTTGAGCAGCAGCGTGACTCCGCCAGCAATTTCCGATGCCTCAGTGATAGGCAACGCTGTGTTTCCCTCTTTTCGTACCAGCAATGAAGGATCCGCCCACAATGGCTCTCACGGCTATATTGGCGGAGGCGGTAATATCAGCTTCATTGACGCTGCCGCTGAGGACCCTTTTTTCTTTTTACTGCACGGCAATGCGGATCGAATTTGGGCGCAATGGCAACGCGCGGCAGCGGCGGTATCACGCCTGGATGCCGCGACAACGTACGGCACTGATTCCAGCAGTTCGAGCATCACGACTCCCATGAGACCCTGGGATGGCACTGGCAGCGGCACAGGTCTCATTGATCCCTGGACGGCCGGAGGCAGTTATATCGTCAGCAAATCGCCTCAGCATGCTTCAGTCGTTTCGCCGCCAATTTACGATACCGCGCCGCTAGTAATCCCGGCTCTGGCGCCGGGTGAAGCGGTCGTAATTCAGATTCCCTGGTATCCGCCAAACCCGGCGGACTTTGCCTGTTTTGGGGGCGACCAGAGGCATTTCTGTTTGCTCGCCCGCGTTGAAACGTCCACGTCTGCGCCATTTGGCATGACCTTTGCCGAAGGCACGGATATTTACGCCAATACCAGAAACAACAACAACATCGCCTGGAAAAACATCACTGTGGTAGACGATTTCCCAGGTCCGCTGGGGTTTTCGTCCATTCTTATTCGCAATGTGTTTGCCCAGACCGTGCAAGCCGGATTGCGTTTCGCAAATGCCAAAGGAGCCGCCTCGTTTTTCAACTTTGGTAACATCTTTGTGGATTTGAAAGGGGAATTATTCAGACGCTGGCGTCAAGGAGGAGGCACTGGGCAAGGAATTAGAATTCTAGGCGACCCTGAGTTTTCAACGACAATTGAAATCACTTCGCCCGAAGCCTTTATCCAGAATATCCGGCTTGAACCGAACGAAGTATTTTCCGTGGACGTACGGTTCAGGCTGCGGGAGGAGATCGTGATTCCGATCCAGTCCGGAGCGCTGCCTCGCCAGTTGCAACAAACGGGCCTGCCAAAATGGGATTTGATCCAGTTCGGTGCGCCCGGCGATGCAGCCGCGATTATCGGCGGCCAGCGGTTCGAATTGGATTTCAGAAAGCTGGTGCTGGTTCCAGGTGGCAGCGTCTGGCGGTATCTGGATGACGGATCAAATCCAGGGCCTGACTGGTTTTCGCCCACCTTTAACGATTCCGCCTGGAAGCTGGGCAAAGCAGAGTTAGGATTTGGCGATAACCCCGCGACCAGCATCAATGGCGGGCCAACCGACCGTCGGCACATCACCGCTTATTTCCGGCGGGAATTCAGCGTGACCGATCCGGGCTTTCTTCAAAGTTTGCTGTTGCGACTGAAGCGCGATGATGGCGCGGTGGTTTATCTAAATGGAACGGAAATCCATCGTGTGAATTTGCCCGGAGGTGCGATTGTTTCAGGCACCTTGGCCACTCGCGAGGTGCGTGGCGTGGAGGAGGAAGCTTTTTTCCCCATTTCTGCGGCGCTTGGGCTTTTACGAACAGGGCGAAACGTCATCGCCGTGGAGGTCCATCAGAACTCGGCGCGAAGCGAAGATTTAAGCTTTGACCTGGAATTGTGCGCAAATCCGATGTTTACGCGATTTGCTCCTGACCTCGCGTTTGCTTCGCCCTTCAACGGAGCGTTATTCCAAACTGGCCAATCCATCCCGATCGAAGTCGAAGCATTGGACAGCGACGGACAAGTGACGTCGGTTTCCTTGTTTGCGGATGGGAACCTGGTAGCAACAGACAATCAAGCACCCTTCACATTTCAATTGACTGGCGCGGCTTTGGGAACACATTTGCTCAGGGCAGTTGCGACAGACAACGATTCACAGCAGTCCACTGCAGATCTGACAGTCTCAGTCCTGGATAATACGCCGCCAACCGTAGAATTGACTGAGCCGATTACAGACACTGATTTCCCTCCCAATCAGGCCATACGGTTTTCGGCAACCGCCGCCGATCCCGGCGGAGCAGTGCAGCGCGTAGAATTTTTCGTACGTGATGCATTGATGTTCAGCGCCACCGACCAGTTGGTGGGTACCGTTACTGCGCCACCTTATACGCTGGTGATTAGAAACCTGGCTCCGGGACATTACATGGGAACGGCTGTGGCGATTGATAATCGCGGGCTTAGTGGTCAATCTATTCCTGCACATTTCGATGTTGAAGGAGCCGCAGACCCGGCAAACTGCAACACGATTTGCTTCCGATCGGCGCAACACCACCTGCTCAGCCCAATTTCGATTCCTCCAGGATCGAGTGTGCAGATCGGAGGCGTAAATTCCAATGTTCCCACTCGTAACCTGACAGCGATCAGGCTGGCTCTGCAAGGAGGGCCGAATCCCCTGCAGCAACTAAACCAGCAGTTTGTGGCGGCGCAACTGAGCTTAATAAAAGCCGGCGGGCATTCCTCGCCGAAGTCCTTTACTGTGCTCAAGAGTCCGCTAAGCTGTTACAAGCTCAATTTTTCGACGGTAACGTTGAGCAATGCTTTTGCCTTATCGCCTGCCTCAACCCTTGGTGATTTGCTGGATCAGGCTCGATTTGCCATTAGTGACAACCGGGCAGCAGATATGATGGCAATTGCCAACATTCTCAAGCTTCTAAACGGCACTGACCCGTTGGGTCGTTGCGGAAGGTAAAGGGTCTAATACACACCTCAGCAGCCTTAATCCCATTTATTCGGGGTCAAGGCTGCTGCCCATTACCTGCCACATTAACGTCTATGGCCTTCATAACCGGAAACTCCGCTTGACTCACCACTCGGTCTTGAGTTTGAATACAATTGCTTGCGAAGCATGACTCCTACCAGTCGCGCAGGCAGTTCTTTTACCCGACCAATTCTTTGTTCAGACCCCTGAAAGACCCCTTCGCTGCACGAAAGCGGCATCTGATCGGAATGCCCATCCGAAAATAAACTCGATTTTTTCATCGTTTGTTGAGTTTTATGCCTGATTGAAGCTTTGAGCCTAAGCCATTA
The DNA here is from genome assembly GCA_964570175.1 of uncultured Heliomicrobium sp. Lineage (GTDB taxonomy): Bacteria > Acidobacteriota > Blastocatellia > RBC074 > RBC074 > RBC074. The sequence goes on along the minus strand of CAZMXG010000024.1, from coordinate 51,096 downwards.
AAAAACTCCCCAGAAGCAACCTAAGTGATTGAAGCTCAATCTGACAACGCCGAATGTGGCCCTGAAGTTGCAGGGCGCTAAGTGTTGCGACCCAATCTCACACCTATCTTTAACGGCCCCACCGTTTTTTTCCATCAAGTGTTCACAAATGTTTACAGTTGTAATGACGCAAATCGAGATTAGCGTCAGGAGATGTTGTCAATGAGAAGCCAGAGAAGTAACAAGCCTGCTCATCACTCGGTAGTTTCCCGCGCACTTTTTAATTTTCCATTTCGCTCCTTTGTCTTGGGTGCGGCCTTGTTCGCCGCGTGTTTTTCGTTTTTTGCCTGGCAGAGCAGCGCTTCAGCGAATTCAGACACTTTCAATCGCGTTAAGGCTAATCTCGAAGCAAAGCTTTTGAAGTTGGGTTCGGCGTTGAACCTAACTTCCGCCGCTGCCATTCAGGGCGGCATCGGGTCGCGAACGATGATTTCGACAATCGCGGGCGGAGGGTTTTCAACCAACGCACCTATCAAGCAGGCTCCGATGGTTTTACCGACGGCGGTCGCGATTGATCCGCAAGGGCGAGGGTTTTACGTCATTGACGAAGTCAACGGAACCAGCTTGCTGCGTTTCGTCAACACAACCGCCAACACGGTCGTTTTAGGCGGAGTGACAATTTTGCCCGGCCAGATCAACCTGATTGCCGGAGGCGGAATATCGCTCGATACAACTTCTTTGACAGATGTTGACTTGACCCTTGTCAGTGGACTGGCTGTGGACCCCACTGGCAATGTCGTGTATCTGGCATCGGGTGTGGTGAATGCCATACGCGCCATCAATGTTGGAACACAGGATTTCACGATTCTTCGCCAGACGATTCAGCCTGGCACAATCAAAACAATCTTCAATCTTAGCCGTCCGGATGTCCGCTCCTTGATCGTGAATGCCGCCCGTGAGTTCTTTTACATCGGCACGGCTCCAACCAGCAGTTCTCGTGTTGTTTACAAACTTGATCCGGGGGGCAACAACAACGCCGGCCTGGAAACGATTTATGCCGGAGGCGGCACACCAGCGTTCGGAAATGGAGACGGTCAGACTGCGATCCAGGCCAAGCTGACTTCGCCGATGGGATTGACAATTGATACGGTCGGCAATCTGTTGATTGCTGAAGGCGGGGATACGCGAAACAATCCTGGCGCCGTTCGCAGAGTTGATCCAGGCGGAATCATCATCACACTGGCCGGCAATCTGGAATTTCCAACGGGCATCGTTCTCGGCCCCAGCAACAGTGTGTACGTTGCTCTGGGCAATGCACAGCAAGTTGTCAGAATTTCTCCGCAAGGAGACAAAACCATCCTGGCCGGCGCCTCAACACCCACGGCCTGCAACGAAAATGAAAATCCAACCTGCGGCGACGGCGGCTCAGCGAAGTCTGCAAATTTGAATTTGCCCGGAAGCACGCAGATCAAAAACCTGACCATGGCCGTTGACGCCAATGGGTTTTATCTGCCGGATTACATTTATCGTCGCGTTCGTTACGTCAATCTAAGCGGGGCCGCAGTCACCATCGCAGGCACGACCATCGGTGCAGGACAAATCAATTCAGTGGTAGGCAGCGGACAGCAAACCCCGTACGACAATATCCCGGCGACAATTACCGACCTGCAAATGGCGGCCGGCGTTGCCGAAGATTCAAAAGGCAATTTGTTTGTCGCGGATACCAATGCGGATCCGGTGGGCAGTATTCGCTATATCAATCGCGGCCAAACGCCCGTCACGCTGTTTGCCAACACTTCCTGGCCGGTCACTGTTCAGCCGGGTCACATTGCCACGCTCAACAACGAAGCTGGCTCGCCGGTAATTGATGACCGCATCACGACGGCAGTTTTCGCTTCGCCACAAGGCATTTTTGCCACGGCAAACGGTCTTTACATTGTGGATTCGCAGTACGGCGCATTGATTCGTCCGGCGAATTCCCTGACCGGACGCCGCAGCGGTCACATTCGATTTCTGAATACATCGGCAACCGATGTCACGATTTTCCCCAATGGCGGCAATTCCAAAGTCATCGTGCCGCCCGGATACATCAAAGACATTGTCGGACGCAACGATGCGCCATTGCCCGGCAGCCCCACGGCTGACGATTCTCCGGCATATCAAGCCATCATTTTCCCGACAGACGTTGCGGTGGATTCGGCGGGCACCATTTACATTGCAGATCAGGGCAACAACCGCATTCGCAAGGTCAACCCGTCAACCGGATTTGTGACCAGCTTGATGACGGTTGGCGGCGACGGTCCCACGCCGTATGTAACCGGCGGTGCTTGTGGAATTGCGATCACGCCGGCGGGGCAGGTTTACATTGCCAACACCAAAACCGACACCATCGTTCGGCAGGATGCGCCGAATTCGACGTCGTTTACCGTAATCGCCAACGCGACGAAAGGCATCAGCCGCCCACGCGATCTGACGATTGATTCAGCGGGCAACGTATTCGTCGTCAACGCCGGAACTGATCAGGTGTTGCGTGTAATCGCGCCGACCAACGCGCTTGGAACTTCAGCAGTTGTGGCGGGCACCGGAGTCGCGGGGTTCAGCGGAGACGGCGGCCCGGCCAACCGCGCCAAACTGAACTTTTTGAATCCGGGAACGGCGGCGACCGACATTCAGGTGACCAACAACATCATTACGCTGGCCAATGGCGATATGGTCATCGCCGATTCGGAAAACAACCGGCTTCGATTGTTGGTGCAATTGCCGAATCAAAATCCTGTGTTAAGCGCTGTTGCCAACCAGACCGTGAATGAAGGCCAGACAACGACGGTCAATTTTGCAGCGACCGATGGCAACCAGGACCCGCTGACGTTCATGATTCAAAACCCGCCCAGCTTTGCCACGTTTACCGATGCTGCCAACGGCACGGCCACCTTGCAGCTTGCGCCGGGTTTCAACGATGCAGGTATTTACAACCTCACAGTTACCGTCAATGATGGCGATGCGACGGACAGCAAAAACTTCACGATTACCGTTACAGATGTGAACCGCCCGCCGGTCATTACTGTCACGCCGATCAGCCCGACTTACGAAGCGACAGGCCCGAACGGCCGCCAGGTCAATTTACTGGCATCGGCAACAGACCCGGACGGGGATGCGTTGACCTACAAATGGTTCGATTTCCAAACGCAGATTGCGACGACACCGTCTCCGCAGGTCACATTGGCAATCGCCACTCACTCCCTGTTTTTAACCGCCACCGACAGCAAAGGTTTAAGCGCAAGCAGCAACGCGTTTTCTGTCATTGTCAAAGACAGTTCGCCGCCGGTCATCAGTAATGTTCCGGCAGACATCACTGTGCAAGCGACGGCCACAGAAGGCATTGCGGTGAATTACACACTGCCGACAGCCCTTGATCAGGTAGACGGCGTGGTTGGCGTCACAGCAGACAAATCTTCCGGTTCAGTTTTTCCCGTAGGCACAACCACAGTCACCTTCACGGCCAAAGACACGCGCAACAATCAAGCGACCGCTTCTTTCAAAGTTATCGTCACCCCCAAACCCGGCGACCCGCCACCTCCTCCCCCGCCACCACCGGGTGGTGGCAGTTGCAACGCAACCAATTACACAATTTCGACATTCGCTGGCAGCGGGAACTATGGTTTCAGCGGTGATGGCGGAATGGCCGTGGACGCTTCGCTGCGTTCGGTCAGCCAGCTAACGCGCGATAGCGCAGGCTTGATGATCGTGGATGGCCAGGGCCGCGTGGTGCGCCACGTGGACGGTTCGACCATTATTCGCACCATCGCGGGCAATTCCACCAACGGCAACACGGGCGACGGAAACCTGGCCACCTATGCCACATTCGGCGCGACGGGTGGAGCCGCCAAGGATGCAAACGGCAACACCTACGTTTCCGACACCAATTTCCACCGCATTCGCCGTATCGCGACGGATGGCAAGATTTACCATTTCGCCGGAGCAACCAACGGAACCAGCGGATCTGGCGGCGACAACGGCACAGCGGCATCGGCGCGATTCAATCGTCCCGGCGCGCTGGCCATTGACCCAACCGGCACGAAACTCTACGTCGCTGACACCAACAACAATCGCGTTCGCGTTATTGACCTGACGACGAACATCGTCACCAGTTATGCCGGAACCGGCGGCGCTGGATTCAATGGCGACGGAGTCATTGCCACGGATGCGGCGCTGAACAATCCGGCAGGCTTGACGGTGGATGCAAGCGGAAATCTGTACATCGCCGACCGATACAACCATCGCATTCGCAAAGTGGATGCGGCCAGCCGATTAATCACAACCGTTGCCGGCGATGGTAATCCCGGCTTTGGCGGCGACGGCGGCGCAGCGACCGCGGCGCAATTGAACAATCCTGCGGATGTGGCAGTGGACGCCAGCGGGAATCTGTACATCGCCGACTTGACCAACCACCGCATTCGCCGCGTCAAAACAGATGGCAAAATTGACACCATCGCCGGAAACGGCACCAGCGGCTTCAGCGGAGACGGCGGTGTGGCAACTGCCGCACAACTCAGTTCGCCAACCAGCATCGCAGTCGAATCCGATTGCAGCATTTATGTCGGCGACAGCAACAACCTGCGTGTGCGCAAATTGACACCCAGCAGCAGCGGCACGACCAATCACAACCCTGTGATTACTTCGACTATCGGCAACCAGACAATGACAAAAGGTCAAACGCTGGCGCTGGCACTGACGGCAACCGATGAAGACAACGACATGGTCACATTCTCGCTGGTCAATGCGCCATCGTTTGCGGACATCATCAACAACAATCCGACTGGCCGAACAGCGACCTTGCGGTTGCAGCCGACCGCGGCTGGCACATTCAGCAACATTCAAATCAAAGCCACCGACAGCAAAGGCGGTTCGGCGACTTCAGCAGCGTTTTCAATCACGGTCAACGAACCGGCGCCCGGCAATCAACCGCCGACGGCAACCGCCGGCCAGTTGCCAGCGATGATCGAAGCCATTTCTGCGCTGGGAGCGCCTGTGAGCTTGAACGGCAGCGGAACCGATCCGAACGGCGACCCGATCACCTTTTCCTGGACGGACAATGGCAACGTGATTGCGACCAGTGCAACGGCCACCGTCACGCTTGGCATCGGCACGCACAGTATTGTGCTGAGCGTCAGCGACAACAAAGGCGCAAAGACTTCGACAACGCCGCAAACCGTCATCGTCAAAGACTCCACGCCGCCAACGATTGCAGGCGTTCCGGCGGCAATCACGAAAGCTGCAACTTCCGCTTCCGGCGCGAATGTCACTTACACCATGCCGACTGCAACCGATGTGGTTGATGGCGTGGTGCAAGTGGTCGCCGATAAAGCTTCGGGTTCCCTGTTTGCTGTTGGCACAACAACCGTCAAATTTACGGCGGCGGATTCTCGCGGCAATGCGGCAACCGCACAGTTCACCGTGACGATTACGCCGTTTGTCAGCGGAGGCACGCCGACCAGTTACAACATTTCCACATTTGCCGGGAACGGCAATTACGGATTCAGCGGAGACGGCGGCCCGGCAATGGACGCTTCGATGAAGGGAATTGTCGGCATCACGCGCGATAGCTCCGGGCTGCTGTTGGTTGACAACGTCGGGCGCGTCGTCCGGCGAATTGACGCTCAAGGCGTCATTCGCACCATCGCGGGCAACGGAGCCAACGGCAACGGCGGTGACGGCGGCCAAGCGAATTACGCGCAAATTTCCGCGCCGGGTGGAGCCGTGACCGATGCGAACGGCAACACTTATATTTCCGACACGGCGTATCACCGCATTCGCCGCGTTGCGACCGACGGCAAGATTTATCACTTTGCCGGTTCGGCCACGGGCATCAGCGGTTCAGGCGGCGATAACGGCACCGCAGGTTCGGCGCGGTTCAATCGTCCGACAGCGCTGGCGGTTGATGCGCAGAATCTGTACATCGTGGACAGCGGCAACAATCGTATTCGGGCCATCAACCTGGCAACCAACATTGTTACCACAGTGGTGGGAACCGGAGGCGCGGGATTCAGCGGCGATGGAGCAATGGCCACAGACACCAGCTTGAACAATCCGGTCGGAATCGCGCTGGACGCCGCGGGCAATATGTTCATCGCCGACCGCAACAATCACCGCATTCGCAAAGTGGATGCAGTCAGCAAACTGGTTTCAACCATTGCCGGAAACGGCGAGCCGGGCTTTGGCGGGGACAACGGCCCGGGAACAGCTGCGCAGATCAACACGCCGACGGATGTGGCAGTTGATGCCAGCGGCAATGTTTTCTTGATTGACCAGGCCAACAACCGCGTTCGCCGCGTCAATGCCGCCGGAATGATTGAAACAATTGCGGGTAACGGAACCATCGGTTACAGCGGAGACGGGGGCGCAGCATTGCAAGCGCAACTGACCCAGCCGACCGCTCTAGAGGTCGAATCCGACGGCAGCATTCAAGTTGGCGACAACGGCAACTTGCGCGTCCGCAAATTGGCGCCTGTCAGCGCGCCGCCACCGCCACCACCGCCGACAAACAACAATCCGGTCATCACTTCGACGATCAGCAACCAGACGCTGACCAAAGGTCAAACCGTTGACCTGCCGCTCAGCGCCACCGATGCGGATGGCGACAGCGTGACCTTCTCGCTGATAAACGCACCGGCATTTGCTTCGATCATCAACGTCAATGCGGCTGCCCGCACTGCGACCTTGCGATTGACGCCAACGGCAGCCGGAACGTTCAACAACATCCAGGTCAAAGCCGACGACGGCAAAGGGGGAACGGCCACTTCACCTGCTTTCTCTGTCACAGTCAACGACGTAGTGGTCAACCCATGCTTCGCGACCGTTCCTGCAAATCACTGGAAAGGCGAATATTTCGCAAATACAAACCTTTCTGGTTCGGCATTGCTGGTTCGTGACGACGGTGACGCTTCACTGAACATGAATTTCAGCGAATCCAGCCCAAGTTCGGCGTGCGGTCTGCCGGTAGACAACTTCTCTGCCCGGTACACGCGCGAAGTCTCTTTCCAGGGCGGCGTGTATCGCTTCCAGTTGTTCGGCGACGACGGTATCCGCCTGTATGTGGATGGCGTGCTGAAAATTGACAAGTGGTTCAATCAGGGCGAAACCAAGTATGAAGTGGACGTCGCCCTCAGCACTGGCAATCACATTCTCAAGGTCGAACATTACGAAGCGACTGGCGCGGCTGCGGCACGGCTGTTCTGGAACGCGTTGAACTCCAATCCGGTGATCAACACCATTCCGACGCAGTCAGTCAGACGTGGCGAGGTTGTCACAGTGGCAGTGACAGCCACTGATGCCGACAATGATCCTGTCACGCTGTCGCTTCAGAGCACCGTGCCTTCATTCATCACGCTGATCAATGTCAATCCGGCCCAACGCAGCGCAACGCTTAGAATTGCGCCACCTACGGGCGACAGCGACCAGATTGTCAACCTGCTGCTCAAAGCCGACGATGGACGCGGCGGCTCTTCGGTCAGCAACTCAGTGACAATCAACATCACCACTACGCCTCCGCCACCGGCAAACCGTGCGCCTGTGGCAGTTGCCAACACGTTGGCAGCTTCTGTCACCGCGCCGGACAGCACAGGGGCAACCATTGCGCTGGATGGATCAGCTTCTTCCGATCCCGACGGCGACACGCTCAGTTATTCGTGGACGGATCAGGGAATTCAGATCGCCAACACCGCCATCGCCAATGTGAAACTGCCGATTGGAACACACTTGATCGCGTTGACGGTCAGCGACGGCAAAGGCGGAGTCAATTCCACCACCGCGCAAACACTGGTAATTAACGCGCCTCCGCCGCCAACGGCAGAACTGGCGATTGATTCGGTCTCACCGTCATCCGGCAAAAAAGGAACGTCGTTGACCATTACCGTTAACGGCAGCGGATTTGTGCCGGGTTCCACGGTCTCAATCACAGGAGGCAGCGTGACCACCACTACCACCTTTATCAGTTCCACACAGTTAAAGGTGCAGGCGTCCATCGCCTCGAATGCCTTCACGACAACGCGCAACGTGATTGTCGCCAATCCGGGCGGATTATCAGTAACAAAGACGTTCGCCTTTTCGGTCATTCCCTAAAACGCAACATGCATTGATCCGCAAAAGCAACAGCCAGGTCGAAGCTTGAACTTCGACCTGGCTGTTGCTTTTGCGGCTGAATCTTTATGGCGCGAAGTAGCCGACCAAATCTACAACCAAATCGGTCGTGCTGGCGGCGTAGCGTTTGAAGGCTGCATCGGTTCCCAAGCCCACGGTGAAGTGGCGATTAAAGGTGATGCCCATTCGATAGTTCGACGTGGCGATGAAGGGTTGATTGGCATCGCTCGGCCAAAACGTTAGATAACCGTTGGCTACTTCGTTAATGGTTGTCGCGTTTCCGACCACAGCTTTGGCCGCAGCCGGAACCGTCGAGCAAGCGCCAGCCACCGTTTGCAAATACGACGTTCCTCCAGTCATCGGAGCGTTAGGCGTAAAGCATCCGGTCATACCTGCACGGGTATCCAGCAAGCGCGTCGGCCCAGACAACGCGTTGAACAACAAGCCCTGCCCGTTCGAATCATTCAACTGCGTCGAGTAATACCCGGTCACGTCCACCACCAGATCCGTCGTCGAAGCGACGTAAATATTGAACTGGCCGCTCGGCGACAAACCCACCATAAACGGAGAGTTCAGGTTGACGCCCGGCTGGAAGTTCGCACTGGCAATCAAGGGGCGCGCGGCGTCTGCCGGATACAACGTCAAAAAGCCGTTGGCTTGCGGACTGACGGTCGTCGCGTTTCCAACCAAAGCTTGCGCGCCGGCAGGAATTAACACGCCATCGCACGTCGTCGTGCCGATCTGCGAATTGTCGGTATTGCCTTGCAGCGCTGCGCCCGGCGTGAAGCAAGCGGAAGCTCCTTGCCGTGTGTCGAGCAAGCGGACAGGCTTCGGCAGCGGATGGAAGTACAAGCCTGTCACTGATGGCGGCGCGTAATAGCCCGTGATGTCCACAACGATGTCCGTGTCCGAGCTGACGAAGATTTTGAACGCGCCATCATTCGCTCCCAGCCGCACGGTGAACAAACTGTTCAAAATCTGATTCGCCGCGTAGTTGGAATTCGCCGAGTTTGGATTGGCAATATCGCTCGGGTAGAGCGTGAAAAAGCCTCCGCCGGATTGAACGCTGGTAGCGTTGCCCACCAAAGCCGCCGCGCTCGCCGGAATCGTCAACCCATCGCAGGTTCGCCCAGCAGCAGTCTGTGTCCGGGAAGTTCCGCCGACAATTTTCGCCGCTGGAGAGTCGCAGCCCGTAAATCCTACGCGCGTATCCAGCAACCGCACCGGATGCGCCAACGGATAAAACTGCATCCCCGCGGGATTGTTTCCGCCATTGATCGTCAAGATGTATGCCTTTGATCCCTGACAGCCATTCACGTCTGTTGCCGTCACGCTGAAGTTAAAAGTACCAGTTTGCGTGGGAGCACCAATTAAAACTCCGGTTAAAGAGTTTAGAGTCATATTGCCCGGAAGCGTGCCGCTAACGCTCCAGATCACCGCCACAGCTCCGCCTGTTTGTGTAAATGTGTGGGTATATTGCTGCCCCACCATGCCAGCAGGCAATATGGGAAAGGTTGGGCTGATACTGATCGTCGGACAGGGAGCGACATTGGTTAGGCTGAAGTTGACAGAGTTGCCACCATTGGCGGTCGCCATAACCTGATAACTGCCAACCTGATTTAGTGCAGTGGCTGTTGCACTAGCCTGGTTGTTGGCGCCGATCGTTACTGGATTCGGCGCAAGGCCTGCAGTAGCGCCGATGGAGGGCGGCAGGAAAGTGACCTTGCCGCCTGCAATTGGTTCGCCGAACGCATTGCTGACCGCTACCCTCAGGGGACTCGCAAAATTGGCGTTAAGCTGAGCCGATTGATTGTTGCCACTGACAATGCTCAAGCTGAAGCCGCGCGATTCGTAGGCTCCGATGTCAGTTGCGCCAGCACGCGCAACGCCGCGTTGATCACTTGTGGGCGCTGTATTGTTCGTGCCCCCATTGATGGCGGGACTGCCAGGCAGCAGCGCACGGGTCGGCGTAGAGCCGCCATAATTGCCAAGCGCAGCAAGCATCGGATCGCCGTTCAGTTGGTCACCGGGTCCATTTAGAAAGCCATTGCCGTTGTCGCTGGCCAGATTGTTTCCTTGCGAAATTATGGAACCGTTCGAAAAACCGCTTAGATACAAATTCGACACACTGTTATTAGCAATAATCGTATTCCGAAGCATGGTCGTCACACTGGAAAACTGTTCACCACCTGCCTCCGTAAGGATGCCTCCTCCCTGAGACGCGGTGTTGTCGGCAATCGTGCAGTTGGTAATTTGCAGTTTGCTGGCATTGGCGAGTCCGCCAGTGAAAATGCCGCCGCCTTTGCCCTGGTTGCCAGTCTGATTGCCGGTGATGGTGCAATTGATCAACGTCAACGTCTCGCTGGCGTTCGTTCCCTGATGTGAAACCCCGCCGCCATTTGTGCCTGCAAAGTTGTCGCTGACAGTACAACCGGTGAATGTTCCGTAGGTAAAGAGAAGCGCCACTCCGCCACCATACCCGAACTGATTGGCTTCATTGTTCGTGATCACGCAATTGGTTAAGGTCAAATACCCGTAACTTAAAATTCCTCCGCCGCTGCCATTCACGCGCCCATCACGAATGGTCATCCCGCTGATCGTGACGCTGGTTCCCGGCATGAAGATGGTAAAAATGCGGAAATCAGTCGCAGCCGCTCGCCGCACAGTCAGCTTATCTGCGCCGGGTCCGACAATTGTTAAATCAATGGTGATGTAGGGAAGCTCGCTCAGCAAATTGATCGTTTGCGGTCCGGCGGGCAGGTTAAACGTTATCGTATCTCCATTGTTTGCATTCAAGAGGGCCTGGCGCAACGACCCTGAGCCGCTGTCATTGGCATTGGTCACGACGTGCGTGGTTGCTGCCGGTGCGGCGGCATTTCGTATTTCGCTGGCAGCTCGTCCACTATCTAAATTGTTCGACAAAAGACCTCCCAGCAAGAATACCGTCACAGCAAGAACCAGCCTGGGATTGAGCAGAAAATGCGAATGATGTTTGCGTTGTTTCATAAAAGCTCCTGGCTTTAAGGCGGACGAATCCCGCCCAGTGAGATGTTCACTGCGTTTGTTATCTGCGCATTTTTTATCTGTGGCTGCGCAGCCGTTTTAGTGCGAGAGTTTTTGGCGAAGACTCCCTGCCTTGTCGGGAGCCACTTTGCTTGCGACTTCGAGCAGATGTTGCGGGTCTGCTGTTGCTATCGTTTTCCTTCCATCAAGACTGAGCGCAAATCCAGCAGCCGATCTTTGAGGATGTAACCGCGCGTGCCGGCATTAACCGCCGCCGTGCGCAATCGTTCATCGTCGTAATCCGTCACGATCAGAATCTTCGCTTGGGGATCAGAATCCGTGATGCGGCGACTGGCGGAAATTCCATCCAGTCCGGGCATCTTGATATCCATCAACACCCAATCGGGCTGGTGCTGCTGGTAGGCGGCCAACGCCTGCGCGCCGTCTTCGCATTCGTAAACGGCGTCGGCCAAATCGCTGACAAACGTGCGAATCAGGCGGCGCATCGCGGCGTTATCCTCAATAATCAGAATGCTCATCATCGTGCGACTCGACTTCCAAAGAATGCGTTTCAGGACGGGCGGATTATGGCGAGAAAGGCGTGGTGCGAGAATGAAGGCTTCTACCTATTTTCAGGTCCGAACAACTACCTACTTTGATGGGTAGTTCTACCTATCCAAGCAGGCAGGCGGCGAGTTTTTTAGAATCGTTCGTGGTGGTCAAGCGCGAATTTCAGCAAAGCATGGCTGCCTTTGAGTTTGAGCTTGGTGCTGATGTTGGCGCGGTGATGTTCGACGGTGCGGGTGCTGATGAAGAGTTCGGCGGCAATGTCTTTGCTGGTTTTGTATTCGGCGATTAGTTTCAGCACGCGGCGTTCGGTCGGCGTCAGGTCATCCAATCCGGGAGGCGGCGGCGTAATGGCACGCGTGGCGCGTTTGAGCAGACTTGTGGACATCGCAGGGCTGACATAATTCTGCCCGGCGGCAACGGCTTTGATGGCAGCGACGATTTCGGTAATGGCGCTATCTTTCAGCACGTATCCCATCACGCCCAGGTCGAGAGCCTTGTTAAAGATGCGTTCGTCCTTGTGCATCGTCAGAAAAATCACTGCTACTGGAAGCCGTTTGGAACGGATCGTCTGCATGACGTCAAAGCCGTCCCGATTCGGCATATCTATATCAAGAACAACTACTTGCGGGGCATGCTCCTGCAAAGCGGCTAGCGCTGCATCGCCGTCGTCGGCTTCAGCGACGACTTTGATACCAGGATCAACTTCAATGATTTGACACAGCCCTCGGCGAAAAATCGGATGATCGTCGGCAATCACAACTTTGATTTCAGGTTTCATGTGGGGCTCTCCTTCAATCAACAAATTCAGGCAGGCAAGTTCAGTTTAACGATAGTGGTTGTGCCCTGCCCCGGAGCTGAGCGCAAAGAATAGATTCCGCCTAACATCCGTACGCGCTCGGCAATTCCCAGAAGCCCAAAGCCTCGCCGCGAAGTATCTGCCATCAACGTTTCAGGCGAAAACCCGCGACCGTTATCGTCAATCGTCAAGGTCAAACTGCGCGCATCGCGTTCGACCCTGAACGTAGCCGCTGTCGCGGTGGAATGTTTAACGATGTTGTTCAGGCATTCCTGTGCAATGCGGTACAGGCTAAGTTCAATTTCGCTCGGCAGCAAATTGTCTACCGGTTCGACTTCGATGGTGAAAGAAATGCCGGAAGCTTCCATCACTTTTTCAACCATGGCTTCCAGCGTTCCCGTCAGTCCAACGCGATCCAGATGGTACGGGCGCAAGTTGTAGGCAATTTCGCGCACTTCGCCCAACGCCTGCGTTGCAGCATCAGTGATTTCTCCAAATTGTTCCTTTGCCGAAACGGCATTGTTCGCAACCTGATCGCCCAAAATCGCGCGGTTTTTGATGATCAACAGATTTTGCCCCAGGCTGTCGTGCAGTTCGGCGGCGATGCGTTTTCGCTCGCTTTCCTGCGAAGCAATCAACCGGCGCGCGAATTCTTCCTGCGCCGCCTGTGCTTTTTGCAATTGGGCAATGCGCCGCTGATAAACCATTCCCGCCACCCCCACAACACTCAGCATCGCCAGGCTCAAAAACCACCAGGTCCGATAAAACGGCGGCAGGACAACGATGTGCAACCGCTGCCCTTCCGTGTTCCACACGCCGTCGCTGTTGGCGGCGATAACGCGGAAATCATATTCGCCGGGTGCTAGACTGGAATAATAAACCGATCTTCGCGTGCCGGCCTCTACCCAATCTGCATCCAAGCTTTCCAGTTTGTATTTGAAGCGGATAGATTCGGGCTTGATAAAACTGAGCGCGGTGTAGCGAATTTCCAATCCTTGCTGGCCCGGCAAAATGCGGACAGGCTGGCTGAAATCCACCGCGGCACGATCCAGCAAACAATCTTCGATTACCACGGGCGGCGGATGCGGATTGGATTCCATATTGGCCGGGTCAATCACCGCCACACCCATTTGCGTCGGAAACCACAACTTGCCGTCACGTGTGCGCGTACCCGCCGGAGAAGCTCCGCCGTTGCATTCAGGATTGAGCATTCCGTCGCTTTTGCCGTACGAAATGGAATTCACCGCGTGAAGTTTGCCGTCAGCGTAATCGTCAAGCTGCTGTTTGCTGACACGATAAATTCCCAGATTGCAACTCATCCAGAAATTGCCGCGTTCATCCGGCAGAATTTGGAAAACTCCATTGTTGAATAGCCCGGCGTCCATTGTGATGTTGACGATTCGCCCGTCCTTGAACCGGCTGAGCCCCCCGTCATACGTGCCAGTCCAGATCGCGCCTGCTTCATCTTCGTATAGCGCGCGAATGGCTTCGTTCGCCAGTCCGTTCTGCTTTTTCCACGAAGTCATTTTGCCATCGGCAATGCAGGTCAAACCGCTGTACGTGGCAACCCAAATCCGGCCCTGGCGATCTTCCAACAACCGGCGCACGTTCTCGCCCGCCAAGCCCTCTTTGGCCGTGTAGCGCGTCACAACACCGTCTCGATATTTCAGCAATCCCGAATCCGTCCCCAACCACACGTTGCCGTTTCGATCCGGCAAAATCGCCATCACTGGCTGCCCTTCCTTGGAAAGCAGGAAGGTAAAATCCTGAAGCGTGCCGTTTTCCAATCTGCCGACTCTGCCGTGCGCGCCAATCCACAACCGTCCGCTTGCATCTTCGGCGAACGCAGTAACCAGGAATCGCAGCAATTCCGGGTACAGTGAAAAGGGTCGAAACCGCCCGGCCTGATAAACCGTGACGCCGCGCTCCCAGGTGCCCAGCCAAACACGCCCCGCGCGATCTTCGTAGATGGGATAAACGTTGTTGGCCGCCAATCCCTGTTTGTCGGTGTAAGCCGTGACCACCTGTTTGCTCATGCGCCACAACCCATTCCCGGTCGTAATCCACAGAATGCCTTCTCGATCTTGCAGGATGTCCGTGATCCGATTGCCCGCCAACCCAAGCTTGATAAAACTTCCATCCTTGAATTGGTACAAGCCGTCGTTTGTGCCGATCCAGAAATTTCCTGCGCGATCTTCTTTGACAATCTTGACCGCAGCTTTCGGCAACCCGTCTTTTTCAGTGAACAGGCGAGGCGAACCATTTTGCAGCCGAATCAGCCCCGCTTCCGTCCCGATCCACAAAACGCCCGAACGATCCTCGTGCGCGGAATACACAATTGTGCCGTCCGGGATTTTCAATGTGCGATAACTCAGCGCAATCGCGTCGCCCAACTTGTGCGGCCCGGTTTGCCCGAAATTCCAAGCACCGCCTTTGCGCTCTCCGAACCCGAAGACACGATGAGGCTGGGGCAGTGGCGGCAAATAAGACACAAACCGATCCCCTTCAAGACGAGCAAAGCCGTAAAAGGTTGCGACCAGCAGCTTTCCTGCTTCGTCCTGCTCAATCGCCGTAATCACTTCATCCGGCAACCCATCTTTCTTTGTGTAAATGACGCTTTTTCCGGCTTTGTGATGGACCAAGCCTCCGCCTTCCGTGCCGATCCAAAGCGCGCCTTGCCGGTCTTCATATAACGCCGTGAACCGGTTATGCGGCAACCATTTCGAATTGGCAGTGTTAAACACCATAAAACGCACACCGTCATACCGCACAAGCCCGTCCAGCGTTGCCAGCCACAAATATCCGTCCCGTGTTTGGATAATGGAGTAAAGAGAATTGTTCGGCAGGCCGTTGTCCGTGCTCCACAGGTCAAAACGATACTGCGCCCGGCTCAAATCAGCGCAGCAAAACAAAAGAAGAGCGATACCGATGCTTCGAAGCGATGCACTCAGAAACATATTGAGGCCTGCGAAGGGAGTGTGTTTTTGGTTTAGCTAAAGAGCGGCGGCAAGATAAGCGAAGCTCGCAGAGAAGTCTACGTTCGGCAAAGGCGGACGGCAGGGATGACTCAACGACAACTTCGCAAGATAAAGGCTTTTGGGTGACCTCTTGACCGACACCCAGGCGGCCAATATAATCGCGCCCGCTTTCGATCAAGGCATTCAATCTACCGGCCTTAATCGTTGACAAAGTGGGGACGTGGCGGAATTGGTAGACGCGCGGGTCTCAAAAACCCGTTACCTTACGGTAGTGTGGGTTCGATTCCCACCATCCCCACCATTTAACTCTCTTCCATAATCCCTTACAGCGTCAGCCTGCTGGTTTTATTTCCAGGATCAATCGAAAAGAATTCAAAAGTTGCGGCCTTCATGACGGTTTAGGCTGAAAAACACTTCACCGCCTTTTCCCGTAAAATCAGGCCCACTTTGTCGCCCACCTGTGGCGGAGTTTCTTCCGGTGTATGGGTTTGTTCAATTTCGATCAGGTCGCCGGTTTCCAATCGCACACGCCATTGCCAGCTTGTTCCATAATCCAACAAAGCTTCGAGCCTGCCCGATAAACTTTCTCCATCCGTCTGCTGACAAAGACGGACATTTTCATGCCGGAATGCTACCTGGCAAGGGCCGTCTTGGCCGGATTCACTCAAAAAAAGTTTGCCCGCGCGGGTATGCACAATCTGGCCGCTTCGTTCGCCCGACAATAACTTCCAGCCAAAAAACCGGGCGGCTTGCGCACTCACCGGGGAGAGCAGCAATTCGCGCGGGATGCCGCATTGCTCCATTCTTCCATCCAGTAACAAGGCAATGCGGTCGGCAACGGACAGCGCTTCGCGTTGGTCGTGCGTGACGAAAATGGTGGTGATGCGCAATCGCTGCTGCAGTTCACGCACCAGCAAGCGCATTTCGCTGCGCAGGTTTTCGTCCAGTGCTGAAAATGGCTCATCCAGCAACAACACACGCGGTTCCGTGACCAAAGCTCGCGCAAGCGCCACGCGTTGTTCCTGTCCGCCGGAAAGTTCATGCGGTTTGCGGCGCTCATACCCTTCCAGTTGCACCCATTGCAAGGCCTGCGCGACCCGGTCAGCAATTTCGGCTTTTGCCATTCGCCGCATCTTCAACCCAAAACCGACGTTCTCAACTATGGTCATGTGCGGAAAAAGCAAAGGCTTCTGAAAAACCAGCGTTGCGCCTCGTTGTTCCGCTGGAACTGATAACACGGACGCAGCATTAAACTTCACGTCGCCGCTGGCAGGCGTAAGCAGTCCCGCAATGGTCTTGAGCACGGTCGTCTTGCCGCAGCCAGAAGGGCCGAGCAAGGCAATCAGTTCCGTCGGCCTGATGGCCAGCGTGAAATCGCGCAGCGCACAGATCGTGCCATAATTGACCGAGAGCCGGTCAAGCAGCAGTGTCGTCATTGTCTGAGCACCTTTTCCCGCCAGTCTTTTTCCAGCCGTTCCAGATACAGCACGTCGAGTTCAGGGAGTTGGTGCTGCGCCAGTTCCGCAACCGAAAGTGTGGCGACACCGCGCGGCAGAGCTTCGGCGGCCGTGCGCTCCGCAGACGACAACGTTTCCAGCAAAAGCGGAAAGAGCGAACCCAGCGCACGGCCTTGGTCCAGCGTGTGCGCAGTAGACGTCAAATGATTGATCACAGCCAGGGCACCCGCAGCATTGCTGGCATTGAAAGGAATCGCCAGGTAGCTGTAATTGCCAATGGTTCCTTCGTCGAAAACAAAAGTGCGCACCGTGGACGGGTATTCTCCGCTCGCGATGCGTTCGGACGCAAAACTTGGCCCGTAACTCATCGTCAAATCAATTTCGTTGTTGGCAAACAAACGGTCGGCCTCTTTGGCGGAAGCCGGATAGGTTTCGCCCTTTCGCCAAAGGTGCGGTTTGATTTCATTGAGATAGGCAAGCGTCGGTTCAGCGGCGAGCCGATAACGCTGTTCATCAAAACTGGTGTCGAGCGCGCCACCTGAATTTTGCATGAGGTAGAAAAGCAGAATGTGACGAATGAAGGCAGAGCCAGTGAAATCCGGCGGCGCGATGTAGGTGAAGCGGCCCGGATGCGCTTTGATCCAATCGCGCAATTTTTCAATCGAGCGTGGCGGTTCCGGCATTCGCGCCGTGTCGTAGGCAAACACGAATTGCGCGCGCTCATACGGCGCTTCGTACCCTTCGATGGCCGAACCGAAATCCCGCGCTCGGGCTTCGGCGGGAAAGTGCCGTATGTTTGGCAACTGGTCAGCAAACGGTCCCCACAACACACCGCCTTGTTTGGCGGTGCGAAAGTTTTCGCCGTTGATCCAGACTAAGTCAATGGTGCCGCCAGTGGTTTTGCCCGCGCCTTTTTCGTTGATCAATTTGTTGACGATGTCCGCCACATCTGCTGCGGGAATAAAGCGAAGGGTAATGCCATATTGTTGCCTGACGGTTGCAGCCACGGTGTTTTGGTAATAGCGGTTGCGCGCTTCATCGCCGGACCACATCCCGAAATTGACTTCGCTTCCCTTGGCCTGCGCGACAATGTCTTCCCAACGCGTGCGGCTGAATTGCTCTGCGGTCAGCGTCACATGCTCTGGAGCATTGGTTTTCGTGCAACCAGTCAGCAGTGAGGTGAAAATAAAAAGAGCTAGAAAAAAACAGCGGTCAATCAAATTGTTGAATTTCATCAGTAGCAGGCCTTGCCTACTTGCCCTCCTTCAAAAAGCGCGCGACGGAAAACGCGACAATTGCCGCCGGAACCAGAAAGACGAGTGATAAAGCCGCCGCGATGGCTTCGTCGCCGCCGCGCTGAAATCCAACCAGAATCAGCGGCAGCGTCAGAATGCGTCCGCCGCCGATCAGCAGCGTCGTCAGGTACTGGCTCCACGAAATCAAAAATGCGAACGAAGCCGCCACCGCCAAGCCGGGCGCGATGGCGGGAAACGTGACATACCTCCAAACTGAAAAAGCTCCCGCGCCCAGTGTGCGGGCCTGGGCTTCGTAATCCGGATCCAGCCGCGAAAAACTTCCTGTCATCATCAGCGTGGCATACGGCACGGTCGAAATCAGGTGGATTAACACAACGCCAAGCGTCGTGTCCGTCAGCCCGCAGCGCAGGAAAAACGAATGCACGCCCATTGTCGCGGCCAGCGGCGGAGTCAGGACAGGCAGCAACAATGCAAACATCACGGCGTGTTTGCCGCGAAACTCCTGCCAGGCCAACACGCGCGCCGCCGGAAGCGCCACCATCACCGCTAACAGCGTAACAATCAAGGCGATCCCTGAGCTGACAATCAGCGCGGGCAATATTTCCGCCGTGGGCGAAAAAACGTAGCGCCAGGCACGGGGGCTCCACACAGAAGGCAACAACGCGGGCCAATACCAGGCTTGTGCCAGTGAACGCGTCACCAGCAATAGCAGGGGCACCGCTGCCAACCCGCTGATAGTCAGCAGCGCCACAGCCCGCCCAAATTTGTTTGCCCTGAGTTTCATTTCACAGAACGAAAGGCCGTTCGAGCCCAATAAACGCGCGCGTCAGCCGCAAGTACGCCCAAGCCAGCGCCGCCGTCAGCAGCGTGCTGACTACAGCCAACGCAATTGCCCCCGGACGCGCCAGTAAATTCATATCCAGATAGCGTTGCTGCGCTACGACGGAAAGCATTGCGGGATAAGGCCGCCCTAAAATGAATGGCACTTCAAACGCGCCAAAGATAAAAGCAAAGACCATCAGCGAAGAAGAAACTACGGCGGGCGCAATCAGCGGCAAAGTCACATAGCGAAACCTCTGCCAGGTCGAAGCGCCCAGTACGCGCGCCGCTTGTTCGTATTCATCGCCGAGCCTGGCCAGCAGCGCCAGCGTCATCAATGCAATAAAGGGCACTTCTTTCAGCACATAAGCCAGCACAATGCCCGTGCCGTAACGGTCATTGATCAGCGCAGGAAAATCCGCAGGTTGATGAATCAGGCCAGCCGCATACGCCAGCCGCGCTAGTAATCCGCTGGGAGCAATCAACGTAATGAACGCACCCGCCATCGCCAGATGCGGAACGGCCAGCGGAATCTGCAATAACAAATTGACCGTCCGGCTGCGGCGAGCAAATTCGCGCAATCCCAGCGCCAACGCCACCGCGCAGACCGCTGAAATCGCCGTTGCCACCGTCGCCAGCTTCAGCGTTAGCCACAGCGAAACATACACTTCGCGATCCCGGCTCAATTCAAAATAATGCCGGAACGTGAAGCCGTGTTCGCCCGTTGGCGCGAAGTAGCCCAGGCTTTGCGCCACTGCCAGCGCCAACCCACCAACAAACAACACGCCAATTACCGCCAGCGCTGGCGACAACATCAACCAGCGGCGTGCGATTACTTTATTCTGGATAGATAACTTCATTTGCCGGACGTTCGATTTTTGCGAATCTTCAATGCGAAATGGGACTAAACAGCTTGAGACAGAATTTTTAGACAGGATGCTCAGGATGCTTCAGGATGGGCATAATGAACCTTGCTGTTCGGAGAATTATCATCTTGAAACATCCTGCTCATCCTGTCTAAAAGTTTTTGTGATCCGATTTAGATTTCACCAGGCTCACTCGTGGTTTAACTCCCGGAATTTCAATCGGTAAGCAGCGCAAAAGCAAATGCTTCCGCCAACCTCGTTGCGAACCATGGCGGCGTGGTAGACTCCATCAATCCCAAATCAGGAAAACAACATGGAATCGCTTTATTACGTCGCAACGTTTCTTTGTCACCGCACCTGCCATCACTGTTATGAAGACCGCTTTCGGCCATATTACGGCGCAGAGCGCGACCGCGTTGTGGGCGAAAGCATCGCCAATCACGCCCGGATTATCGAAAATTTCCCCGACCGGATGAGCTATCTGGACCAGAATGACTGCGACCCGGCGACGGGTCAGCCGCGTGAAAAGATCGGACGCATCATTCTGGCAGGCGGAGAAATCCTGCTGGAACCCGTGCGCGAACGCGTGCTGTATTCCGCCCTGGACCTGCTTCATCAAAAATACGGCAACGAAGTCAAACTGATCATTCAGACCACTGGCGATCTGGTCACCGAAAAGATTGTCGAAGAACTGCTGGCTCATCATATCTGGCAGATTTCCGTTTCCGGCATTGATCATCACCACGATGGGATGGAAACCAGGGAAGCCCAGGAAAGGCTGGTCGCCAAGCTGACGCGGATTTTTGAATCACGCGGAATGGATTTCAAACCATTGGCCACTGAAAGCGCCGGGCAGGTAAAAGACGATGGCCGATATTTCTCTTTTTTCGGCGCAACCGAAGAAGCCTGGATCGGCCCGTTGTGGCCGCGCGGACGCGCGCAACAAAACGAAATCTCGAAGGCGACGCTTCAAGATAATTTCTGCAATCGCTGGTCGGGCGCGCTTAACTTTTTGCAGTACCGTTATCAAGGTTCGGAAGTTTCCGTCGAGCCAAACGGAAACGTTTATCCATGCTGTATCAAAACCAAAGCGCCTATCGGCAACCTGCTCGAAGAAAAACTGGAAGCGATTTTGGAGCGTTATGTCGGCAATCCGGTTTACGAAGCCCTTTCAATGGGGCATCCCGAACGGATGGGAATCGCGCACGGCTGGACGGTGGAAAAATTTATGGAAGCTTCGACCGTCCGCTTGCCATCGGGCAATCTGTATCAAAACCTCTGCGTCGGCTGTGACAAATTCCATGAAGAAGTCCTGATTCCTGCTCGCAAGTCGTAAACTCATAACAGCCAATCCTTCACCCAAATCGTTGCTGTTCGATGACAGCTCGGCGTTCGCGCTCCAGCGCAAGATTCGTAACGCAGTGGACAGTTCGCCCCATTCCGCCAACTTCCCAGCACACAAGGCACAATGCTTGCTCATTCTATTGCTGACAAGAAACGAATGTGGCCTTTGTCGTAAATGCGCCTGAAATAAGGCTGATAAGCCACGCCGTTAAGCCGTTGGATGAGGAAAACTCCGCGTCATCGAATTTCGACTGGGTGGATTTACTCACACTGGCCAGCATTCGACGAAGGAGAAGAGATGACAAAACACATTGCAATTATCCAAGGGCATCCGGATGGGCAGCATCGCCATTATGGGCACGCGCTTGCGGACGCCTATTCCGACGGCGCGACGAAAGCCGGACATGAAGTTCGTATTATTGAGGTCGCCAAAATTGAATTTCCCTTGCTGCATAGCAAGGAAGAATTTGATACCGGCGTTCCTCCGGAACCGATCCGGCAAGCGCAGGACACAATCCGGTGGGCGGAGCATCTGGTGATTCTTTATCCACTGTGGCTGGGTTCCATGCCTGCGCTGCTGAAAGCGTTCTTGGAACAGACGTTTCGACCCGGTTTTGCCACGCCAAAACTGAACGAAGGCAGCCCCTGGAAAAAGCTCCTGGCCGGAAAAAGCGCGCGTATTGTGGTCACCATGGGAATGCCGGCGTTTTTTTATCGCTGGTACTTCCGCGCGCACAGCTTGAAAAGTCTGGAGCGAAACATCCTGGCGTTTTGCGGCATTGGCCCAATCAAAGAAAACCTGATCGGACTGGTTGAAGCGGCCAAAAATGGCAACCGCGAAAAATGGCTGGGGAAAATGCGCACGATGGGAAGTCAGGGAAAATAGGATTCACCGGCACCTTGTAAAGAAAGGAAGCTATATGACGAAATTTGAAGAATTCAGGCAAAATCCGTTGCGGGCTCACAGTTTTTTGAATGGCATTCCGTTGCATTCGCTTGATCGGGTTGACCTGCCGGGCGGACGCGCGGAAATGACATTGCAGGAAATCAGCGAGGTTGTGGGATTCAATGGCGAAGCGGAAATGAACGTTGGCTTTGCCACAAAATCGCTTTTCTGGCTGCGCGGTTTGATTGGCCGTATTCTGCACTGGGACGATGCGCCAAAATTGGTGGAATCGGTTTCTTACATTTCCAGGTTGAATGCAGAAGATCGCGCCCGAACGCTGGTCACGCCCGGCAAGGTTTCAGGCATCGCGCGAATTCTGTACCAGTTTGAAAATGAAATGCTTGGAGAAATCATCAACCGGACAGTGCATTGTTTCTGGCTGTTGGCATCGGAACGAACTGCCAATGGATATGTCCTGTGGCTGGCGGTGTACGTCAAAAAGCTGAACTGGTTTACGCCAATTTACATGGCTGTCATTTCGCCAATGCTGAAATGGATTATTTATCCGGCAATGCTGAAAGGCGTGATCGCGCGATGGAACAAAGCGTTCCCTGGGGATCGTCCAAACAACGCGCATCCGCTGAAAAACGCGCTGCCTAACGTTCCAAAAGCTTCCAGCTAAGCCGTAACACCAAACCATGATTTACGCGCAAATCAACGATCAAACGCACGAGTTTGCTGATGGATTAACTATTCTGCATGCCTTGCGGACGGCCGGAATTGATGTGCCTACGCTATGCCATGACGAACGGTTAAAACCTGCGGGCGATTGCCGGATGTGTCTGGTGCAAATTGCTGGTTGGTCACATCCGGTGACAGCCTGCAACACGCCGCTGGCGGACGGAATGGCGATTGTGACGCATTCACCGCAGCTGGAATCCGAACGGCGAAGCTTGCTGGCAATGCTGGCGGATCGGTATCCACCCGCGGCGGTTCATCAATTTCCGGACAAACCACTGCATCGCTACCTGCGCGAATATGATTTGAATCACGGATGTTATGGCGTTCCCGACCCTGCGCTGCTTGATGATTCGCATCCTTATATTCGCGTGGACATGTCACGCTGCATTGACTGTTACCGCTGCGTGCGCATCTGCGGCGAAGTCCAGGGGCAATTCGTTTGGGAAGTTCTGAACCGTGGCGCTGAAACGCGCATTGTTCCCGATTCGGGCACGACTCTGCTCGCCAGTTCCTGCGTCAGTTGCGGCGCGTGTGTGGACACTTGCCCGACCGGCGCGCTGGAAGATAAATCCATTCTCCAATTTGGGGTTCCGACCGATTGGACCAAGACAACCTGCCCTTATTGCGGAACCGGATGCGAAATGAATGTCGGCACACGCCAGGGACGAATCGTGGACATCACACCTGCGCACGACGCGCCAGTCAACAAAGGCCATCTTTGCGTCAAAGGCCGATACAGTTACGAATTCGTTTATGCTGCCGACCGCATCACTTCGCCGATGATTCGTGAAAACGGCGAATGGCGAAATGTAACCTGGGACGAAGCCATCAGCTTCACAGCCGACAGGTTGCGGAAAATCATTGCCCAACACGGCCCGGACAGTGTGGGTGTGCTGGGTTCGGCGCGGGCCACGAACGAAGAAAACTATCTGGCGCAAAAATTCGCACGTGTGGTTTTGGGCACGAACAACGTGGATTGTTGCGCGCGCGTTTGCCACGGTCCGACGGCAGCCGCGATGAAGGTGACACTGGGAACCGGCGCGGCAACGAATTCTTACAACGACATCGAACGCGCCGGAGCCATATTGGTTTGCGGTGCAAACGCCACGGAAAATCATCCCATCATCGGCGCGCGCATCAAGCAAGCGGCGCTGCGCGGCACTAAACTGATTGTGATTGATCCGCGCAATATAGAACTGGCGCAATACGCCGACGTTCATCTGTCACTACGTCCCGGAACGAACGTGCCGCTGCTCAATGCAATGGCCTGCGCGATTCTGGAAGAAGAGCTTTGTGATGAAACGTTCCTGGCTGAACGCGTAGCCGACGTGGAAGAGTTTCGCAAATTCACACAACAGTTCACGCCTGAAAAAGTCGCAGAGCTTTGCGGCCTCGAAGCGGACCAGATTCGCCAGGCGGCGCGACTGTACGCCACAACCAAACCCGCAATGTGCGTGCACGGATTGGGAATGACCGAACACACGCAAGGCACAGACGGCGTCATGTGTTTGGTGAACCTGGCGCTGCTGACCGGGAACCTGGGCAAACCGGGTTCAGGCATCAATCCACTGCGCGGCCAAAACAACGTGCAAGGTTCCGCGCACATGGGATGCGAACCCACCAATCTGACGGGATACGTGCCGATTGCCGACAACCGCGAATCCTTTGAGCGTGTGTGGCAAGCCCAGGTGCCGACAGCCAGAGGATTGAATTTAATGGAAATGATGGACGCTGCGGAAGCAGGCAAGTTCAAGGCGTTGTGGGCTATCGGTTACGACGTGTTTCTGACCAACGCGAACGTGTTCGCCACGCGACAAGCGATGAAGTCGCTCGATTTGGTTATCGTGCAAGATATGTTTTTGAATGAAACCGCGCGCGAATTCGGAACCGTGTTTCTGCCCGCGGCTTCGTCGTTTGAAAAAGACGGCACGTTTATGAACGCGGAACGTCGCGTGCAACGCGTTCGCAAAGCTATTGAATCGCCGGGCGAAGCCAAATCCGATTGGGAAATCATTTGTTTGCTGGCGCAGTCGCTAGGCAAAACCGAAGGCTTCAACTTCCATTCCGCCGAAGAAATTTGGGATGAAGTGCGCGCCGTGTGGAAAGCCGGTCAAGGCATCAGTTATGCGCGCATCGAGCAAGCCGGGTTGCAATGGCCTTGTCCAAATGAAAATCATCCCGGCACACAGATGCTGCACGCGGAAAGCTTTCCCATTGGCGAACGCGCTTCGCTGCGCCGCGTGGCATTTCAGCCAACGCAGGAACTGGTCACAAAGGAATTTCCGCTGGTGCTGGTCACTGGTCGAACCTTGATGCAGTTCAACGCGGGAACGATGACGATGCGGACGAACAATGTCGCGCTGCGCCCGCTGGATTATCTGGATGTTTCGCCAACCGATGCCGGAAGATTGGAACTGGCCGACGGAGAATGTGTGCGCGTGCTGAGCCGTTATGGCGAAGCTGTGTTGCCTGTCCACATCAGCAACGAAGTCAAACCGGGCGAATTGTTTTCCACGTTCCACACCATCGAAGCCTTCCTGAATTGCCTGACCAGCCCGTACCGGGACAAACAAGTGGGCACGCCCGAATACAAAGTCACCGCCGTGCGCATCGAAAAACTGAACGGAAAGTCGTGACCATGAACAGACGATGTCCAAACCCGTTCGCGCGATTCGCCAAGCTGGCTGGATTGGCCTGTGTGATTGCTGTTTTTGCCATGTTCAGGGCGGAAAGCATTCGCACGCAAACCAGCACAGCAAAACCGCCCGCCAAACAAACCGGCAAAGTTGCCGCCGCGCCCGGCACTGAAGAATTTGGCGAAGCGCGCAAACGTTTGGCTGAACTGGGATATTGGCTGAAAGAAGATGAACCCGCCGAAGACGCTTCATTGCGTCACGCACTGATTGCCTTTCAAAAGATCGAAGGCCGTCCGCGCACAGGCAAGCTGACCAAAGAAGAACTGGAAGCGTTGCGCGCAGCCAACCCGCCGAAGCCACGCGAAACCGGCTACGCCCACATCGAAGTAGACCTTTGCCGTCAGGTGTTATTTCTGGTGGAAGCGGACAACACGCCGCTGCGCGTTTTACCGGTTTCGACCGGTTCCGGAAAATGCTTTACCGAAGGTGGTAGAACGCGGTTTGCCATCACGCCGACGGGGCGGTTCAAGATTCAATGGAAGCTCAAAGGCTGGCGCAAAAGCCCGCTTGGCTTGTTGTATTACCCGAATTATTTTTACGGCGGCGTCGCCATTCACGGAAACCCATCGGTTCCCGCCGAACCTGCCAGCCACGGCTGTGTTCGCATCCCGATGTTCGCGGCAAAAGAATTCAGCGATCTGGCGGTCGTCGGGATGGTCGTCATCGTGCATAACAGCGTTGATTAAACCTGGGGATGTTTGTCTCCTGCGAGCAAACGTAGGCCAGCGCACTTGGCCTGCACTCTTGCAGGCCAAGTGCAGATTGTCTAAATCAGAACACAAAACTTTTGGACAGAATGGACAAGATTTTTCAGGATGAAAAACGCCTGTCATTCATACTTTTCGGGTTGATCCTGTAAATCCTGTCGACAAGAGTGTCTCAATGTTGTGTGCTTTAATTTAGCTGGATTTGACCCGTGATCCTTCTGCAATCAGGTTGTTAGGATGAATAATGACGACGGCGCCTTCGTTCAGCCCTTTCAGCACTTCAACGTCGAAAGCCGTACGATGATTAATCTCGATCAGACGCTGGCGGGCCTGGCCATTTTCCATCACGAACACACCCCAGGCTTGCCCGTTGCGAAATAATGCGCTGGCCGGAACGCGCAACACACTGGCCGATTCCCACAAAACCAAGCGAGCTTCCACACGATACCCGTCGCCCAGCGGCCCGGGGTCCTCTACAAAATCAGCAATGACATTGACGCGCTGCTCTTCGACACCAAGCGCGGAAATTTTGGTGAAGCCGGACGGTTCGATCAATCGAACGCGCGCTTGCAGGGCCTTGTCCCCGCCCCATCCTTCGATCAGCACTTTTGCGCCCGGCGTAATTTTCACGGCGTCGGTCGAAAGCACATCAATCACGATTTCCAGGGTTGTGTTGCTCAACTCCACCAGCGGAGTCCCCGCCATCACCACGCGTTCGTTTTCTTCCACAACGCGCAACACCCGGCCGGCGACCGGAGCGCGCACGAAGACTGTCGCCGTTTTTCCGCTTGACCCAGACTGTTCGACGGCGATCAGTGCGGCTTTGGCGACTTCCACATCGGACGCGGCGGCGGCGCTGCGAAACCGCGCAGCATCCAGTTGCTGGCGGCAGGTTTGTTCGGCGTTGCGCGCGCGTTCAAATTCCTGGCTGGAAACGTCGCCGGTTTCAATCAGTTTTTCAGCTCGTGCAAATTCCCGCCGTGCCTGTTCACAATCGGCGCGCGCATGTTCAACCACGGCGTTGGCTTCATTTCGTAATTGTTCGGCAGCGGCAACGCGAGCTTTGGCTTCGGCAAGCTGGCGCGGATCAAGCGGCGTCAACGGCAACGGGTCAATGCGCGCAACCAGTTCGTCGCGCGCCACGGTGTTACCACGCTTCAATTCGATGCGGGCGAGTTTGCCCGTCACGGGAGCCGCCACGACAAAGCGATCTCGCACGCGAGTTTTGCCTTCGGCGTCAATTGTCACCTGCAACGGTCCGCGTTCGACGCGCGCCACTTCCACACGGATCGGTGTTGGCCGCAAAGCTACTGTGATGGCAAACACTGCCGTACCCACAATCAGAATCAATACTGCGATTCGCAGGATTTTCTTCATAACCTCACTCCCTTGTTTTCAACACTTCGATCAGGTCCAGACGACGCAATCGCCTGACGACCAACAACGCGGAAAGCATCGCCGCCAAAACGACAATCAGCGAAGCACGAATCAACGTTTGCCCGCTGATGACCAGCGGCAATCGCATCAACTCCGTATCAATGGCCCAGGTAATCAGCCATGACAACAAATACCCAAGCACCCAGCCGATTGGAATCGCCAGCAGCGTCAGCAGCGCTTGTTCGCCAAGCAGCATCACGCCCACTTCGCGTTGCGTGAATCCGAGCACGCGCAAACTGGCCAATTCGCGCCCGCGTTCTGACAGCGCAATGCGCGCGCCGTTGTACACGACACCAAACGCGATGACGCAGGCAAAAAAGATCAGGATTGCGGTCGAAGTTCCCATGGTTCTGGCAAGGGTTTGGTTGAAATTTTCCAGCAACGCGCCCGGAATGATGACGCTTCTGACAGCCGGAGTTTTTTTGAGATTGGCATACAGTGCTGGCAACGCGTCTTCGTCCACCATCAAATGCAATCCCGAAATGGTCTGGCCTTCGCGCATCAAACGGTTCAGCGCAGCCAAATCCATGTAAGCCGACATCCCAATCAAATCATCAACGGTTCCGGCAACCGGCACGTGCCGAACGGGCCGCTCGCCTTCCAGGACTTCCACCGTCAGCACATCGCCGGATTTGACGCCCAGCGATTCGGCCAGCTTTTTCGTCAGCAGCACGCCTTCCGGGGGCAAGTTCGACACGCGATATTCCATATCAACCACGCGCCATAACTCCGCGCCACGTTCCAATCCGGTCAGCGCCAACCGCCGCCAGCGATGGCCGAACCGCAACCGTGCAGGAACAAAGCGATGCGCTTCCACGCGTGTAACGCCCGGCAGATGCTCCACTTCGTACCGCACGCCAGCCGGTCTGGGTTCGTTGAAGACGACCGAAACGTCTTCGCGATACACGGAGCGAAACATCACATCCACCACGCGGGCGATGGCGTCGTCGTACAGAAAAAATCCTGTCACCAGCAACGCCACCGCCAGCGAAATGCCAAACGTCGTCAGCAGAGCTTTCACGGGCCGCCGCGCCAGATTGCGCACAATGATGCGCGTGGCTGGCGAAAGAAAACCGGCCAGCCCGAATCGTTCAATAAACCCGGCGTGAAATCGCGCAGGCGGTTCCGGCCGCATCGCTTCTGCTGGTGGCAGCTTCACGGCTCGCCAAACCGCGGCCAGCGCCCCGGCGGTTGCCGAAACCAGACTGATCAAAACAGCGGTCCATACGACGCTGGTGCCCGCTTCGTATCGCAGTACCGGAAAGCGGAAAAATTCTGTGTATAGCGAAGTGATGCTGTACCCAAACCACCAACCCGCCGCCAGTCCCAAAACAACGCCGCCGATCAACGCGGCATACGCCAGCTTCAGATAATGCCAGCCAATCGCGAAATTGCCGTACCCGAAAGC
Organism: uncultured Heliomicrobium sp.; assembly: GCA_964570175.1. Taxonomy (GTDB): domain Bacteria; phylum Acidobacteriota; class Blastocatellia; order RBC074; family RBC074; genus RBC074. Next base: position 22,017 of record CAZMXG010000024.1, on the reverse strand, counting down.
CTTCAGCACAGCAATCTGTTCGCGTTGCGTCGCCACCAGGCGCGATAAGACCAGATGCAGCAGAAAGGCCGTGACTCCCAGAAACACTCCGGGAACAAAAGTGCTGGTCACTTTTAGTTCGGCAATTTCGTTGGTAATGAAATGGTTTGATGTTTGATCTTCGCGTCCGTACGCGCCCAGACCTCCGTAAGTGTCCAGCAATGCGTCCAGCTTTTCGATGATGTCGGATTCGACCGCACCCGGAGCCAACGATACGGCTACGTCATTGAATGCGCCTTCCATATTGAAGGCCGGACCAAGCGCGTCGCGGCTCATCCACAGCACGCCGAAACGGCGGCTGTCGGGAAACATTTCGCCTCCGCCAATTTCGTACACATATTCCGGCGAAAGCGTTATGCCGACGATGCGTAACCGTTGCCAGCGGCCATTGATGATTGCCGTCAACGTATCGCCCGGGTTCAGGTTGTTCGCGGCAGAAAATGCGCCGCTGATCATCACTTCGTCGCGCTTGCCAGGTTCGATGTACCGCCCGTTGACGATGTGCAGATCGTTCAGCATCGGCGTCCTTTTTTCCGGGATGGAAACGATGCGGCCTCGCGCCGGTTCGGCGACGCCCGGAACATCCAACGTGACATTGGCAACGATGCGCGTTTGCGCCGAAGCAATTCCGGGAATGGCGGCAATTCTGTGGCTGAGCGTTTCGGGCGCGCGTTTGACTTGAGCGAACACATCGGCAAAGCGGTATTGCTGGTAATACGCCGCCTGGGAATCCAGCAACGAATGATACGTGCTGCGCATTGCCACAAACGCCGCAATGCCGCAGGCAACAACAAGCGCAACCGCAATGACCTGCCCGCGCAGATGAATCACATCTCGGATCAGTTTGCGATTCAGCGAATTCATCGTTTCATTCCAACAGCCGACTCATCAGCCGGCGTTTCACCAATTCCACCAACACCAGATACGTCCCCGTCATCACCACTAGAAACACAAAAAACGACAGCGGCGGCGGCGTGAATTTCAACCACACAGCCAGCGGAGTGAATGGAATGACGACGGCGCACAGCACAACCGTCAACGTTGTCATCGCCAGCGTCCGGCTGGGTCGGCTGCGAAAAGGATTGCCTGCCGTGCGAATGATGAAAATCACCAGCGTTTGCGTCGCCAGCGATTCGACAAACCATCCGGTGTGGAAAAACTGCTCGGAGGCGTGAAAGACTCGCAGCAGTATGTAAAACGTCAGAAAGTCGTACACCGAACTGATCGGCCCAATGAACAACATGAATTGTCGAATCAATCCCACATCCCAACGGTGAGGTTTGCGAATGAAGGAACGATCCACTTTGTCCGTGGGAATGGCCACCTGCGCCAGGTCATACAGAAAATTGTTCAACAAAATCTGCACCGGCAGCATTGGCAGAAACGTCAGAAACACAGACGCTCCGGCCATGCTGAACATATTGCCGAAGTTGGAACTGGTTCCCATCAGCAAATACTTCATGACATTGCCGAACGCCTTGCGGCCTTCGATGATGCCTTGGTGCAACACGGGCAGGCTCTGTTCCAGCAGGATGATTTCCGCCGCGTCGCGGGCCACGTCGGTTCCGGTGGCAACGGAAATTCCGACGTCCGCCGTATGCAATGAAGGCGCGTCGTTGATGCCGTCGCCCAGATACCCAACCACGTGGCCGCGCTGTTTGAGTGCTTGAATGACGCGATTTTTCTGCACGGGCGAAACGCGCGCGAACACCGTCGTCTGTTCGGCGACGTGACCAAGCGCGGCGTCGGTCATTCGTTCCACTTCATCGCCGAGCACAATTCGTTCGACGTTCAATCCGACTTCCGCGCAAACGTGGCGCGTGACCAATTCGTTGTCGCCCGTCAGGATTTTCACCTGGACGCCGTCGCGTTTCAGCGCGCGCAGCGCCGAAGCCGCCGTCGGCAACGGATGATCGGCAAACGTCAAAAATCCCGCCAACACCATTCGCGTTTCTTGGTCTTTGCGGTAAGCGGTTTGTTGCGCGACCGGCGCATAAGCCACCGCCAGCAACCGCTGTCCTTTCGCGCTCAGTTCATGAAAGACCGCTTCGCAAGTGACGCGCGCGGCCGCGTCCAGCGGCAAGCGGCGTTCGCCGACCTCGTATTCCGTGCAAACCGCCAGCACGCTTTCGGGCGCGCCTTTGGTAATCAACAAGCGCGAATCTTCACGCTGAATGACCACCGAAACGCGCCGCCGTTCAAAGTCAAAGGGAATTTCGTCCAGCTTTTCGTAACCGCGAACATCCGGATGGTCGTGAATTAGGATTGCTTCGTCGAGCGGATTGGCCGCTCGATGTTTGATCGCGCGGTTCAGCGGATGACTGACGCCGGTTTCAAAAAAACTGTTCAGGTAAGCCAGCACGAAAGCGCGTTCGGAAATGTCGCCCAACGGATTCAGGTGTTGATCCAGTTTCATTTCACCGCTGGTCAGCGTGCCAGTTTTATCGCTGCACAAAATGTCTATGCTGCCGAAGTTTTGAATGGCGGCCAGATGTTTGACGATGACTTGTTTGCGCGCCATGCGCATTGCGCCGCGTCCCAGCGTGACGGTTGTAATCATCGGCAAAAATTCCGGCGTCAACCCAACCGCCAGCGCGATGGCAAACAACAGCGATTCAAACGTATTTCGATGCAACGCTGCGTTGACCAGAAACACGAACAGCACCAGAAAGATGACGATGCGCGCAATCAACAATCCGAACTGGCGAGTGCCGCGCTCGAATTCCGTTTCGGGAGCTTTTTCCGCCAATCGTTCGGCGATCTTGCCAAACGCGGTCGCCGTTCCCGTCGCCAGCACTTCCGCCGTCGCCGTTCCACTGACCACCGAAGTTCCCAGAAACACGCTGTCGCGCACATCCGCCGGATTCAGGTCGCCAGCAGAAAACGCCGCCTGCGGTTCCGAAGCCGTTTCTTTTTCCACCGGCAGCGATTCGCCGGTCAGCGCAGCCTGCTGAACGTGCAAATCCCGCGATTCCAGCAAGCGCGCATCCGCCGGAACCAAATCTCCGGCAGCCAGGCGAATGACATCACCGGGCACAATTTCACGGCGTGGAACCTCGCTCCATTCACCGTCGCGCAATGCGGTTGCGGTGGGCGCAACTTCCTTTCGCAACTGTTCGGCGGCGCGCTGCGAACGCGAGGTTTGAACGAAATTCAGCGACACGCTTAGCAACACCATCACCACGATAATTCCGGCGTTAATTTGATCGCCGACTGCCGCCGAAATGCCGCTGGCAATCAGCAAAATGACCACCAGCGGGTTGGCAAAAAAGCGTAGAAACTGGAGCACCACGCCGTTTTTTTGCTGGGCAACGGGTTCGTTGAATCCATGCTCCATCAGCAGCCGGCGCGCAGTTTCGCTGTTCAACCCTCTGAAAGAGTTAGACTGACGCTGGGCCAGGGTATTTTCATGCTGAGTCAATGTAGGTTGCATACGACTACCATTGAAGTTCTGACGGGCTGGCTTTCTTCTCGTTGCGCCGCGTTTCGACAATCTGGCCGCTTCCCAATCGAATGACTCGGTCAGCCATCGCGGCAATTGCGGCGTTATGAGTGATGACGGCAGTGGTTGTTCCCAATTCGCGGTTGATGCGTTCCAACACCTCCAGCACCAGTTTGCCCGTGGCGTAATCGAGCGCGCCGGTCGGTTCGTCGCACAGCAACACATCGGGACGTTTGGCAATGGCGCGTGCAATCGCCACGCGCTGCTGTTCGCCGCCCGACAGTTGCGCCGGAAAATGATGCAACCGATCTCCCAAGCCCACCATTCGCAACGCTTCTTCGGCAGACATTGGATGTTCGGCAACTTCAATGACAAGCTGCACATTTTCCAGCGCAGTCAAGCTGGGAATCAGGTTGTAAAACTGAAATACAAAGCCGACGTGTTCTCGTCGAAATCGCGTCAAGCCTCGGTCATCGGCAGCCGTCAGATTGTGATCCAGAAAGTGGACTTCGCCGCTGGTCGGCACGTCCAGCCCGCCAAGGATGTTCAGCAAAGTGGATTTGCCTCCGCCGGACGGCCCCAGAATTACGACAAACTCGCCGCGATATAAATCCAGATCAACGGCGCGCAACGCATGCACCTGGACTTCTCCCATTTGATAGACCTTGGAAATCCCATGCACGTGGAAAACAGCGTCTCGCCGCTCAACGGGACTTTCTGGCGAGCACTTGCCGGTGTCGTTTGCTGAATTTTTAATCACTGCTGAAACAACCATAACGCCTGATCAGGGCAAGAGATGTACCGCTCCAGCCCAACGCGAAGTCGTTGAATTTCAAGGCTTCGTATATTCCAGCAGCAGGAATTCGCCAGCAACTGCGCAAACTCACACACACGCTTGGGGAAAAGCCACCGTCTAGGCAGAGATTCAGCACGACAATTTCTGCGTCTTGATCTATCGCCAAGCTTGAAGGAAGATGCCCATCTGGTAAGCACTCTCCTCAATAATATGAATCAAGAAATCAACAAGACTCTGGTAGCAGTAATCATGGGCAGCAAGTCTGATTGGGAAACCATGCGTCACGCCGACGAAGTGCTGACCAATTTTGGCGTTCAGCACGAATGCCGGATTGTATCTGCCCATCGAACGCCAGCTTTGATGGCGGAATTTGCCGCTCAAGCAGAAGCGCGCGGCATCGAAGTCATCATTGCCGGCGCAGGCGGCGCAGCGCATTTGCCGGGAATGGTGGCGGCGCAAACGTTGATTCCCGTTCTGGGCGTTCCCGTGGAAAGCCCTGCCTTAAAAGGACAGGATTCGCTGCTTTCCATTGTGCAAATGCCCGGGGGAATTCCGGTGGGAACATTGGCCATCGGCAAAGCCGGAGCAACAAACGCTGCATTGTTGGCTGTGGCAATCCTGTCAAATTCGCGCCCTGAATTGCGCGAACGGCTGCGCCAATTCCGCAAAGAGCAAACCAGCAAAGTTTTGAATGATGAATTGCCGAACTGAAATACGTGGACAGGATGAACAGGATGGTTGCAGGATTTTTTGGAAGGAATATCAAAGCAGCCGTTTATGCTCATCCTGAAAAATCCTGGCAATCCTGTCTAAATTGAATTGTGGCTTAGATGAACAACCAATCCATACTTCCTGGCTCCGTCATTGGCGTGCTTGGCAGCGGTCAGCTTGGCCGCATGTTTACCATCGCCGCGCGACGCATGGGCTATCGCGTCCACACCTTTTCGCCGGAAACCGACACGCCAACGGGACAGGTGGCGGATGTCGAAATCAAAGCCCATTACGACGACCTGAACGCGGTTCGCGGATTCGCGACAGCCGTGGATGTGGTGACGTTTGAATTTGAAAACGTCCCTTCGGCGACAGCCGCCGCCGCCGCCGAACGCGCCCCAGTCAGACCCGATGGCCAGATTCTGCACATTACCCAACACCGGCTGCGGGAAAAAACCTTTCTCAGCGCTCACGGCTTTCCAGTTACGCCTTTCAAAACGATCAATTCCATCGAAGATTTGCGTGCTGGCTTGGCCGAATTCGGCTACCCGGCAATTTTGAAAACGGCTGGCTTCGGCTACGACGGCAAAGGGCAAGTAAAGATCAAAGCAATTGAAGAAGCCGAAACCGCCCTTGCCACCGCTGGCAAACAGGAGCTGGTTTTGGAAGCGTTCGTGGATTTTGAATGCGAATTGTCCGTGGTTGCCGCGCGCGGCGTTGACGGCAGCTTTGCGCATTGGGGAGCCATTGAAAATCAACACAGCAACCACATTCTGGATGTTTCCATTGCTCCGGCCAATGTGCCGCCGGAAATCGCTGCGGAAGCTGTCGCCATTACGCGCGGCGTGCTGGAACAATTACAGGTTGTTGGCGTGATGTGCGTTGAATTTTTTCTGACGCGGCAAGGCAAGTTGCTGATCAACGAACTGGCGCCGCGCCCGCACAATTCCGGCCATCTGACCTTTGACGCCTGTGTCACCAGCCAGTTCGAACAGCAACTGCGTGCGGTATGCGGATTGCCGCTGGGTTCGACGGAGTTTCTGCGACCGGCGGCAATGGCCAACCTGCTCGGCGATTTATGGCAAAGCGGCGAACCGAACTGGATGGCGGCTTGCTCTCTTCCTCAAGTCAAGTTGCACCTCTACGGCAAAAGCGCAGCCAAGATTGGCCGCAAGATGGGGCACCTGACCGCAATGGCCGAAAGCGCTGTTGAAGCAGCCGCCCTGGTCAGAGCGGCGCGCGAAGCCCTTAAATCTCAGCCTTAATCGCGACATTTCGTCGCACGCTGCGGCAAAAGTGCTCATCTCTCTTGTCCTGGACACTTGTCGGGCAAGTTGTTACAGTGCTCCACCGCCGTTCGGAACAATATCCCTATCCGCCTTTTCCTAAAGCCAAATGACGTCGGCACATCCCACACAGATGATTCTTCGCACCCGACTGGCTTTGTCGAGTCGAACTTTTTACAGAGCTTGGCACACGCCTTGACTAGGGCATTGGCTTCAACGTTGAGAACAGCTCAACGGGCGTTGAAGAAAATTTAGAGAAAGAACCGATGGAAACAACTCGACACAATCACCATCACTCCGAAGAAAAAATGACGCCGCAAGAGCGGTTATTGCAAATGCTTCGCCTGGATCGTGGCGATTACCTGACGATCATTGTCTACACGATTTTTATCGGCTTGCTGACCTTGGCGGTGCCCTTGGCCGCGCAAGCGCTGGTCAACACGGTTGCCGCTGGCGTAATGCTGCAACCGCTGATCGTACTGACGTTTGGTGTGATGGCTGCGCTGTTGTTTGCGGGTATTTTGCGGCTGCTGAAACTATCGTTGCTGGAAAAGCTGCAACAGCGAGTGTTTGCCCGCGTTTCGCTGCAACTGGCGGAACACCTGCCCAACATCCAGCACGATGTGATCGTGCGGGAATATGCGCCGCAATTGGCCAATCGTTTTTTCGATGTGGTGACGATCAAGAAAACGCTTGCCAAGGTGTTATTGGATGGTCCCGGCGCAACCTTGCAAGTATTTGTCGCCCTGATTCTGATGTCGTTTTACAGCCCGTACCTGCTGGTCTTTGCCGTGTTTCTGATTCTGTTCATTTCGTTTGTCATTGGCGTGCTGGGAATAGGCGGGCTGCGTACCAGCATTGAAGAATCCTACAACAAATATTTGGTGGCAGACTGGCTGGAAGAACTGACGCGATGCCAGCGCAGTTTCAAGATGAATGCTGCGCCGGCGTTTGCCATTGAACGGGCAGACACCCTGGTTGTTGATTTCATCAACGCGCGCAAAGCGCATTTCCGCGTGTTATTTCGGCAAGCATTCGGAAATTACCTGTTTCGCGCCGTTGCCAGCACGGGCGTGTTGGCGATTGGGGGATGGCTGGTCATCAATCGCCAGATGACGTTGGGGCAGGTGGTTGCGGCTGAAATTGTAATGGTCGGCGCGCTGGAAGGTCTGGAAAAAATCATTCGCTTGCTGGACAGCTACTACGATTTGCTAACAGGCTTGGGCAAAGTCGGACATTTGTCCGATTTGCCCAAAGAGCGCGCGGGAGGCCGCGAGCTGCCATACACAGCGGGAGGCGCCAGCGTGTATTGCCGCAAGGTCCGGTTTGCGTATGACAGGCGTGGAGAAATTCTTTCAGGATTGAACCTGACAGTGAATCCGGGCGAGCACGTCAGTCTGGTAGGCAAGAGCGGTGTCGGGAAATCCACGTTGGCGCTGTTGCTGTGCGGATTGCACGAACCGACTCACGGACAGGTGCATGTCAACGGCATAGACGTCCGTGATGTCAGCCTGGAAAGTTTGCGGCGAGCAGTCGCGCTGGTGGGAGACACCAATGAGATTTTCGCCGGAACCATTGAAGACAACATCTTGCTGGGGCGCGACTACATTTCGGAGGCAGATTTTCAATGGGCGATTGAATTCGCGCATTTGAACGATGATTTGGCGCTGTTACCCGACGGATTGCAGACGTACGTGGTCAGCGAAGGCAGGAATTTGTCACGCGGACAAATTCAACGGCTACTGATCGCTCGTGCTGTCGTCAGCCGCCCGCAGTTGTTGATTCTGGACGAAGGGTTCACAGGCGTGGACGAACAGGACAAGCTGCTGATTCTGGAGGAACTGTTCAACAAGGATTACAACTGGACGATCATTGACATTTCCCACGACCCGGAAATCGTTGCTCAGTCCCAGACGATTCACGTGCTGGCCGAAGGGAAAATTGTCGAATCCGGAAGTCCGGCGGAATTGATGCAACGCGAAGATTGCGAATTCATCCGGCTGTTTCCCCGTCTTAGTGCGAAAAAACTCAAGGAAGGTATTCGTCTGTAGACAGACTTTTGCCATTGAACACAAAACAGATATGACCGCTTTGAAAATGGTAAATCACACGACAAACGCGCGGTTGGCTTCCTTGCCAGCGGCGCAGCGCCATCAGCTTCGTTCCATGGAGCTGATGAAAACACCGCGCGCATTTCGCCCGATTGCGATTTCCCTGCTGGTATTGGTGGCGCTGGTGGTGATGAGTTTGGTGTTTGTTCCCTGGCAACAATCCGTCACCGGATATGGTCGAGTGATTGTTTTTTCGCCAATGGACCGTCCGCAAAGCATCGAAGCCCAGATTCCCGGAAAGATACTGCGCTGGAACGTCGTGGAGGGCCAGTCAGTAAACGCCGGAGACGTAATTGCGGAAATCGAAGACATTGATTCGAAGTTCCTGATGGAAGATCAGGTCGAACGTTTGCGCTCTCAGCAGGGGTTTATGCAAACCAGCGTGCAACAGTCGCAAATGCGCGAAACGGCGTTTGGTGGCCAACTGGCAGACATGGAAAAGTCGCGCACCATGGCAATCCCCGCCGCCGAACAACGCGTGCGCCAGGCCGAAGATCGCCTGGTCGTGGCGAAGCAAAATGTCGAACAAGCCAAACAGGGCGTCGTCACCGCCGAACTGAACCTGAAACGAATCCAGGAACTCCACGAAAAAGGGCTGCGTTCGAAACGCGACCTGGAACTGGTTGAACTGGACATTGTTATGGCGCGCACGCGTATGGAAAGCATGGTTGCTTCCGTCAATGTCGCGGAGCGCGATCTGCAAGTCGCCCGCCTGGACAAAGACCGGCTGATTAACGACACCTCCGCGCAATTGAACAATGTGCGCGCGTCGCTGGCGTCCGTGCGCGAAACCATCGCCAAAAGCAACAGCGATTTGCAAAAACTGCAAGTGGACATCGGCAACGTCACGCGGAGAAACGAACAACGTCTGATTCGCGCGCCCCGCGATGGCAAATTGGTGCGCGTGATGAAAGCTGGTCCCGGTCAAACCGTCAAAGCGGGCGATGAACTGGCAGTGCTCGCTCCGTCCACCACTGATCAGGCGGTGGAGTTGTTTTTATCCGATTACGATGCGCCGCTGGTGTCGGTCGGGCGGCAAGTGCGATTGAACTTTGCAGGCTGGCCCGCCGTGCAGTTCGCCGGCTGGCCTTCGGTCGCAGTGGGAACTTTTGCCGGCAAAGTCAAAGTGGTTGATGCCGTGGACGATGGCAAAAACCGGTTTCGCATCATTGTCGAACCGGATGTCGAAGCCATCAAATCCGGAAAAGAAGATTCATGGCCATCGCTGAGCGATTTGCGCCCCGGCGCGGAAGCCAACGGCTGGGTGATGCTCGACACGGTTTCGCTGGGATGGGAATTGTGGCGGCAATTCAACGCCTTCCCGCCAACAGTCAAACGCAATCCCGTTGGCGAAAAACCGAAGGTCGAATTTTCAGACGGCAAAAAGTCAAAAGACCAAGGCGGCGATGAAAAAGAAGAGAAATAACCTTTGCGCGTTGCGCACATTTCGACTTGCCGCTTTCACCCGAAAACTTGCTGGAATGAAACACGTCATAAATCCGCTGGCCAGCGCGTTGTTGCTGGTCATCGTAACCGCCGCGTCTGCGCAAGCTCAGGAAAAGTCTGTGTCCGGTTCGGAATTCCCAGGCGATTCGGCGGCGATTGCCCGTTCGATCAATCGCGCTTTGCACACACGACCATCCGAGTTTGAATCGCTCTCTCTGTCAGTTCCTCAACCTGGCGGCGCGTTGCAAGACAAGCTTCAGACAAGCTCTGCATCTGTGCTGACCCTGGATGAGGTGTTAAACACGGTTGAGCTGTATCACCCGAAATTGCGCGGAGCCGGTGCGCAACGGCAAATCGCGTCGGCCAAACGGTTGGAAAAGCAAGGCGCGTTCGATCCGGTGTTTACGACAGGCGCGGACTTTCTGCGGTTCAACACCGAATTTGACAGCAAGCTGAAACGTGGCAAAGTCGGCACGACGGAACTCGCCGACGCGGGCGTGGAATTTCTGACGCGTTCCGGGTTGAAAATCGGTGCAGGCACACGCTTTAACCTGGGCAAAGTCAAAGCGCCGCTTTCGCCGACGGGCAATGCGGGCGAGTATTACCTGGAATTCAAACTGCCGTTGCTGCGCGGTTGGCGCATCAATGAAAAGTCTGCCGCTGAACAGCAAGCGATTTTGGGCGAACCGTTGGCGGATACGGAATTTCAGGCGACGCGGTTGGAATTGCTGCTCAAGGCTTCCAACGCTTATTGGGAATGGGTGGCCGCCAAACAAAAACTGGAAGTTGCGCGCAATCTGTTATCGCTGGCGGATTTCCGCGCGCGCGCTGTGCGAGATCGCGTGACCGCAGGCGATTTGCCGCAAATTGACGCCACGGAAGCCGATCTGGAAATTCAGCGGCGACAAGGCGGCTTGGTCAAAGCGGAGCGCGAATTCCAAAAGGCAGCATTCAAACTGTCATTGTATTTGTGGTCGCCGAACGGATTGCCCGCGCCGATTCCACAGGAAGCCAATGCGCCGCGCAGCACAGTTCCACCGGTCAACTATGACCAGGACAAGATTGAAGCTGGAACGCGTATGGCTGCGGAACGCAGACCCGAACTGAAGGCAATCGTCATTAATCGCCAGATTTCACAGGTAGATTTGGATTTGGGCAAAAACCAACGTTTGCCTGCGCTTGACCTGGCCTTTAGTCCGGGACGCGACATCGGCGCTGGCGGCATCGGCAACACCGTCAAGGCAGGCGTCAGTTTCACCTTGCCATTGCGCCAACGCACGGCGGATGGTCGAATTGCTGCCGCTAATTTGAAACTTCAAAAACTGGATTTGGATTTGACCCATGAACGCCAACGCATTACGACCGAAGTATTGGACACCGTGTCGGCGATCAATACCGCTTACAACATGTATCTGGTCGCTTTACAGGAAGTGAATCTGGCCCAGCAACTGGAACAAGGAGAACGCACCAAGTTCGCCCTGGGCGATAGCACGTTGTTTTTGGTGAACCAGCGCGAACGCGCCTTCGCCGAAGCGCGCATCAAGTTGATCGAAATGCAGATGGAATATGAACAAGCCGTGGCTGCATTTCGCGCTGTGACGGTTCAATACTAAGTTGGTTTTCCAGTAAACGTAGGGCAGGTTTTCCAACCTGCCCAGATTCCCGTTAGCGCAGACTCCTAAATCAAAGCACAAAACATTGAGACACTCTTTTTCGACAGGATTTACACGATGGTTCAGGATTGACCCAAAAAGGATGAATAGCAGGCGTTGTTCATCCTGAAAAATCTTGTCCATCCTGTCCAAAAGTTTTGTGTTCTGATTTAGTCAGAGATTTGAATTCTAACAAAGGCCCAGCGGAACTCTTCCATCGCCAAAAGAAAGGCATACTTTGATTTTCACAGAACCGAATTTGACAGACTCCAAAAGGCCCGCATTGATGCCTGCATTCTTCATCGGCCACGGCAGCCCGATGAACGCCATCGAAGACAACGAATTCACACGGAGCTGGGCGGAAGCCGTAAGCTTAATCCCGAAACCCAAAGCCATTCTGTGCATCTCTGCTCACTGGCAAACCGTCGGCACAGCCGTGACGGCAATGGAGCAGCCTAAAACCATTCACGACTTTTTCGGTTTTCCGCAAGCCTTGTTTGACGTCAGCTATCCTGCGCCTGGATCACCGGAACTGGCACAGTTGATTCAACAAACGGTTCGTTCATTACCGGTTCAACCGGATCAAAACTGGGGATTGGATCACGGCGCGTGGTCTGTGCTGTGCCGCATGTTTCCGGCGGCAAACATTCCGGTCGTTCAGTTCAGCTTGGATCAAAACAAAGCGCCGAAGTTTCATTACGAGCTCGGAAAAGAGCTGCGCGCGCTTCGCCGCCAAGGCGTGCTGATCGTCGGCAGCGGAAACATCGTCCATAACTTACGAATGATTGCCTGGCGCGATGAAGCTTACGATTGGGCTGTGGAATTCGACGAACGAATCAAACAGGCGATTCTGGCTGGCGACCACGAAGCGATCATCAACTTCGATCAGTTCGGAGAAATGGCACGACTAGCCGTGCCAACGGACGAACACTTTCTGCCGCTTTTGTATGTTTTGGCTTGTCAGGAAAACGAGGCAGTCAGTTTCTTTGCGGAAAAGGTGACGCTGGGAGCGATTTCGATGCGGTCGGTGCGGATAGGCTAAAAAAAGTCAGTACCGCGACCGGTAGGGAGCGTCTATTACCAAGCGCACCCGCTTGCTACCGCGCGCGGTACTGATTCGGATTAGTTATGCGGATGCTGTTGGTAATGCTGGCGCAGCAAATCTTTGCCGTAATCGTTTCCGTTGGGCGTTCGCACCACCGTGTGAATGTGTTCATGGTTGGGTTGGCGGGGGTCAGGAGCCAGATGCCGCAAATTCGCCGGCGTCTGGTGGTCGAATTCGATCAAAATTACCGGGCTGTGAATGCGGTAATAAAACACGCTGTCTTTGCCCGTTTCGCCGATCCAGGCAAACCAGGTGTTGTCCAGATGCTTGCGGACCTCACTCAGCTTCACCTTGGCGTGGCCATCATCCATATTGCTGACGTATTGATTGGCCAAATCCAGCAACTGTTCTTTCTGTTTGGCCGTCAACTCTGCTCCGCGAATGCCTTTGTAATCCAGCACCACGTTGTCTTTGAACGCTTCGCCGACGTTGTTGTTGGCGGTTTTAGAAGCCTGAATGATGGCCTTTTTGCGTTGGTCTTCGGTCAAGGCATTGATCATCGCCAAGCCTTTGTTTTGTTCGTCCTGCAAAATCGTCGTGCCTTTGTATTTGCCCGCAGTCGCCGTCACGGGCTCTGATCCCCAAAATGCCGGAGACATCACCACCTGATCGCCCAACACGAAATAATTGATAATCAGATGGTGCCCATCCAGTTGCCATCCCCACGGCTCTTTGTCCGAAGGCTTGCCCATCACCGTGAAGTAATACCGATTGTCGCCGTACTGATCAAAATCGTTATTGTTCAGCTCACCGAGCGTGTGGTTGAGCTTCATGATGTCCTGCGACAGCTTCAAGCCTTTGGCGCTGAGCGCGGCGCGCATCAACCCAAGGGCCGCTTGTCGCTGCGCGTCGGTCATATCAATGAAACCGGTCCCCTGGCGAACGTAAAAATGCTGGTTCATCCATTTGCGCCATTCGTCGTCATCCACTGTGAATAGCGTTTTTATTTTTTGCTCCGGCGTCAGCGCAGCCAGAAACGTGTCCGCCGCTTTGCGAACCGGCGCGGTTGAAACTCCGGTGGATTTGATGGCGAAAAGGCCGGGCATCACATTGCCATCGGTCGTCACACCTTTGAACGGTTGAGCCAATCCAGCTTTTTCCGATTCAATCGAACGTTGTTTGAATTGGGCAAGTCGTTGACTGGGTGATGGTTGCTGGGAATGTGATTTCGTCACGAAACCGACGACGGCAATTAAGACAGCAAAACAGCAAGCGACGATAAACCGAGCATTTTTGAATACGTTAGGCATGAGTTGCCTCCTGAAAAAGTATTAGCAATTTTACGAGTGTTTGTAGTCCCGCCTTCAGGCAAATCTGAAGGCGGGACTACGTGCATTTACGCCGCCAATTGTTTGCGGATAGGCAGTTCGCGAATTCGTTTGCCCGTCGCCGCAAAAATCGCGTTGGTCAGCGCCGGAAGCATTGGCGGAACGCCGGGTTCGCCCACGCCTGCCGGAGCGTCGTTGCTGTCCACCAGATGAACGTGCGTCATCACCGGCGATTCCTGAATGCGCGGAACCAGATAATCGTGGAAGTTCGATTGCACGATGGCACCGCCCGCAGCCGTAATTTCGCTCATCATCGCAATGCCCGCGCCAAAGGTCGAAGCGCCTTCAAATTGCGAACGAACGCGATCCGGGTTGATGACTCTGCCAACATCAGCGGCGATGTGAACTTGCGGAATGCGGAGCTTGCCTTTGTCATCCACTTCAACTTCGACGACGGCGGCAACGTAGCTGTAAAAGCTCCAATGCGCCGCAATGCCCAGCGCGCGGCCTTTCGTGGGTTTGTATTTCCCCCAGCCGGATTTTTCCGCCGCCAGATCAATCACACGGCGCAACCGCTCGGTATCAAGCGGGAATTTTTCCGCCATTGGGCCGCGCGCGCCGATGTCCACCTTGCGATTTGCTCCCAACAAATCCAGCAGGTATTCGACGCGGTCCCGATTGGCCAGCGCAGCCAATTCGTCCGCGAACGAATGCACGCCGAACGCGTGATAGATATTCGCAACCGAACGCAGCCAGCCGATGCGAACGTGCGCTTTGGCGGGGCCGTTTTCCGCGCGATGGTTCGGAATGTCGAAGGGCAGATTCGTCCATCCCATTCCAAGTTCAAATCCCTGCCCTGTGTTTGCCGCAGGGCTGAACATTGCGCCAATCGATGGGAACGCGCTGCGTTGCAACCAAGCCGTCGGACGGCCTTTATCGTCCACGCGTGCTTTCAAATACATCGCGGCAACCGCATGGTAATAATCGAATTTGATGTCGTCTTCGCGGCTCCAGGTGACTTTGACCGGCTTGCCGACCTGTTTCGACAATAGCGCCGCTTCGGCCACGTAATCGGGTTTGGATTTACGACCAAAGCCACCGCCCAGCAACGTGACGTGGCATTCGACGTTTTTCTTGTCTATGCCCAGTGCCGCTGCGACAGTGTCCTGCACGGCCTGCGGATTTTGCGTCGCCGTGTGGATGACAACTTTGCCGTCTTTGAAATCGGCAACGGCCACAGGAGTTTCCATCGGCGCGTGCGACAGATGCGGCACGTAATATTCGGCTTCGTGAATCTTGCCGCCTTTGGCAAATTCAGCATCCACGTCGCCAATGTTGCGCGCAGCTTTTTGCGGCTTGCGAACCGTTTCCAGCAACTGTTGTTTGTACTTCGCCGAATCGTACGTGGCGTTTTCCCCGCCATCCCATTCGACTTTCAGCTTTTCGCGGCCTTTGCGCGCAGCCCAGGTGCTGTTGGCAATCACCGCTACGCCGCCAAGCGGTTTGAAGCCATACGGCGGCGTCAGGTGAGGCAACGTCACAACCTGCAAGACGCCTTTTACGGCTTTCGCTTCTTTGTCGTCCACGCTTTTCAACTTGCCGCCGTACACGGGCGAACGTTCGATGGAAGCGTGAACCATTCCTGGCATTTTGGCGTCAATGCCGAAAGTGCCTTTGCCCGTGACGATGTCCGAAAGATCAATCGTCGGCATGCTTTTGCCGATGTAGCGAAACTCGGCGGGCGATTTGTACTTCAATCCTTCCAGCTCTTCTTTCTTCGGCGCAGGCTGTTTGGCTGCCAGCGAAGCCAGTTCGCCATAACCCAGTTTTTTGCCGCTGGTGTGAACCACAAAATGGTTTTGGGCTTTGCATTCGCTGGCCGCGACGCCCCATTTTTCGGCGGCAGCACGTTCCAACATGCCGCGCGCGCTGGCTCCCGCCTGGCGGAACGCATCGTAAAAATCCCGGATCGAACACGAACCGTCCGTGTTTTGCGATCCAAACTTGGTGTCTCCGATCGCCTGTTCAATCTTCACGCGCTTCCAATCGGCTTCCAGCTCATCGGCCAGAACCGTCGGCAACACGCTGCGAATGCCCGTTCCCATCTCCGACCGGTGCGTAACAATGATCACCGTGCCGTCAGTTTCGATGCCCAGATAAACGCTCGGATTCCAAGCGGCCTTTTCAACTTCGGCGATGTGTCCTGCCGCTAGCGCGTCTTCCGGAATCCACCGAGCGGCCAGCACAAAAGCTCCGGCGGTAAACATTCCGCCCAAAAAGTTGCGACGAGTAACGACTTCAATGGTGTTCATTATTCGGCACCTCCTTTTGCAGCTTTTGGAGCGGCGGTTGGCTTCGCAGCAGGAGCCGCAGACTTGCCATTCGCGGCCAGTTTCACGGCTTCGCGGATACGCTGATAGGTCCCGCAGCGGCAAATGTTGCCCCGCATCGCAGCGTCAATGTCGGCATCGGTTGGCTTCGGTTTCTGCTTCAGCAGTGCCGCCGCCTGCATAATTTGCCCGGTCTGGCAGTATCCGCACTGCGGCGCATTGACCTGCTTCCAAGCCTGCTGAACCGGATGCGTCCCGGTGGCGCTCAGCCCTTCGATGGTGGTGACGGATTTGCCCGCCAGGCTTTGCATCTGCGTTTGGCAACTGCGCACCGCCGCGCCGTTGACGTGAACCGTGCAAGCCCCGCACAGCCCTTCGCCGCAGCCATATTTGGTGCCGGTCAACTCAATCTCGTCGCGCAGATACCACAACAGCGGCATCTCAGGATCGCCGTCAAATTTGCGCGCGACCCCGTTCACTTTGAATGTGATCATTGTTGTTTCTCCCGAAGTTGTCAGGTTTTCAGTAAAACGTTGTGTTCGATGGATGGGCGTATTATGCACGCTTTGGTATTTAAGCTAAAGGAGGAAAGAGCCTGGACTCGGTGAGGTAGGCGGTAAGCGAGTCATAAAAAAACCTGTCTTAGCTCACGTTGGAGTCCATTATTTCATTCAAAATATGCTGAATGTCTCTATCTGGCATGACGTCTGCATTCGGAATTTTGAAATCAAATAAGTCAGCGTGGATAAGTTCTTCCTCTCGATGAGCAATACGTGCTTCAAGCTCTTTTCCCTCACACCCCCGTATCTTCAATCGCTCTATGTATGTTGTTTCATCAGAAGTAAACAGCATAACAGTGTGTACATTGGGGAATTTTCTTTTCAGCCTTAATGCCATTCTACCGAGAACCTGGATTACAACATTTTCGGATTGCTGCAAACGTTTTTTAAGCGACAGCCCGGTTCCATAATAAGCATTCAAGGTGTAATCCCATTCTGTCAGAAGGCCGTTCCTAATCATATCCTGAAATTTGCTGATCGTTACAAAGTGGTAATCCCATCCTTCTACTTCACCGCCACGCATAGCCCTAGTAGTAAAAGGCACTTCCCTAACAAAACCTAAGCGCTCTGCCGACCTAACCCAACCGCTATCCTTTCCAACGGCTGATGGTCCCGATATGGTTAGAAGCATTCTACTTTTCTATAACCTCCTGATTGTCAAAGGGTAGGGCTAGTTGTCTAATCTCGATTTTTTCAAATGGTAGGAGTGGTTGTTTAATATCAGGTAACTCAAGCTCCCTAATCTTAATCCTAGTAAAATCAAATTCTTTAATTATGGCAGCAACTTGTTCAGCACATTTTCGCCTGTAGTCAACCTTTGCAAAATCTTCACCGCTCATCTCTGCCAAGCTAAAATGGCAACCTTCTGGTTGAAAGATGGTGTGAAAATAAAATGGATTAGACCTCGGCACTTCTGCTTTAGCGCGATCGGATTCTCGTATTTTTTTTGTGATAGTTCCTAGCAGTTCAGATCGTAAATAAATATGTTTTGGTTTGTTATATTGTTCGCTTAATTCTTCGCCAATGTATAGACCTATTTGACAGATAAAACTTGCCCTGCGCTCTCTTTCGTCTCCGAGCAGTTTCAAAATGCCTTCTGATCTCAAATTTCTCCACCAGCTTTTAGTGTCTGCGCCTGGTAACCCTGAACCTCCAGCATTCTTCGAGCTAAACGCATTGATCACCAACATAGTATCTTCGATCATGTATGGCACTTCAGTCTTAACACGGAGAATTCGAGATGCTCGGCGCAATGGATGCTCAATAAGTAATCTTTCTCTTTCTTTAATTGAATCGTCAAACTGAGGCTCTATGGCACGGTCAATAACTGAACCTATCTTTAGTTCTATACCTAAGTCTCGGAATATTTCCGAATACTGATTAAACTTCACGTTGCTTGTAGTAGCAAAATAAATAAACATAAAGCCCTGTGAAAGTATTTGTTTTTTTGATATTCATCAATATGGAACAAGTAGCCATTGCACCAAGACTTTTGGCAGAGTTGCTCTAGAAGATAAGGTCAGGTCAATTGTGATAATAACCATAGAGTTGTCCTTTGGTAATGGATCAACCCTTGCGCTCAAAGACAATATCTCGTTTGAAGCTGTGATCGGTGAGACCCACACTGTTGAAGTGATTCCAGGCTGTCGTTTTACCTCAATCGTATGTGATATAGAAGTTCTTCCTTCGGGAATTGGAATAGTTTCGACACCTGACTGTACAGCCCTCTCAGATAGCGATTTCAGGTCTTGCTTTATCTGAGGAAGCTCCTCAAGCTTTGTCAGTTTTTGAATATCTGCTTGAAATTTATAGTAACCAGCTATCAAAACAAATAAACCACCTGTGTAACCCAGTGCAACCAACTTTTTCCAGTTTGCCCAAATAAACTCTTTTACCTTTTGTATTCGCCAATTGAAATCTTCTTGCGGTGGAAGAGGAACCTTTCGCCTTGGTATAGGGTCAACATTTCCATGCAAAATCTTTTGCCAACTTTGGCCATAATGATGACTTTTAGTCGGAAATTTCATCATGACTTCTTTGGATACTTCGCCTTGAATCAAATAAAAGCGACATATTGCCAGCCCTTCGCATAATTCAAGAACCTGACGATGATCTGTCACATTGACAATCAAAGCCTGCATTATTCCATCCCAGTGAGGGTCAATATAAGACGGGATATACAATAAGCCAGAATCCACATTACGAAGACGAGGAATGATATAAGCCCCAATTTTCCCCCCAAGCCTAATACGCTCATTGGTTGAAACTGAGATTGTTTCGTGGGGCTCAATAGTAATTTGATTTGATGAAGAACGGATATCAAAGTATCCAGGACGTCCCTTGAATGCTGGCCGCTTACTGTAATACCTCTTGTCATGAGACATCACTATCGGTCCTAGAGTGAGTCGGAGCCTGTCAGCAAAGAAATTCTCTCTAAACATCTTGGTCGCAGGAAGTGCCGAATCGGATACATCCACAAATTGATCCTCATGTAAGTCTTCAGGCGACCCATTGCCAATCTTGGCAAACGCATATGCTATTGCAATCTCATTTGCCGCCATAAGTCTTTCAATCTCAATTTGTGAAAGCATAGAGTACCTCACAGTCCGTAGTCTTAGTTGTGTTTATTTGCAGTCGGCTTTGTAAAGGCTGAAGAGTCTGTAGCTCATTGCCACAACCGTCCAACTTTCGCACTTTATGTTCTTAGTACACAGGTCGTCAATCTATTTAGCGCACACAGCATAGACCGATGGAAATGGGCGAGCACTGTTGGCGATTTTGCTGGTCAATGATTTCAAAACCACCGCTGAAGATCAATCGGTTGCCGTGACCACCATCGTTGGCTGATGAGGTTAGCCTCTGATAACGACGCTTTTGGGAAGCCTTCAGTGTTTGGCCAAGTACGCCGCTGGTGTTAGCGCTCGGTCTGTTCATTTTATGGCTACCTATCTTCAGGCTCAGGCGGCCTGTCTCAGTTGCTCAACTCTGATATGTCTGCCAAGGGCATCTGATAGGGCTAAGGTTTCGGCTCCGGTCAAACCCAATTTATTGAGACTGCCATGCGCGGCAATGATGGCTTGGGCAATGACCAACAAGCCGCGTGGGTCTTCTTCAGCTTCGGCCAGCGCCAACCGCAACAAGTCCGCCGCTTCTTCTACATCCGCAGCCACGCGCTTTTGTAACCAGTCATCAAAATCAATCATTGCTTTTCCATTTTGATTTGGAATATCAAGCAGCTTCCGCCGTCTCTTCTGGGACAATTTTGATAACCACCCGTTTATCGCCCAAGCGGATTTCGTTGCCATGTGCATGAAGCGGTGCAGGTTCCAGGAAGATAAGCTGGCCGTTGGATACGCTGGCTGTAAGTTCCAGCGTCTCGTGGGGCGTTTCGGCGTCAATCGCCGCCAACGCAGTGAAAAAATCTTCGGTAGCCAGGTCATGGAAATCGGGCGTGGCGACTTGGTTCATCACCTGTTCAAATTCCTGTGCTGTCAGGTTGCCTAAATTCGTATCTTGCTCAGTCATTGGTTTCACCTCGCTTTTGAAAGGCTCGGATTTTTTCTTTCCACAGATTGTATTCGACGACAATCAAACGTTGTCCTTTGATTGTAACGGCAACGGGCTGCGGCAATAAGGCCGCTGCTTGTGTCAGATCCGCTGCCATTGTATCGCCATCAATTTTATCCCAGGCGACGGCTGGCATGATAACCACTCGCCGCCGTTGCCGCGACTTCGAATCGAAGAGCGCGGCAATATAAAAATCGTGCTTGAGCGGATAATGTCGCGCCGTATGCAGAAAGTAAGTCGAAGATTTGATGTCGCCGCGTAAGCCAGAGATCGTCAAATCATCCGGCGAATACCTTTCAGTCAATCGTCGCAAATCATGCGCCTGAAACACAATGCCCGATTGTTGTAGATCACGGAAGATGGTGATTTCAGTGATGTAGCCTTTCGCAAATGCATTCCACCAATAAAGGCAATAAGCCAACAACAAACGTTGCGCCTCATTTATCGGCTCTTGCAGGCCAACCGATGAAAGGTTACCAGCGGCTTGTTTTCCCATCTTTCCCGCCAACTGGGTGCCTGCACCTTCGACATCATCCAGTGCAAGCAGTTCGGTGATCAGCGATGACGAGTAAGGACGATCAAAGAACTCCTGATAAAACTGAGCGAACGTTTGGCTTTTTCCTTCACGCAACACTAAGCAAGAACTAAGCGCGTCAAACGCAGCCAAAGCTGTCACCCACTCGGATTGCGACAATGCGCCAGAGATGCGTAGGTATTTCAAAATCATCTTTTGGTGCGCGGAGGTCAGTTGGGCGCTCAGTCGTATATCCATAGCCAAACATCAATCCGTTACCGTTGCCATCATCGGCGGTTGATGCGGTTCGCCTTTGATGGCGACGCGGTGCCATTTGCGAACTGAACCAATAATCACGATGACCAAACCAACCATCAAGCAAGCCGTGATGCCGGTGTTCAGATAAAGCCCTTTCGGCCAGTAATTGTTCGCGATGTTTTGATAGCCAGCGGTCATTTCGATGACGGTGATGAAGCTCAAGGGCAGGATGGTTACCCAGGCGTAACGCGCTCGGCCATTGTTGATCAGGAAGGTGGTGCAAACGCACAGCGCCACGCAAGCCAGCATCTGGTTCGCCATACCGAACAGCGGCCAGATCGTGGCAATCGAACCTTTCAGGATCATGTACGTCCACGGAACGACCGCCAATACGCTGGCCAGAATGGCTCCGGGCCGCCAATCGGTTTGCCTGAATTTCTTATGCACGCCACCCAAAATCTCCTGCATCATAAAGCGGGCGACGCGCGTTCCGGCGTCCACCGTCGTCAGGATGAACAGGGCTTCGAACATAATCGCGAAGTGATACCAGTAGCTCATCAGGTGCGACATGCCTGGAATGGCGGAAAAGATTTGCGCCATGCCTACGGCCAGGCTGACTGCGCCACCGGTTCGCCCGGCCAATTGCGTTTCGCCGACAGCCTGCGTCAATGCCGCCAGATTCGATTGATCGAAGCCCATTGCGCGAAGGCTGCCGTCAATTTTGGCGAAGGCTTCGACCGGCACGTTGATCTGGAAGTAATCGTGCGGAAACATCGAACTGGCCGCGATCAAGGCCATCACACCGACGATGGATTCGCACAGCATCGCGCCGTAACCGATTGGCCGGGCGTGAGTTTCTTTATCAATCAGCTTCGGCGTGGTGCCGGAACTGATCAGCGCGTGAAAGCCGGAAATTGCTCCGCAGGCGATGG
>CAZMXG010000023.1:0-61379 GCA_964570175.1 uncultured Heliomicrobium sp. | reverse complement strand
CAGATTGCGCCGCCCACCAACTGTCAGCGACGATGGCTACGCCGGATTCAAAGCCGGGGTCTTGGAACAGGTAATTGGGGTAATCATTGGCAAGCGGGCGGCCTTCTATGATGAAAGCATGCTTGACACCTTTCATCGCTTTGATGGCGTCGAGGTTAGCGCTGACGGCTTTGCCGCCCAGCACCGGCGTGCGTTGCATCACGGCGTAAAGCATCCCCGGAACTTTCACGTCAATGCCGAAAATCGGTTTGCCTGTCACGATGTCTTTGATTTCTACGCTCTTGGTCGAAGTGCCGATGATCTTGTAATCCTTCGGGTCTTTCAGCTTGAGCGTTCTGAATTCCGGTGCAGGCATCGTTGCGGCTTTGGCGGCGAGTTCGCCATACGAAGCCGAACGATTCGACGCCTTGTGATGTACGCGACCAGAGGCGGTCGTGCATTCAGTGGCGGCTACGCCCCAGGTTTGCGCGGCGGCGGCGATCAACATGTGACGACCGGCTGCGCCCATCTGTCGCATCGCGTCCCAGTTGCCCGGCGTGCCCGAACTGCCGCCCGTAAATTGATTGCCGTATCTGGGATGCGCGTCGGGACGAACTACGCGAACGTCTTTCCATTCCACATCCAGCTCTTCAGCAATCAGCATCGGCAGCGTGTTGTAAATGTTCTGTCCGATTTCTGTATTCCTAGAAGTGAGCGTCACAACGCCGTCAGCCGCTATGCGAATGAAATCATTCGGAACCAGCGGAGCTTGTTGCGGCCCTTGCGCCAGAGCTGCGGCCTTTGGATACAAGCCCAACATAAAACCTCCGCCAGCCAGCGCAGTTGCTTGAAGAAAAGAGCGACGATTGAGATTTGTTTTTGTCATGAGTCTCCTTACTTTTGGCTGCCTTTGGCGGGTGTACTGGCGCGTGGCGTTTTGGCGGCAGGTTTGGTTTCAGCTTTAGAAGCCGATAACTCTGCCGCTTTGTGAATCGCTGATCGGATACGCAAATACGTTCCGCAACGACAAAGATTGCCGTTCATCGCCGTGTCAATTTCTGAGTCTGTCGGCTTTGGTGTTTTCGCCAGCAACGCGCAGGCAGACATGATTTGCCCGGCCTGACAGTAACCGCATTGCGGCACGTCCAATTCTTGCCAAGCGACCTGCACCGGATGCGAACCGTCTGGCGAAAGCCCTTCAATCGTCGTCACCGCTGCGTTTGTCGCAGCCGAAACCGGCGTTGAGCATGAGCGCACCGGTCTGCCATTCAGATGAACTGTGCAAGCGCCACACAAGCCCATTCCGCAACCGAACTTCGTTCCCTTCAGGTCGAGTTCATCGCGCAATACCCAGAGCAACGGCGTGTCCGGGTCGCCGTTAAATTGTTGGCTCTTCCCATTTACTTTTAGTTTGATCATAAATGTCCTCTGTTACTTTGCAGTAGTAGCTGTTATGCGTCAGTTCTGCTGGAAGACTTCTTTGGCTAGGCCAATCGCAGTAATCGCGCTCGGCCAGCCTGCATAAAACGCCATGTGCGTGATGGTCTCGATCACTTCTTCTTTCGTCACACCATTCACACGCGCTCGTGCAATATGCGAACGAAGCTGGTCGGGACGGTTCAGTGCGATTAACGCGGCGACCGTCACTAAACTGCGGTCGCGTTTCGAAAGCTGCGGACGCTCCCAGACATCGCCATAAAGCACGTCATCCGTAATCTCAGCCAGCTTGGGCGAAAAATCTCCGATAGCCCTTGCCGAGGGTCTGTTGTTCGTAGCGGAAAGACGCACTGGCGGAGGAACGGCTTGCACTTTGGGCGGCGCGTTGTATTGTGCGTCGCTGACCTTTTCCATCCATTCGACGCGCTTGCGGTCGGACTGTTGTTCCGTCAGAGCAATGTGCGTCAGGCGGTCAGTAGTTGTTGCACCGTGCCAGTGCTTCACGCCCGGTGGAGTCCATACGACATCTCCTACTCTGATCTCCTGCTTCTCGCCGCCTTCCTGCTGCACCCAACCCGCGCCCGTAGCCACAATCAGCGTCTGTCCCAGCGGATGAGTGTGCCACGCGGTGCGCGCACTAGGTGCAAACGTGACGCGCGCAACAGTCAAGGGCGAAGGAGCAGCCGCTTCCTGAATCAATTCAACACCAACAGAACCCGTGAAGTTTTCAACCTCACGCATCTGCGGCTGAGGCCCACTGTTGCGCGTGATACTGATCCCCTTTGGCGTTTGCGTGACTGCGCCAACCCTTACACCGTTTCCTGCTTGATTGATTTGGCCGCTCGCCTTGGAAGTAGCCAAAGCGAGCAGAGAAAACAACACAACCGTTATGGCAAACAGTTTCATATTCATCCTTTCAATCTGATTGGCATGGTTTAGCGACCGACCAGTTTTTGCAGAGCTTCTGGGTAACGTGCGCCCTGCACAGTGATCTGCGCGGTGGCGTCATCAATTTCGCGCAGGTCACCCGGCGCTAGTTCTACCGCAACGGCTCCGTTGTTTTCTTTCAAGCGGTGCAGCTTCGTGGTGCCTGGAATCGGAACAATCCATGGCTTTTGGGCCAGAACCCAGGCTAGGGCAATTTGCGCGGGAGTAGCATTCTTTTGCGTTGCGACCTTGGCAATTAAATCCACCACGGCCTGATTCGCTTTCCGGTTTTCCGCCGAAAAGCGTGGCACGACATTGCGAAAATCCGTGCTGTCGAAGGTCGTGTTTTCGTCAATCTTGCCTGTCAGGAAGCCTTTGCCCAGCGGACTGAACGGCACGAAACCGATACCGAGTTCTGCGAGCGTCGGCAGAATTTCGGCTTCCGGTTCGCGCCACCAAAGTGAGTACTCACTTTGCAGGGCGGTGACTGGCTGGACGGCGTGTGCGCGGCGAATGGTTTGTGCCCCTGCTTCCGAAAGGCCGAAATGCTTGACCTTGCCTGCCTGAATGAGGTCTTTCACGGCTCCCGCCACATCTTCGATGGGAACATTGGGGTCAACACGGTGCTGGTAGAAAAGATCAATGACATCCGTCTTGAGTCGTTTGAGCGAGGCTTCGGCCACTTCTTTGATGTGTTCCGGCCGACTGTCCAACTCGCTCCAGCGCCCGCCGCCGTCAGCAGCAGGCTTGAATCCAAATTTTGTCGCGATGACAACCTGATCACGGAATGGAGCAAGGGCCTCTCCGACAACTTCTTCGTTTGTGAACGGGCCGTAGACTTCGGCGGTATCAAAAAATGTGACGCCGCTTTCAACGGCTGCACGAATGACCGCGATTCCTTCCTGTCGGTCAATCGCCGGACCCAGGCCAAAGCTAATGCCCATACAGCCAAGCCCCAGGGCCGACACTTCCAAGTTGCTGTTTCCAAGTTTACGTTTTTGCATAGTTTCCTCCCTTGTATTATCTAAGCAAAATTCTAAAGCTTCAGGGTGAGAGGGCGATAAGACGATACTGGCAAATGATTGTACGATCCTGCAAAAACTCTGCCCCCAGCGTGCAGATAAAAATCAAAGAGGCTAAGATAAATTTATGAATCAAAGAGAAGCGAACCGTGAAGCGCAACGGGTACAAAGCAACAGAGAGGAACTGGTTGAGCGAATTGCACACGCCCTTCCCCAAGACGGAACATTGGATGTCTCTGCCAGCTTTCGCCTTGCTCGTTCCTCCAAACCGACGGAGCCGATTCATTCCCTATACCAGCCTGCCTTTTGCGTTGTCGCTCAGGGGCGCAAGCAGGCGCTCTTAGGCGAGGAAGTATTCCGGTACGATCCGGGACACTACTTGATCTACACAGTTGATTTGCCACTCACCTTTCGAGTGGAAGAAGCGTCAAAAGAACGACCGTATCTCGGTTTCCGGCTGAACCTGGATTCTTCTCTCGTCGCCTCCGTCATGATGGAATCCGGCATCGAGCCGAAAAAAGGCAACGCAAGCCTGAAGGCAATGGACGTCAGTCCGATGGACGCCAACCTGCTGGATGCAGTGGTTAGATTGGTCCGGCTGCTCGACACGCCGGTTGAAGCCAGGATTCTGGAGCCGCTGATCGTCAGAGAGATTGTTTTTCGACTTTTGGCAGGCGGGCAAAGTGCGCGGCTCAATCATCTTCTTGCTCCGGGATTGGATACTCACCGTATTTCCAAAGCCATCGGACATCTGCGTGAAAACTTTGACCAGCCGCTCCGAATTGAGGATGTCGCGCGCGATCTCGGCATGAGCGTTTCCGGCTTCCATCATCATTTCAAGTCCGTCACGGCGATGAGTCCGCTGCAGTTTCAAAAACAAATTCGGCTTCAGGAAGCACGCCGTCTGATGCTCGGGGAAGATCTGGACGCGGCAAGCGCCGGGTTCCGCGTGGGCTATGAAGATCCAGCATATTTTAGCCGCGAGTACAAAAAGCTGTTCGGTGCCCCGCCGCAACGCGACATTGCCAAGCTCCGCAGCAACCTGGAACTTTAATTGGATTTAGCCACAGAACGCAGTGAGAAATTTGACAGTAATTCTCGGTGCGCTCTGCGGCTAAAAAAGAGAGAGAGTTAAATCTTTCCAGGTGTCACATCCGCAAAGCATTTATTCGCCTTGCGACTTCCCTGCCACGCGATAGCTGCGACGCGAGCGAACCACAACATCGCGGCGCGCGACTTCGACCCTAAGACTGTGAATCCTGCTAGTGGATTGTCCCGGCTGGCCATCTTGAGGATAAAACCCTAGCCGGTATTGATGACGCAGCTCTTCAATAATCTCTCCAAAGGTCCTTCGCAGATCAGCAACTTCGCTGTTGTAATACCGGCCGGCGGAAGCGTCTGACAATCGTTCTAAAAACTCAATCGCATCTTCGTTACGTTCTTCCATTCGACCGCCTCTGCGTTGTTGGCGTGGGTCATAACCTCCACGGCCCTGTGGCTGAAGAGGAAAGCGTGGGAAAGGGTTAAAAATACCGCCGCGTCGTCTGTTTCTGGGATCTCCCCAACCGCCACGATCTTGCGGATCGCGTCTGATTGCTCCTGGTCCCGACTGGTAAAAGACCGAATAAACCAGAGTATCCGCTTCCGCCGCACTGTCCAAAAGCCTCCGTTCGGTAACATCGCTGCCCATATCTTTGCCATCGGTCAGCAGCACTATGGCTTTGCGGCCTTTGACGCTTCTGAACTCTTCGCGTGTTACGTCATACACGGCGTCACGAAGTTTCGTCCCGCCCCGTTCGCCAATCCAGGCCCGGTCAATTGCCCGCTCCAACGTCCGCCGGTTCGAAGTCAATTCGCACAGTACGGTTTCGTCAAAATCAAAGGTGACGATCATCGCTTTATCTTGCGAACGAAGCTGATTGACAAAATCTTTAGCGGCTTCTTTGATGTCGCCCAGAACGAGCCTTGTGCTCATGCTTGTGTCGAGCAGAAGCGCGACGTTAATCGGTTCTTCCGTGTCGGCAAAAAATTCGATCTGCTGCTTTACGCGGTCGTCATAAAGCGTAAAATCCGAAGCCTTTAGCCCGCTGACGTAGCGCCCACTGCGGTCGCTAACGACCACTGGCACGCTCACCAACGCCGTATCAATTTTCAGCGTGTCCTGTTTTTGATCTTGCCCGCTGGATGACGCAGCCCCAACCAAACAGCAGATCAACAGGGTCAAAGTTCCAGCGAACATTCTTCTCAATCGGTTCATTCCTAAATACCTCTGATGAAATGGGAAAGAATGTCGGTGAGACTTGAATAAGGGGTATCGAGTCTAAATTTTTTCTCTCTGGGCCATATCTGATTGATGCAGCTTGAGCAGAATCATCACCAACAAGGGAAGAACGATGATCACGCCCACAACGAACAGCATTTTTTCACCAATCCAGATCGTCATGAACAAATTGAAGCCTAAAACTCCAAAATATAGCCCGATCGCTCCAAGGGCTTTATAGCGATAGGCAAGCAGCCCTTTGCTGAGGTTTGCTGCTCCCGCAAATACCAGCTTTTCCAACCAGATAAAGGCTCGAACAATAACAAAACAGACAAAATACCAGCCCAGGAAATTCGCCAGCGTAATGCCAAAATAGCTGCCGCCGTTTGGGTAGTAATAAATCTTGCCCAGAAACCATCGGTCCCCTAATAGCGCCACCGGGTCAATTATGATGTCAAGGTACATCATCAAGAACGGAGCCAGGAAACTGACCGCCCAGGTTCCCCTGACTTCTTCGGCGTTTAGAACCTGAACATCACGCCGGCCTGCCTGCACTTTTCCCAGCAGCATCGTTGCCAGTTCCCAACTGACATAGCTCAAAAACGTGAACGATAGCGAATCCATAAACGGCACGCCTGCAATCCATAACTCCTTGTCGCTGGTGGTGTTGATGTAATAGTACAACCCAAATGGAAAGCCGGTTGCCGCAACCGCTGAACTCCATTCGCAGACAAAAGCGACCAGAAACGCCAGCACGGAAAACAGCGCCGTGCGCATCCAACCGATATGCGTAATTGCCAGAAACAGGTAACAGGCAAGAAACACAAAAACGTACGGCCGGTAGGCAATTGTCGAGAAAAAGAGATAGAAGAAGTGAAGCATCAGTGGCGGGTTTTGATGGCTGGCGAAAATGGTTGGCAGCAAACAAAGCTGCCAACCACGAAGTTCGGTTATTTCACACGTTTCAACTTCACGACGCGTCCAGCCAGGTTCCATTCGGAAACATACAGATTGCCTTTGCTGTCCCAGGTGATCCCATGCGCCGCGATAAATTGGCCGTCCACCCATTGATCAGGCGTGATCTTATTGGTCGCTTGTTTTTTATCATTGCCGCTGTCACCCAGGTGCGTAACTAACTTGTTGTCTTTATCAATGATCGTCACGCGGCCTTTTAAATCGCCGATGGCCACATCTGTGCCGCGGATGCTGAGCACAGAAGGTAATCGCATAAAGTCGTTCTCCGTGCCGTCCACCGTCTTGATGTGTTTGCCTTCCAGCGAGAACCACTGCAAACGATGATTGGCGCGATCTGTTACCAGTACAGTGGGCGTGCCGCTTCGTTGGTCAATGATGATTTTGTGCGGCGTGCTGAACTTGCCATCTTCTTTCGCTTGCGTGCTTTTGCCGCCCCAGGAGTTCAGGTAGTCGCCCTTTGCGTTGTAACGATGCACGTAGTTCGCGCCGTATCCATCAGTGACGTAAAAATCTCCATTGGGCGCAACCGTGATCCCAGTCGGCTTGAATTGGGTTTTGTCTTTATAAATTCCGGATTTTTCCGGATAGCCTTTTACCCAAACCACTTCGCCTGCGGTTGTGATCTTGGCAAATTCGTTGCGGAACAGGCTGACCAGATAGATGTATTCCTGCTTCCCTTCTTTGTGAAGCTGCATATCGTGCGTGCCGTTGCCATCTTTGTCTGGCTTCCATTCTTTCCCAATGGAGCGAATGTATTTGCCATTCTGATCGAAAACAACAATCGCTGCATCGCTGTCCGTGCTGAAGTAAATTTGGTTTTTCGAGTCCACGACCACTCCGCCATGTGTACTTCCGAACTTCATCCCTTCCGGCAGTTTGCCCCAACCGCGAACCCATTCGTATTTGTGATTGCCCGCGCCAAGAATGATGGGCTCTTCCGCACTTCGGCGGGCTTCAGCGGAAAACAGCAGTTGCGGCGCAATCGCCGAAGCAGCCAACCCTGCTCCCAGGCCAGCAAGAAAATTGCGCCGATTGAATTGGTAACGCTCCGATTCAGACATCAGGAACCTCCATTTGTGTTGTGATTTTGAAATCAGAATTGTGGGCAGTTTCTACCTTAGCGATCATCATTTCGCAACCGGGTCAGCTGTAAACCGCGGATCAGCAAGCCGCAAACTCGGAAGGTCGCTTCGACAATCAGCTTTACACCAACAAGTACTTGTCAAACAGCAAGTGGGCGGCTATGATCCCTTGCGTTATGGGCACTCTTCATCAGTTCCGTCCTGAAATCGAAGACCAAGATCCGTCTCAGGTTCCCACACTGCACGGTCGTGCAATGGATAATCTGCGCTTTATCCGCGAAACGATGGAACGAGCTTCCTCGTTTACAGCCGTTCCCGGATGGGGAGGTGTGCTGGTAGGTGTAACAGCACTCATTGCCGCCGCGATTGCTTCTCGTGTTCAGGACGAACATGAGTGGATGTACGTCTGGGGATGCGAATTGCCACTGGCATTGCTAATCGGTGGACTCACAATGAAGCGCAAGGCTACGGCAGCGCAAATCAAACTTTGGTCGCCCCCTGGACGCCGATTCACCCTTAGCTTGACCCCGCCGTTGATTGCCGGAGCATTGCTTTCAATTGCTCTGGCACGAGTTGAAGCTTTAACGATTCTGCCGGGAATGTGGCTGTTGCTTTATGGAACCGGTGTGGTCACGGGTGGAGCATTTTCTGTGAAAATCGTGCCCGTAATGGGAATTTGCTTCATGGCTTTGGGGGCGATCGCGCTAATCGCTCCGCCTCAATGGAACAACTATTTTTTGGCAGCAGGTTTTGGGGGCCTGCACATCGTTTTTGGAATTGTTATCGCAAGGAGACACGGTGGCTAAATCAGTTCGATCAACATCGCAGCAAATCAAACCGCGAACAGGCGCGCGGGCTTTGCAGGCGCTTCAGGCTGCTGAGCGAGCACCAGAACTCGACAATCTGATTCATGAGCGCATTCGACTGGGGATCGTCAGCGCACTGGCCGCGAACGAATCGCTCACATTCAGCGCATTAAAAGAGCTGCTGAAAACAACGGACGGTAACGTCAGCGTTCACGCCCGAAAGCTCGAGGACGCCGGATACATCAACTGCACAAAATCTTTCGAAGGGCGCGTCCCAAAAACAAAATATCAACTAACCCAGGTGGGCCGCCAAGCGCTGGAACAGTATCTTGATCATATGGAAGCTTTGATTCACGCCGCGCGAGAACGCTAACTCGGTTCGCTTTATTCGATTATAGGCTTTACTCTTATCGGCGTTATTATTTCATCAAGAGGAGATTTATGGTTCAACTGGCTATGGTTGAAGAAAAAACAAGCGCGGCTTTGCGCGCACACCACGATCTTATCCACATAAAAACTTCCGAGTGCCTGCAGTTCATTGATCTGACATCACGCATTGCAAACATTATTAGCCGCTCTGGCGTTCGGCATGGAATTGTCAACATCCAGACCAAACATACAACGACTGCATTGATTATCAACGAAAACGAACCGTTGCTAATCGAAGATTTGAAACGGTTGCTCGACAAACATGTCCCCCGCGACCAAGAATACGAGCACAATGACTTCAGCCGCCGCGTAGACATCCCTTCCGACGAACCGGCCAATGGCCATTCCCACTGTAAAGCGCTTTTTCTGCCCGCATCCGTAATGTTGAACGTCGCTGACGGCAAGTTGCAGTTTGGCAGATGGCAAAGCATCTTTCTGATTGAGCTGGACGAGGCTCGCGATCGAAGCATTTCTGTCCTGGTTATGGGTCAATCGGAATAACCTGAATCACAATTCGTTTAAGTTGAAACAGCTTGGGCAATTTTTTTAGCTCAAGCTGTTAACTTTTTGGGATAGCCATCGTTTTAGCGGATGGAGATTCCGCCTATGAAACGACTTTTCTCTTTCTTTGCTGATTCAGCACGGATCGCATTGCAGTCTATTTTTGCGCATAAACTGCGCGCCTTCCTGACACTGATTGGAATCATTATCGGCGTCGCTTCTGTCGTCGTGGTCGGAGCCTCGATCAACGGCTTCAACAGCTACGTTCTTTCCACTGTTTCCAAAATTTTGGGCGTCAACCACTTTATGATTGCTCAATTCGCCAACCAGGGCCGACGAACGGAAGAAGAGTGGGAACGCGCGATGAAACGCAACAAACGACTTTTCGTTGAGGATTACGAATGGCTGGCCACGCATTGCAAGTCGTGCCAGGAAGTTGGCGCGCAGTCCAATACGCGGCTCAACCTCAAGTATGAAGATCGAGAAATCTTTGGCACTGGCATTTTGGGCGTCACAGCCAATATGGTCGAGGTGGAAAATAAAACGATCTCTGAAGGTCGTTTTCTAGTTCAGCACGAAGTGGAGCGAGCTGCTTTGGTCTGTGTCATAGGTGGCGATGTAAGAGAGAAGTTTTTCGCCGGAACCGACCCAATAGGCAAAACACTGAAGATCAGAAATTTGCCGATGACCATTGTCGGTGTCGAGGAAAAGCGCGGGCCTTTCATGGGCCAATCCATTGATAATCACGTCTATATTCCGCTGACGACACATGGCAAGTTATTTGGTTTACGCCAAAGCCTTCAGCTTCATGGCAAGGCTGCAAACCGCGAATCTTTCAACGCCACCATTGAAGAGGCGCAAATGGTAATGCGCAACCGGCACAAATTGATCGGTAATGAAGACGACGATTTCGGAATCGTTAACACCGATGCCGTTAACAACCAAGTTGATCAGTTTACAGGCACGATTGCGTTGGTTGTCACGCCAATCACATTGCTGTCGTTGGTGGTCGGCGGGATCGTGGTCATGAACATCATGCTGGTTTCGGTGACAGAGCGAACCTTCGAAATTGGTCTGCGGAAAGCTGTCGGCGCAAAGAAGCGGCAAATCATGATGCAATTCCTGATTGAATCCTCTCTGCTGTCAGGAGTTGGCGGCGTGCTGGGGTTAATGCTGGCTTGGCTGCTTGCCTGGGTTGTACGAATCACGACTCCAATTCCGATGAATGTTACTGTTGGTTACATATTGCTGGCGCTGCTGGTTTCGGGCGGCATTGGCATGATTGCGGGGATTTACCCTGCCTTCAAAGCATCGCGTCTTGATCCAATCGTGGCGCTGTCGAAAAACTGATCGCGAGGCTTAGACTATGAAGATCAAATCGCTGTTCCCAACTGAAACAATCATGATGGCGCTTGGCACGATTCGCGCGCATAAATTCCGTAGCTCGTTAACCGTGCTCGGCATCGTTGTTGGAGTTATGACTGTCGTTGCCGTAGCTTCAATCCTGACCGGGTTGCGCTCGCGCATCGTGTCCATGGTCGAAGAGTATGGAACAAACAACATTTATGCGTTTCATCTTTCTACCGGTCCACGCCTTGGGGATCGTGACCGCAGTGAATTTCTGCGAAAGCCCATGACTCCCGAAGACGGCGAAGTCATTTTGCGGCAAGCCTCTGCAGTTGAATCCGTCGCAAACGTGCTGTTCCTGTGGAGGCTCGACAGCACTCTCCGGTACGGTGGCCAGAAATATCGCCAAGGCTTTTTGCAGGGGGTTTCAGCCAGTTATGCACAAGTCACGAATGTTTCTCTGCAACAGGGCCGCTTCATTACCGAGGTTGACGACCAGCACAAACGCGAAGTGATGGTAATCGGCCCGAATGTTGCCGAATCGCTTTTCGCACACCAGCCAAATATCGTCGGTTCGTATATTGATCTGGGCGGCCATCCTTTTGAAGTCATTGGTGTGTTGGAAAAGCGCCAAAACAGTTTTTTCGGCGAGAATGAAGAAGACAATGCGCTTTTCATCCCATATGAAACGGGCCGCAAGATGTCACCAATCAGCAAGGAAATGATGCTGCATATTCAAGCCAAGACCGGCAGACTGCGGGAAGGCTACGATCAGGTTGAAGAGATTTTGCGACGCCAACGCGGAGTAAAATATGACCAGCCAAACAATTTTGACTTAAGCACCGCCGACAAGATGGTTGAACAATTCGACGGCATCACAATGTATGTTGGGCTGTTTGCAATTGCGATTTCGGCTGTGGGCTTGCTGGTCGGTGGTATTGGCGTGATGAATATCATGCTGGTTTCCGTCACAGAACGAACGCGCGAAATCGGCATTCGCAAAGCCATCGGCGCTAAAAAACGAGACATCGTGCGCCAGTTTTTGTTTGAGGCAATGACGCTGACTTTTCTGGGCGGCGTTCTGGGCGTGCTGGTCGCAGCACTGATCAGCTACGTGATCATGTTCTTTGTGCCGGAACTTCCGGCTTCGATTCCGAGCTGGGCAGTTGCCAGCGGCCTGATCGTTTCGATCAGTATCGGCCTGGTCTTCGGCGTCTGGCCGGCAAAGAAAGCAGCCAACCTAGATCCAATCGAGTGTCTTCGCTATGAATAGCTGAGCTTTCAAGAGCGGTTCCGGCAAAAAGTCTTTTGCTCCAATTGGCTGGGATCGCGCTTTCAATCGTGTAATTCCATCAAAAGCGCAGGATCGAATCTTCAGCCTTTCCACAAATGTATTGCGGATGTGAGCAAAACGCCCTCCCTGCTCCTTAATCAGCGATTTGAGTGCCGCCTGATTAAGGGCATGACCGGATACTGACAACTCAAGCTTGCCTTTTGCCGTTCAATCAATTCAAAGATCAGCTACGGAATTTCAGAAAGATATTGAAAGAAAATATGACCTTTCAGTGTCTAAAGCTGGTGTGTGAATTGAATGACCAGATTCGATAAACCAACTCGCGCAAACCAGGTCGGGGCGGACGAGGAACTGGTGGAGATCATACTCGCCGGCCAGGGAGAAGTGTTTGCCCGGCTGTATGAACGCTATTACCTGCGCACCTATCGTCTGGCGTATGGCATGACCGGACAACGCGAAGTGGCCGAAGACCTGACACAGGAAATATTCCTGCGTGCGTATCAGAAGCTGGACCAGTTCCAAGGCAAATCACTTTTTGCAACGTGGTTCTATCGCTTGACGGTTAATCATTGCTTGCAGCATCGGCAGCGCGCACACACAAACACTGAACAGATGGTGGACGATTTGGAGCAAGCAATTCCGCCGTTGCGATGCTCGACGTTCACCATGCGAGAACCAGAAACAGCAATCATGCAGCAGCAAACACAAGAGTTCATTCACAAGGCCCTGCTCAGTTTGAAACCGGATTTACGGATGGTTGTAATCCTGCGCAACCTGGAAGGGTTGAGTTATGAGGAAATTGCGGAACGGATGAACTGTTCGGTCGGCACGGTTGGAACGCGACTGCATCGCGCTCACAAACTGTTGGCGCAGAAGCTGGAGAAATTGCGAGGTGAGTATTGAAGATGCGCTTACCGAAGCTAACAGATTTGGCCTTGGCCTGGCGTTGCCGCCGTTATCGAAAGCTGATCTGGCGTTACGTGGACGGGGTTCTGGATATGGAGCAACGCATCTTGCTCAATGTGCATTTTCCGCAATGCCCGCGCTGCCAGGCGGAGTTTGAAGAGTTGCGTTTCGCGCGCCAGCAAATTTCGCTGCTGCAATTGCCGAATGATGCGCAAATCAAAATTCCGCAGTGGTTGAAGGAAGAAGCGATTTCCTCACAGCCTCACATCCAGGAGAAATTTGCTTGGCCTCGCTGGGCAGTGACTGCGGCAGCGGCATTGGTGTTGTTGGCAAGCATGCTCGCCTGGTATTTACGCCAACCAACGCCGGAAGGCTGGCAAGTGACTCGACTTGCGGGAGCGCCAGTCATTGGAACAGAAACACTGGTCAAGAATGGCGAAATGAAAGTGGGCGAGTGGCTGGAAACCAATGGGCTTTCCCGCGCCCTGGTCCAAGTAGGAAAGATCGGCCATGTCGAAATCGAGCCGGGTTCGCGGGTGCAGTTGCTGGCTGCACAGAACGACAACCATCGGCTTTCGCTTGTTAAAGGCCGCATGCACGCTTCGATTGTCGCACCGCCTCGCCTGTTTTTTATCGAAACGCCGTCGGCGGTGGCGATTGACTACGGCTGCGCTTACACCTTGGAGGTGGATGAATCCGGCGCAAGCACGCTGCAAGTGACGGCGGGCTGGGTCAGCCTTAAGGCCTTGGATCAAAACGCGGGACGAGAGTCGCTGGTGCCAGCGGGAGCAATGTGCAACGCGCTGCCAAAGAAAGAGCCAGGCACACCCTTCTTTTCGGATGCTTCAGAAAAATTCCGCCGAGCGCTGGATCAATTGGATTTTTGGGACGGCGGCAGCGCGGCGTTGACGGTTCTTCTGGCCGAAGCGCGCAAACGCGACAGCCTGACGCTGTTTCATTTGCTGTCGCGCGTAAAGCTGTCTGAACGTGAACGCGTTTACGAACGCTTATCCGCATTCGTGCCGCCTCCTGCCGGTTTGACGCTGGAAAGTTTTCTTCGGCCTGAGAACGCAGAGAAACTCGACGGATGGCGCGAGCAGGTGGAATTTATCAGCGTGGGCGGCAATCCCGCCGATTTGCCCAAAACCACAGGAACTTTGCGGCTTACGGGAACATTGAATGTGGCGCGCCATTCACACAGCGCGACGTTGCTGACGGACGGCCGAGTGCTGGTCGCGGGCGGAGTTGAGCAGGATAAAGGCCCGCTGGACAGTTCGGAAATCTACGATCCGAAAACCGGGCAATTCACCTTGGCTGGACGCTTGACCATTAGGCGTGGCGGACATACGGCAACACGTTTGACCGATGGCCGTGTCTTGCTGGTAGGCGGTGGCAATTGGCGCGGTTTGGCGAGCGCCGAAATCTATGACCCGGCTACTGGCGTTTTTCGAGCAGCGGGAAGCATGTCCGTTCCGCGTGTCGGGCATCGGGCAACACTGCTGCCTGACGGCAAAGTGTTGATCACAGGCGGGCAGCAAAATGACCAGAACAAACTGGCCAGCGCCGAGCTTTTCGATCCCCTGACAAACTCTTTCGCCTTGGTTGGCTCCATGCAAACACCACGCACGGATCACACGGCAACCTTGCTCAAAAACGGTTTCGTCCTGATCGCTGCCGGGGGCAATAGCTGCTCATTCGACGACGGCCCGATTGCCAGCGCCGAGCTTTACGATCCTGCGAAGAAGAGTTTCATTCCGACGGGCCCGCTCAATGTCCCACGCTATAAACACGCGGCGGCCTTGTTGCCTGACGGACGCGTCATCGTGCTGGGCGGGACAAGCATCAGGCTTTGGGAAGATCGAAAAGCGAGCGCTGAAATCTATGATCCCGCAACGGGAAAATTCACGACAACCGGCAACTTGAACACGGCGCGCTACAAGATTCGTGATGCAGTTCTGTTATTGCCCAACGGCAGGATTCTGGTGGCAGGAGGCGGCGCTCGTCCGGAGATTTTTGATCCAGCCACCGGCATTTTCAGCGCAGTCAGCGGCGGCGTTGGCGCGGCGCGGCAATACGCGACGGCAACACTCTTGCCTAACGGAGAAGTGCTGATTCTGGGAGGCTATCTATATGGTCTGCCAAACCTGACCCCAGACCTTAGCGCCTGGCTCTACAGGCCATGAAAACAACAACAGAGAATCAGGAGGAAAATATTATGTTAAACCGCAAAATCATCTGTTGCGCGCTTGCGCTTAGCCTGTTGCTCGCCGTCGCCGCACTGGCACAGCAGACAGCGCCGACACCGCAACGTTCACAACTGGATGTCACCATCTGGGGCGTCGTCTATGACATTCCAGCGACAAAACAGGTCAAGGTGCGCACGGATGTCCCCTATTTGAGTGACGCGCGTGGCACGTTGACCGTAGACATTTACACACCACCGGATATGAAAGCGGGCGAAAAACGCCCGGCTGTCCTGTTTATCAACGCCATCGGAGATCGCGCGCCTGACAAAGTGAAGAACTGGGAAATCTACAAATCCTGGCCGCGCCTGGTGGCCGCCCACGGCCTGATCGGTGTTTCGATGGATGCGGACGGATCGCGCATTCAGGATTGCCTGCGCGGCGTATTCGACTTCCTGACAAACAAGGGCGCGGAACATGGCATTGATGGCACGCGGCTTGGTCTTTACGCCGCATCAGCCAATGTCACCGGCACTGCGCAGTATCTGGCCAGCGAAAACGCGTCAAAAAGCATCCGCGCCGCTGCGCTGTATTACGGACGCGTTCCCGAAGGAAAACTGCGAACCGATTTACCGGTGCTGTTCATTGTGGCAGCAGGCGACGCGCCGGGCATGGGACCGTCCTTACCCGCACTCTGGCAACGCGTGGTCGAGACAAAGGCTCCCTGGACGCTGCTTTTCGCCAGCAACCTGCCCCACGCGTTTGATGCTGCTTCTGACAACGATTCCGCCCGCAGGGTCATTCAACAGACGCTGGCTTTCTGGAAATCACAGCTAGAGCCTGTCCCCGCGCCGCCCTGGCAACCGTCAAAAGCGCGCGAGATCGTTGCCGCCAGTTACGACAATAATCCGCAGCGGACCGCCGAACTCCTGGCGGAGTGGATCAGAGAGAACCCGAACGACAAGACAGCGCATACCCAATATGGCCGGACGCTCATTGGGCTTCGACGGTTTGAAGAAGCCGAAGCCGCGTATCAGAAAGCGCAGGCGCTGGGTGCAAACGACCCTGGTTTCTTTTTCAGCTACGGACAATTGAAATACAACCAGCGCCAATACGAACAGGCGATTCCGTATTTATCACGCGCAATTGAAGGCGGCGCGCGCCATAGCCAGGCTTACGGCCTACTCGCCTTCTCTCAACTTCACGTCGGGCGCAACGAAGAAGCCATCAAGAACTACGAAAAAGCATTTGAAGCTGGCATTCCAGCAGGCGCAACTACACGCGGCGTCGCCTATTTCAACA
Source organism: uncultured Heliomicrobium sp. (assembly GCA_964570175.1). Lineage (GTDB taxonomy): Bacteria > Acidobacteriota > Blastocatellia > RBC074 > RBC074 > RBC074. Next base: position 44,929 of record CAZMXG010000023.1, on the reverse strand, counting down.
TGGCCTGCGGTTACGCAAAGCTTGGACAGAAAGAGAAGGCATTGACCGCACTCTCAAACGCCGTGACGGAAGGCTTCACCGACCGCAACGCCTACGAAACAGATGATGACCTTAAGCCCTTGCGCGCCGAACCACGTTTTCAGGAACTGCTCGCACGGTTACCGAAGTCCTAACGACTTCGCTTCAAGCCGCGCTGGACAATCGTTAGATGCTGGCGCGGAAATTTCCACCAACCATTGCAGCGCAAAAGCTGCCTAAAAGGAGAGATAATAATGAAACTGCTTACTCTGTTGATGCTGCTTTCACTATCAGTGATTGTCCGCGCACAAGCGCCAACGGTTGCGGAAAAGAATGCGCCGTCAAAAACCACAATTACAACCAAAGAAGAAAAGGGCGAGCGGCTAATTGTTTCCGGCTTCGTGTTTGGAGCCGACGGCAAAACGCCACTGGCAGGCGCGTCTGTTTATGTTTATCACACTGACGCCACGGGCAGATATACGCTCGGAGCCACTGACGACAACCGCAATCCGCGCCTGCGGGGTTATATGCGCACGGATGCGCAGGGACGCTATGAATACAGCACGATCAAACCCGCGCCATATCCTGGCGACGGGCCGCCTGCCCATATTCACTACCACGTTAATGCGCCTGGGTATCAGGAACGTGTCTTCGAAATCGTGTTTGAAGGAGACCCAAAAGTAAACGCTGACATTCGCGCCAAAGCCGCACAAGAAAACAGCGGATTTTCGCTTCGCTCACTGACGCGCGACCAGCAGGGCGTTTTGCATTGCACACAGGACATCAAGATGAAGAAGTAACGTTATGCCAAAGAAAAAAATCCTGCCTGTCTTGCTTGTCGCTGCCGTTTCGTTTTCGCTCACGTTCGCGGACAATTGGCCGCAATGGCGCGGCCCTACACTCAATGGCGTCAGCAATGAAAAGAATCTGCCCTGGCGTTGGAGCAAAGAAGAAAACATTGCCTGGAAATTGGCCTTGCCGGGTTTGAGCGCGGCCACGCCAGCGATTTGGGAAGATCGTATTTTTCTCAACGTCACCGAAGGAGAGCAACTTTTCCTGTGGTGCGTTGAGAAAAAGCAGGGCGGTGTGCTTTGGAAAAAACCGCTCAGCGGCAAAAACATCAAACTGAACAAACACAACCCGTCTTCGCCATCGCCGGTCACTGACGGCCAACACGTGTATGTGATGAATGCCTACGGACGGCTGTACGGCTTTGATTTTGCGGGTAACGAAATCTGGCAGCGCGAACTGTGGAAAGATTATGGCCGCTTCGGGCTGCGCTTCGGACACGCATCTTCGCCGCTCTTGTTCGAAGATTCGTTGTACATTCAGATCCTACAGGTCACACAGAAAAACGACCCGTCCTATCTGCTGCGAATTGACAAAAAAACGGGGAAAACCCACTGGAAAGCAGATTTTCCGGTGACTCCGGCTTTCAAACCAGCCGAAGCCTACAACACTCCAACCATTTTCAAGCGCGGCAACAACGTGGAGTTAATCGTAAACGGCAGCGATCAGGTAACCGGCCACGACATAAAGAATGGGCGAGAGTTATGGCGGGTCGCAGGCCTTAGCGCGGAAAAGGAACCCTCCCGGATTGCATCCTCACCCATCGTTGCGGATGGCGTGATTTACGCTCCGGCGGCGGATCGTCCTTTGTTGGCTTTAGACGCAGACGGGCATGGCAATCTGGGTGAGTCCAATCGCCTCTGGTCATCGCGCAATGGACCGGATGTGCCCAGCCCTGTAACCGATGGCAAGTATTTTTACATTATCAATGACAAAGGCATCGCGCGTTGCCTGGACGCAAAGACGGGAAAAGAAATTTGGGGGCCACAACGCCTGAAACCCGGAGACTACAGCGCGTCGCCGGTTTTGGCCGATGGCAAACTGTTCGTCACCAATGAAGAAGGAATCACATCTGTTTTGAAAGCCGGAGCCAGATTTGAGGTGTTGGCGGAAAATAGTCTGGATGATGTTTGCCTTAGTTCCCCCGCCATTTCCAATGGCCAGATATTTATCCGCACGGCACAATTTCTTTACTGTATTGGCAAACGGACAAAGTCATAGGGAATAAATTCAGGGAGGCAAAATGATGAAACGACTTGGGCTGATTCTCGCCATCCTGACCGCCATCGCCTTCATTCCGGCTGCCTACTTCGTAAAAGGCATCTTAAAAGGCGCTCCGATTTCGGACGCAGCATCTTCGGCTGCTGGCGCTGTCGCTTTGCCCCCGCAGGCATCAGACACGCATGTGCCACAAAGGCAGACGCAAATTCCTTCTAAATTCACTTCGCATTGTTGTCGCTGATGCAGAAAAGTTGTGTGCTGCTGCGAAGGAAAAGCTCGCCTTCGGCAACAACCGGTGAAGCAATGAAAAACTGGTCTTCCAGCATGTTGGTTGCCAGCACTTCAAACTTTTCCCCCATCTTGATGACGTAAACCGCGCCGCTTTCACTGGCAAGATAAAGTTTACCTTCCGCGCCGATTGGAGAAGCCTTGAAATTATCCGGTTGCGGCAATCGTTGCTGATGATAAAAAGGCTTCCCAGTTGCAGCGTCGAAGCAACTGAGCATGGCCGTGTCAGTCAACGCATAAAATTTATTGTCGTGCAGCACAGGCGAAGGCGTGTACGACGTGCCGCGCGTCTGGCTCCAAACCACTGCATCCGTACCCGTCAAATCGCCTTCTTTACCCAGCCGAATTGCCATCAGTTTCGGATCGCGGTGGCCAGTCATCACAAAAACCAAATCGTCTTGCCAAACCGGAGCGGGAATGGCGTTCAGCCCCAGCCCGGCGCATTCCCAAATCAATTTGCCATTGCTGGGATCGTAAGTGCGAATCTTGTTCGTTCCGGCGGTAACAAGCTGTTTGCGTCCTTTGTGTTCGACTAACAAAGGCACAGCCCATGTGCTGATTTCATCTCGATTTTTTCGCCACAGCTCTTTCCCGGTGAGTTTGTCCAAAGCGACGATAAAGGAATCCGCTTCCTGATCGAAATTTACAATCAGTTGCTTTCCGGCCAGCATCGGAGCCACGCCTTCGCCAAACTGATTTCGCATTCGCATCTTTACGCCCAGGTCTTTTTCCCAAATCAGCTTACCGTCCAGGTCGTAGCAGTAAACGCCGCGCGAGCCAAAAGAAACATACAAATATTTCCCGTCAGTCACCGGCGAGTTCGATGCCAGACTGCCATAAGCGTGGTGATAGCCATCGTGAGGCACGGCAGTTTTGGCCACGCGCTCCCACAGTGTTTTGCCCGTTTTACGATCAATGCAAAGCACGGCGAATTTATGTTCCTGGCCTTCCCCGGATCCGCCGTTTGGATTGGTGCGGCGCTGGCTGGCGGCGGCGGCAATTGAAGAATCAAGCTTTCCCGTTGGCACGGCGGTGGTCAGAAAGATTTTGTCGCCCCAGATCACTGGTGTTGAAAAGCCCCGTCCGGCAATCGGGACTTTCCACTTTACGTTCTTTGTATCGCTCCATTCCGTGGGCGCTGACCCGCGTGCCATTCCATTGAAAAACGGCCCCCGCCATTGCGGCCAATGATCTTCAACCGGCACTGAGAAAGAAATCGGACCTGAGGTAAAAAGTGCGAGCAAGAGCAAGAAGCCAGCAAGAGCAATCAGCGTTTTCATTTCCAAAACCTCCAGTGGACGATTTGTCACGAGCCAGATTCGTCAGCTTATAGCCTGGGTTTTCCTGAGCTCAAAACGGCAACCGGGTTTCGCATCCTGCCAGGAAACCTGGGCGCCAATCAAATTTGCGCGGGAGCGGATGTTCGCCAACCCATGTCCGGTTCGATTCCCTGCCATTCCGGTCAATCCCTTTCCATCATCACAAACTTCAATCAGCAAATCGTTGCTTACAGCTCTGACAACCAGACGCACCTGTTGGGCAGCAGCGTGGCGACAAACATTATTTAACGCTTCCTGCACAATGCGGTAAAGCTGGATCTGCTCTATTTCCGTTAGCTGTAAACGATCCTCCAATTCGGGTTCGCAAACAAATTCATAGGCAAATTTTTCCTCAGCCGGAAGCTGAGCCACAGCATCGCTCAGCGCGCCTTCAAGCGCAGGCAGGAAGCCAAGGTTTTGCAGCGCAGACGGACTGAGGTCTTCGCAAATGCGACGAATCTCTTTCGACACAGATTCAATTTCGCGGCGCAATTCGCCTGGAGTCGGGGCATGTATGTTTTCGTCGTTGACAGGTAACTGATCGGTCAGCACAAGCAAATGCCGCAGATCTGCCAACGTTTGATCGTGCAAGTCACGTGCAATTCGGCTGCGCTCGGCTTCGGTTTCGCTGGCCAGACGCAACCGCGTTTCGCGCAGTTCGGCGTTGGTATGCGCCAAAGTCACGTTCGTTTTGCCCAGCCGCAATTGCTGGCGAAACGCCCAAGCCGCTGCTGCAATTGCCGCAGCAAGCAGCGACGCCAATAACAAGGTTCCCCAGGGAAACGGCGCGCGCTGGATTCTGAGCCGAACCGTCAAGGGGTCTGAATAAACCAAATCGCGGCTGATGCTTCTGACAACAACCATGTAGCCACCGGACTGCAAATCGCCTGGGGCGAATTGCGGGTCGTTTGTGCGAACCGTTTTCATCGGTTCGCCAAAGCGGGTTTGCAAAGAAAACTCGTATTGAAACTGGCTAGGAAATGTCTTGCTGCCAATTCCAGAAACTTCCAGCAGGAAATTTTTCAAAGTGTGCGGTAATGCAAGCTCGGCAACCAATTCCGGAGCCTGATAAATTCTATCTGCCACCAATCGCTTGACGCTTACGCGAGGCTGAATCGAACTTGGCCGATGGTGAATGACTCCGCGATTGGTGCCGATCCAAATGTGGCTTCCACTCGCTGGCGAAGCCAGGGCAAAAACCTGCTGCGACGACAGCCCTTGCTCGGTGTCAAACCGGATGGAGACGTTTTCATCTGGTAATAACTTAATCAGTCCAGCATTCTTCGTTGCAATCCAGGCGACTTCGCGGTCAGGCGTTTCCCGAATAACCAGCAAATCTTGGACATCCAGACCGCCACGCACTTCGCGAAACGATTCGCCTTCGCGAACCAACAGTCCTTGCGAGGTGGCAATCCACAACCGCTTGCCGTCAAAAACAATTGTCCGTATCGCTTTTTCCCCCTGCCCAGGCTGCTGTTTTAGCGGTGTTTCGATTTGCCTGAACTGCGAGCCATCGTATCGCCATAACTCGCCATCGGACGTTCCCACCCACAAGGACTGATCAGCTTCAGCCGCCAGACAAATCGCACGTTGTGCCGCAGGTTCACTCAGCTGGGGCAAAACCGGAACACGTTTCTCGCCGTCAATCCGCTCAATGCCTCGCCCAAAATAAGCGGCGTAAACCTGCCCGCGAAAGCTGGCAATTGCGCGAACACTTTCTTTGGATGGCGGTATCACAGACTGGCTGGGCACTGTGGCTGGCGGATTTACGGAAGAACCAGCAGCGGCGGAATCCGGCATTGAAGTGGAAGCATTCTCGCCTTCGATGGTGATTTCCGTGTTCGGCGCATCGGTAATTCGGCTGAAATTGGCAGCGTCTCTTGTTTTGACGAACAAGCCTCCACTTGTGCCTGCCCAGATGGCACCTGCCGCATCTTCAAACAGCGCATAAACCGAACGATTCTCAATTTCGGTAATCGGCACGCTCGCGCTTTCTGGCGATGCTAATCGAAATAAACCTCGATTGGTGCCGCTCCAAACTTCAGCATTTGAAGCCAGCAAAAGATCACGCACATAATTGCTTTGCGAATCACCGCTTGGCGTAGCAACACGAAAGCTTTCGCGATCGTAGCGGCAAACTCCCCGATCTGTGCCAAACCAAACAATCCCTTCTCTATCGCGAAATACGGCATTGACCTGATTCGACCGCAATCCTCCCGCTGTGTTATCGAAAGTCAGATGCTCAATCAACCTGGCTTCGTCACCTTCCGGTTTCAACAAAAAGGCTCCACGACGATTGGTTCCGAGCCACAATTCATCATCGCCGCCGCCAATCGCTCTGACGGCTTCCGTTTCAATCGGCAACCGTTTCATCTTATCCGCTGAAAACAACCACAATGCCCCGGTTCGCTGGTTGGCGAATTCGCCAAGCCATAAACGGTCGCCTGTCGAAAACACCGAAGAAACAAAATAAGGGCGTGCCGATTTCACATCGGCTTCGCGAATAACGCTGCCCTGATGAAGCAACAATCCACGGCCGCCAGAGCCAATTGCCCATTCACCCGAAGTCGTTGCAGTTGCAGCAGTCAAAGGCAACGCTTCTTCAGCCTGGTTTGGAGTTTTCAATTGGGCCGGATTGGTGGCTGGATCCAATTTGACCAGGGCTAACGCTGTAACCGGCTTGGCAGTTTCGACGGATTCGCTACTTATTTTGTTTTGGCTCGGCGCACTGTAGCGAAAAATTTCGCCGCCCTGGGTCACCAACAAAATTTCATTTTGCGCAGAAAGCGATATGGAGTTCACTGCGCGCCCGCGAGTTTCTTCCAAGACCTCGACGCGTTCGTCATGCCAACGCGCCGCTCCGGCATCCGTTCCAATCCATACTCCACCATGCGCATCCAACTTCAGCGTTAGAACCCGGCGCGAAGGCAGTGCGGCTTCGCCAGGCAATGTTTCGACATTTCGACCGTCATAACGAACCAAACCATTATCCGTGCCGAACCACATCAGTCCGCGCGCGTCTTCGGCAATTGCGTTAACTCGGTCCGAAGGCAATCCGTGAAAGAGGGTAACCGCTCCCCAGCGGTGGAGGTTTAACGTTGCATTGTCTGTGATTGCAGGTGTCGGCGAGCCTTGTGGCTGCTCAGGCGTTGGCTGGATAGACGATTCTGTTTGCGAAGTGATGACCGAAGCGCCAAGCGCAACGAACAAAATCAGGCAGGAGATTTTGGGGAATAGGGTTTTGAACACGACTGATCATTGAGTCATCGCAAATTTGAATATTCATCACCCGAAATCACTTTTCATCTTCAGCAAATTTCTCGAATAACTTGCTGCGCCTATCCATTAAGCCTTCATTCGGCGAAGGCCCCTTTGCCAGTTCCAGAAAAGCCTCGCGTCGTTCTTCGAATATCCCTTTGGTCAGTGCAGCAAGCTTCTCCGCTCTTTCAATTTCGCGCTGCTTTATCGCTTCTTCAGTTTCTGATACCTCGGCAAACTCCCCAACGGTTTTGATTTCTTCCATTGTCTTTACCTCTTCGACAGTGATCTTAAACCTTCAATTGCCTTTGGCAAAAACTTCGCGCTCGTTTCCTAAATCGCGCGCGGAAGGCGTAAGGATCGTTTTGGCGTTGATGTAAATCTTTTCGCCTTTGGCTAAGGCTTTGCGAACATCTTCCTCGCAAACAAATTCCGCCGCTTTATAACCATTGTTTTTGGTTTGAGGTGGAGGCTCAGTTTTTTTTTCAGCCGACGGTGGTGCACTTGGCGCTGGGGCGCTGGCGGGGCGCGCAGCCAAAAACGTATCCACCAGCTCAGCGATTGCAGCACGGTTAATTTGGGGAGGTGGTGCGGCGGCCGGAATGAACGAAGCCGAAACCTGCGGCGAGGGCGCAGCAATTGTTGCTTGTAACGGTTCGGTCGAAGTTACCGGGCGAGTTTCAAAGGCGACGCGTTTGATGTCCATCAAGTGCAACGGCGAAATGTTATCCGAAGTAACGTTTCCTCCCCAAGACCCGCAACCGAGCGTCATCGAAGGTGCCAAAGCGGTTGAAAAACCAATCGCTCCATGCGTCGAAGGCGTATTGACGACAACTCGCGCCGCAGGCATCAACAATCCATATTGCAACGCGGCTTCACGGTTGCGCGTGTGGATGGAAGCTGTGTGTCCCATTCCGCCGTAATGCAGAATCTCGTCGCACAGCTTGCTTCCCTCTTCCAGCCCATTCGCCACGTAATACGCCAAAATCGGTGACAGCTTTTCGATGGAAAGCGGAAATTCGCGGCCTACACCTCCAACTTCAGCAATCAGGCAGCGAGTTGTCGGAGGAACGCTAATCCCTGCCCATTCAGCAAGTGTCGTTGCAGGTTTTCCAACGATTTTAGGATTGAGAGTGCGGTTGGGAGTAACAACAATTTTTGCCAGTTGATCAGCTTGAGCGGCATTCAAAAAATACCCGCCCTGAACAGCCAATTGCTCTCGAACCTGCTTGTCTGCGGGAGCGTCAACAACGATTGCTTGTTCCGAAGCGCAAATGGTACCGAAGTCAAAACAAGTTCCAGCCAGAATATCTCGAACGGCTTTCGGCACATCGGCAGTTCGCTCAATAAAAGCGGGCACGTTCCCGGGCCCAACACCAAACGCTGGTTTGCCGGAAGAATATGCCGCGCGAACTAGCCCCAGCCCGCCAGTCGCCAGGATCACTGCGGTCAGCTTATGCTTCATCAGCGCTTCCGTGCCTTCCAGAGAGGTCAACTCTATGCAGCCAATTGCCTCGGCAGGCAATCCAGCCTTGATGGCGGCTTGTCGCATGACGGTCGCGGTTTCGACTACGCAACGCGTCGCTGACGGATGCGGGCTGAGCACAACAGCGTTGCGCGATTTAATCGCGATCAGAATCTTAAAGATCGCGGTTGATGTCGGATTTGTGGAAGGAATGATGGCCGCCACAACACCCCGTGGCGCGGCAATTTCCACCACGGAGCCTGTGTCACGGACAACGCCGACCGTTTTCAGATTCTTGAAGTAATTGTGAACGTCCACCGCTGAAAAAAGATTTTTGACGTTCTTATCGGCAGGATTGCCATAGCCGGATTCTTCGTGCGCCAAGGTGGCCAGGCGAAACGATTGCCCCTGGGCGGCAACAGCCATCGCCTCACAAATCGAATCTATTTTTGCCTGGTCGAACTTCGCGACTACAGATTGCGCCCGATGTGCTGCTTCAACCAGATCGCGCGCAGTTTGAATGGATTGCAGGTCTTTGTCTGCCATAACAAATTAACAGATCAGTCCTTCTTTTTGCTTTCTCCCAGGGCTTTCTGGTCTTTGCCAGCCAACGCACCTGCCGAACGCGGCAGAACTCGCTCGACTTCAATGTGAGGGCGCGGAATCACATGCACTGAAACCAATTCGCCGACTCGCCGCGCGGCGGCAGCGCCCGCATCTGTTGCAGCCTTCACCGCTCCGACATCCCCGCGCACAAAAACAGTAACAAGACCAGCTCCAATATATTCTTTGCCGACCAGCAAGACATTCGCGGCTTTAACCATTGCATCGGCGGCTTCAACTGCGCCGACAAAGCCCTTCGTTTCGACCATCCCAAGAGCTTCCATACTCATTTGCTCTTCCTCCAAAGGTGTAGAAATTTAGATGATTGGACTACTAATAAACCTAAAACGGCGGGGATCATAAACGCCACGCTCAAAGAGCACAAGCGACGGTTCATCAAGAGCTTGAAGGCCGTGCAGATGAACGCGTCGCTTGGACACTAATTGAACCAATCTGTCATTTTTGTTTGGCGATCACTTTGCCCTGAAATTTTTTGTAATTGGCTGCTGGCACAATTTTCTTGGAAACCAATTCATTTTTGGCTTTGTAGGGACGACCTTTTAGGATGGCGTCCGCATAAGCGTCACCAACTCCCGGCAAAGCAACTAGCTGCTCTTTGGTGCAAGTATTGAGATCAAGCAGTTCTTCTGCCTTTTTGGGTGGCGGCGGTGGAGCCTTTTGGGTGGAAGAAGCTGCAGTTTTTTTGTCTGCGGCCTTATCCGAGGTTTTGCTTTGACCCAAAACAACAAGCCCGACCAGTGCCATGACGAACGTCACACACAAAAGCCTGACAACAAGATTCCTCTTCATTGTAATTCTCCTTTGCTATTTCCGTTGGGGCGAGCAGGTTTCAACCTGCTCAGAATTTTGCTGGCGTTGAGCTTAGCACAGAGTTGCAAAGTCGCAAGACCTCAGTTTGGGCGCTGAACTTGAATACCACCGTAGATTTACAGTTGGACATAACGATTAAACTAAGGTATCTTTCGATTCGTGGTGAGCCTCACTGGGCGCTAATCCGTTCAAAGTAGCGCGCTGCCCCACAAGGAAAATGCGTGAATCGAGTCTCTTTACATTGTCCTTCACTGACTATGAGACTTGTTAGCAATTAACGTTGTTTCCCCTAGCAGTCACCATAATTCGTTGGCAACTTAATTTAGAAGATTTACTTAGTGTTGATTCGCGAACGAATTTGCCCCTTCCGTAAGTATCACTAGCATTAATTCCAAAGTGCCCTTATTGAGCTTTGCTATGCTCAGTTCTTTATAAAATCGAGCTATGCCTCTAAAGACTCTCTTTTAGTCTGCCTTAGCTTCGTTCGATCCCCACTACCATGCTACGAAGTAAATAGGCGCAGACAGTTGCAAGTCTGGCGGCCTCACTCCGCTTCTTGAGGAAAGAAACGTATGAAGAAGAAGTTCACCTTAATCTGCATTGTAATTTTGTTCGCTGCGTTAGCTGTATGCAGCACAGCCATTCAAGGGGTCCTGATGGGTTGGTTGAATACGCCGTCTGTCACCAAAGCTGAGATTTCCGGCAAAGACGGCGAGCTAACCGTCACCCAACCAAACACCATTGTCAACAAATACGGCAGGCTGGCGATCAATGCCCCTGCAGGTTCCTCCATGATCGCTGTTGACAACCCGGGCGGTCCTAATGGCTTGGACATCAACACTTTGGCTGCTGGCGATTTGATAATGATTGTGCAGATGTCTGGCGCTTCTCTTGATACCAGCAACACTGCAGGTTATGGCACGGTTACCAATCTTAATAACGCTGGCCGTCACGAATTTGTCACTGTCAATAAAGTCCAGGGCAATACCATTACAATCAACCCGCCTTGCGGCGGGCTTCGTTTTAATTACACAGCTTCGGGCAAAGTCCAGATCATCCGCGTTCCACAATATACAAATTTGACGATCAACTCCGGCGCTTCACTGACCGCGCCAGCCTGGAACGGAATCATTGGCGGCATTGTTGTCGTGCATGTTCAAAACAACGCAATTATTAATGGCACTGTCGAAACCAGCGGACTGGGATTTCGTGGAGGCGCTCTATCCGGCGCTGGTGGAGCAGGTTTCAGAACCGACTACGTAACCGATCAACAGGATTTCGGGGCTGAAAAAGGTGAAGGCATTGCCGGTTATCAGGCAGATTATGACCTGCAAGGTGGACGCTATGGACGCGGCGCTGCGGCCAATGGCGGCGGCGGCGGAACTTCCCACAATTCGGGCGGCGGTGGCGGCGCAAACGGCGCAAACGGAAAAACGTGGACTGGGCAAGGCGTGATGGATGGGTCAGTGACAGGCGCAGCGGCTTGGACAATTGATCCGGCTTATATTGCCAACGGAAATAAATTGACTGACTCTTCTGGCGGCGGACGTGGTGGCTACAGCTACGCAATTAACAATCAAGACGCGTTGGCCAAACCTCCCGGTGATTGTCTGTGGGGGGGAGATTGTCGCCGTGAAGTTGGCGGACTCGGCGGCCGTCCTGTGACGCAAGACACCACAGGGAGAATCTTTTTTGGCGGCGGCGGCGGAGCGGGCGCTCAAAACAATGACACTGGTGGCGCGGGCGGAAACGGGGGCGGACTGGTTTACATCATGGCTGACAGCGTTAGCGGAAACGGCCTGCTCAAAGCCAATGGCTCGAACGGTGGCAATACACGGGGCGAGAACCGAGATGGTGCAGGCGGCGCAGGCGCCGGTGGAACCGTGGTGCTTGCCGCAAGAGTACTTTCGGGCAGTCTCTCAGCCCAGGCCAACGGAGGCAATGGAGGAAATCAGATTCCACCGGTTGCGCCTTTTGAGTTGGAATCGGAAGGCCCAGGCGGCGGCGGCGCGGGTGGTTACATTGCATTTTCCGGTGGAACCCTGGCAACGCAGGTATCTGGAGGCATTCATGGGTCCTCTCAGGCGCCTTCGATCGCTGAATTTCCTGTCAACGGTGCAACTCGCGGAGCCACAGGCCAAGTCGTCAATTCTGTGGGTGCGATTCCTTTCTGCTCCACGACAACAGACCTTTCCATTACAAAAACAAACAATCAGGTAAACACGGTTCCCGGCGCTCCAACTACGTACGTCATCGTCGCTCGCAACAATGGGCCGAATGATGTTTTTGGAGTTCCGGTAATTGATACATTGCCAGCAGTTTTCACGAATGCTTCATGGACCTGCACGGCTTCAACGGGTTCAGCCTGCCAAACAGCCTCTGGCACTGGCAGTATTGACACCAAAGTTGATTTGAAAAACGGAGGCACAGCGACCTTTAACTTAACAGTGACTCCGAATCCTTCTGCGACTGGCACGATCAGCAACACTGCGACGATTGGAATGCCAGATGGCGCGGTTGACCCAAATTCGACGAATAATACGGCCACCGATCAAGACACCTTAACTCCGCAGGCAGACCTTTCAATCACCAAAACCGACGGTTCAACAACAGCCGTTGCCGGGATGCCAATCGCTTACACGATTGTGGTTCGTAACAATGGTCCCAGCACAGTAACTGGCGCGACAGTTACGGACAACGTTCCGACTAAATTGACTAACGTTTCCTGGACTTGCGCCCCTGCAGCCAACTGCGGCGCAACCACTGGAAATGGAAGCATCAATACGACTGTCAATTTGCTGCCTAACGCGACTGCAACGTTTAGCCTGCAAGCGACGGTTATCAATTCAGCAACTGATACGCTCAGCAATATCGCCACAGTTACGCCACCGGCTTCAGTTCCTGACCCGAATACGGCAAACAATACCGCTACCGACGTTGACACAATTGTGACAACGGTTGATATGGCGATAACAAAGACGAACAATGCCACGACGCTTGTTCCGGGCACACAAACAACCTACACAATCATCGTCACTAATGCAGGCCCAAGCGCAGTCACTGGCGCGGCCGTGGCTGATAATCTGCCCACATCACTCACGAATGCTTCCTGGACTTGCACAGCTTCGGCAGGCTCAAGCTGCGGCTCGGCAAACGGAAGTGGAAGCATCAATACGACAGTCAATTTGGCAGTAAATGGCACCGCAACGTACACGCTTACGGCGACGGTTGCCGCCAATGCAACCGGATCGCTGTCGAATTCGGCCAGCATTGCTCCGCCAGTGGGAGCTGTTGAAACCAATGGCGCAAACAATGCTGCAACCGATACTGACACTCTATCTTCCACTGACCTGACAATTGTCAAAACCAATAGTGCGGTGAAAGTAACCTCCGGCCAGCCGACGACGTATACCATTGTGGTAACCAACAATGGTCCAATTGCTGTCACAGGCGCTACGGTAACTGACAATTTGCCTGCAACATTGAGCGGCGCGACGTGGACTTGCACGGCTTCTGCCGGCTCAAGCTGCGCAGTACCCAATGGAACCGGAAACATCAACACAACAGTCAATTTGGCGGTAAACGGAACCGCAACATTCAGTTTGACGGCACAAACCGCAAGCACCGCAACCGGAACATTGACAAACACGGCAACAGTCGCAACGCCGTCCGGAGTGGCTGACCCTAACTCGGCCAATAACTCATCAACAGTTGCACGCGACTTCCAGGCAATTTCTGATCTCTCAATTACAAAAACGAACAACACAAATACGCTGACACCCGGCACCCCAACCACTTACACGATCGTGGTCACCAATGCCGGACCGAGCGCAGTCACCGGCGCACAGGTTACAGATGTAATGCCCAGCACTCTGGTCATCAGTTCCTGGACGTGCACCGCTTCTGCCGGTTCCAGTTGCGGCCAGCCCAGCGGAACAGTGAACATCAATGCGACTGTGAATCTGCTGGCCCAGGGCACCGCAACATTCATGGTCAATGCAACGGTTGCCAGCACGGCAACGGGCATGCTGACCAACACCGCCACTGTCACAGCACCAGCTTCCGCGACAGACCCGAACACCGCAAATAATACTGCCAACGACACGGATACGCTGACGCCCACCTCGGATTTGTCTATCACCAAGACCAATAACAATTCCATTGTCACGGCTGGAAACCAGGTCACCTATACAATCAATGTCCTGAACAATGGGCCGAGTGCGGTAACAGGGGCAGCAGTCGTTGACGCATTGCCCGCGAAACTTATCAATGCAAGCTGGACGTGTTTTGCCTCCAGCGGATCCACGTGCGGCGCAACATCCGGAACTGGCAGCATCAATTCAACGGTCAATTTGGCTAATGGGGGGAATGCGACCTATACAATAACAGCGACTGTAGCGGCTGATGCACTTTCAACGCTAACGAATACGGCAACCGTCACCTCCCCATCCGGTTCGACCGATCCGGCGGGTGGCAATAATTCCGCCAGCGACACTGACCAGGTGATTTCGCAAGCGAATTTGCGAATTGCCAAGACGGCGACCCCTTCACAGCCCATTCCCGGAGCGCCATTTACATACACAATCACGGTTACAAATGACGGACCAAGTCCTGTCACAGGCGCAACTGTCACGGACGACGTGCCAGCCGTCTTAACAAATGTATCCTGGACTTGCGCAGCTTCTAGTGGATCAAGTTGCGGGCAAACCAGCGGAACCGGCAGCATTAACACAACGGTTAATCTTGCCAATGCTGGCACGGCTACATTCACATTGCAGGCAACATTGCCAGCCAATGCGACAGCGGCAGTCACAAATATTGCCAGCGTCAGCGTTCCAGGTGGCTCTACCGACCCTGATCCAAGCAACAATCAGACATCGGTAACTTCGACGCCTGTCCCAACAAGCGACTTGACTATAACCAAGGTCGCCAATGCATCAGCAGTCCGCGCTGGCGATGAAATCACATACACAATCACCGCCAAAAACAACGGACCGTCCGTTGCAACCAATGTTGTTGTGACGGACCCCTTACCAGGCGGAGTTACACTTGTTTCAGCAACATCAACGCAAGGAACTTGCACCGGAACAACGACCATAACCTGCAACATCGGCACACTTGCAGCAACAGCGCCAAACAACCAGGCGGTTATCACAATAAAAATTCGGGTTCCATTTACCTTCCCTGTCGGCCCACTGAGCAACCTGGCGACAGTTGTTTCCGGAACCACGGATCCAACGGGAAGCAACAACACGAACACTTCTGTTGTAACAATCAATCCGCCGCCGGGCGCGAAATTCATGCAGAACGACATCACCATTAAAGCCACCGGTGCTGATGTTTGTATCGGCGGTGGAAATGTTCTGACTGTTGAAGTGAAGTCCAGGAACTCCGGCGACGGGTTCCAACGGAATGACCCGAACAGTCCGGAACTGCTGGCGTTGTTGCCCGTTGAATTAACCTCGATCCCCGGTTCGTGTACGGCTTCGACAGGAAATTGCACCTTGACGGCAGCGCAAGCCGAATGGAATGGGGAAATTGGCCCCGGGGAAACGTTGACGGTGACATTCCAGGTTCGGGTTAGACAAAACGTCACGGAGGGAACGCGGTTCTGTTCGACCTTCAGAGTGAATTACGACACGAACAGCGACAACGTGAATGACGCAACGACCAGTGTCAATTTCTGCCAAACAGCGAATTGCCCTGCCAATCCTTGCACTCCTGGCGTTGACTGTCCCGATTCGACAATTGGTCCCGGAACTCTCTTCCCGCCCAATAATGATCTCAGTAACGATCAACGGCCGGGGTCTGTATTAATCTTCCCGATCTATTCGTCTAGCCCCACAAATCCAAACCTGCAAAACACGCGGGTTAACCTGACGAATATTCACACTCTTTCCCCGGCTTATTTGCACATGTTCTTTGTTGACGGAAGCAATTGTTCTGTGGCCGACAATTTCCTTTGCCTGACTCCCAACCAAACTGCCAGTTTCCTGGTTTCTGACCTGGATCCGGGCGTCACTGGCTACATCATTGTTGTGGCAGTTGATAGCAGGGGCTGTCCTGCAAACTTCAACTATGTAATCGGCAGCGAATTCATCAAACTGGCATCCGGTCATACGGCAAAATTGGGAGCTGACGCTGTCGCCTCCAGAGGCACGTTCGCTTGCAGCCCAACCAGCAGTACTGCCGTGATCAACTTTGATGGCAATCAGTATCAGCGACTTGGCAGAGTCATTGCCGCCGACGGCTTGCCCAGCCGCGCGGATGGAAACGACACAATCATCGTTGTTGACCGCATCGGAGGCAATCTTGGCCTCGGAGCAGATACATTGGGCACGCTGTTTGGTGTGTTTTATAACGACACTGAAGCCGCGCTGAGCTTTACTTTCAACGGTCCATGTCAATTCCTGAGCGCGCTTAGCAACAATTTCCCACGAACCACACCGCGTTTTGAAACCTTTGTTCCCGCCGGGCGCACGGGTTGGTTGAAGGTGGGTATGTCCGGTTCCTCCGACTCTGGAGCCATTGTCGGCGCAGTCTTAAACACTCCTTCCACGCCAACTGGATACAGAGGAGGCCGCAATTTCCACAAGTTGACGCTGAGCCAAAACGCGAGCTTGACGATCCCCGTCTTCCCGCCCTCGTGTCAGTAAAATATATCGGCCCCCAACAAGAAAGAGGCAGAGCAACTTTTCAAAGTTGCTCTGCCTCTTTCTTTACCCGAATAGGTTTATTGCCACTCTTTCAACCGTTCCAGAAATCCGATCATTTGTTCTCGCTTTCGCTCAAACATTGCGACCGTGTAAATGATCAGGATGCCAAACCCAATTCCAGTCACATACCACAACCAGGTCCATCGTAAATTGACTGAAGCAGACCAGATCATCGTCAGCATTGAAAGCAGCAAAAAGGCGGTTCCCAGAAACAGAAAGGCTCGAATGCGGAGCATCAATCCGGCGACCACGCCTCCTACTGCCAAGGCCGCCAGAATCATTGGCAACCAGGGCGAATCAGTCACGCCGTTCAAAAAGATGTCGGCTGTTGAGGAGACATAGATTGTGACTAAAGCCCCATAGCGAATCGAATTCATCTGGTCTGCCGACAAACTGTCCCGATTGATTCGTGCAGCCAACAGTACCGACAAAGCAGCCGGTATCAGCCACAACTGTGGATGCTCGTAAAACGCCATTCCGCCAACTCCCTGCAAGAAATGCCACAAACCGGCATTGCCTGCCAGCGCGGCCAGAATTCCGAATATGAACGAGCGCCGCATGACTGACAAAATTCCGTAAAACAGCCCAACCAGCAGCAATAACCCGGAATAAGAAACTTCGGAATTTAATAACCAGAATCCAATCACTGGCAACAACGGCAACAAAATGCCAGTCTTGGCCAATGGCTCGGCCAAAATCCGTCGCCCTTGACGCCCGAAAAACTCTGCCAAACCAACTCCGGCAAACGCCAATCCCATCACGATAATCGGCCAGTAAGCTGTAAACTTTCCGCCAAACATCCACGGCATGGTCATTCGCAAGTGCGCGAATGTCAGCATCAGAAATAACTCTGAAGCGTAGACGTAACGCATACGCCCGCGTTCATCCAGATCAAATGGATCTTCATCCGGCAAAACAGCAAAAGCGATGCCCATCAGACAAATTCCAAGCAGTGTTAATAGCACCGCCACAATCGCAGCCCACCCAATGAAAACCACGCCAGAATCAGTAAATTGCGAAAATTCCACGGCCAGCACAATTGCCAGCGAAGCCAGTCCAACGGAGGCGACAACTGGTAAATCCACTCTCAAACTCTTTCGCCATAGGCTCTCGCCAGTCACGCGACGCATAACCACCAAGCGGTAAGAAACCAGAATTGCTTCGGCAATCAGAATCACAATGACTAAACGATTGATTCCCTGCCAACCATTCAAACTTACCGACGGCAAGAAAGCCCAACTCCAAAACACCAAATTTAACAGCGCTAGCCGAACGCTGGCCGTTATCAGTCCCTGGTCTTGCTGGTTATGTGTAAGTAGGGCGAAGCATGCTGGCAAAGCGAAGGCACAGCTTGTCACAAGCAATCGCATTCCAAGCGAAACAGCAGGTAAAGTAATGGCGAAACTGATCAACACGACGGCACACGCCACTAGTGAGTTCCAAGTCAGAATCCAGCTTCGAATAATTTCTCCCGCGCCAGCGGTTTGCACGATCTTAAGACTTTCCGCCAGTCGGGCCAGAGCCTCACGCTTTCGCCAAAGGTAACTGGCTCCAAGTGCGTAGAGCGAAAACGCCGCCGTGGTAAATGCCACCAAGTTGTATTTCGTCAGCGGAAGAAAACAACAGCCTTCCAAAATCGCTATGCCGCCAAGCAAATACAGTCCACGTAGCGAGGCTGTAAGGTTTTCTTCCCATAAGTAAGCAACTAGTAGCGCCGCAACAGAAGCAATTGCAGCCCCATTCAACCAAACTGTTACAGGATGATCGGCAGCGGAAAGCCAGATGGCCCAATGAAAGGCACTCAGTAAAAAGCACGCAGGCAGCGTCAAAATGATGGTTTGGCGATGAAAGGGACGGCGATCTAAAGCCGGACGCATCAGCTTCAAATCCAACCATAACCAAAGCAGCGATGTCAGGGACATCACCATCACATTGACGGCCAGGAACTCAGGCAATTTATCAAGCACGTCCCAATATCTGGCGAACAATAAAGACGCGATTAGGTTGCAAAGAGGCGCGCTCAGGTAAACATAACCACGCTTATTCAACGCAATCGCTAACCACCCAAACAACAGGCTCAAATTGGCCAATGAACCCACTGTCCACCAAATTGAATGTGGAGCTTCAATGCCACGCAGCGTTAAAGCCAACAGCGTCAAGCCTAAGCTCGTTGCCCAAGCAATGGACGAATCCCCATTCTCAATCCTCAGTCGGTCAAAGCCGAAGCCGCGAGCAGCAAGGATTAGCCAGGCCACCAAGGAAATTCCGATCATTAAGCCGTGATAGCTCGCCCAACCATCAACGGCACGGTTCAAGCTGCAAACAATCAGGGAACTAATTGCCAGCAATCCCAAGCCAAAGTCAGTCACGTTCAGGTTTGCAAACCACCTATCAGATTGCGCTTTACGCAAACTCAGCCAGGCGAATGCTGACAACAGCATTGCTGCCCATCCCCATCCACTACCAACTGCGCTAACTGTCTGACTAGAAATAAATGGCTGCAAGACAATTCGCGCATCAGCAAAACCAAGCATTACTAGGTTGGCAAATAGCGTCACAATAATTTGCGATTTAAGCATCTGGCTGACTGGCGGCTTAACCTCGTCACTCTTCGCCAGCCATTCCCTTCCCCACAACCAACATACCGAAACAGCAGCAGAAGTCAGAACATTGACTTGCAGGGCCGTTATCAGTCCCACGTCGGCTAATACGCATCCAATCGTGGCGGAAAGATTTAAGATTAACCCAGAGGCAAAAGCATAAATAGCCGACCGATCATGTGTGGCGTGTGCCGCCAAAGCCAAACTGACAATAAATAACGGCGTGAGGAAAATGAGCAACGCTGCAAAGGAAATCGGTTCTCCCAACTTCATCAAAGACATCGCACCAGTCAACGCTAATACCGGAGCGGCAAAAAGGCCCAATGATTCCGCCCTAGCCAAGCTTGCCAAGCCGGTTGAGCGTTCGCGCATTTGTGGCCATTGAACACGCTCGCACATTTGTCGAAGCGTGCCGCGGAAAATGATCGGCAGCGCAACGAGTGCAAAACTGATTGCCGTCAGCCAACGAAGCGCCGACAGTGATGATCCATCAATTGGCCAGCGCCCAGCCGTCAGCAAACATCCGCAAGCCAGCAGCGCCATCATCGCCATCGGCAGGCGCTTTCTGAACCGCTCCCACAGACTAACAAAGAACACCATTGCCAGTGACAGCAATAACAGCCAAGAACCAAAACCACGTGCACGAGTTACATTTTCATTCAGAACTTCAACCGGCGAAGAAACTGGCAGCAATAACAAGCCACCAATGCCGATAAAACTGAGCACGATCAAAAGCAGCCAAACCAACGCGATTACAATTTGATCCACCTTTGGCCAAGGCGGAAAAAGCAGAGTCTCAAAATTTGCAGCCCTGCTATCAGGCAATTGAATCCCACGTCGAACTTTCAATCGCACAACAATCCACGCCAGGCTCAGCAAAACCAGCGCGATCCCCTGAGCCTGTAACCGCAGTGGATCGCTCCAGGACAAATGCGATGGCAGTGCGCGAGCATCAAACACTGCGGCAATGAAACAAAAAACGCTCAATGCCAATAGCGCCTGGAAAGCCGTGAATAGAATCGGCCACCGCTTGACGATAGCCAGCGCAAACCAGATCGCGGCCAACCAGAATAACCGAATGGTCATTTGCTCCATCGTCATCCAGCCGCCGATTAACACAAATGGAGTTACGGCAATCGAGCTGATTAAAGCGGCCATAGTCGCCGGTTGCACAAAGATTCGCTGAATGTTCTCGCTTCGCGCTCGCAAAGCGATGGCTGCAATCGTCACCAAGCTGGCAAAGGTCAACGCCGACAAACGCACGGGATGATGCAATGCAAGCTGATAACCGAACTTGAATGCAAATGCCTGCAAGAGCGTCAGAAGAGACAACCCCAAACCAATCCAGCTTGAGATGAATTGCTTGCGATACCACGCGATGACAAATGAAGCAGCGGCAAAGAACAAATACACAAGCGTCAGTTGCTGAGGGTCACCTGCTCTTCCAAAGCCATGCAAGGTCAGAATGAACAAGCTGAAGAAAGCCGAGGCCACGACGGCAATTTCATATAGGTGAGATTCTGTTTTGCACCCCACTCGACGCCACACTTCAGCCGATATAGCAAACAACACAAACAACGTCAGCAATGAAATACCTGCTGTGCGCGTCCAGAAGCTGGCGATCAACGCAGAGCTTTCTTCCATCCAATCCGGGTAACCGCCGAAAAGCACATTTGCGCTTAACAAATAAGCCAGCGCAAAAAGCGCGATAGCTGCGGCGTGCGCCAGTCTCAGCTTTAACCGCCATGCCAGGACTCCACAGATGGCACAGTTGATTAGAGCGATCCGGATAAACGGCACGGGTCGAGGCCAAGCCAATGCCAGCCCCCCAAAGGCCAATACCGCGCCCAGCAAGGCGATACTGGTGGCAACCGTTTTTGTTTTGCCGGACAATTTGTCGTCATCTCGCAACGTCAGCCCACAGGCAATGGCAGGCACGCCAAACAACGTGATGAAAACAGCAAAAGAGCGGGCCGTAACACTGAAAATTCCCGACTTGATCAGCAGCAGGCTGAACGGCAATACAGCCGCAAACGAAGCGATACCTAGCAGAATAAAAACCCGATTTGCTTTCTTTTCGCTGTCTTCGCCTTTTGTTTCGCCCAACATTTTCCACGATGCCAACCAGTAACAAACCAGCGGCACTGCGCCTAAGCATAAGGCTGCGGCACGACCGTTTTGCCAGTGCTTTGCCACCAACATCGAAAACGAAGGCACCAAAGTAACTCCGGCCAACAGCCAGGAATTGCTTGGCACAATGACTTTGCCAGCCTGATAAACCAGGAATAGGAACAGTGCCAAGGCAGCAAACTCGCCGCCGAAAATGATCGCCGAATTGGGAGCGGAAGTTTGCGAAAAAGCGGTCATCGCCAGAAAGTTAAGCGGAACCAGCAACGTCGAAATCGTCAATGCGCCTCGGCTGGTTGTAGGCAGTTTCCAGCGATGCGCGCTGTAAAACCCGATGCCGAACAGTCCAGCAGTTACGCCGACAAAGACTGAAAACTTCAGCAACGGCACAGCTGTAATCTGCGACCACAAACTGATCACCAGGGCCAGCGAACAGCCAATAATCAACAACCCACCGACGATTTCACCCCAACGAATGCTGCTCTCTTCCATGAATGTTTCAAGCATTTCCGCGAAGGAGCGCCGTGGTTCACGTGGAGGTTCCGGCTGTGCGTGAATTGGCACGGATTCGATTTCCTTACCGGCTTTTTGCTTGAAACGCTGTGAAACTGCAAATGCAGGCTCGGCATTGGCCTCTGGCTCAAACGCCTTGGAAGACTGAGGAAAAACTGGCGGCGTCTTTGACTCGGTCGGCTTCACTTCAGACTTAAGCACCGGCGCAGGCACCAGAGGTTCAGAAGCTTCAACCGTTGTATTGGCTGGCTGTTGAGGCCGCATTGGCTGAGTCAGCCGTTCGCGCTCTTCTTCAACGGCCTTCATCACCTTGCGATGAGTCGCCGGATCAATCTTGCCTTGGTTTAGAAAGCGATCCATCTGGCGAGAAGCCATCGCCAAATCAGCAAGCGGGTCGGCTTTGGTATTCACTTTTTGCGGGCGTCCACAAGAAGGGCAAAAGTCGTCTTTGAGACCAAGGCTTGTGCCACACCCCACGCATTGCGAAATCAGTGAAACTGCTTTTACCGGTTCCGGTGATTTCCCCCAAAAGGCCTGAAGGATTTTGGCAAGCGTCCACCAAATGGCATGGCCAACCACAGTAATGATGCCGAGAACAATTAACAGACCAACGAAAATTTCTATCTCCATCTTTTCCTTCCCAGTTTGGGAAAAGAGCGCCAGGGATTAACCAACTGAGTGTCGCCGGATTCCAACTTTTGTCGTTTGTCGCCGTCATCAATAACGGCTTTTGAGCTATTTGAAAGCTTCATGGCCGCCTGAGCAACTACCAAACCACAATTGCGAACTCGAAGCTTTTCTAAATCTACAAGCGAGCTTCGAACCAAATCGGTATCAACCTGATCTTTTCACTTGGCGGAGATTAACGGCGAAGTTCGACAAGGGCGATCTAGGTTAGGACACTTTCCTCATTGTCACATTCACGTGAATTCAGGCTTGAGCGCCGGTCAGGAATTTTTCAACGTAGCCGCGCAGTTCAACAAGCGAAGCATCAGAGATGATTTGGAAAGTGCGGACCCGAATTCCTGGCGGAATTTGTGTGGCTGTAGCGGCGTCCGTAATCACAAACGAAGCTGACCGCAATCCCTTTTGCCAGCCCTTTTTGCGCGCATCACGAAAATCCAGCGCGTCCGGGTCCAGCTTCACAGCCGCCAGCATGGAGCGCGCATAGTTCAAAAAAGTGGGCCAGCTTGAAGCGACGGTGATCAGCTCTTCAACGGAAGGTGGTGTTTCCCCTTTGAGCGTTTCCGTGACAGAGCGGGTGCGAATAAGCAAACAAGCCATTTTTGGCGGCAAAGCGGCTGAAACGATTTCGGCTTGTCCGTACAATGCGACTGGAACAGCGCCGACAAGGTTGCCGCGATTTTCGCAATCTTGAATGCTGGCGCCTAAGGTGCGAAACCCCGTGGCATTATGAATTTCAGCCATCAGGATTTCTCGAAATTCAGGATCCGGATCAATCACCAGAAAATGATCCGGGGGCTGCAAGCGCAACCAATGCTTCACCCGCGACTGCACCTCAGCCAGCGAAAAGCCTTTGCGGCGGGCGACCTGCAGAAATTCCACGATCAGATTATCCAGGTCCAGTTGCGCTTCCAACTCAACTTCGCGGTCGAACTGGCGAACGTAAATACCACTGCCTGCGCGCATTTCCACCCAACCGAGTTCAGTAAGTTCACTATACGCGGCGCTGACCGTGTTGGAATGGATTCTCAGACGTCGAGCAAGTTCGCGTGTGCTGGGGAGTTTTTGGCCGGGCTTCAAATCCTGGCTCAGAATGGCCAGTTTTACCTGCGCCATCAATTGCTCGCGGATGGAAACATCGC
Organism: uncultured Heliomicrobium sp.; assembly: GCA_964570175.1. GTDB lineage: Bacteria > Acidobacteriota > Blastocatellia > RBC074 > RBC074 > RBC074. Next base: position 21,295 of record CAZMXG010000023.1, on the reverse strand, counting down.
TCTCTTTTGAAAGCCAGATTTGCATGCAGGCGAATGGAAGTTAGGAGGTTTGAAAATTTACTCGCTCGTAAATCTCGCTGAGCGGCAATGTCACTTTGACTGATTCAAGCGCCACTTCTCCATCCAATCCTTCTATTTCAATTCTCAGCCAGCGGCCTTTCGACTGGCGGACGTGCTGAATAACGTGCGGACGATCTTGCGAAACGATCAGGTATTCTCGAAACGAATCTATGGATTGGTAAGCAGAAAACTTATCTTTCAGGTCGTATGCGGCTGTCGAAGGTGAAAGTACTTCGACAATCAAAACAGGATTGACCAGCATTTCCTGACCATTCAACTCTTCGAAGACTGGTTCACCGCAAACGACAGAAACATCAGGGTAACGATAAGGCAAAGCGGCCGGAACTTTGACGCGCATATCCGAATTAAACGCTTCGCAATTGCGGCTACGAAGCTTTTGTTGAAACAGAAAATACACGTTGCCGCCGACACGCGCATGGCTGGGGCTTCCCCCAGCCATGTCGAAGATTTCTCCATCGAAGTACTCATACTTCTCTTCGGAGTTCTTATCCAGCTCAAGATACTCTTCAAGCGTGTATTTTCGCTTTGAAACCGTAATAGCTGACATAGAGCCGCCCCTATCTGCTTCTAACATCGTAACAAGTCAGCGTGTTCTGATCGCGGACGTAAAGCTTGCCTCCTGCCACAACCGGGTGCGCCCAACTATTACGCCCTAGGTCGGCAATCGTAAACCGTCCTTTTTCGTTGTACGCTGTCGGCGAAGCTTCGGCCAAACCGACGACATGGTTCTCCCCAAGCAGATACAACATTCCATCGGCATACGTCAGAGAACCTTTCCCTACGCTTCGATTCACCCACATTCGTTTGCCCGTCGCAAACTCCATACAGGTCAATGCCTCGTTGGAAAACCCGTAAAGGTATCCGTTCACCAGCACAATCCCGCCGTGATGATTCATCATCTCCCGCGTGAAATACACTTCCTGCTGTTTCACTTCGCCGCCTTGCGCCGTCAGGTTCAACAACGCGCCGCCTGTTCCATATGCGGAAGAAAAGAACACTTTGTTATCGGCAAACACAGGCGTGGTGCAATTCGCGGTTCCGTTCGCGGCCTTGTTATAGGTCCACATCAGCTTTCCATCACTGGCACGCACGCCCACAGCCGCGCTTGAGGTAAAGTTCATGATCGTCCGCACACCGCCGACATCGGCCGCAATACAGGAAGAATATGCTGCCTCATCGCTCAAGCCTGCCGTTTTCCAAACCGTCTGGCCGGACATTTTGTCCAAAGCCACAATGCCCGCGTCACGTCCGCCCGGCGAAACAATCAAGCGATTGCCATCCACCAGCGGCGATTCGCTGATTAGCCACCCCGGATTGCTGCCGCCAAACTCTTTCAGGATGTTTTTGCGCCAAACCGCCGAACCATCACGCGCACGCAAGCACGCCAAGTCACCACTTTCCGTCAAAACATACATCCGATCTCCATCTAGTGTTGGAGTTGCACGCGGCCCATTGCCTCGTCGTTCGCTTCCCTTCGGCCCCAAAGCCGTTGACCAGACCGTTTTGCCATCAGCGCGGTTCAGAGCGAAAACCACGCTGGCTTCGCCGCGAGTTCCCTGCACATAAATTCTATCGCCAATGATTGATAGTGAACCGAATCCTTCGCCTAGTTCCGACACGGCCCAAATCGCTTTTGGCCCTGTGGCAGGCCATTGTTTCAACAATCCCGTCTCGGCCGACAATCCATTGCGATTGGCACCGCGCCATTGCGGCCAATCACCATCCGCTATAAGTGCAGGCGCTCCGCTGCTCAGCGAAGACAACAGCAATACCATGAACACTACTGACAATCGAAACTTTTGCATCTTGATGCTCCTTTTACCTGAACAAAGTTAGCGGTGGGTTTAGGGTTTTCGTCTTGGAAACAGTTGGCTCAAAATTTCGTCCTGCCAGAATTCCACTGAGCCTTTCATCTTCTGGCGAACCTGTTTGTCTTTCCTGTTTTGCAACGCGGCGATGATTTCTGCGTGTTTGGCCGCGCTATCAATGTAATTCACTCGTTCGCGTACGTTTTTCATCACAAAGAAGGCGAATAAAGGAACTACAACTTTTTCCAGTGCTTCGGCCAGATAAGTGTTGCCAGCCAATTCCCAGATTTTGCGATGGAAAGCCAGGTCATTTTCATAGAACACGGGTAAGTCTAAACCCATCGCCGCCGTTTTCATGTTTTCCGTTAACATCCGCAACTCTTCAATGTCAGCGTCTGTGACCTGTTCTTTCGCCCATTCCAAGGCCAAAGCCTCAAGCTCAGCCCGCAAGCGAAAAATGTTATCCACATCTTCGCGGCTCAGTTTGGTGACAATTGTCCCTTTGAAAGGAACTTTCTGAACAAATCCCTGATGCTCCAATTCGATCAAAGCTTCACGCACCAGAGGAGTCCCAACGCCCAATTGCTGAGCAATTTTGTTCTCAACAATTGGATCGCCTGATTCCAGCTTGCCGGCCAAAATGGCATTTTTAACGGAAATGACGATCTGGTCTTTTTTTGTGATCGGCTTGATCTGGCCCAAAGCGTCTGCGTTCATTTTCGATGTCCCTGATTTTTACCGTCCGGTTGTCTAAAGTCCATGTAGCAAAACTGATTGAGTCGTAGGTTGTGGCTGCAATGGTAGCACACCTCTCGTCCGATCAAACGTTCAATCATTCACCAAATCATTCGCGTTGATATTTTTACAGTTCAATGATACTTCAATTTTTTATTGGCCAATCAACATTCAACAAAAGTGATTACTGGTTCTTCCACTTCCATTCAAGTGAGCACACAAACCATTTCGCAGACACAAACCGAACCTCACCCAACCAAGGGCTATTTGCTGGCCGCAGGCGCAGCCGCTTTGTGGGGCTTTTCAGGCGTGGTTACCAGCTATCTGCTGCGACGCAGGCAAATACGCCCGGACGATTTGCTGGTTTTCCGCACCGGCTTCGCCTCGCTGATTTTATTTGCCTGGCTATGGCTGACAGCAAAACATCTGATCAAAATTCGCCTGGCTGATGTCCCTTATTTTGTGGTGCTGGGTTTGATTGGCCTGGTCGCCAACCAAGGGTTTTACTATCTGGCGTTGACCAAAGTCAGCGTTGGTTACGCACTGATGCTGCAATACCTGGCACCGGTGTTTTTACTGGCTTACGGCGTGCTCTCAAAAACAGAGCGGCTGACAGCCGGAAAAGCATTTTCGGCTGTTATGGCGCTGACGGGTGCGGCGCTGATGCTGATTGGGCAACCCGGCGGGCTGGGACAAATTTCCTGGATTGGCTCGTTATGTGCGATTGGTTCCGGAATCGGTTTTGCCTTTTACACGGTGTACGGCAAACACGGCCTTCGTAAATATGATTCGCGCACAATGATGGCGTATGCATTTTTATCGGCTGCGCTGATCTGGCTGATCATTCGCCAGCCGTGGGAAATCGCCTGGACCAGTTACGGACCTTCGATGTGGGCGTTCTTTTTCTATCTGGGAGCGGTCGCAACGGTCTTACCATTCGCGTTTTATCTGGCAAGCCTGAAGCATCTGGAAGCAAGCCGCACCAGCCTGACTTCAATTCTGGAGCCAGTGGTCGCGGCTGCGGCAGCGTGGTTGTGGCTTGGCCAGACGCTTACCCCCTTGCAAATGGCCGGAGGCGTGGCAGTTCTGATTGGCGTGCTGTTGTTACAAGCAGAATCTAGATGGATCCAAAATCGCAACAAATCCAAATGATCTCTATTTCTTGCTGGAAGACTCTACCTGCAATTCGTTTCTGACCTCAAATAAACCTGACACGCTATTGGCTCTGACGTTGGCAATGTCGCTGTCGCCTTTGCTGGAAACGACACCTTTCAGCGTCAATCGTCCATTTTTGATGATGATGTGGATTGAAGGCACGGCTCCCTGACCGTACCGAAACAAGGGCGAGTTGCCATTAAACAATGTTCGGTAAACAGCAGTTCTGAGCCGGTCGTCGCTGGTCGATAAAGGCAGAACTTCAATTTTGTTGTCCACACTTGCCACGCCTTCAATTCGCCTGACACGCCGTTCGGCATCTTTTTTCATCGTCGGGCGAGTCACTTCTCCTCGCAGATGAACTGTGCCGTCGGCTTCAACATTGCCTTCCAACCAATCAAACACGCCAAAGAATGGAATCGTCACCAGTTCTTTTCTGACTTCTTTGACCAGCCGTTCCACTTCGCGCGTGTCTCGTTCTGCCTTCGGAGTTTTTTGTTCCAGCGTTTTCTTTTTCTTTTGCGGCTCAAACGAATGTTCGGCAAACGTTTCCGAAGTAATAAGCAAAGCGGCGATAGCCCATGCAGCAAAGATCAATTTTTTCATCTTCTCTCCTTTGGTCAGGCAGGTTCATTTTCCCAACATGTCAAAACCTGCCCAGTAGTAAGGGTGTTTGAATTCTTCGCGACTCAGCAATTGTTGAACGGCGACACGCCAGACGGCAGGTTTCGATTGCCCGGAGCCTTTCAACTGGCGCTGAAACTCTACCATCAATGCCGAAGAATCCGTGCGCCACTGGCTCAACAACACCGACTGGCTGCCAGCAACAAACCAGGCCCACGTCCAAGCCGTCATTGCACGATTCGTTAAGGTTTTGGGTTGTGCCCATTCGCTGGATTCCAAAACCACCAATTCAGCGCGCAAGTTGAGTCTCAGTAATTCGCGCAATTCCAGAAAGCCGTCTTCTTTTGCTTGCCCATTCGCTGATTCGGATATTGCCGAAAGCGCCAACAGAGAAAACAGCGGACTGGGTTCGTGATGAATTCCGCGGGTTGCAAAGTGGATTACGCGGGCCTTGCCAATTTCAGATTTCACTTTCTCTTCGGAAGCGTCCGCACCAGTCAGCGAGATGATCTGTGATGGAGCGTGGAGCTTTGCAAGTTCGGCGACTTCTTTATCGCTGTCCGTCATCGGATCAAGTTGTTTGACAGCCAGCGCAGTCTTGATTCGATCCAGCGACTCTTCGCTAAGCGTCGGATTGATGACCGCTAGCAATTCCGGCAACTGAGTGCGGCGGCTGACGACTGGGGCGGGCAGCCTGGTATTCGCCATTGTGTTCAGAATCGTCAGCGACGGCGTGTAACTGACGGCATAATCTTCGATCAGGTAGCGGTCGCTTTCACATTTCAGCGCCTGAAACGGCACTCCCCAGGAAATCGCATCCGGAGCAATCACCAAATGTGTTTTCCCCGCCAAAGATTCCTGCGCGGGCTTCAACAAAACGTCATAAAGATCACGGGCGAATACACTTACGGTTTCATCACGGCCGGCAATGGCTTGGCTGAAAGCGGCAACGCGCGCGTAAAGGTCTCCGCGTGTGGTGTCCAGAATGATGATTTTCAACGCAGCGGGAACCAGACGCTTCCCTGTTTTGGCCTGATCTTTTGCAAAGACAAACAGGTACACCTTTTCATCAGTTTCGACGAATTCCAGCAAGGCAGTCTTTGCATCTCGCACCAACCCGATTGCGGTTTCCACCGTCGCAGGCTTGATCTCACCTCGCAGCGTCTTCAGCACGGGACGTTGCATATAAAGCTGTGTGCGAAAGGCGGCGTAATCGCTTTGCGCCTTTTGCAGCTTTGCCTTCAGCTCGGCGACACGAGTCTGGCTGAGCTTTTCACGTTCCTGTTCCCGGTAAAACTGCAAATTGGTCCTGTTGATTTCATCCAAAAACTGACGTTCGCGCTCTTGTTCGCGCAAAGTCATGGTTTTTGTAATTTGCGTTTTGACGTTTTGCAGCAACCCGGTCAAAACACGAATCTTGGCGCGCTGGGAAAAGTTATACGCATCATTTCCCTGTCCTTCGCCAATTGCGACATCCACCATTGCCTGGTAAGGCGCAATTTTGGATTCAAAAAATCGAGGTTGCTGGCCTCGACTGGCTTGCGGACGCATGGTTTCAATCGTGCCGATGGCTTCAGTTAGCGCCTTTCGCGCCGAAGCCAGATCATTCAATCGGAAATAGGCTTTTCCTGCACGATGGCGCGCCTGCCAAAAAATATCTAGATCGTTTCCCTTTTTGGCAAGGTCAGCCGCTTGCTGGGCAATTTCAATCGTTTTGGCAAAGTCACGTTGCAAGTAATGCGTCTGAGAAATGTTCAGCAAAGCAGCCGCAACACCGGATGAATTGCCAACCATTTCGAAAATTTGACGGCTGCGGCCGTAATGCTCCAACGCGCCAGAGTAATCCTGCTTGGCAGAAAGTGTCAGACCGACATCCAACAAAGCCATGGCAATTTCCTGATTCTCACCAATCTGTTCTCGCAACGCCAACGCTTCCTTGTACACCGCGAGCGCCTCGTCCCATTTGCTCCAACTGAAATTCGCGCCGCCCACTTTTTGCAGCGCAGCGGCCAAATCTGTCTTGTTGTTTAATGCCCGCATAATGGCCAGGTTTTGTTCGTAAGCCTGCAGTGCGAGCGCATACGAACCATTCAGCGAATGAACCAAGCCAATTCCCTGCAACGCTCCCGCCTCACCCTCTCGGGTTCCAGCTTCTCGCTCCGCTTGCAGACTGCGCTGGTAAAACAGCAGCGCCTGGTTGTAATCGCCTTGTTCGTAAAGAATATTGGCCAGATTGTGATATGCATACCCCAAAGTGCGGCGATTGCCAGCCGCAATAAACCGTTCCGCCGCCTGGCGAAACCAGCCAATTGCCGTTGCGTCGCGTCCTTGTTCATATTCAACTCGTGCGATTTTCAGCACCATGCTCGCCGCTTCGTTAGGCCGCTTGGTTTCGTCATACAACTGCACGCAGCGCTGATAATGTTCAATGGCGGCAGCATACTCGCCCTGCTCGTTGCGAACGTTTCCCATATTTTCAATCGTTCGAATGACTTCGGTTTTTCGATTCAATGACTCATAAATGGCCAATGCACGCTGAAAATATTCAAGCGATTCCGCAAATCTGGTTTGAGACATAAACACCAGCGCAATGCTGCTGATTGATCTGGCCGCTTCCTCAGTTCGCCCCGCCTCTTCATCAATCGCCAGGCTTTTGCGGTAAGCCGCCAAAGCCTCATCAAACCGTTTTTGCAGAAAATGAATGATACCGGCTTTATGCCAGGCGTCGGAAAGTTCGCTGCGGTTGTTCAACCGTTCCGCTACCAGAATCTGGCTTTGTAAAATACTGAGTGACCGCGTCTGATTGCCTTGTGCATAGGCACGGTCGCTTTGTCCGGCGAGCATAAACAGCAAATCGCGGGTGACCAGATCGCTTTCCTGATCCAGCAAATGACTACGCTCTTCATCCGTCTTTGCTTCAGTCAAAGCTGTGAGCAAGGAGGTCAACGGTGAGATTTCACTCCACAATTTCCATTGGCCCGCTTCCCGAACAAACGCCATTTCGACGCGCACTTCGGTTGTGGAGTTCATAGCTCCATTTTTCATAGTTCGGCGAGTCGAAACGCGCAAGCTGGCAGTGTCGCCGTCAACTTTGATGCGTGAAATCTGCGGCGCGGAAAAGCTCAATTCGCTGTCGGCAAACTGCTTCGGAAAAACTTCAAATCGTTGCCCGCGTCCAGGTGAGCTTTGTTGCCAGATCGCTTGCATAGTTGGCCAATCCTTGCGCGCATAAGCTTCGAAGTATTTTCCGACAATCGCTTTTAACAATTCTTCGTCGGATTGCGCCAAAGCTACGGAACTTAAGGCAAAGATCAATGCCAAAACCCTGATCATTCGCATCATTTTGTTTTCCTCTGTAAAGTTTGACCTGTCTTGCCCAACGGCAAATTGAGGCGGACAATTTCGCTTATAGAAAGCGATTCTTCAATTCCTGCCTGCCCTTCAGTACGTCGGCCAGTTGTAATGCCGCAAAGCTTTACGATTTTTCGGCTTTGCGGCATGCTGGCTTGCAGTTCGAATCAATTCCTAAATCACAAACTCGAAAGGAGAAACGCGCGGCTTTTCGGCAGCGCGAATCGTCTTATGAAAAAACTTGGCATCGGTTTTATCGGCAGTGGCTTCATCACCCGTTTTCACATCAAATCATTTATCGCTGTTCGCGACGCAGACGTTTTAGGCGTCTGGAGTCCCAACAAAACGCACGCTGAAGAAGCAGGGGCGTTGGCCCGTTCGATTCGTGTCGGCGATTGTCACGCATTCAGCACCTTAGAAGAAATGGTCGCGTCACCGGACATTGACGCCATCTGGTTATGCGGCCCCAACCACAAGCGCATCGAAAACCTGGAAACCATTGTAAAGACGATCAAATCCGGCAAAGGTTCCCTGCGCGGCATTGCCATCGAAAAACCTCTGGCGCGCAATGCCGCTGAAGCCAAACGGGTGATCGAATTGATTGAAGAATCCGGTCTGTTGCATGGCTATTTGGAAGATCAACTTTTTGAACCCGGTGTCGAGCGCGGTCGGGAAATCTTATGGCGCAGAGCCGCCGCGCTGACCGGTCGTCCCTACATTGCCCGCTGCGCGGAAGAACATAGCGGCCCGCATAAGCCGTGGTTTTGGCAGGGCGAATTGCAAGGCGGCGGCGTGCTGAACGATATGATGTGCCATTCCGTCGAAGTCGCGCGCCACTTGCTGACCGATCCTGCCAAGCCCCGCAACAGCATCAAACCGGTCAAAATTTCCGCCACCATCGCCTGCCTGAAATGGTCGCGTCCAGAATACGCAGACCTGTTGCAGCAGATGATGAGCAAGGACGTGGATTACCGAAACCGTCCGGCGGAAGACTTTGCGCGCGCGACAATTCATTACGTTGACGATGCCGGGCTTCCGCTGATCGCGGAAGTGACCACTTCCTGGAGCTTCGTTGGGCCGGGCTTGCGACTGTCTTCGGAATTGCTGGGGCCGGAGTATTCGATGTTTATCAATTCGCTGAACACCAGCTTGAATCTGTTTTTCAGCCGCAAAGTCACGGGCTCAACCGGCGAAGATTTGGTCGAAAAACAAAACGCCGAGCAGGGTTTGATGCCGGTTGTTGCCAATGAAACCGCTGAGTACGGCTACGAAGCCGAAAACCGTTATTTCGTGAATTGCTTCCTGGATGGCAAACAGCCGGAAGTTAGCTGTTACGACGGATTGGAAGTGACCCAACTGCTGATGACGGCTTACAAGAGCGCCGAAGAAGAACGCACTGTGGCTTTTGACCCGGCTGCAATTGAAAACTTTGTTCCTGCAGTCGCGCGTGGAACCTGGAAAGGCTAAGGCAGCCAGATTCGACTCATGCGCTTCGCTGCCGGATCAGCCAGGCGTGAACAACCAATCCAACCAAAGCCAGCAACAATAACAACCAAACCACGCTGCGATATTCCCATTGCAGCGTGGTGGCATTGGCCCAGCTTCCCCAGCGCCCGGAAGATGCGTTGCTCAAATCTGATTCTTCCCGCGAAACAGCATTGGCAGCGAACGAGTATTTGCTTTCTCCGGCGCTGAGTTCGTAAACGCCTGCGGTATCGGCTTTGATCGTGGCGGTTTTCTCGCGCGTCGGCAAATCGCGGCTTTTCTGTTTTGGATCAATCAGACGAACAGATTGAACACCAGCTTCGACCGTCAAGTTTGCATTGCCGCCCAACGGAATGTTGGCCTGCCGCAAACCCGGCGCAACGCTGGCTCGCCAACTGACCAGATTCAAAATCAGAATCGGCCAGTTTGGCGTTTCGTGAAGCGTCGAAAGTTCGGGCCGTAACCGCAGCCGCAATTCGTGCTGGCCGTTCCGGTCAATGTCCGTCAGCAAAGCGATGTTCCCAGCCGTGATGATCGGAGCGCCTGGAATTTGCGAACTTGCCGCTCCCCAAACGACGCCGCCAAGCGACAAGCCATCGGCCAACGGATGCGCTCGATCCACTACAAACGGGCCAAGATAGCTGCTTGCGCCAGCTTCATTTAGAAGCTGCAACGTCCAGGCTTCCGCATCAATTGCCTGCATGTCGGCCTTATCCGTGATGACCAATTCTGGCCTCTCTGAACTGATTCGGGTTTCGGAAGAAGATTCCAGCGCTCGCTCAACCAATTCGCGCAACTTCGGCTCATTCAGTCGAAGATCAACCCGAACGATCTTGCTGGCCTCCGGCATCAACACGACTTCGTTATCAACCGCCAAGTCATCGCCAGCAATTTTTGCTCGCAATGGTAAAGAACTGTTTTTGATCGTCAGTGTGATTCGGCGGGTTTCATTCGCTGCCAAAGAAAAGCTTTGCGGCTTGGCAGCTCCCTCAGATTCTATGGTCAGGTTGGCTGTGGCAGATTGTGCGGAAAGATTGGTGACTTCCAGCAGCACGCGCTCTTCGTCTCCACGCGCAGAACGCGTCGCCGCAGTAAATGCCAGGTTGGGCAATGATGAACCAAACGACCACCACTGCAACCGGCTGTCGCCAGGCTCTTGCGCCGGAGCGTGGTCGCTGACAACCAGCACGCGCGCGCGATTGCCACCAAGTTCAAACGCAAAGGCAACGGCATCTTCCAGCTTTGCCGTTGGCGAACCGCATTTCCAGTTATCCAGCACTTTGATTGCCTGCTCTGCGTCGCCAACCATTTCTCCCAGAAGCTGCGGCGCTTCGCCAGCCAAGACAAATCGCAGCGGTTCATATCGGTTCGACCTTATCTCGTTTCTGATTGCGGCGGCGGCACGATTTCGCGAACTGTCTTCGCCGCCTGCCTGCATGGAAAACGAATCGTCCAGCACAACAATTAGCGGTCTGGCAGTATCTCCTGCCTTCATCAGGGGTTTGGCCGCCGCCAAAACCAATAGCAAAATTGCCAGCAACTCCAAAAAGAAAAGCAGCGGCGTTTGCAGCTTGTGAATTCGCTGGCCGCCATCCCAACGCTGACGAACATCCAGCCAGAGGAACAGACTGGAAACCTGACGCTCTTTCGCGCGATTGCGCAGGAAGTAAATTGCCACCAGCAATGGCACTGCCAGCAAAGCGAGAAATGCAATTGGGAAGCTAAAAACAGGCATCCGGTAATAGGCCGAGTTCACATAAGGATTGTTTCAACTGATCGGGCTGAAAGCCAACCACAACAAGCACAAAAGTCACAAAATTAACCTTGATGACTTTTGCGTTTTCTGTGCCTTTTGTGGTGAAACTTCTTTTCGTATGTAGACGAAACTTTACACTGGAAAAAGCTCATTCAATTCGGACGCCGAAGGCTGCGATCCATACTGACAAAGTTCAAACGCTTCCGCGTACTTGATCGCCTGGCCTTTTTCCGCCCCATAACGTTGTACCAACAAATCACGATATTTGTTTGCAACATCCATATCGCGATCAATCAGCCAGTCACGAATGAAATTCTGCCGGGCTTCGTCGCCTTCGGGAACGCCCGGCAAATATCTGCCCATCCACGAATTCTTGTCCGCAAATTGTGAAGTCATGGTTTCGATGCAGGTGCGCTTTTTAGCAATTACTTCATCCACGCCGACGATAATTGCCGGTTCAAATGGATACGGTTTTTTGAAATTGTCGGAGTAATACAGGATCACAGGATTTTTCGGACAGGGCGGCACATCCGTCACAAAAAACGGCGCGGCAACTAACACAGCAGCATCTTCAACCAGCACGCCGGTGTAGCGATGATCCGGATGGTAATCGCAAGTGCGATGGCACAAAACGATGTCAGCCTGCCATTCGCGAATCAGCCGAGCAATGGTGCGGCGGTTTTCCAGTGTCGGCAGCAATTCACCGTCGTGAATATCCAGCACCTGCGTTTCGATCCCCAGGATTTCGGCGCACTGTTTCACTTCCGCCGTGCGGCGAAGTGCCAACGGGCCACCCGCCATCTCAAAATGGCCGACATCCCCATTCGTCGTAGCGACAAACTTGACCTTGTGCCCTGCGGCTGCCCATTTCGCAGCAGACCCCGCCGCTTTCAATTCGCAATCGTCCGGATGCGCTCCAAACGCAATGATTCGCAATGACATTTCGTAATTTTCCTTTGCGTCAAATAGTTAAGTCGTACTTCACTTCGCTGGCTGATGAAATAGATCAGGATCGCTTCGTTTCAAGCCTCGAACCAGCGCTTGCCACCAATCTTCGTAATGGCCAATTTCGATGTTGGCGGCTTTTGTCTGACGAGCCGTTTCAGCGTCCAGCGTGTCCGTTGAAGTGGCTCCGAATTGCATAGCAGCGGCTTGAACACGCGCAGCTCGTTCTGCCAGCAGCGTGTACCCAAGCGCAAAGCGTATGTCCGTGCCAACTGTGATCAAGCCATGATTTTTCAGAATGCCGACATTCTTTGCGCCCAAAGCTTCGGCAATCGGGTCAGCTCCGGCGTCGGAAAAAACCGTTCCGATGAATTCGTTATAAACGGCTTGCTCCTCAAAAATGAACGCTCCCATTTGATCGAAAATCTCGATCTCCTTTCCCAGTGCGCTGTAGCCAGTCACGCAAGGTGGATGCGTGTGAACAATGGCTCCCACTTCTGGCCGCCGCCGGTAGATTGCCCAATGGATATCAATCGAAGGATTCGGCTTATGTTTGCCTTCGATCACATGGCCTTTCGTATCCACGCGGACGACGTCGTCCGGCGTGATATCGGCAAAGTAAAACGGATAAGGATTCGTCCACAGTTCGTCTGTGCCAGGAATGCGAATGCTAACGTGGCCGGCGATGCTGTCGTCCATCTTTTCATTGGCGATGATCCGGCAAGCGCAGGCCAGGTCGAAGCGAATTTGATCGTGAAGATTCACGTTGAACCTCCTTTATTTCTTCATCAAATCCAGCACCAGCAAGCTCATCCCCTTCACAGCCGTTCGAAGCGTAGGTTCAGGATTCGGCGGAGCGAACAAACTGGAATGATTGCTGGGCAATTGAGTGCCGTTCTTCTGACTTTCGGCGACCTGTTCCGGCGAATAAACGCCGACGTAAAAATAGAAGCCCGGAATCTGATGGTTGTCCAACCCCAGGAAGCCGAAATCTTCGCTGCCCATCACCGGCGGAACTTGGAAGACTCGCTCTCTGGTCAACGATTTTTCCAGCACCGCTCCCATTCGTGCCGTCAGCGCCGGATCGTTGTATGTCGCCGGAGCGTTGGCATCGCTGACTTTCACAATCGGCGCAAGATTGGCGGGAATGCCCGCCGTCAGCGCGACGCCTTTGGCAATGCGTTCAATCGCTAAAAGGATATTTTTGCGAACTTCGGCTTTGTAGGTTCTGACGGTCAGTTGCAGATGAACATCATCGGGAATGATGTTGTGTTTGGTTCCGCCGTGTATCGAACCCACAGTGACAACTGCCGGATCAAGCGGTGAATTTTCGCGGCTGACGATGGTTTGCAAGGCCAGAATGATTTGCGCGGCGACGACCACCGGGTCTTTTGTTCCTTCGGGGCGTGAGCCGTGGCCGCCGATGCCACGAACCGTGATGTCCACGGAATCTGCGCTGGCCATAAAGTAGCCCGAAGCATACCCGACCGTTCCGGCAATTCCGCCCATCGCGTGCAAGCCAAGCAGATAGTCCGGCTTTGGAAAACGCGTGTACAAACCATCATTGACCATCGCTTTTGCGCCGCCAATTGTTTCTTCCGCTGGTTGCGCCACCAGCATCAACGTGCCTTTCCATTGATCTTTCAGTTGTACCAGCAGCTTTGCCGTTGTCAGCAGCGAAGCCACGTGAACGTCATGCCCACAGGCGTGCATGACACCGACTTCCACTCCCGCATCGTTTTTGGTTTTGACTTTGCTGGCATAAGGCAAACCGGTTTTCTCTTCCACCGGCAACCCATCCATATCGGCACGCACCAGCACGGTTGGGCCAGCGCCATTTTTCATCAAAGCCACAACGCCATACCCGACAACTCCCGGTTGATCGTATTTGCCAATTCGTTCGGTGACTCCGTATCCCAACGCGCGAAGTTCTTTGGCAACCAATGCCGAGGTCTTTTCTTCTCTGCCGGAAAGCTCCGGCGCAGCGTGCAATGATTTGTAGGTTGCGACCAGCTTGTTAACTTCATTGTTTAGCAAATCGTCCAGCTTTGACGCAGATTGCTGTGCCGCTGCGATTCCAGTCAATGCAAGCCAGCACAAGATCATCAAACAGAATTTGCCCTTCATATTTTTATGCGCTCCCACGAATTCAATATTTGCGGACTTTTGGAATTACGTTGCCCAAGAATGAATTACAGAATCTGACCACGATTCAATCAGGCACTAATGACGAAATGGCATTAAACCTTGCGCCTTCCTATCCGTCAATTCTTTGCGCGAATACTCAAGCGATTGTCAGAGGGCTTAGGCCTGTGGCATCTTTCAGCCGCATCAAAACACCACCAAACAAGAGGAGATTTACGAATGCAAGTTGGTTTTATTGGGCTGGGCATTATGGGTGCTCCGCAAGCGCGCAATCTGCTGCGCGCCGGATTCGAACTGGCAGTCGCCACCCGCACCCCAGGCAAAGCCGAAAAGTTCGCGGCAGATAATTCATCGCTTGGGAAAGTTACTGCCGTCAAAACTGCCGCTGAAGTCGCGGCGGCTAGCGAAATCATCATTACGATGGTTACGGATTCGCCCGATGTTGTCGCCGTCTGTCGAGGCGAGCAAGGCATTTTCGCCACGGCCAAACCCGGCTCAATCATCATTGATATGAGCACCATCTCTCCGGAAGTGACGCGCGAGTTGGCGGAAGAAGCCAAAGCGAAAGGCTGCTTGTGGCTGGATGCGCCGGTTTCCGGCGGAGAAAAAGGAGCCATCGAAGGAACACTGACAATCATGGTCGGCGGCGAAACCGAAGCCCTGGAACGCGCGCGGCCTGTGCTGGAAGCGATGGGCAAACGCATCACGCATTTTGGACCTGCCGGCAATGGACAATCCGCCAAGCTCTGTAACCAGATTATGACGGCGGTGAATATGCTCTCCGTCTGCGAAGCGCTGACCTTCGGCGCCAAAGCCGGACTCGATCTGGCAACGCTTCATCAAGCGCTGACTGGCGGTGCGGCCAATTCCTGGTCGTTGGAAGTGCTGGGTAAAAAGATGATCGAACGCGATTTCAAACCGGCGTTTATGGTCAAGCTGCAACAGAAGGATTTGCGGTTGGTGCTGAGCGCGGCGAATTCCAATCACACGCCGTTGCCTGCTGCTGCACTGGCTCATCAAATGTTTGCTGCTGTTGAAGCCGAAGGCAGAGGCGACGACGGAACGCAAAGCCTTTTCAGGATTTTCGAACAGCTTGCAGGATTGAAGTAAGGCAAGCTTCTTACCCCAGAGACGCAAAGCACGCAGAGGTAGCGCAGAGGCTCTGCGAAACCTCCGTGGACTTTGCGCCTCCGCGTTGAAATCAAGATGACCTACTTTTTGCTCTGTAATAGATGATCCCGCCGACTGCCACGAAAGCTAACGTGCCGCCAATAACTTTCAGAAAGAACAGCCAACGGCTAATACTGGAAGCCGGGGGAATCATCGCGACGATCATTGCGAACAAAGTCACTCCCAACCCGCTGAAGCCGATAATCCATCCGCCTACCGTTCCGCCCGGAGCCAGCGTCAATTCGCCTGTTACGCCGCTGCGTCGGCGATGAATCAGAAAACTTACGAACAAGTACAGAAACGGAATGAAGTACACCAATAACTGCGTGTCCAGCAGAATTAGATACACTTCTTCAACTTTGGTTCCTTGTCCCAGAACGGAAACCAGCAGAAACGCAGTCGCCAGTCCAGCTTGAACCAAAATCGCGGCGTATGGCGTGCGCCATCGCGGATGAACTCTGCCAAACCAGGCTGGAAAGTACCGATCCAAACCGATGACAAAGGCGATGCGCGCAGGAGCAATCAACCACGCACCAACACCGCCAAGAATTCCAATCACGTAAAGCGCGGCGCAAACTGAGGCAATCCACCATAAGCTTGCGGAAAGTCGCTCCGCTCCATTTGAGATCGCTTGCAGAAATCCCGAAACCAAATTGATCTGCTCAATCGGAACCAGCCACAACAAAGCGCCCGTTCCCAATAGATAAGCCAACGCAATCAGCGGAGCCGAAATCAGCACGGCACGCGGCAAATTGCGCCGAGGGTTTTCAATTTCATCCCCCATCGCGGCCACAAGCTCAACGCCCGCGAAGGCAAAAGCAACCGAAGCCAGCAGATTCAGCGAACCCAAATCGCTGAAATCCGGCGTCAGTGTCTGGCGCGTCAATGGATTGGCTGGCTCCCCACTCATCACGCCGTACACGCCAAACAGGATGACAACAATCCCCAAAACGTAAGTGCTCAGCGCGCCGATATTTTGCAGCCACTTTCCCGTGCCCACGCCAATGATATTGACCGCAACGGCCAGCCACAACGAAAGCAACGTCACAGACAACACGTACGGCCAGCTTTTGCCTAACCCGCTGTCGCCTTTTCCGAAAACATAAGTGCCTATGACCGACGCCGACAGTAACAAGCTTGGATAATACGGCGCGTTGCTGATCCAGTAACACCAGCCGCACAAAAACCCATGCCCTTCGCCCAATGCGCGTTTCGTCCAATCATAAATGCCGCCTTCATTGGGAAAACGTGAAGACAATTCGACCACCGCAAGTCCCTGAGGAATAAAAAACAAAAGCGCAGCCAGAATCCATAAAACCAATGAGCCGGTGCCGAATTTGGCAGAAGTCGCCAAGTGGCGAATCCCCAGCACGGCAGCCAAGTTGAACAAAACCAAATCGCGTAACTTCAGCGCTCGGACAAGCTGCAGCGGGGGTGAGTGATTTTCCAGTTTCATTGAATCTTTTCTTCAGTGGAATTTTCAGAAATCAAATGGCGCGCATTGTCCGCCAAAGGCAGCCAAATTGATAGACAGGCTTATGGCTTTCCACGTTGCTGTCGTCTATTCTTTCAAGCGTCTATCCCAACTCATTTTTGGAGCAACCCCATGAAAACAATGAAACTGCCACGTTTCATGCCCTTGCTTGTCCTTTTGTGCCTGCTGCCATTTGGCTGGCCTAAAAGTTCCGCAGGCATTCAGAACGAGATCAAAGCCAACTTCGTTAAATCCGAGCATCAAATTCCGATGCGTGATGGCAAACGGCTTTTCACAGTCGTGTACGCGCCGAAAAATACTTCGCAAACATACCCAATACTGATGCAGCGCACGCCTTATGGTTCCGGACCGTATGGGGCCGAAGCCTACAAAAACGGTTTAGGCCCATCATCGCTTTTCACCAACGAAGGCTACATCTTCGTTTACCAGGATGTGCGTGGCACGTTCATGTCCGAAGGCGAGTTTGAGGACGTTCGCCCGTTTATTCCAAACAAAAAATCTAACACCGACATTGACGAAGCCAGCGACACCTTCGACACGATTGACTGGCTGGTTAAAAACATTCCCAACAACAATGGACGCGTAGGCATTTACGGGATTTCCTATCCGGGCTTTTACGCTGCAACAGCACTGCATGACCCACATCCGGCGCTCAAGGCATCTTCGCCGCAAGCCCCAATTGCCGATTGGTTCTTGGGCGACGACGATCATCATAATGGCGCATACTTCTTGAACGAATCGTTTGGCTTCATCACATTTTTCGGCATGCCGCGCCCGCAACCAACAACCAATCAGTACAAAAACTTCAATTACGGCACGAACGACGGTTACAAGTTTTACCTGGAGCTTGGATCGCTGGCCAATGTGAACAAGAAGTATTTGAAAGGCGAAAGCAAATACTGGAACGATGTGATCAAACACGGAAATTATGACGAATTCTGGCAGGCGCGCAGCGTGTTGCCGCATTTCAAAAAAGTCACTCCGGCAGTGTTGATCGTTGGCGGCTGGTTCGATGCCGAAGACTTGTACGGCCCGCTGCACATTTATCAGGCGATTGAGAAAAACAATCCCAAGGCAAACAACAATCTGGTCATGGGGCCCTGGTCGCACGGCGGCTGGGCGCGTGGCACTGGCGAATCGCTCGGCAACATTCGCTTCGACATGAAAACCGGCGAGTGGTTCCGTGAAAACGTCGAACTGAAGTTTTTCAACTTCTACCTGAAAGACAAAGGCGAATTGAAATTACCCGAAGCCCTGGCGTTTCGCACAGGAGCCAACGAATGGAAGTCTTACGCGCAATGGCCGCCAAAAGACGCTCAAGCTCGATCGTTGTATCTGCAAGCCGACGGCAAACTTTCTTTTGAAGCGCCGTCTAAGCCTTCCACTGAATTCGATGAATACGTCAGCGATCCGGCAAACCCAATTCCCTATTCCAGCCAAACTCCTACCAACCGGAACGCAGGTTATATGATCGAAGACCAGCGTTTTCTAGCGCAACGCCAGGATGTGCTGAGGTATCAATCCGAAGCGTTGAAAGAAGACATTACTTTAGCGGGCCCAATCGTCGCCGACTTGTTTGTTTCAACAACCGGCACGGATGCGGACTTCATCGTCAAACTGATTGATGTTTACCCGGACGATGCGCCGAACAATTCTCCGCAAGGTGAGAAGGTCAAAATGGGCGGGTTTCAGATGATGGTGCGCGGCGAAGTCATGCGCGGCAAATTCCGAAACAGTTTTTCAAAGCCTGAACCATTCACTCCTGGCAAAACGGCTGAAGTAAAGTTCAATTTGCAGGACGTCAATCACACCTTCAAAGCCGGTCACAAAATCATGGTGCAGGTGCAAAGCTCGTGGTTTCCGCTGGTGGATCGCAATCCGCAAAAGTTCGTGGACATTTACAACGCGGCGGATTCGGATTTCCAGAAAGCCACGCACCGAATCTTTCATTCGGCAAAGCAGAGTTCACATCTGAAAGTGGGCGTGGTGAAGTAAGGTTAGGGTAGGCGTTTGTACGTCGCCGGGCTGGCTTTGAAAAAAAGCTGGTCGCCGATACGAGAAATCTGGCCTGTAATTTCAACCGGCTCGGCGAGGAACTCTAACACCTGCTGATTCACTGGCTCGCTTTTTTCAGACACCAGCCACAAGTTCACATTGCGGCCATCGGCATCAAGCGCGACAAACATCGGCGGAATGCCACCGCGAATGCAGAGCGCTGCGCATTCTCGGTGAGGTTTCGTGTGGCCGGGGTTCATCACACCCAGATAGCATTTGCTGTCAACGATCTCGCCAGACAAGGTGTGGGTTCCCAAGTCTTCAAAAGTTCCTTCCAGCGGCGGCGGCTGGCCGGTAACCTGAATGGAATCGGCCACAACTTCGATCATTTCCGTTTTGTCTCGGTGGATGAGCGTACCGCGCAACTTGGCGGATTTTCCATCCATTGCGGCAATCAATGGTTTTGCGCCGTGCTTTCCTTCGGCGACCAAAGCAAAACTCTTTTGCCCAACGATCAAAGCCGGATTCGGCCATTCGCGCAGTATTCCTTCAAATTCGCGCACGTTACCAAACTCAAAAAAGCTGGCAGCAAACCGATGCTGCCCTAAAACCAACGTAACTGCAGTGATCGCCGCCAGAGCCATTAAACCGATCACAACTCCTTTGGCCAGCGCTGCAATTCTGTCCGGCGCTTTTGGCAGGTAGCCAATATAAAATTCTTTCAAATTCATAAAGTAATACCCACCTGTTCAAAACCTTGCCGGTTCGACCCGCGTGCCCGGCGGATTTGGCGTTGAATCTACCAGCACTCTGCCGCTGACGACTTTGACGTTGAAGGTTGGAACCCGTTCAGCAAATGGGGGCGGCGAAGCGCCTGAATCCGGCAAGTACTGATACCCATGCCAAGGACAAGTCACGCAGCCGTCAATAATTCGACCTTCGCCAAGCGGACCATTCTGATGTTGGCAAACGTTGGAGATCGCCGAAACCTTGCCGTCGTATTTGAAAACCGCAATTCGCTCCCCGGCCAGCGTAACGATCTTCGCGCGGTTGTTTTCAATCTCGCCGACACTGCAAACATCCACAAAACCATCCTGTTGAATTTTGGAAACTGCGGGCTGATCCAGCTTTCGTTCCTGCCAGCCTGCAATCAGGTGCAACCCAAGCACGACGATCATTCCAATTGCAAGCATCGCAGCAAGCAGTGGATTGGTTTCTGCCTGCAAAACTCCCAGCAAAACGTGCGCGACAATCAGCCCATAAGCGACATACACCAACATGTGCAGTCGCTTCCAGACCGGCGCAGTTAAATTTGCCAGCCAAAAATCGTGACTGGTTGCGGCCATCAAAAACAGAATCAATAACGCCGCAAGCCCAAGCGGCTGGAATGGAAAATTGCTCAAACTGCCGTATTGCGTGTTGCTCACTAGCACGCTGACCAGCGGATTCAGCTCTCCGAGCGCGTGAAATTGGAAAATCGAAAAAATCCCATGCGCCAGCGCTACCAGAAACATTGCGACACCCAGATGCCGTCGGTTGTACAGCAAGGGCAACAACTGCGGAAACAAACGGCATAACGGCCCAATGCTCAAAATCACATGCAGCATTAACAGCGCGCAGGTGGCAAGGCCGCGAATCAACAGTGTTTCAATAGTCGCGTTTGGGTGAATCAGAAAGCCGAGTCCGACAAACAGCCCCAAATAAAGGACAATGCCAGCAGCAATCGCGCCGTCATAGATTTTCTTTTGACGGTTCCAGCCAACTGCGGTGTAAGTGTGGCTCATCGCTGGCCTCCTGCCGGAGCTTGCAACAAAGCATTGGGAAGTTGCGGATTGGCGGGAACCGGTTTTCTGGCCATCAGGCTTGCGGCAAACAAGACAAGCAAGAGGAAAGCCAGCAAAACAATCAACAGGCGATGCCATCGGCGAAGCGGGCGAATCATTCAATTCCCCTCCGGGCCCGGTTGCGATGATCGTTCTTTTCGATGGGCGGGTAGGAAGCTCCGTAGAGCCAGCGCTTCAACAGCAGCGGCCACAGAGCCGCGGCTCCAAACAGAATCAGAAAACGAAATCCGGCGGTCGAATCTTTCGCCGCCGGATCAATTTTGCCGACTCCAAAGAAGATGAAAACCCCGGCGAATAAAAATCCAACCACAGCATAAATCATCACCAGATTGACGACCCATTGCGCTACGACCATAAGTGCTTTTCTCCGCCGGAGAAATCCACAGGGGCTGTCTTTTTATTCCGTGGGCTGAGAGAGATTCGCCAGATAAGAAAAATCGTCTCTATTCGTCTTCATCTTCAATTTCATACATGTAGTTAATTCCGTCTTTGCGCAGAAACATCTTTGGGCTGCCGTCAGACGGTTCAATGCTGATGATGTCCATATCGTAATAACGAACAAAGCCGCGAACCAAGTCGCCATTTTTCAACTTTATGCCCATCAACTGCTCAAGCTGTATCAATTCTTTGAAGTAAAGGCCTTCCATCCCCGTTGACTCAATATTGGGGAATGTAGGCTTCTTAACTATTTTCTTTTTGGATCTTT
>CAZMXG010000022.1:0-62242 GCA_964570175.1 uncultured Heliomicrobium sp. | reverse complement strand
CGGGAACTTGGCGACCACCGAGCCAAATGGTGCCGCGTCATCCAGCGCGAAAACCGCAAAGGCCAGCGTGATTTCGTCGAACAGGTTCGCGCGCGTTATTCCGGGGTGATTTCGTCAATTCGCCATCAATTCCAGATGCTGAAACCGGAATCGCTTCGCAAGATCAAAGGCGAGCTGGATGGTGAAGACTTCGACTTGCAAGCCGTGATCGAGCATCACGTTGACCGCAAGACGACGGGCCGCGCGTCTGAACGCCTGTACATTCGCCGCATCCGACGTGAACGTGACGTGGCTGTCAGCTTTTTGCTGGATATGTCGTCTTCGACTGCGCGGACGATCACGCGGCATCCAAACCAGCCATACACACGACCCGGCCAAAAAATCATAGACATTGAAAAACAAGGCTTGGTTTTGATGAGCGAAGCCTTGGAAGCCGTCGGCGATGCCTATTCGATTTCTGGCTTTACCAGCGAAGGCCGCCGCAACGTCAAATATTTTGTTATCAAACGCTTTGGCGAAAAGTATTCGCCGGATGTCGAACGCCGCATTGGCGGCATCACCTACCACAACAACACGCGCCTGGGCGCCGCCATTCGCCATGCCGTCGCAAGCCTGGAAAAACAGGACGCACGGACGAAACTGCTGATTATCCTTAGCGACGGACGCCCGTACGACCACGATTACGGCGATTCCCGTTATGCCCGCGAAGACACTAAAATGGCTCTGCGCCATTCCAAAATCTCCGGCATTACGCCTTTCTGCATCACCATTGACCGTGAATCCGAAGCCGAATTGAAAGACCTGTACGGCGAAGTAGGCTACACGATCATTGACGACGTGATGAGTTTGCCGGAACGGTTGCCGGGAATTTATCGGCGATTAACGACGTAGCCAAACAAGGCACAAGATTACTCTGGCCAAGTTATCTGAATTTTTCAAATACACCCAATCGGGTTTTGAAGTGTATGTGCGGTGTGCACTCAAATTCCTTTTCAGCCCGCCATAAAAATATTCCTTTCTATTTCAAGGCTTTAGGGTAAGCAGAATTTGTGGCCTGAGCCTTGCAATCTAGCTTGCTGTCTTCGCTGTGGTTGAAGAAAACAATCCAGCGGATGGGGCGCAGGCTGGCGGCGAGAGCCTGCGCTCCGCTTACAAACCAACTACATAAGCGGGTTATACCGCAAGTCGAGGAGGCACTATGCTTTGGACGATCTTCGTAATTTTGCTGATTATGTGGCTGTTAGGCATGGTCAGTTCCTATACGCTGGGCGGATTTATTCACATTTTGTTGCTCATCGCGTTGGTTATTTTGCTGATCCGTGTAATTTCTGGCCGTCGTGTCGCACTTTAATCAAGGCCGGATGACTTGAGATCGGCTTTTTCCGTTAAATCATTGGGAGATGAGATGAAAAACAAAATTACGTTATCAATAGTTTCTGCTCTAGGAGTTTCATTGCTGTTAAGCGCTTCGGTCCTGGGGCAGGGCAAGTTGAAAGATGAAAAAAATCAGTCGCAGAAGGCTGCCGAAGTGTTTCGCGAAATTATGGACATTCCTGAAAAGGAAATTCCTCAAGACATTTTGGCGAAAGCCGAGTGCGTTGCTGTTTTTCCACAAGTGTTAAAAGCCGGCTTCATCGTTGGTGGCCAGGGCGGTCGCGGAGTTGCCAGTTGTCGCACGCCAACCGGTTGGAGTGCTCCTGCGTACTTCAATTTAGGAGGCGGCAGCATCGGATTGCAGATTGGTGCGCAGGCGACCGATTTTGTTCTGCTGTTTATGAACAAAGGCGGTCTGAACAGTTTGCTGTCTAACGAATTTACGTTGGGCGCGGACGCTTCCGTTGCGGCTGGACCTGTAGGACGTCAAACCGGCGCTTCAACTGATCTGAAGCTAGATGCGCAAATTCTCTCCTACTCGCGCAGCAAGGGATTGTTTGCCGGGTTGGAGTTAAAAGGCGTGGTCATCAAACCAGACAAAGGTGATATGGAAGATGTTTACGGTAAGAATGTGACTGCCAAGGAAGTGTTACAGGATAATAAGGCTACGGCGCCGGAAGCTGTGCTGGCCTTTCCAAATACGTTAGGGCGTTATTCTGCTCGTAAATCAGCCGGATTGTAGCCCCGTCCAAACGTGAGCGGGCAGGAGAATTCAATCCTCGTCCGCTCGCGTCTGTCCTTTATCACAAGCAGACGCATCCATATTTGAGGAATAGATGAGTTTCCAAAAAGCGAATATAAGAAGTTATGTTGTTTCTAGTGTGGACAATTGTGGGATTGGGTCTTGCGCTAGCTTGGTATTGGCTGGTGGGACCGCGTGACGGTGAACAGGCAATGCGTCAATTGCTGTTGGCTGTGATCGGCGCAATGGTTGGCGGTCTGCTCTTTATGCTTTTTGGAACTACTCAATGGACGTCGGTGAATATCTACAGTCTGGTCGTTTCCATTTGTGGAGCGCTGACTTTCCTGGCTGCCTATCGCTCAATTACGCAAGTTTATTGAACCCTTTTGCTCGTGTTTTTGATTGCATTAGTGAAGTTTATTAGAACGGTTGGAACCCATTACATTTTGACGCGTTAACTATTTTGGAAACAGGAGGATTTATGAAAAACGCAAAATTGATCAAACGTCACGAAATCGCTGCCCAACAGGAAGAAAAGAAAACGCGTAGACAAAAAAAGCTTGCGCCGGTTAATGCTACAAAACAAGCGATTTCGACAGTAAACTCCTGGGTCAAGCAACGCCAATCTGTGAAAGATTCTGCCTATCAGGCTTTTGCCGCACTTTTCGCCGATCCACAGACAAAAGGGATCGCATAAATGAAAAATGGGAAGCTAAGCTCCCCCAAATTTTTTTGGTGTATGAATGTGCCAGAGCGATGAAAGCTCTGGCGTTTGTTTTTTAGGAAACCTCTTCGCCATCCAGCAAATGATATTTTTTGATGATGCTATAGAGTCGCGGCCGATATAGGCCAAGCAAATTAGCTGCTGCCTGTTTATTGCCTTTGGTTCTGGAAAGCGCGGCCTGAACAATGCTGCCTTCCAATCGCTCGAATATGTTGTATGAATCATCTCCAGGGCCAGGGCCTTGAAGGCCGTTGACGATCAATTTGCACAATTCATCGAAATCCGAGTGAGTGGAATGATTCATGCTGGAGTGTTGTGGTGCAGCAGCGGTAGCGACTGAATGGCTACCATTTTCAGGAACGATTTGAGGGCTGGGCTTTACAGATGATTGAGGAATAGCGTCAGTCATCATAGGCAAGGCATCAGCCTCCACGACTTCATCCTTGGTCATCAGCACAGCACGTTCCATGACATTTTGCAGTTCACGCACATTTCCCGGCCAGGGATATGAAAACAATCGTTCATATGCCTCGCGCGAAAGCCGTCGTGCTGGCCTGTTGTATTGCGTAGAGAAAAGGCTCAGAAAATATTCTGCCAGATGCTGCACATCTTCCGCTCGCTCTCGAAGCGGCGGAACATGAATTTCGATGGTGTTGATGCGGTAATACAGGTCTTCGCGCAGCATGCCTTCCCGGATGGCATTCAAGGGGCTTCGATTGGTTGCGCAAATCAACCGAAAATCCGCCGCCAATGGTTTTTCGCTGCCAACGGGCGTGTATTCACGCTCTTGCAAGACGCGCAGCAACTTTGGTTGCAACTCCAACGGCATTTCTCCAATTTCATCCATCAACAAGCTGCCTCCGCGGGCTTGAGAAATCAATCCGTCTTTGTCGCGCGCTGCCCCTGTAAAAGCGCCTTTGGTGTGGCCGAACAACTCTGATTCGATCAATTCCTTGGGCAGTGCCGCGCAATTGATTTTAACGAAGGGCTTTCGACTGCGGAGGCTGAGGTCGTGAACAGCGCTGGCAACAAGCTCTTTGCCCGTTCCCGATTCGCCTATGATTAACACGTTGGCGTCGGATTCGGCGACACTTTCAATAATCGCATAAATGTTTTGCATGGCGCGGCTGGAACCGATGATGTTGCCAAACGATTCAGCCTGTATGCGGTCACGCAGTTGTTTCAATTCCAGGCGGTCTTTGCGGCGCTCTATGGCTTGTTGCACCGTCAACAAGAGCTTGTCGTAATTTATTGGTTTTTCGACAAATTGATATGCCCCAGCTTTGGTTGCCTCAACAGCTTTATCTACAGAACTGAAACCTGTGATAACAATGATCTCTGTGTTTGACGCAATTTCTTTACCTTTCCGCACAAGCTCAATGCCATCCAAATCCGGCATCCGCAGATCAGTCAACACCACATCAAAGGGTTGCGCCTTCAATAAATTGATTCCGGCAGTGCCACTGTCCGCCGTTACGGTTTCAAAACCATGCCTACGCAGATGAAATTGCGTCAGTTCCAGCACGTTTGTGTCGTCATCAATCACCAGAATTCTGGCTTTGTTCATAAAAATGCTCCTTTAGGAGAGTTTATCGTTGCATCATATTAACAGCCCTGCCGGTCAGTCTGGCGATCACCATCATCAATTCAACCGGTTCAACCGGTTTTGGAACGTGCA
The DNA here is from genome assembly GCA_964570175.1 of uncultured Heliomicrobium sp. GTDB lineage: Bacteria > Acidobacteriota > Blastocatellia > RBC074 > RBC074 > RBC074. The sequence goes on along the minus strand of CAZMXG010000022.1, from coordinate 57,724 downwards.
TTTGGAAACCAGCTTCAAGCGCACTGATTCGATCTTCGGATCGGCCAAAGGCTGTTAGCGCGATGGCGGGAATCTGACCCGTTGGAACCGGTAATTGGCGCACGCGGCGAATCAGGGTATAGCCATTCTCGTTCGGCATGCCGATGTCAGAAACAAGCAAATCGAAGGGCTTGGAGTTTTCATTCGAAGTCAGCAGTCTCATTGCCTCTACGCTGGAAGCCGCAGACGCAACCGACGCTCCAAATTTTTTCAACAGTGTCGCCACCAGATCGCGCGCGGGAGCTTCATCATCTACTGCCAGAATGCGCAATCCTTCCAATACAGGTGGAAAACTAAGCGGCCCGCTCATGCCTTTTGAAACGATTGGAACGCTCGGATTCAGAATTTCCGATCCCTGCAAGGGCAATCGTACAGTGAAAACCGATCCCTGATTTTCCCCATCGCTTTCCGCAGAAATAATGCCTCCGTGCAATTCGACCAGGTTTTTTACCAGTGCTAATCCCAACCCCAAGCCTCCTGCTCGTCGCGTGTTGGAACTATCAGCTTGTTGGAAAGGATCAAAAATGTGAGGCAGGGCGTCGGCTTTTATGCCATGGCCTGTATCGCGCACCGTGACGACCGCCCAGGGCGCTTCTTGTTTCAAGGTGACGAAAATCTTGCCTCCTGCGGGAGTGAATTTCACGCCATTGGCCAGTAAATTCCAGACAATTTGCTGCAATCGCTCTGCATCGCCTTTGACATCCCCTGTCTCGGCATCAAGCTCCGATTCAATAAGCACGCCTTTTCTTTCAGCTTCCTGGAAAACGGTGTCAATTGCTGCGTTGATCGCGTGCAGCAAATTGACCGCGCGTGGTTCGATGCGCAACTTGCCGGAGGCAATTCGCGCTGAATCCAGCAAGTCTTCGATTAGCCGCGATTGCATTTCGGCGCTTTGTTCAATGACTTGCAGCGCATGGTCGTGTGTTTGCTGGTCTACACCTTCACTGCGCAGCACGCGCGCCCAACCCAGCATGGCATTCAGCGGCGAACGAAGTTCGTGGGAGACGATGGCCAAAAATTCGTCTTTCAATCGGCTGGCGGTTTCAGCTTCCGCGCGTGCTTCCTGCTCGCGAGCAAGCAGCATTGCCCTGATTTCTTCGGATTGTTTGCGTTCAGTGGTATCCACGGAAAACCCGACGATACGCCGGATCTCTCCTGCACGATCCTTAACAGGAAAAGCGCGATCCCGGACCCAGCGCAATCGTCCTTCCGGAGTGATAATGCGATATTCCCAGTCAAGATTGCCTTCAGAAACTTGTTGTAGCATCAACGTGTGGGCATCGGCGCGGTCTTCAGTATGAATAAAGTCCTGCCATTGCGACGAACCTTCCATCAATTGGTTTGCCGGAATTCCCCACAATCGCTCACTGCCGGAACTGAAAAATTCCAATTTTCCGCTTACGGCGTTCCGAATCCACAACACAGCATCAATGTTTTCCGCGATTTGCCGAAAACGCTCCTCGCTTTCGTACAGTGATTCTTCCGTTTGCCGGAATTCGGTGACATCCAGATTAATCCCGCTCATACTGACCGCTTGTCCTTTGGAGTTATAAACGGTTGTCCCTTTCACCAGAATGCGCCGCATTTCGCCGTCTGGCCGTAAGATGCGGTGCTCGGTTTTGAATTCTATGTGTTCTCTCAGCGCCCTATCCAATTCCCGTTCTACACGTTCACGATCGTCAATATGCAAAAGGCTGACCCAAAAATCATAACCCGGCACATAGGCACCGGGTTTCAATCCAAAAACTGCATAATTTTCGTCCGACCAACTGAACTCTTTTGTTTCCAGATCCCAATACCACAAGCCCCCTTTGGAGGTTCCTAAAGCCAGTCGCAATTCCTGCTCGCGTTCATGTAATTTTTGCTGCTGGGCCAAATGCCTGGCAATTTCACGGCGCAAGCTGACGCCTGTCACCATCAATAAAGCCGCCGCGATCAAAATGCTGATAACAGCGACAGCCGCGGCCAGGCGCGCGTTAAAAGTTTGTTTTGAACTTCGCTGCCCAAACAGGTTTTCCTCAACGCGATCCATTTCTTGTATGTTGTGTGAAAGTTGATCGCGAACGGTCGCCATTTCAGAGCCATATAAAATGCGTCTGTATGTTTCGTAATCATCTCGCCGCTTTGCATTAATTAACTGATTGTTCAGGTCCAACCGTTGTTCTGCCAGGCTTTTCACTTCAACCAATCGCTTTTGTTGCTCAGAGTTGTCTGCCGTTAAATCCTTAATGCGTTGGATCTGAATAGGTACCCGGGTTTTTAAGGCAGAAAACATCTCTAGCGATCTGGAATCGCCAGTCAGCAAAAATTCGCGCGCTGCCGAACTTGCTTGGCTAAGTTGCGCGGATAGTTCGGAGATTTCTCCTTTGATTTGTAACGTATGCGTAAGCTCATTGCTGGTTTTGGTCATTGTTCGCACGCCCAAATAAACCAAAAAAGCGAGCGTAATAAGAACAATTAAAATAATGCCTAAATAAGCGAATAATTTTCGTTCAATTGGGGTAATCATTGCGTTGTTTCAATTATGAATTCTTGTGTATGTAGTTAATTTCCTGCCACTGCGGGTATTTATTTACGATGGATTGCATAATCAATCGCATTCTGTGGCAGGTAGGTCAGAAGAAGATTGCCACTGAAGACGGGCTGCGTAAACCAATAGGTTCGTCTGATGTGCTTATCATGATGTCCTGTTTTTGCTTTCAGGAAACATCGCATGGCGCAATAATCGGGTTACTACACGTTGGCGGATCAGGATGGCCGTTGTCCCCATCAATTGCCATCCTGACCCGCCCTACGTGACGTCTCCGGTTTGTTCTCCCAGCCATCCTCCTTCTTGCCTCGATCCTCGAAGAAAAGCGACTGATAAACCGGAGCCGCTGCCCCAAAAATTCTCCTGCCAAAATTACATTTTGCAACCAACGGGCCAAAGTTCCTATTTTTAGAAACTCTTGATTTGCAAAGGTTTTTAATATGGCGCAACTCGCCTGGCCGTCATTAGGTGTATTCCTTAAATACGCTTCGTACTTGGTTCATACATCCTCAGAGTTATTTGCTACATTTAGAGTACGGTCGTAACCGCTGGCGTGCCTGATTCAATAACTCGTCCGCCAATCTCCGACCAAGCCTCGGCAATTTCTTTGGCGTCCACAGGCGTGCGTGCTTTGATCCGCAACGTCACTTTGCCTTTTGTGAAATTGGTCAATGAACTTCCGCGCAGATTGGATTGATTGGTCAATAGGGGTTGCATCAATGACCAAATCAAAAATCCAATCAAGGTACAGGCAAGCGTGCCAGCAAAAAAGAACAATGCCCATAAAACCATCGTGATAACGAATTCGGGCAAACGTCCGTATGCACTGAGCGGAATTTCCGCCACAATAACCGCGCCGATGGTTACAGCAGCCATGCTTGCCAATGCAACAAAAATTCTGGTCGGCGTAATGTGGCGCAAAATGGAGCCAAAAGTTCCACTGGCCGGAGTCGGCAAAATCGTTTCGACTCTGGCCATTCGCGCGGATTCTTTCGGATAGCCAAAATCTGTTAACACCGCACACGCCCGAAACAATTCATCAGTATTATGAAATACGCCAAGGACCACAGGCGGATGGTTTAATCGTAAGGCTTCACGAAGTTTCAACATAAATTTGTCCTCCTGGTTTTGTAATCGGCACCAACGCCTCGAGATTTCCCCTCGCAACCGTCATACCGTGTCTTTGGATTATGTGGAAGCCGAACAAAGTAAGTGTGTGAATCTGAAAGACGGCACAATGTAAGGGAGCATCACACATTTACTCGGAGCATTCGTTTGTGAAAAAAGAAGACGATGGATGTTCGCCAGAGTTGCATCGCGGCTGTACCGCATACAATCACTTGAAGGATTACAAACAAATTTTCAGCAATTTCGTAGCTCACCATAGAAGCGTTTCTCCTGCGCTTTCCATCATTTAGTCCGATTCAAATCTTTCATGGTCACTTCGGCATATCGGTTGCCAATCTACTCGCGTTGAAATTGAGATGACGCGTGAGATAGCAAAAATTACTTGAGTAGAGATCAAAGGAGGGGCGGAACCATGACATTGACTGCATTTTTGATTTTGTTGGTAATTGCCGGAATTTGCGGCGCAATCGGGCAAGCCATCACCGGATTTGATCTGGGCGGTATTCTCGTAACAATCGCGGTTGGGTTCATTGGTGCTTTGCTGGGAGGATGGTTGGCGAGCACGCTGGGGTTGCCCGAAATTTTCAAACTGAACATTGAAGGCCAGCAATATCCTGTAATCTGGTCAATCATTGGATCAGCTATTTTTGTGGCTTTGGTCGGTTCGTTACGAAGGCAAAGAGTTTATCGCTATCGTTAAACATCCACCGGAATATGACTAAAGAAGGAGGAGTGCAATGGCACAATCAAACACACTATTGATTGATGACAGGCGTCGGGTTGAGCAGTACGAAACCGTAAAAGAATCGGCGCGGAGCGAAATCGAAGCGGAAGTAAAACAACAAGCTGATTTAACGGCTGCCGAGCAAAATGAAGCTGCTGCCATCGGCAGAGATTTCAAACACAAAGCTTTGTCAGAGGTGCGTGAAACTGATCAGGAAGTCGCGCGTGGCCGCGTGGCCGCACGCGTTTCCCAAATTGTGGATTACGTGTTCTATCTGATCTATGGCTTGATCGGATTGCAGATCGTTTTTGATTTGTTCGGAGCGCGGCGCGGCAACGGCATTCGCGATTTTGTCGAATTTGTCAGCGCGCCGTTTCTTGCGCCGTTCAAAAACCTGTTTTCTGACCCCTCTGCGGGTTCGTTTCGGCTTCGCTTTTCTTACCTTGCCGCACTTGTGATTTATATCCTGCTGCACGTGGCGGTGAATGGTTTGTTGCGCGTGGTTGCGCAACGCAAGACCGAAATTTAAGAACCTGAAGACTTTGAATTTTCCATCCTGACAGTAACATCCTGATAAGCATCCCACTTGGCCGAGTGAGCGAATAACTCACTCGGCCTTTTTTCGTCGCCCAATGCGTATCCGTTGGTTTCTCTCCAGCTTCAGCATAAAATCCGCCCGCTTTTCTCAAGCCGTTCGTTGTAAGGCTTATTCATCAACGCAGTACAACTCAGCAAAATTAAGATGACTTGGCAGAAACTCGAGCAATTCGTCAAAGATACGATCCGCCCGCTGAAAGGGCGCAAGCGCGAACAAGCGGCATTCGCCATTGCTGCATTGTGTTTTTCAGGAGGCTTTGCGCTTGGCGGCAAGCTGGCTCCTGAATTCAAAGCAGATTCTAAATGGATCGCCTGGGTGCAAGTTGCCTTGTACGTCCTTGGCGCTATCTCTTTTGTTTACGGAGCTATTCGCGTCTGGCGGTTAGTTCATCCGCCCGAACTGCCGCCCGCAAAAGATCGTCCGTCTGCGATCAAAGGTCCGATGGCGTTCACCGAAGCCGACGGCGAGTTGTTTCGCAAGCTTGGCCGAGAAAGCGAACTGCAAATATTACTGGGCATGGCACTGGACGATCAGTTGGTGATGGTCGTCGTCCGTGGGGCTTCGGGTGCGGGCAAAACCTCGCTGTTGCGCGCGGGGCTGAAACACATTTTGAAAAACAACCCGGATGGCAAAGATGTGCAATTCCATTATTGGGAAGCCGTGCCGACCAAACCGGACGAAGGATTGTTGCGCGCCATTCAGGAAAAATGGCCGGAAGGCGCGGGCCGACCCGCAAGCCTGGATGAACTGGTCAATCCGGCAGATGCGCTCGGGCGGCAGCAGCACATCATCGTGCTCGACCAGTTTGAACAGTTGCGCGGCAGCCGGAAGATGTTCGCCTTGCTACGCCGCATTGTCCGCGAATCGCGCCCGCCACACCGCATCACCTGGGTGATTGCCTTCCGCCGCGAATTCAGCGCTGATTGGATGGATTTTGTCAGCCCCGAACTGGAGCGCGGATTCCGCCCGCCGCAGGATGTTTCGTTGCGATTGTTCACCGCCGACCAAGCGCGCGAAGTCATCGGCCAACTGGTCAACGAATCCAATCTGAAAGATTCCATCGAACAATCCGTCATCAACAATCTGGTCGAAGCCGCCACGGTCGAAGGCGAAATCTCACCTGTGGACATCGGCATTGGCCTCTTGGTGCTGGCCGAACTGCACGAACGGCAGAGCGGCAACACCATCACCATCCGCGATTACCAGTTTGCCGGCGGAGCCGAAGGTTTGCTGACGCAATACATCAGCCGCTGCCTGGACCTGTTTCCCAAAGAAAATCAGGAAGCGATTCTGAAAGCGATGCTGGCGCTGCGCGACGCGGAAACCAATCAGCGCCTAGCCGAAGGCCGGGGCCTTGACGAACTCGCCATGGAATCAGGCGCGGAAGCGAGGCTGCTGAAAACGCAACTCGACCGCCTGTCGCATCGAGACACCCGCTTGCTCGAAACCGTCACACCGACGGATGGTTCGGCGGTGCGTTACCGGTTGCCGCACGAACGCCTGATTCCGGCGCTCTACCGGCTGACGGGTAAACTGCTGGCCGAAGTGGACCAAGCCAAGCTGAAATTCCAAAACGCCTTCCAAGCCTGGAAGACCAACGACAAGCGGTTGCGTTACCTGCTGAGATTGAACGAACTGCGGCTGGTCAGACGCTATGAAACGCAGATTCCTTGGGGCAATGACCAAGAGGAAAAGAAAAACTTCTTGTATCGAAGCAAGCGGCGTAGCAGGTTTATCAAGATCATTAATGGGATTGCAACAGTAACGGTAGTTGGAATGATTTGGATTTTCTGGGAACCGCTTATCACACGGCCACTAGAGGAAGTAGAAAATTACCTAGAAGAAAGGGCTTATTACTCATCATTGTTTGCTTTGCAAGGCCAGATGATGAATTTAAAGAAACTAGAAATAACCAGACAGCTTGATCCGAAGCGCCTCACCTGCTCCTCTTTTAGATCTTTAGAGGAGCTTTCTCTGATTGTTGCACCATCTGGGAGCTTTACATCTTTGTCAGAATGCTACTCCTTGAAAAAACTGAAGCTTGACCTCTATTTCAGTGAAGTAAGAAGTTTGGAGCCACTATCATTGAATTTAGAGCCGCTATCGAAGCTAAGCAATCTAACTCATTTGACCCTCAACCTAGGCGTTAATAATGTGGACAATTTGGAGGCCCTGTCGAAACTGAGCAACCTGACGCATTTAACGCTTGGCCTACAATACAGCAGCCAAGCGAGCAATTTGGAAACATTGTCGAAGCTGACCAATCTCAGGCATCTGACGCTCTCACTCGGCAGTAGTAGCCAAGAAGTCTATTTGGAACAGCTATCAAAGCTGAAGAATCTCACCGAATTGAATCTCTCACTAAGCTATAGCCAAGCGAGCAATTTGAGGTCGGTGTCGAACTTGAGCAATCTAACTCATTTAACTCTCGACCTCAGCAATAGCAAAGTGAGCAATCTGGAGCCAATATCGAAGTTGAGTAATCTGACCTATCTGGCCCTCAACCTCAACTCTAGTCCAGAAAGCAATTTAGAATCGTTGTCGAAGCTGAGCAATTTGAGGCAATTGACACTCACCTTGGGCAGTAACCCAGAGAGTTATTTGGAGCAGTTGTCGAAGCTGAGCAATCTGACACACCTGACGCTTGACCTAAGCTATAGCAAAATAAATAATTTGAAGCCATTGTTGGAGCTTAGCAATCTAACGGAATTTAAGCTCACTCTCGGTATTAGCACAGAAAGCAATTTGGAACAGTTATCGAAGCTGAACAATTTGACGCAACTGACGCTTGACCTTGGTACTAGCCAAGTAGGCAATTTGGAACCGCTGTCGAAGCTTAGCAATCTGACGCACCTTACGCTCTCCCTTAGCAGAAGCCAAGGGAGCGATTTAGAGCCATTATCGAAGCTAAGAGGTCTAATCTACCTGACACTTGACTTTGGCACGAGCCCCGTGAGCAATTTGGAGATGCTATCGAAGCTGAGCAATCTGACGGAATTAACGTTTTCCATCAACGCAGGCCAAGTAAGAAATTTGGAGGGTATATCAAAGCTGAGTAATTTATTGCTTTACCACGATGCTAACTCAGTGAGCAGTTTGGAGCCGCTATCGAATCTGAGCAATCTTAGGCAACTGACTCTCAACTTTTACAAAAGCCAAGAGAGTAATTTGGAGCCGCTGTCAAATCTGAACAATCTTAGACAATTGGCTCTCAACTTTTACGAAAGCCGAGAGAGCACTTTAGAGCCCCTGTCGAAGCTGACGCGCTTGCAGTCGCTTTCCATAGGGAATGCGACCAGAGCCCAGCGGATGTCATTGCGGAACCTTCCTGCCAGTTTGGTGGAACTGAAGTTTTAGCTGCGCGGTGTTGCCGAGGTTGTGGATGGGAGGGCGGCAGCGATTGGAATTCGTGGGAGCGCGGATGTCCCATCCGCCGGAAAAGAAGCGCGGAGCTTCCGATCATTGACTCATCCGGTGTTGCGCGACAGGTGAAGGATAATGGCCGTCTTCAATCAAGCCTGCCCGTTCTTCCGTGCTTTCATCGTTATTGAATCCCAGAATGCGAGCGGTGACTTCGCCGATTTCGGTCAGAGGTCGGATCGTCGCGCCGTCCATTGTGAAGTGGTCAGCCCAGCGGTCGGTGCGCGGATTGAAGAAGCGCACCAGTTGTTCCGTCGGCCAGTAGATCGAACCGAGATCGCTGCCTTTGTTGCGATTGCAGCGTTGGCAAGCCTGAGCAAGGTTTTCCGCTGTGGTAGGGCCAAGGTGTTTGACGCCAATGATGTGGTCTATTTCGCCGCCGAGGAAAGTGTCGTCGAGGTCAATCAGGCAATACTCGCAGAGGTTTTCAGCACGGGCGATGACGAGTTGCCGTAGTTCTTCGCTGATGTAACGGCTCATGGCTTCATCAATTGGCGGGCGCGGATTTTAGCCATCCGCATGACGTGTTCCAGCCACATGTAATGATCCAACTCGGCTTTCTCTTCGACCGAAAGCCCGGTCGTCTTTTCCCGGAAGATCAAATCAGAAACTCGCTCTTTCGTCGTTTCGGAAGGCCGAAAGGCCAGCACTTTCCCCGGATTGGCTTCAGCAATGAAATCAATCACTTCGTCGTAGGCTCTCAATGCATTCATAGCTTTTCTCTCTTTACCAATTGCTCAGAAACTCGATGTTGTTTCGCATCTGCTCGGCGGATTTAGTTTTCATCAGATTCAGCAGGCGCAAAACTTGTTCGCCGATGCTGAATCGCTGTTGATGGATCAGGATAATACCGCAGTGGGGTTTGCCCTGTGTCACATAGTTGGTGTGCAGTGGGATGAAATCGCGGAGATTGCAGATGCAAATGACCCGGCTTTGCTTAGTGGCGTAATTGAGTTGTTCGTTGTCAGGAAGGCCAACGCGCCCTTCATCAACCGCAATCGTCACATCCACGCCGCGCAATTGCAGGTTGTGCGCTACGGCGCGCGCTTGAGCATCTTCATCGAAGTACAGCCGAATTGACATCAGGCATCCTTTCCGCCGATGCCTCTGATGAAGACCGTGTGGCTTGTTTAGCCAACCTGTCTTCGTGCGCTAGTCGTTCATACAACTCAGCCTCTTCGGCAATGGCTGTTTCGATTTCTTCACGGTTGGCGTGGTAGTAAGTCAGTGCGGCATAAACCTGCGCCGCTGAAAGATGTCCAAATTGAAAGGCGATGTCTTCGGGCGACATACCGCGTTTGTAACAAATCGCCACGGCTTGTACGGGAACGCGCGTACCCGCAATTCGCGGACGACCACCGACAATTCCCGGCGTGCAAGTGATAAGCGAACCAATTTCGACGCTCATAGTACATCCTCCAAATTCAGCGCCTATGATACAGCAGACAGCCGCACTCCGGCTATTTTGCCGGAGTGATTTCGACTTTGCGGTACAGAATCTTTGTATGATCGCCTTGAAGCATGATTGGGCCGGGTGCGGCTTCGTCGCTGTCGAGCGCGCCGCCGGTGATGCCGGGGATGGTTTCATTATCAATGATTGTCTGGCCGTTAAACACGACGGTGACTTTGCGGCCGACCAGCGTGATGTCCAGCGTTTGCCATTCGCTGGGATTTTTTGCCGCGTTCACCAGCGGTTTCAGCCAGCCGTACACGGCTCCCATACGCAAACTGTCCAGCACTTGATTGAAGCCGTCGCTGATTTGGACTTCGTAGCGGCCTCGCAAGTACACGCCGCTGTTGCCATTCGCCGGAACCTGGAATTCGATGTGGGCTTTGAAGTCAGTGAATTTCTGTTCGCTGATGATGTCGGCGCATGGCGTTTTGTTCGTCATCAAGCCACCCGAGACGCTCCAGCAATTCGGATTGTTATTGTTGCGCGGCTTCCAGCCAGTCAGGTCTTTGCCGTTAAACAGTTGAATGGGATTACCCCAAGTGACAGCTTTCGCGGGCGTCAGAGCAGGCGCACGTTTGCCCGTCCACGGAATCGCTTTGCCGGTTTCATCACCGACGGTTCCGGCCAAGCTGTCGCCGCTGAGTTTGCCGGTGAAGACCAGTTCTTTCGGCGCGGCTTCATATTGCGCGGGAATGGTGACGGTCAGTTGGCCGTTGCTGTATTCGGCTTTGCTGGCGTAGCGCATGCTGCCGAAACGGCCGACGAAGCTGGCCATCAATTCATTTTCTTTGCGAAGCCGGACTTCCAGCCAAGAAGGATAGGTTGTGCCGTCAGCGGCTTGGACGGTGATGTCCCAACGACCAAGAACCGCATCGGCGTAGCCTGGAGCTTGAGCGAAAGTTATGGAAGCAAACGCGCTCAGGCAAAGGCCGAGCGCCAGTTGAAGGAAATATTTTTTCATTGTGCGATCTCCGTTGGATTCGAGTAGGTGAAATCAGTGGGTATGTTACAGCAGAGATGGCGGCGGGAAAACTTGGCAGATGAGTTTGAAGAGGCGGATTTCACCAATTTCATTTTCCAATTGCCATTGTTGATTTGTCATTTGCCATGGCTTGAGCGCGTAGCAGCAATGGCAAATGACAAACGGTAAATGGGAAATGAAGTGAACGATTGCATCATTGCAACCATTGCTTTCTGACTTATCCGATGCGGCGACCGCTGTCGCGCGGCGTAAGCGGTCCGCGTGACGGAGCCGCTCCGCTGCGGGCAAACAGGTCGTTGATTGGTTGCCACAGACCTTGCGCGGCAAAGGGAACGTATTCAAATCCGCGTCCGAACGGATCGTCGTTCAGAATTTTTGTGTAATCAATTCCCATCGCCGAATAGATGGTTGCGGCAACGTCTTCGTATTGCGCCGGACGACCCGCAGACCAGCCGGGTTCGGTGATGAACCCGCCATCGGCGCTGGTTGAGCCCAGAACTTTGCCGCCTGCGACGCCCGCTCCGGCAAAACAGGCAAAGTGCTGGAAGTAATGATCGCGGCCATTTTGACCGGTCAATGCGCCGACCGTGCGGCCAAATTCTCCCATCCAGACGACCAGCGTTTCGTCCAGCAACGTGCCGCCGTTTGATCCCGGCGAAGCAGCCAGATCGTTGAGCAAGGCGGACATTCCCAAATCGAATTCGTTGGCGCGGCCATACAGCCGCGTGTCGTCTGTTTTGTCGTAAATGTCGTCGTGGTGATCCCAGCCGTCGTGGCGAACGTGAATGAAGCGCGTTCCCAAATTGGCTTTGACCAGATTGCGCGCGACGATGCAGGAATTGCCGAAGCCGTTTCCGTTGACGGTCTGCTGTCCGACGACTGAAGTTCCGCCGTAGCGAATTTGCTCTTCGGTGGTGAATTTGAAGACGGCATCCACTGCCGGGTCATACATCATGGATTTGCCGCGATCGTAAAAACTGCCCATCGTCGTGGCGTCGTCGCCGAGCGGCGAATTGGAGCGCAACCGCGTATCAATGGATTTCAGCGCGGCATAGCGAGCTTCGAAGGTGGCCTGGCCATCGGCATTCGCCAAACTCCCTAAGCCGGTGGGCGCAGGCGTGACGTCAAAAGGAGCGTGCAAACCATTGAAATAGCCTGATCCAACAATGTTCAGATTTGTGTTCAGCGAAACGAACACGGGCAATTTCTGATTGGCGGTTCGCTGCGATTCAAATTCCAAGGAAACGACGCTGCCGATGTTCGGTGCGACTTTGCCCAGCGCAGAGCTTGGGCTGCGCGCGATTTGCGCCCAGGTTTGTTGCAGCGGATGCACCAGCGCCGGAGCGCGCATGCTGCGGACGATGGCAAATCGGTTCATCTGCTTGGCCAGTTCCGGCATCAATCCTTGCGGGAACATCGTGCCGTTGAAACTGGTCGGATTGAAATCCGACGGCGTCCACGAACCGACTTTCAAATCGAAAGTGTCCATGCTCGAAGGCGCGCCTGTCATCAACACGAAGATGCAATAGCGGGCTTTGTTGATTAGCTCAGGCGCCACAGCGCTGATTGTGCTTGCCGCTAATGTTTCTCGCGTCATTCCGGTTGTCGCTAACGCGCCAGCGACGCCCGCACCTGCGAGCTTGAAAAAGTCGCGCCGGCCAAGTGCTGGCCCCGTCAGTGGAGACGTGATTCCCCTCGGCGCTTTGGTGTCGTTCAATTCTTTATAAAATTTGTTCGCCATTGTTCACCTCTTAATAAAACCCGCTCCCTACTGGTCGCGGTACTGACTCGATCAGTAGTTGAAGATAAAATCCATCTTGTTCAGCAGCGCCCATTGAATGCCTTCGGTTGCCTGCCGCTTTCCTTGCGACGAAAACAGCGGCAGCAGTGCGTCCAGTTCATCCTGGCGCGGATTGCGCGACAATGTGTTCAGGAACAATTGCGTGACAATCTGCCGGTCGGTCAGCGCAGTGTTTGCCAGCAGCGTCGCCACTGCCGAACCGGCGTTGGCCTGATGAATCTTACCCATCACGAACGCGTTGTTCATCAGCGACAAGGATTGTTGGATCGAAGGTTCCAGCGAGCGGGGCTTCACATCGCGGTCGCCGCGAATGAACAGGTTCATGAAATTGGCGATTTGCGGATTGGTTCGGGGTTCCAACGTGTCAGGCAATTGCATCGCCCAATTGACGGTGAAGGTATTTTGATTCAGCGAATCGCGCATTTGGTAAGTCGCGGTGAAGTTCGTGGCTTTTAGAATGGCGTCGTGGATTTCCTCGGCGTCCATCCGGCGAATGAATTTGCGCGCGTAATATGGAACCAGCGACAGGCTCCACGTGCCGGAGTATTGCGATGACAACTGATAGGTGTTTGATTTGGCGATCAGTGCGATCAGTTTGCGAATGTCGTAATTCTGTTTGATGAATTCATCGGCCAGTGAATTCAAGAGCTCAGCGTTGGCCGGTTGCAGTGTCCAGCCCGATGGCAATGTTGCCGCCGGATCCAGCCTGGCAGGATCAAAGGCATTCGACGGCGAAACCAGGGCTTCGACCATCAGCTTTTCCCAGATGTAATTGACCGCCGCGCGTGCGAATTGTTTGTCGGCGGTGACCAGTCGGGCGATGGCCTGGCGGCGATTTTCGCCCGCGTTGACGCCGCCGCCAGCGCCCAGAAAGTATTTGGGGACAACATTGCTTTGACCGTTGATCGCTTCTCGCACCTGGCGATTGCCCGTGGTCGTGTTGAGCTGGTATTCGCCATTCGGATTTTCCGAAACCAGGAATTTGACGTAATTGGGTTGCTGCGACAGAACTTGCCGCTGGCGTCGTGTGCGCGCAAAAAACGCAGACATCCCCCAGGCGTCAAGCCGCGTTTTTTGCGACCCCCACAGATTGACTTGATCCAGGTGTCCTGCGCCATCGTGGCAGAGCAAACAGTCTGTCGCGTTGATCCCCAAAAACGCGCGCGACACTTCAACGGCTGTGCCGTCCATTGTGTCCTGCGCTGGTCCCATCGGAACCGTGCCGCCGACGATGAAGTTGACTTCTCCCTGGACAAAGTTGTCGCCGTCGTTGGCAATCATTTCCCTGGCCATTTGGTTGTAGGGCTTGTTTTTGCTGACGGCGTCCTTGATGTAGAGATAAAACGCATCGCGTCCGCCGGTAAAACGGTTGACGTTGGTTGAACGGGCGTTGTTTTTGTACAGGTCGCCGAAAAACATTGTCCATTTGTCCACGTATTCCGGCGAGCCAATCAGCTTATCCACCAGCGCGTCGCGTTTGGTGGCGCTGGTGTCGGCCAGAAACGCCGTCACTTCTGTCGCGGAAGGAATGCGGCCACTGATGTCCAGATATACTCGTCGGACGAATTCTTCGTCGGTTGAAATGGAAGCCGATTGCACGTTGTCGCGCTGCATTCGGTCGAAAATGATGTTGTCGATGAAGTTTTTGCGCGGGATGCTTTGCGGCGGCACCAGTTCCGCGCCAGTGTCGTTCAGCGCGGCAGCGACTGCCGTTGTGGTTTCGGAAACCATTTCCCGATGCTGGGCGACGGCGCTGCGGAATCCGTCTGGGTTTTGCAGATAGCCACAATCGCCGGCGGAAATTTTGGGATAGGTTTTCGGATCGTCCTGGTCTTGAATCAGCGCTGCGAAAGACCTGAATCCGTCAAATTGATGCAGTGCAAAGGCTGCGGCCAGGGTCAGAATCGTCAGCGAAACGAATCGTTTTCGTCTGCTGGTTGAAGCTCCGCCGGGAGCTTTTCCAAGCCTCGTAATCGGCATAAGTCCCTCCTGTGAATGTGAGAACGTAAGTCTATTCTTGGCAATGTCAGCTTGCCGAAACGGGGATAAGAAGAGTTGGTTTGCGGATTGGTCGAATAAAATTTGCAAGCCATCCGAATGCAGTTGTTCTTCATCTTTACGGTCCCCAATCCGCATTCTGCAATGGCCTGTGGTATATTGCCCGCGCCTTGCTGTCCAAGCAATTTGGCAATCACGTCTAGAGAGGTAACAAAAAATATGAGGCGATTGGTGGTTTCTGTGCTGTTCGCAGCGAGCATTGCTTTTACAATCTTTGGCCAAACTCCCCAGAAGCCTGATCCAAAAGGCGATTTTTTTCCGGTCGAGAAAGTCAAAATCGGAATGCGCGCTGTTGGCTACACCGTGGTCAGCGGCAGCGAGCCCAAAAAATTCGATCTGGAGATTTTGGGTGTGCTGACTGGATTTCCGAATCCGGGGCAAAACGCCGTGCTCTCAAAATTGCTTGGCGACGATTATGACCACATGGGAGTGTTCCAGGGGATGAGCGGTTCGCCGGTTTACATTGACGGCAAGCTGCTCGGAGCCGTCGCTTTCGGCTACCAATTCGCCAAAGACCCAATCGCCGGAATTACGCCAATCGGGGAAATGCTGAAGGTTTTCGACCAGCGGCAAATCGAAAAGAAATCCGACCAGCCGCGTTCGGTGTCGTTTTCGGAAATTTCCTTCAATGCCAATTCGGGCGAATACAAAGAGTTTGTTGAAGGGCTGAGTGGCAAAGCGGGCGCGGGTGGTTCGCAAGCCGTTTCCGCGCCAGGCAATGGGCAGGTTTTGATGCCGATTGCCACTCCGTTGTCCATCAGCGGCGTTTCGCCGGAAGTGGTGGCGCGCTTTGCGCCGCTGTTTCAGTCCTGGGGATTTTCGCCAGTGGCTGGCGTTGCGGGGACTGCGCCAATTTCTCAACTGAAAAAAGCCAATGCCGAAACGCTGAAACCCGGTTCGACGATTGTTGTTCCGCTGGTGCGTGGAGATTATTCGATGGCGGCGGCTGGAACGGTGACATACCGCGACGGCAATCGGATTTATGCGTTTGGCCATCCGTTTTTGAGCCTTGGCGTTTCGGACTTCCCCATGCACGAAGGCGAAGTCGTCACCGTCATGTCCAGTCAGGCGACATCGTTCAAAATCAGTTTTCCGACCGAAATGGTGGGAACCATCAGCGGCGACCGTTCAACCGGAATTTATGGCGAACTGGGGAAAACGCCAAAAATGATCCCCGTCACCATCAATCTGAAAACCAGTTTGGGCAAACAACAAACATATAATTTCGACGTCGTTTCCGACCGGTTTCTGACGCCGATTCTGATGCAGATGACGATTATTTCAACCATCTCTTCGACCGAACGCGCCATCGGCGATTCAACGCTGCAAATCAACAGCAGCATCAAGCTGAAAAACCAGCCAGACATCAGTTTTGAAAACCGCTTGTCGGTTTCGATGAACGCTCCATTGGCCGCAGCGTTTGCGCTGTCCAAACCGATCAGCACCTTGCTCAACAGCGGGTTTGGCGATGTGCAGTTGGAAAAAATCAGCTTTGACATTACTTCGCGTGACGCGCGCAGTACAGGACAGCTTGACCGGTTGTGGATCAACCGTTCGGAAGTTCGGCCCGGCGACAAGATCGAGATTCAGGCGTTTGCCCGAACTGAAAGCGGCAGCGAATACGTCGAACGCATCCCGGTGGAAATCCCTGCCGATGCGCCGCTCGGGCCATTGCAGATCGTTGTGGGCGACGGCGCTTCGATTCAGGCTATGGAACCGCGCACCGGATTTTCGCCGAAATCGCTGAGCCATCTTGTCCGCGAACTGAACAAGGTTCGCAAAGCCGACCGCCTGTACGTCAAACTTACGCGTGGCGAATCCGGCGCAGTGATCAACAATGAAGAATTGCCCAGCTTGCCGCCATCTGTGTTGGCGACACTTGGTTCTGAAAGAACTGTGGGCGGTTACGTTAAAACATCGTCTGCGACAATTTTTGAAAAGGAATTGCCGGCTGCTGAATTCGTCATTTCCGGACAGCGAACGCTGACCGTGAATGTGGTTAATCAATGAAGAAAAGGAGGAGGTATGATTGCGGTTCAAGCAACTTACGATGGCAAAAATTTCAAACTTCTGCCTTCAGAGCGGTTACCCGAAGTGAAAGGGGAAGTGCCGGTGGCAATTGTTTTTCTGGAGAGTGAACCCGCTTCGGTTGAAAGCCAGAGAGAGATCTTCCAGCGAATGCGTGCAGCCCGCGATGCAATGCCTCCACTTGGGATGGATATCCGTGAAATGATTGAGGAAGGCCGTGAGCGTTGAGCGACGTGTAATTGATTCATCCGTGGCAATTAAGTGGCGATTACGTGACGAAGGCGAACTCGTTCAGGCAGACGCGCTACAAGATGATTTCGTGGCGGGCCGGGTTGAGTTACTGGTGCCAATACTTTTTGATTATGAAGTTGGTAACGTTCTCAAAGTGGCTGTAACTAGAGCGCGCCTGACAGAAGCAGAGGCAGTCGTTGCACTTGCCGATTTCAAAGTAATTAACATTGAACGTCACCAATTTCTTCCTTATCAAAGTCGCGCATTTCAATTAGCCATACAATATCAACGTTCAGTTTACGATGCTGCCTACCTTGCTCTGGCTGAAGCTCATGGCCTCGATTTTTATACAGGCGACAAACGCTTATACAATGCCGTCAAAGGTACATTCCCTTGGGTAAAGTGGATTGGAGATTACCCGATTTAATCGTCAGCAATTCAACTCAGGATTCAAATCAGAATGCGAAAAACTTTTTTATCCCTTCTTACTCTTTCCCTTATTTCAATGTTCATCTTTACCGTTTCAGCCAGCGGCCCGGTTTTCTGGCGGGTCAACACACGCGCCGAAGTCGAAAAAGGTGATGCGGAGGGAGTTTCCATCGCAGACAGTGGGACGATCTCGTTGGCACCAGCGCTGACAGAAGTGTTTGACACCAAACAGGCGTATGTTTGGTCGGCGGTCGCGGATAAATCCGGCAACGTGTACCTGGGGACTGGCCACGAAGGTCGCGTGTTCAAAGTGGACGCGAGCGGCAAAGGGGCTTTGCTGTACAAAACTTCTGAACTGGATGTGATGGCGCTGGCAATTGATGCGGCGGGGAACATTTACGCCGGAACTTCACCGGATGGGAAAATTTATCGCATTACGCCCAGCGGCGAAGCCAGGGTCTTTTTCGAGCCGAAGACAAAATATATCTGGTCGTTGGCGTTCGACGCGCAAGGGCGATTGCTGGTCGGCACAGGCGACAAAGGAATCATTTATCGGGTTAATGCCGACGGCACGGGCGCTCCGCTGGTCAATACAACACAAACCAATATCACGGTGCTGAAAGTTGACGCTGCCGGAAACATCATTGCCGGAACCGATCCGGGCGGAATGGTTTTGCGGATTTCGCCGGAAGGCAAAGCGTTTACGCTGTTTGATTCGGCGCAGCGGGAAATCCGCGACCTTGCCATTGGCAGCAAAGGTGAAATCTATGCGCTGGCGTTGGCGGATACGGCTGGCAGCGGTGGGGCAAATGCTTCGTCAGCTTCGTCCGGCGTCACGCCTCCGCAGGTGATTGACGATGGCGGTGGAGTGACCATCACGATCAGCGATGTTCAGGTATTGGATTCAGGCACTTCGTCCAGCACGCCAGCCTCTACATCTTCGTCTTCCGCCAGCAGCGGGGGAAATAGTAAAAGCGCGCTTTATCGTCTGGATGCCAACGGCGCAGCGGACACGTTGTGGGATTCAAAAGACGCCGTCGCGTTTGCCGTTGCCATGGATGCAAATGGCAGGGCCATGATCGGAACGGGGCAAAAGGGCAGAATCTTTGGCGTCGCCCCCGGGCAAAAGCCTTCCTTATTGGCGCAATCTTCCGAAGCCCAAACGTCGCGGTTTGTGAAGGCTGGCAATCAGACTTATGTTGCGGCATCGAATTTGGGCAAGCTTTTCAAGCTGAACGCTGAAAGCGCCACGAGTGGAACTTATACTTCCTCCATCCGCGAAGCCTCCACAACCGCGGCCTGGGGCAGAATTTCCTGGGTGGGTGAAGGCGCGATTGAATTGCAAACTCGCAGCGGAAATACGGCCACGCCGGATTCCACCTGGAGCGATTGGTCGGCGGCCATCACAAATTCCGAAGGTGACGCGATCAAAAGTCCGGCGGCAAGATTTATTCAATGGCGTGCAAAGCTGAAACGCGCGGGGACAATTGAGCCCAAATTGCGCGAAGTGACGGTTTCTTACCTGCCCCGCAACGTCGCGCCTAAAATCACTTCGCTGAATTTTTTGCCGCCGGGAGTGGCATTGATGGCTTTGCCGCAGCCAATTGTTGATGGTGGCGGCGGCGATGCGGCTGGCAGTGAAGGCAGCGCAGCGGCGATCGTTATTCCTCCGCGAAGAGTTCCGCAGCGGGGCGCGATTTCCCTGCAATGGCAAACTGAAGACCGCAACGGCGATTCGGTTGAGTATTCAATTTATTACCGCGCAGGCAATTCGGCGGAGTTCTATCCCTTGAAGCTGAACTTTCGGGATAATTACTTCACGGTTGATGCCAATGCGTTGCCAGATGGCCGTTACGTGTTCAAAGTTGTGGCGACTGATGCGCCGTCGAATCCTGCCAACATGGCCTTGAGCGATGAACTGGAAACTGAGTCGGTGGATGTGGATAACACATCACCAACGGTGACGGCCGATGCGCCGCGCATTTCTGGAACAAATGTCGAAGTGACCTTTCGCGCCAGCGATACGACTTCGATCATCAAGCGCGCCGAATATCAGCTTGATGGCGGAACGTGGAAAACGGTCTTTCCCGTAGACGGAATCGCCGATTCCAAACGTGAAGAGTTTCTGGTGAAAGTCACATTGCCGGATTCGCGTTCGCACGTCGTCGCTTTCAGAGCGTTCGATGCGAACTCAAATGTTGGAAGTGCGCAGATCAATGTAAAGTGAACTCAATGCTCCACCAGTGTAGCGAGCGAATTTATCCTCGCTACACTGGTGTGACACAAGTTCAAAGCACCCGAGCTTTTTTCTGGGCGATGATTCGCCAAAATCCGGGGCCATAATTCGCCAGAAAGTCGCGGCGCTGTTGTTCGGTTCCTAGGGGCGCAGATTCCAGAGTTTCCAGATAGTTTGTCAGCGCGTTGCTTATGCGTTTGCGCCAGCTTTCAATGACCTCATGTGGAGTTGAGGAAGGGAAGTTGCTTAACCCGGTTACCGCTGCCGCGTGTAACTTGGCCGCTTCTTTCCGGATCATTTCTACCGACAATCCATCAACGCTTTCCTCAAGCAGACTAAGGCTCAGCCCGAATTCAGCGAAAAGGTCTTCATATTCTTTCAGCTTCAGGTAATGGCGGACTCCATACGGTCTGCCGGGATGCAACACGGAAAAGTATGCGCTTGCCGACGGGTAATCCAACAGTGTGATTCCGAACAATTGATAGTGCCCGTCGCTCAAAACGTATTGAGGATGCCGGGCGTTGGGGATTTCAAAGTACGCCAGGCCGCCTTCGGTCAGCATATCGGCGATGTTGCGAACCAAAGCGCGCGGGTCGTCCACGTGTTCGATCACGTCGTTGCAAGTAATGATGTCAAAACTGTCGTGCAATGGGCGCAATCGTTCTGCGTCGGTCGCGTCCAGCAATTGCAACGGAGCATCCAGATTGTGGTCGCGCAGGTTGTGCTGCGCCAAACCAAGCAACATAGAATCCAGATCAAAACCTGTGACGTCCGCACCTTGTTCAGCAAAGGCGACCAGGAATCCTCCGTAAGCGCACCCAACATCCAGGTACCGTTTGCCACGCAATTTCGTCCGCTGGCTCAGCAGGCTTGCCACGTGCCGTCCGCGTTCGTTGCTGCTAATGGCAAATTCAAAATACATCGGCAGGCAGGCGTCATCGGGAATCGAGGAAAAGTGCCGGGTCAGAGCCGTATAGAAGTTTTCGTTGTCGGGCTTGCGGAAATGGCTGAACCGTTCATAAAGCTGTTTAGCAGAAGCATCCGCAGAAATTCTGGGGAGCTCAATTTTTGTTTTTTGCAGGTTTTCCCGCACTTCGTTTTCCTGAGTTTGCGGAGGCTCCAAAGCTTGTTCAGGCTTGTTCGTCTGTGGGGCTGTTTCCTGGCCGGTTATTGGCCCAAGCGCATGTTCAATCACGCGGACTCGCGCCGTCCATGAATTTTCGTGCGCCAGCGTTTGCAGTTGCTGCCGGAACGCGGGGTCGCGTCCACGCTCAGAAGCAGCATCCAGCAGTTTCGAAAACTCTTCGGCGTTGCGAGCGATGAAAACTTCCGGAAACGCCTGGCATTCAGGCATGGGCGTGGCGATCACCGGTTTGCCGCCAGCCATATATTCGTAGAGCTTCAGCGGCGAAGTCGCCAAAGTGATTTCGTTGATGGCAAACGGAATCATTGCCACTTCGAAAAGCTGCAAATACGCAGGAAGCGATCTGTATTCGCGCGGGCCGATCCATTTAATGTTGGGGCGATTCAGCAGCGAATGTTCTCCCAGGCTGTGATCCAGCGACTGGCCGATCAGCAGGAAGTTCCAATCCGGCCGCTGCTTCGCCACGGCATCCATCAAATCGTAGTCAAACCACGAAGCCAGCGCGCCGTAATATCCGGCAATCGGCTTTTCTTCGCGAAGAAACGAATCCATCTCCGGGTCCGCCAGAACAATCGGCGACAACACACGCAAATCTGTTTGAGACTCAGGCTGTTCTGTTTCCTGTTGTTTGGCGAAGGCTTCAAACTCAACGCCGTTGGGAAGGTAGATGGCATCCGGTCGTAGCTTCAGCGCCTGTTTGTGCAGCGGCATGGCGACACTGGCGACAATTGCAGCTTCACGCAGCGCGCGCTCGTGATTGCGCTCCAGAAACTCACGCTCATAAGGGAAAACCGCCAGGTCGTCTATCCAGTCGTACACTTTCTGGGCTGAATCCGGAAATTTGTCCGCGCGGTCGTAGTTATACGGAAACGTCCACAAAATCGGCTGCGGTATTTCGTGAAGGAGCTTTTCCGGTCCGTCGAAGAGAAAGACATTGTGCTCAATTTCCTCAAAACCTTTGACGCCGTCTTGCGAACCGCTGCTATCAAAGATAGCCACGTAGCCTTGGCGGGCAAAAGTTCGCGCCAGATGGTGCGGCCGCTGAAACAAATGCACTCGCCAGCCAATTGAAGGCAGAAAGATCACGACACCACGGCTTTGTTCGATTCTGGCCAGCACATCACCAAGCTGTTGGCGATAATTTTCCAGTTCGGAATCCAGCGCCGCGTGCTTCCACTTTTCTTCAAACTTGCGCTGGTTTTCGTGGTAAATGCGCAAGTATTCCTCTTCCCCCAGAAGCTTGAAGGAAGCGCGTTGCCAATGATGAATGAAGCTGTCACGCGCGCAGGCGAGTTTGTAACCCGCTACGGTGACGCGGCGGCAGTAATCGTCGTCTTCAAACATGCCAATGCCGAACTGTTCGTCCAGCAAGCCGATTTCCTCAAACACCTGACGACGCATGGCCACGCAAAACATCGCCAGCATCGGAATCGGAAAGGTTTCGCCGTCGTGTTCGCGGACGTAATTTGCCGCCCAAACGGGCATGTCTTCAACTTGTTGATAGCCGACTTCGATTTTGGCTTCGTTGGCAATGGCGTTTGTAACCGGGCCCACCAGACCGATTTCGGGATCCGTGTGCAAATGGCGCAGCAATGAAGTCATCCATCCGCGCGAAATCACCGTGTCATTATTCAGCAGCACCAGATAATCACCCGTTGCCATCTTCAGCCCGATGTTGTTGGCGGCGGCAAAGCCCAGGTTTTTGTCATTCAGCACAACACGGAGGTTCGGGAAAATCTTTTCGGCTTCTTGCAGATATTCGGGCGTGCCGTCAGTCGAAGCGTTGTCAATCACGATGACTTCAAAATTGGGCCATTCGCTTTGCTCGTACAGCTTTTCCAAACACATCCGGTTTAAGTCCCGGTTATGATAGGTGACGATGATGATCGAAGCTTTCGGAAACGTCTGGGTGACGGCTGGCGACAAGGCTTCAAAGCGGCATTGCCAGGTGTTGGTTTTGGCAAAAGCGCGCCGGGCTTCAATAAGTTCGGGAGTATTTTCCTTCAGCGCAGCTTCGATTTCGTGCTCGAACTCTTCGGCGGTTGAAGCCAGTCGAACTACCGGTCCCAATGCGACGACTTCCGGCAGCGGAACGGAAACGAGCGGTTTGCCAGCGGCCAGAATTTCATACGCTTTGACAGGATTGGTCGCTTCCGTCAGCGGCATACGTTTGAATGGAATTAGCGTTGCGTCAAATTTCGTCAACCAGCGAGGCAGCGTCGCGTACGGTTGTTCGCCCGCCAAGGTGATATTGGGCAGCCGGCTCAGGCGACTGATGTCTGCCAAATTGGTCGAACCGACCAGCACAAAATTCCAGTCCGGACGCGCTTCAGCCAAATCGGCGACCAGATCGGAATCAAACCAATCGGCAATCGCTCCGTAATATCCAATCACGGGTCGTTTGTTTTTTGCCTGCTCAACCTTGGCGAAATGTTCGTATTCACAAGCGTTGCGCAGGACTAATGGATCAGCGCCAAAGGCTCTGGCTTCTTCTTCCAGCGAAGCGGATGAAACGACAACCAGGTCGGAAGCAGAAAAAAGTCTGTGTTCCTGTTCCAACATCTCTTCTGTATTGGTCGAAAATCCGGCGTGATGATCCATGCAATCATAAACAATCGGCCAGCCAAATTGCGTCCTCACCTGGTCTGCCACCGGCCACCAGAACGGCAATTGAACAATTGAAACGGTCGCGCCAAGCGAAAGGTCACGGCGTAATGTATCCAACGAAAAAACCAGTTGCGTCCGCTGGTAAGTGTCAAGCTGGTCACGATAAACGCTTAAATCCGATCCGCCCAGGGTGACTTCGTAAATGTTCTTGGCCTTTTCCCTGATCTGGTATGGCGTATCGAGGCTGCAGAAGCTGTGCGAGATGTAAAAGACCCTGTGTCCGGCAGCGGCAAACTGGGACATCAAATGTTGCGGACGCTGAAAGCGGAAATCCCAGTCAATGATGGGAAAACAAATGACATCATATGCACCGGGGTTACTGGTTAAGCCTGGCAAGAAATTCGTTTGCGGCGCGGATACCGGCAAAGGCACGGTTTGCGCGGAGGTTTCAGTGGGCTGTGGCAGAGGCTTGGCCAACCCCAACAATTTCAAAACAGGCTTCAACACAGGCAGAACATATTCGTTTTTGATTTGCCAAAAATGCCCCATCCATCGCCAGCTACGGGAAGCTTTGATCTGCGCCAGTTCGGCGTCTCTGGCGGCGAGTAAATGGGCTAACGTTTTCAGGTCGCGTTCCTTACAGGCGAGTTGTGTCAACAACGCCATGTAATCCGGCGCTGAATTCGCCGCCTGCCCTGTACCAGAAAGTTTTCCGGTCGGATGATGGCCATTGGATGATTGTTGAGATTCCGGTTGAGTGTTGTCTGGCTGGCTCGATTGGCCAGTTCCCGGAATATGTTTAGTAGGCATCAGGTTACTGCTCCGGTCGAAAGTTTTCGTGTGAGGTTGTTGATACCTGACGATATCGTTGGGGACTTGAAGTTACGTCATACCGGCGATTCGCTTGATTCGTCAGATGTCAGACTGCCTCCGGCGGCAAACTCTCTGCCTTCACCGTATTACAAGTATCGAATTTTCGAAATTTATTGTTGGGGAAATGCGGTCGAAGTCTCGCTGCCAGAGTGGGAGATAATAGAGGAGGGATTGATTAATGTGAAGTTGCTTCTGCCACCCATTTCAATTCTGCTTGAGGAACGAATGCACAGCGCATTCTACTTTTAAGATCGGCAGCTAAAGCATTGGCGCTGGAGATCCAAATTGTTTCTCCAGCGCCAATGGTAATCAGTTCAATATTTTACACAGATACAATGTTATTGTTTGGCGATGACACTATTCGGGGCCTGCGAAGAACCGTTACCGGCAAGCTTGTTTGTGCCGTCGGATTCAACGACTGCTCCGGCAACGAATTTCACACCAGTAGTGTTGTTGTAGATTCCATTGCCGGAAATCCGGATCGTGGTTCCGGCCACGTTTGCATTAACGCCGTTATTGTTGAAAGCAATCGTGGAATTTTCCACGCTGATGACTGCCGGGGAAGTGGCGGCCAGAATTCCATTGCTGGTGTTCGACACGATGGAAGAGCGCTGAATCATAACGAAGTTGCTGCCCGCACCCACTTCAACTCCATTCACCAAGTTCTGGATTCTGACGTCGTCCAGAGAGGTTGTGGACACGCCAGCAGCGGTGGAAATTTTGATACCACTGCCTGCGCAAGCGGTGATGTTGGTGTTTTTGACAAACAGTCTGCCGCCGCTACTTAACGCAGCTTCAATTCCGTCACCGGAGAAATTACTGATCTGTACATTTTCGACCGTCAACTGATTTCCAGCTAGGAAGCGAATGCCATCCAGCCCCGTGCCCGCTCCAATTATGGAGATGTTTTTAAGGATGACCTTGTCGGCTGCCCCAGCGTTAACGACTATCCCGTTGGTTGCGCTAGCCAGGATGCTTGAGATCTGTCCATACCCATTAATGGTGATGGCTTTGGTAATTGTCACTGCACCATACGCGCCCGCGTCCATCACACTGATTTCGCCGCCCGGGGCTGTCTTTGAAATTGCTCCGGCAAATGTCTTGCACGGGGCGGTTCGGCTGCATGGGTTGACGTCGTCACCTACACCGGAAACCCAGGTTCGTGTGGCTTGTGCCTGCGCCTGCGAATTGCAAGCGACCACGACCATAAAAAGCGCAACCAAACTGCTGACCAATTTCAATTTAATCATTAATGAATCTCCTTTTTCTAAACTGTATAAAGTTTATGGAAAGCTCAGCGGGATTGGACCTGAGCCAAAATCATTTTCTTGTAGTGACTCCACCCGGTTAGATCTTCGGCGCGAGCCAGTTCGATAAAGTAGTCAACCGTCTCTGCGACCATTTGTGGAATCAGTTTCGTCATTTGTTTCGTTCCTCTCTCCAACGCAACGGATTGTATTCAAGGGAACAATTTGGCTCATGAGGTTTGTGTGATGTCTTGGTGAGGATTTGGTGATGAAATGAAATGAGGTGGAAAAGCGCTGAATGTTGATTGAACAAAAAGGACAGCCTTGCATCAACTTATCTGATTGATGCAAGGCTGGATAATGTGAATTCCTGAAAGCTGATGGCCTGCTTATTGTTTGGCAATGACGCTATTCGGAGCTTGCGAAGAGCCGTTACCGGCAACCTTGTTTGAAGCGTCAGATTCGACAACTGCTCCCGCAACGAATCTTACTCCCTGGGTGTTGTTGTAAATTCCATTGCCGGAAATTCTGATCGTGGTGCCTGAAACGTTGGCATTGACCCCAATGTTATTAAAAGCAATGGTGGAATTTTCTACGCTGATCACTGCCGGAGAAGTGGCGGCCAAAATTCCGCTGCTGGAGCATGACACAATAGAGCAGTTTTGGAGCACGGCGAAGCTGCTGCCTCCAGCGACTTGGAAACCGATGGGGACGTTTTCGATTCTCACGTTATCCAGCGAAGCGATCGCAACTCCGGCTGTGGTTGCCACCTTGATGCCGCTGGTTGCGCAACTGGTGATGTTGGTGTCCTTAACGTACAACCTGCCGCTGTTGGTTAGAGCCGCTTCGATTCCGTCGCCGGTAAAATTGCTGATCTGAACGTTTTCGACCGTCAACTGATTTCCAGCCAGAAAGCGAATGGCATCCAGTCCAGTGCCTGCGCCAACAAGGGAGATGTTTTTGATAACAACTTTGTCATTTACTCCGGCGTTAACAATGATCCCATTGGTTCCGGCGGCCAAAATGCCTGCGATTTGGCCATAGCCATTGATGGTGATGGATTTGGTAATGGTCACCGCGCCGTACCCCCCTGGATCAAGCACGCTGATTTCACCCGATGCTGCAGTTTTTGAAATCGCTCCCGCAAAAGTTTTGCACGGAGCGGTGCGGCTACAGGGATTTGCGTCGTCACCGACACCGGAAACCCAGGTCCGCGTGGCTTGTGCCTGTGCTTGCGAACTGCAAACCAGTATTGCCACAAAAAGCGCAAACAAACTGCTCATGATTTTCATCTTATTCATTGGGAATCTCCTTTTCAAAACTGAGTGATGTTATGGAAGTCTCGGGGGAACGGGTCCAGAGCGTAAATCGGTTTCTGGCGGTTGGCGTTTCAACGATAGCGCAGAAAACCCCGGGGCGATTGGCGGCAGGAATCTAGCACTGCAATTTCATTATGGCAATAACGGCTCGTCGTAAAATTTTTACAACTGGACAAACCTGGACCTGCCAATGAAAATGAATAGTGTTTCGTTCGTTGCCCGCGCCTTGGCAAGGGTAAATTCGGTAAGGTATTACGCGATGACTGGAGGAATTTATGAACCGTCTGATCCCTTTGCTGGCTTTGTTGCTGGTTTTGACCTTAGCCCCCCCTGTTTTGGCGCAATTAACTCGCAACCCGAAAATTGCCGCTCCCGATCTGGAAGCCGCCAAAGCCGAAACGCTGGCGGCGGGCGGCGCACAGGCAGAACTGATTTACGCCGCGCGCATTGACGCCGTGACCAAAGGCGTCTACGACAGTTTGATCGTTATTTATGCCAAGCCGGTTAAAACCGGCCAGAACTATTTCGCCGTGATTCTGCGTGAAGGAGTGAAACTGCCGCTCGTCGCCGACAAGAAAGATAAGCTCGCACGGGCGTTCCCAACCGGCGACAAATATCTGCGAATGGGATTGCGCCACGAAGAAGGCAAAGCGCCGTTGATTCGTTTGATGGGCGCAACCACCGACAAAGAAAAAGGCGAGCAGCAGCACAATCTGGATTTTCAATTCAACGGTACGGAATTCGTGCTGGTCACTCAATCCGTCATGCCGTTACCCAAATAACCCCATGAACAAACTTGAAGGCAAAGTCGCGCTGATCACTGGAGCCAGTCAGGGCATAGGGCAGGGAATTGCCAACGCTTTTGCCGCTGAAGGCGCGTCGCTCGTTCTTAGTTCCCGCAACCTGAAACGGCTGAACCAAAACGCCGAAGTTTTGGTAAACGCCGGAGCCGAAGTGCTGGTTGTTCAAGCCGATGTTACTGACGAAGCGCAAGTGAAAGACCTCTTTCGCCAGGTGATGGAGAAATTTGGACGCTTGGACATTCTGGTCAACAACGCAGGCGTTTTCGACGGCGGCCCCTTGGAAGAATTGTCTGTGGAAGCCTGGGATCGGGTGATTGCCACGAATCTGCGCGGGCCTTTTCTTTGCACACGCGAAGCGATGCGGATTATGAAAGCGCAGCGCGGAGGACGCATCATCAATATCGGTTCGATTTCGGCGCAGCGTGTGCGGCCAAACTCTGCGGCCTATAGCACAAGCAAGTTTGGGATTTCGGGATTGACGCAGGTGACCGCGCTGGAAGGCCGAGAGTTCGGCATTACCTGCGGCTGTCTGCATCCCGGCAATGTCGAAGTCCCGACATTGGCTGAAAGCCGTCTTCGGAACGGCGAACCAACGATGAGCGCAGACGACATCGCCC
The DNA here is from genome assembly GCA_964570175.1 of uncultured Heliomicrobium sp. Lineage (GTDB taxonomy): Bacteria > Acidobacteriota > Blastocatellia > RBC074 > RBC074 > RBC074. The sequence goes on along the minus strand of CAZMXG010000022.1, from coordinate 29,457 downwards.
AGGCTGCCGTCGCCATGGCTTCGCTGCCGCCCAACGTAAACATGCTGGAAGCCATCGTTCTGCCGATTGGCCAGCCTTATCTGGGCCGCGGTTGATTATTTGGCTTTGCGCCGCAGATGTTTGTCAGCGAAATTCAGGTATTGTTCCCAATCGTAATTGGTCACGTCATGTTTTCCGGCTCGAATGTGATGGCCGATGGTGGTCATCACAGGTTGATGCAATCCGGGCATTTCCGTTACTCCCAGCCCATCTGTTCCAAGCAAACGGTACACAGGATCAGCAGCCTTTGCTGACAGGAATTCTCCGCGCGGGTCTGCCCATTGGTCTTCTACGGCGCTAGCGACATACAGCGGACGTGGAGCCATCAGCGCCAGCAACATATGCTGATCTACTGGCAGGGAAGCCACGTCCTTGTTGTACTTTTTGAAATTCGCGTTGAACCAATATGGAAATGAGGTGTTGATGCGTTCAACCGTTTCTCCGTAATTGCGCCTGGCCAACGCTGCTCCGCCTTCGCCGCTTTCGTTGGAAATCACCAGCGCAAAGCGTTCATCCTGCGCGCCAGCCCACAATGCGCCTTTGCCCAGCCGCGAATGCCCCAGCAAGGCGATTCGTTTGGCATCCAGGTCTTTATCTTTTTCAATGTAATCCACCGCGCGGCTCAATCCCCAAGCCCAGGCCCCCAGCGCATTCCAATCGTCTGCTGCCTGGGAAGTTTGTCCGTTTCGGTAAAAGTATGGGATGACCGATTCCTTCAATCCTTCTTTGTGATCCGGAAACAGGTCGCCATTGTAAATCGTGGCCACGGCATACCCGCGCTTGATGGCCATTTCCACAGCCCAGCGACTGGCTTCAGTGCCGCGAGATTTTTCCGTCGCGCGATTATTGACCGCGCCCGTTTCTTTAGCGTCGCGCAGCCAGCTTGAAGCCAGCGTTATTCCCGGATCGTTGCTGATTGCCTGGTTGCCATTGAAATTCAAACCCAGAAAAACCGGCGCAGCTTGCGTGCGAACATTCGGGATGTAAAACAGCACGGACATTTTCGGCCCGTCTTTTTTGCCAGCCAGGTAAACCGTCACTTCTTTTCGGGTTGCCAATCCGCCCAGCGCCTTCGGATCGCGCGAAGTTTCCACAAAGCTGATGCGCGCAGATTTTGCCGCCGCCGGAGTTCGGCCATAAACGTGAGTTTCGTAAAGCTTTAGGATTTCCTGCCGACGCGCTCGCCATTGGCTGGCCGTCGTCACTTTGCGCCCGTCGTTCATTACCAACGGGTCGGGCAAAGTGTACGAACCAATCTTCGATTCATCGTAATTGGGGACAAATTGCTGGGTTTGAGTTGTGGCCGCCAGGAGTTGAAATAGCAGGATTGCTGTTGTGCCCAAGAAAAGGCGTGCAAAATGATTGATTCGCATACGGGAAACCTCCGCAGAGTTAAGGTTGTTGTGGATTGTCGTTCGTTTTGGTCTGACCGAATTGTCTACAGAAGTCTCATGGTTGCAAGTTAAGCAGTAAAAAAATGGCATAAGTCTTCACCTGTGAACTTGTTAAGTGAAAGTTTTAAGTTTGCTGAAAAATTTTCGGCAAAGTTCTTGACAGGATGAGGCTCAAGTTTTATCTTGCACACGTGCTCAGGAACGGTCCTGAGAGAATCAGGTAAAGGAAAGAGGAAAATTAGTTACACGATCCAAGGAGGTAATTGTATGAGAACTGCTACTAGTGGAGTTGTGAAGCGCGATCCGGTGTTTGCCGATCTGCGAAACATTCAAGATGAATTCAGTCGGATTTTTACCGGCGGTTTGCCGAGGTTCTTTGGCGGTGAAGAAGTGTTCACTGGCAAATGGAGCCCGAACGTGGATATTTTTGAAAACGAAGGCTCGATTGTTCTGGAAGCGGACCTGCCTGGATTGAAGGCTGAAGATTTCAATCTTTCCATCGAAAATTATCGCCTGACCTTAACCGGCGAGCGCAAGTTCGAGAAGGAAGATAAAGGCGAGAATTGGCATCGAGTGGAAAGAAACTATGGAGCGTTTACGCGCACTTTCACGCTGCCCAATACGGTGAATGTCGAAGAGGTGAAGGCAGAGTTCAAAGACGGCGTATTGCGTGTGACGTTGCCGAAACGTGATGAAGTAAAAGCCCGCAACATCAACGTGACGATCAAAACTGATACAAACGGCTCAGCGAGCTAACAAAAACGAAAGTGGGATGGAGGCTAGCGATTGACAGAAGGGCTTCGGGCTTTTAGAAAGTCCGAAGCCCAAGTTTTTATCGGCCAGAAAATTTCAGGCAGGAATTACAGGATTCACAAGATGTCTGAAACAAGCAGGTCAATCCCGTAATTCTTGTAAATCCTGTCTATTCGATTGGGAGGTAAAGATGAACCTGAACAAGTTCACATTAAAAGCACAGGAAGCGGTTGAATCAGCCGTTGCCCTGGCCGAAAAACAGAATCATCAACAGGTCGAACCCGAACACGTGCTTACCGCGATGATCGAACAGCCTGAAGGCGTAACGCGTCCCATCCTGGGAAAGATTGGAGTGAACGTCCAAACTGTTCTGAGCGAAGTGGAAGCGGCAATCAAAAAGTTTCCTGCTGTGAGCGGTTTTGGCCAAAAGTATTACGGTAATCGGACGACTGAAGCATTCAGCAAGGCGCAGAAAGACGCTGACAAGCTGAAAGATGAATACATTTCGTCTGAACATCTGTTGCTGGCTTTGACCGACGACAAACAGGATGCCGGGAAGATTTTGCGCTCGCATGGCATCAGCCGAGACGCCTTGCTGAAAGTGATTCAGCAGATGCGCGCCGGAGCCAAAGTCACCAGCCAAAACGCGGAAGAAAGTTACCAGGCGCTGTCGAAATACTCGCGCGATCTGACGGAACTGGCGCGTCAAGGCAAGCTCGATCCCGTCATCGGACGGGATGACGAAATCCGCCGGACGATTCAAGTGCTGTCGCGCCGAACCAAAAACAATCCTGTGATCATTGGTGAACCCGGCGTTGGCAAAACCGCCATCGTCGAAGGCTTGGCGCAGCGCATTGTTTCCGGCGACGTTCCGGAAACATTGAAAAACAAACGGCTTGTCGGCTTGGATCTGGGTTCGATGTTGGCCGGCGCGAAGTATCGCGGAGAGTTTGAAGAGCGGTTGAAAGCCGTGCTGCGCGAAATTGAAAAAGCCGAAGGTCAGATTATTGTCTTTATTGATGAGCTTCACACGCTGGTTGGCGCTGGCGCTTCAGAAGGCGCGGTTGATGCTTCGAACATGCTGAAACCGGCGTTGGCCCGTGGCGAATTGCGCTGCGTTGGCGCGACGACGCTGAACGAATATCAGAAGTACATCGAAAAAGACAAAGCGCTTGAGCGCCGTTTCCAGCAGGTGTACGCGTCCGAACCAAACGTTGAAGACACCATCGCGATCTTGCGCGGTCTGAAAGACAAGTACGAAACACATCACGGCGTTCGCATCAAAGACGCCGCGATTGTCGCGGCGGCGACTTTGTCGAATCGGTACATTACAGATCGGTTTCTGCCAGACAAGGCAATTGACCTGGTGGACGAAGCGGCTTCCAAGCTGCGCATTGAAATTGACAGCCTGCCGACTGAAATTGACGAAGTCGAACGCGAGATCATTCAGCGGGAGATCGAACGGCAAGCTTTGCTTCGTGAAGAAGACGCCATTTCCAAAGAGCGGCTGGCCAAGGTCGAAAAAGAGATTGCCGACCTGAAAGAGAAATCTGATGGCATGAAAGCCAAGTGGCAGTCGGAAAAAGAAGTCATCGAACGCATTCGCTCGGCGAAAGAGAAGATCGAAGCTTTGAAGGTCGAAGCCGAACAGCTTGAACGCGCGGGCAATTACGAAAAGGTGGCGGAAATTCGCTACGGCAAGATGGTCGAAGTGCAAAAACAATTTGAAGCCGATCAAGCCAAGCTTGGCGAATTGCAGGCCGCTGGCCGGACTCTGAAAGAAGAAGTAACAGAAGAAGACATCGCAGAAGTCGTGGCGCGCTGGACGGGCGTTCCGGTGTCAAAGATGCTGGAGGGCGAAGTCCAAAAACTGGTCAAGATGGAAGAGCGGTTGGGAATGCGCGTCATCGGTCAAAATGATGCGCTGGTGGCGGTGGCCAATGCGGTTCGCCGCGCTCGCGCAGGCTTGCAAGACCCGAAACGGCCCATCGGTTCGTTCATCTTTCTTGGCCCGACCGGCGTAGGCAAAACCGAAACCGCGCGCGCATTGGCGGAATTTATGTTCGACGACGAACACGCGATGGTGCGGCTGGATATGTCGGAATTTATGGAAAAACATTCCGTCGCCCGGCTGATCGGGGCGCCTCCGGGCTATATCGGTTACGACGAAGGCGGTTATTTGACCGAAGCGGTTCGTCGTCGGCCTTATTCGGTGGTGCTGTTCGATGAAATCGAAAAAGGCCATCCGGATGTGTTCAACATCCTGCTGCAAATTCTTGACGACGGACGGTTGACCGACGGCAAAGGCCGAACGGTGGATTTCAAAAACACCGTTGTCATCATGACTTCGAACGTTGGTTCGCGCGAAATTCAGGATTTCCAGGGTGATGACAAAGCAATGCGCTCAGCGGTACTGGAACAGTTACGCGGCCAGTTCAAGCCGGAATTCCTGAACCGCATTGACGACATCATCATCTTCAAGCGGCTGGGAATTGATCAAATTCGTTCGATCATCAAGGTTCAGCTTGAAGCGCTGCGGCGAATGCTGGCCGATCGCAAGATCAATCTGGTGCTGGATGCTTCTGCGGAAGAGTTGCTGGCGCGCGAAGGCTACGATCCGGTTTATGGCGCTCGGCCATTGAAGCGGGCAATCCAAAGCCTGATCCAGAATCCGCTGGCGATGAAGCTTCTCGGTGGCGAAGTAAAACCGGGTGAAACTTTGACCGTCAAAGGGGATTTGGAAAGCGGCCAGATGGTCTTTGTCACGGGACAAAGCGCGGCCGCCGCAAGTTGAAAATAGAATACCGGTAAGGCGGGGTTGGCAGATCAATGCAAATTTTGATCTGCCAATTCCGCGTTGTCTGAATCGTCAATGCCACATTTTGGCTTTCAGTAAGCCACGTGGTAGATTGCGAGTCTTTCATCACTAACCAAACGCATTCAAAGGGTTATCAAAGAAATGAGTTCAGACGTGGGAAATAAACAATCTGCTCAAGGGGCAGCGGAAGCTCCGCAAGAAGAAGAAATCCGCATCACAGACAAGCGCAGAGTCACTGCCGACGCCGATTCGGTTTCCGAACATGAAGAACTTCAAAACGACAGCTCCGCCCAGGCGGAAATCGAAACGTTGCAGGCGAAATTGAAAGAGGCCGAAGAAAAACGCGGCGAAGCTGAGCGTAAATTGAGCGAACACGCAGACCGGTTCCGCAAAGCGGAAGAACGCTTGAAAACTGAAACCGAAGAAATGCGCGCTCGGCTGAATCGCACTGCCGAACAAAAGCTGGAAGCGGCACGCGGTGATTTGGTCGCAGGCTTGCTGGACACGCTCGACAATTTGAAGCGCGCAGTCGCGGCTGCCGAAGCTAGCCAGCACAACGAAACGGATTTTACCGCCTTGCTTGAAGGAGTCAGAGCGACGGCGAATTTGTTTGAGTCGAAAATGTTCGGCTTAGGGTTGGCAGCTCTGGAAAGCGAAGGCCAGGATTTCGATCCCGAAATCCATGAAGCTGTTGAAATTGTTCCGGTCGAATCCGACCAGGACAACAAAGTGATTGCCGAGTATCAAACCGGCTATAAGTTTGGAGATCGCTTGTTGCGTCCGGCGCGGGTTCGCGTGGGAAGAGCAAGCTAAACATTGATGCAGTACCGTGAGCGGTAGCGACCAAGTGAAAGATTACCCGGTCGCTACCGCTCACGGTACTGAACCGTTAAGAGGAGAAAACCCAATCGTGGCAAAAGACCTGACATTTAGAGAAGAAGCCCGCCAGGCGATGCTTGAAGGCGTCAACATTTTGGCAAATGCCGTTCGCGTAACGCTGGGCCCGCGTGGCCGCAATGTCGTCATTGATAAAAAGTTCGGATCGCCGTTGATTACCAAAGACGGTGTGACTGTCGCCAAAGAAATTGACCTGAAAGACCCGCTTCAGAACATGGGCGCGCAAATGGTGCGCGAAGTCGCTTCGAAAACAAACGATGTGGCCGGTGATGGCACAACGACAGCGACTGTGCTGGCCCAGGCAATTTTCCGTGAAGGCGTCAAAAACGTCGTTGCCGGAGCGAATCCGATGGCGCTGAAACGCGGTATTGACCGCGGAGTCGCCGTCGCTGTCGCCGAAATTGAAAAGATGTCGAAAAAGGTCAAAGGCAAAGACGACCTGACAGCCGTCGGCACGGTTGCCGCCAATGGCGACAAATTGATTGGTGAATTGCTGGCCGCCGCGATGGAGCAAGTCGGCAAAGACGGCGTTGTCACTGTCGAAGAAGCCAAGACGATTGAAACCTCGCTCGACATTGTCGAAGGCATGCAGTTTGATCGTGGCTACATTTCGGCTTATTTCGCCACCGATCCCGCCAAGCTGGATGTGACGCTGGAAGATCCGCTGATCCTGCTGAACGAAAAGAAAATTTCTTCGCTGCACGAACTGTTTCCGATCCTGCAAAAAGTGGCTGAAACCGGCCGCAGTTTGCTGATCATTGCCGAAGATGTCGAGGCGGAAGCGTTGTCGGCGCTGGTCATCAACAAATTGCGCGGCGTGTTGAAAGTCGCGGCGGTTAAAGCGCCGGCCTTCGGTGACCGCCGCAAAGCGATGCTGGAAGACATTGCCATCCTGACCGGCGGCAAAGTCATCACGGAAGATTTGGGCATCAAGCTGGAAAGCGTCGAACTGGCCGATTTGGGCAGCGCCAAAAAGATCATTATTGATAAAGACAACACAACCATCATTGAAGGCGCAGGCAAAAAAGGTGATTTGCAGGGCCGAATTGCCAGCATTCGCCGCCAGTCTGAAGAATCAACTTCGGATTACGACCGTGAAAAGTTGCAGGAACGATTGGCCAAGCTGGCTGGTGGCGTTGCCGTGATCAAAATTGGCGCCGCGACCGAAATTGAAATGAAGGAAAAGAAAATGCGTGTTGACGACGCGTTGCACGCAACCAAGGCCGCTGCGCAGGAAGGAATTGTGCCGGGCGGAGGCGTGGCGTTGCTGCGCGCGGCGAAAGCGCTTGAAGCGCTATCGCAGGCAGCCGAAGGCGACGAAAAAACCGGCATTGAAATCCTGCGCCGGGCCATGGAAGAGCCCATGCGAATGATCGCTCAAAATGCCGGACAAGACGGCAGCTTGATCGTCGGCAAAGTCCGCACGGAAAAGAAGACCGTTGGATACAACGCCGCTTCGGGCAAAATGGAAGATTTACTGGAATCTGGAATTATTGACCCGGCGAAAGTCGTCCGCACCGCGCTGCAAAACGCGGCTTCGATTTCAGGACTTTTGATCACGACCGATGCGGCTGTGACGGATATTCCGGAGGCGGCAGCGGGGCCAATGCCGGGCGAAGACCACCACTAAAAATAGGTGGTGGTTAGTTGCCGGTAAGCAGATTTGTTAGCCTGCGTACCGACAACTACCGCGAATTGATGTCTACTTTATCGTTGCTTGACAGTGCCGATGGCGGGCGGTAGTTTTAGCCCGCCTTCCTTAATTTTGCGGTGGTTTGAACTTCGCCGCGCGCAGAATGAAAACGTCCAAAAGCGATAAAAAAATAGATGAGCGACAGGCTGTAAAGTTTCGTGCTGAAGGTCTACACTGAACGTAGTTTATATTGGTGCTGGGAGCCTGAATTTTTCAGGCAGTTTTTAAGAGAGGTACAAAGCCGTGTTTGATCTGGGACCGATGACTGACAAGTTTTCCGAATCTGGGCAGAAAATTGTCCGGCGCGCCATTGAAGTATCCAAAGGGCGCGATCACAATTTTCTTTCCGTCGAGCATATTTTTACCGCGCTGAGCGAGCTTGAGAACGTGTTGTTCAACGACACAATGCAGACTGTGGGCATTGACCCGCGCGCTGTCTCTCACTTGCTGGAGCAGGAACTGGCCAAAAGCCGCCAATATGTTGGCAAGAAAATGTATATTGCCGACACGACGCGGGATTTGTTCAATCGCGCGTTGAAACGGGCGCGCGCGCAAGGCCGGTCGCAGATCGAATCGTATGACCTGTTGGCGACGCTTTTTACCGACCAGGCTGGAAAACCGGCTGAAATTCTTCGCGCTTTAGGCGTTGACCCGCATTACGCAACCGACACCATCGTTCAAAAAGTTCGCAGCCGCGAAGAGCAAACCGAAACGCTTCGCAAAAAATACGAACTCCCGCCTTACCTGAAACATTTTGGGCTGTCGCTGAACAAACTGGCTCGGCAAGACAAATTGCCGCCAACCATTGGCCGTGAACAGGAAATCCGGCAGATGGTGGAAATCCTTTGCCACCGCGAACGCGCCAATTCGCCAATGCTGGTTGGCGAACCCGGCGTTGGTAAAACCGCCGTGGTCGAAGGCCTGGCGCGCTTGATCGAACTGGAACCGAACAAGGTTCCGGCGCGGCTTCGCGGGGCGCATGTCGTGCAGTTGCAAATGGCGGGAATCGTTGCCGGCACAATGTTGCGCGGAATGTTTGAAGAGCGTTTGCAAGGCATCATTCAGGAAGTCAAAGAGCGCACCGATTTGATTCTTTTCGTTGACGAAGCGCATACGATCATTGGCGCGGGTTCGGCGATGGGAGCTTCCAGCGACGCGGCGAACATGTTCAAAGGCGCACTGGCGCGCGGTGAAATCCGCATCATCGGCGCGACGACGTTGACGGAGTACAAGGAGTACATCGCCGAAGACGAAGCTCTGGCCCGCCGCTTCCGGCTGGTCAAAGTGGATGAACCCAGTTTGGCCGAAACCAAACAAATCCTGCATGGCATCCGGCCACGCCTGGAAAAGAACTATTCGGTCAAGATCACAGACGCCGCGATTGATACGGCGCTGGAAATGGCTCCGCGCTACATTCGCAATTTGCATCTGCCGGACAAAGTTATCGGCTGGCTGGACACCGCTTCGGTCAAAGTCGAAATCAACGAGCCGTCAGTGATGCAGGTTCAGCCTGAACACATCATTGATGTGATTTCGCAGGAATCGCGGATTCCCAAAGATTTGATCTTCCGCGACACATCCGATCGTTTCCGAACGTTGGAAGATACGCTTGGCCGCCGGGTCATTGGCCAAAAAGATGCCGTCAAGGCTGTCGCTCAGCGCTTGCGATTGAACAAAGGGCCGCTCAAGGAAAACTTCTACAAACCCGACGGAGTTCTGTTGTTCCTGGGTCCGACTGGCGTGGGCAAAACCGAATTGGCCAAAGCCGTCGCCGAAACCATGTTTGGTGACGAAGGCAAGATGGTCCGAATTGATATGAGCGAATATCAGGACGGAACTGTCGCCATCGAAAAATTGATCGGCATGCCGCGCGGCATCGTCGGCAGCGAACGCGGCGGCATCTTGACCGAACGATTGCGCGAAAACCCATACACGGTTTTGCTGCTCGACGAAGTCGAAAAAGCTTCGCCGTATTTGCTGAACTTGTTCCTGCAGGCCTTCGACGAAGGCTGGCTGACTGACGGTCGCGGAAAGAAAGTTTATCTGTCCGACGCGATCATCATCATGACTTCGAACCTGGGTTCCGAGAATTTTAAGAAGTACATGAAACCGCTTGGCTTCGGCAACAAGACAACCGCCGATGTCGAAGAGGTCAAACGGGCAGTGCTGGGCGCTGCGGAAACCCGGTTTTCGCCGGAATTCCGCAATCGCATTGATGAAATCGTGGTCTTTTCGCCGCTGACCCAGGACGAAGTGAAGCAGATTGCGTTGCTTTACCTGGGCAGCATGCGCCGCCAGATGGAACGCCAGGGCAAGATCATGCGCCTCAGCGAAGCGGCTTTGGAAAAGGTGGTTGAAAAAGGATTCAGCGTCGCTTACGGCGCGCGCTTCCTGAAACGCACGATTGATGAATTGATCAAACTGCCAATCACCAATCTGTGGAAAGCGTTCAATACCTTCGTCGTGGATTTGAAAGACGGAGAAGTTGACGTGCGCGGCGAATAAGCCGTTTGCGCCCTCAACAAATTGAAGAACAATAGGTTCGTCGCGTTCGGTTCAGGTTAGCCTGAAAACGCGACGAATTTTTTATATCACTCTATAGCTTTATCCCTGCCGTCGTCTGAGCGAGAGCGCCAGTGTGACAGTACCGCTCTCGGGCGCGCTCCAATGGATTGTCAGCGGCTTTATCTAAATCAAAGCACACAACATTGAGATGCTCTTTTTCGACAGGATTTACACGATGGTTCAGGATTGACCCGAAAAGGATGAATGGCAAGCGTTGTTCATCCTCAAAAATCTTGTCCCTCCTGTCCAAAAGTTTTGTGTTCTGATTTAAGAAGCTTTCCCGGCCCAGTTCCTGTAATCAGTAGTATGCGAGGCGACGCTTGCTAGATGGCCTTCATCAATTGCGCCTTCCAAAGCAAGGTTTTGCGCTTTGCTGCGGCGATTTTCTTATTGACCACAGGAAACTGCGGGAGCGGGTTTTCAAACTCCCTCAGCCGATGGCGTATAATGCCCGCGCAATGTTGCAGGCATGTTGACCGTGATCCTTTCTTTGCGAATCTGCAACCCTTAACTTGTCGAACATAAGGAGTCGTCGTTGGATATGAAGAACACCATCAATGGGCGCAAATTACTGCGCCTTTTTCTCAGTTTGCAGATGCTGGCCGTCTTGCTGGTTGCAGTTGCGAATGCGCAATCGCCCGCCGCGCTGCCTGCTGGCGTGGAGAAAGTCACCTCAGTCGAAGGCATCACCGAATACCGGTTGAAAAACGGGCTGCGCGTGCTGATGTTTCCGGACCAGTCGAAGCAGACAATCACGGTGAACATCACGTATCTGGTCGGATCGAAGCACGAAAATTACGGTGAAACCGGAATGGCGCATTTGCTGGAGCATCTGGTTTTCAAGGGAACGCCGAATCATAAAAACATTCCGGAAGAATTGACCTCGCACGGAACGCGCCCGAATGGCTCCACCTGGTACGACCGCACGAACTATTACGAAACCTTTGCCGCGACGGAAGAAAACCTGAAATGGGCGCTTGATCTGGAATCGGATCGAATGGTCAATTCCTTCATCGCCAAAAAAGACCTGGACAGCGAAATGACTGTTGTTCGCAATGAATTCGAAATGGGCGAAAACGATCCTTTCGGAGTCTTGCTGGAACGTGTCTACTCGACGGCGTATCTGTGGCACAACTACGGCAAATCCACGATTGGCTCGCGCGCCGACATTGAAAACGTGCCGATTGATCGTTTGCAGGCTTTTTATCGTCGGTACTACCAGCCGGACAATGCCGTGCTGCTGGTTGCTGGAAAGATTGACGAAGCCAAGACATTGGCGATGGTCGCGGATTACTTTGGCAAGCTGCCGAAACCAGACCGCGTGTTGCAGAAAATTTGGACTGACGAACCGACGCAAGACGGCGAACGCAGCGTGGTCGTCCGCCGAGTTGGTGATGTGCAACTGGTCGCCAGCGCGTATCACGTCCCTGGCAGTTCGCATGCCGACACGGCGGCGGTCAACGCACTGCTGCAAATTCTGACGGAACAACCCGCAGGCCGTTTGCACAAAGCGCTGGTTGAATCCAAAAAAGCCGCGGGAGTTTTCGGCTTTCCGTATATTTTCGGCGAACCGAGCTTGTTTATGGTCGGCGCGCAACTTCGCCAGGAACAATCGCTGGACGAAGCGCGCGACATCATGCTGAAAATCGTCGAAGACCTTGCCAAAAATCCCGTCACCAAAGAAGAAGTCGAACGCGCCAAAACCAATCTGCTGAAAGAAATCGAACTGAAGCTGAATTCCGTCGAAGATGTTGGCCTGGAAATGAGCGAGTGGATCGGCTACGGCGATTGGCGATTGCTGTTTATTACGCGCGATCGCATTCGCAAACTGACGCCGGAAGACGTTCAGCGCGTCGCCACGACGTACTTGAAACAATCGAACCGCACCTTGGGGCAGTTCATTCCCACTGCCAAACCTGAGCGCGCTGAAGTTCCCGCGAACCCGGACGTGCTGGCTCTGGTCAAAGATTACAAGGGCGATGCCAAGGTCGCTGAAGGCGAAGCCTTTGATCCGACTCCGGCCAACATTGAATCGCGCGCCGTCCGGGCCAGTGCCGCTGGAATCAAATACACCTTTGTTACCAAGAAAACTCGCGGCAACACGGTTGTCGCGAACTTGACGCTGCATTTCGGCGACGAAAAAAGTTTGATGAATCGCGACACTGCCGGTGGAATGGCGGGTTCGATGCTGATGCGGGGAACAGCCAAACACACCCGCCAGCAAATCAAAGACGAGTTCGACAAGTTGAAAGCGCGCGTCAGTGTGGATGGCGGCCCGACTTCTGCTGTGGCCAGCATTGAAACCACACGCGAAAATCTGCCCGCGGTCATGAAGCTGGTTGCCGAAATCCTGCGCGAACCATCATTCCCGGCGGATGAGTTTGAACAGCTTAAACAGGAACAGCTTGCCGAAATCGAGGCGCAGCGCAGTGAGCCGACACAAATGGCCGTGACCGAAGCAATGCGCCATTTGCGGCCTTATCCGAAAGGTCACGTCAATTATGTTTCGACGCCTGACGAAACCATCGCGGAATTGAAAGCCGTGACATTGGATCAGGTGAAGAAGTTTTACGCGGACTTTTATGGCGCTGGTAGCGGCGAGTTAGCTGTTATTGGAGATTTCGACGAAAAAGAAATTGCCAGGCAGACGGCTGATTTGTTTGGCGGATGGAAAGGCAAAATGCCTTACGCCCGCATCGAAAACAAATTCACCGATGTCCCGGCGATTAATCGAAATCTGGAAGCTCCGGACAAAGCCAATGCCTTTTTTGTCGCCGGTCAAAATCTGAACCTTCGTGACGACGACCCTGATTTTCCAGCTTTGGTGTTGGGCAATTACATGCTCGGTGGCGGATTTTTGAACTCGCGCCTGGCAGTTCGGATTCGCCAGAAAGAAGGCTTGAGTTACGGCGTTGGTTCGCAACTGGAAATCGGTTCGCTGGACAAGGCTGGTTTCTTCGGTGGCTTTGCCATTTACGCGCCGCAGAACCGCGATAAGCTGGAAGCCGCGTTCAAAGAAGAAATTGCCAAGGCGTTAAAAGACGGGTTCACGGCGGAAGAAATTGCCGCTGCCAAAAAAGGTTGGCTGCAATCTCGTCAGGTCAGCCGCGCGCAAGACGGCGAGCTTGCCGGACGGTTGCGAAACTACACGTTTCTTAACCGGACGCTGGTCTGGGACGCAGACCTGGAAAAGAAAGTCGAAGCACTGACGCCAGATCAGATCACCGCAGCGCTCCGAAAGCATATTGACCCCGCCAAGATTTCCATCATCAAAGCGGGCGATTTTGCCAAAGCCGCCAAAGGCGAAGGGAAGTAGTTTTAGGGTCCGGAAGTGCGATCTTTTGATTGCACTTCCGGGCATCTTGCCGAAGTAGGATTCAGCCTTCTGTATCGCCAGAACTGTTTGATTAATCTCTCAGCCCCTGCAACATCCCAAGTTCAATTGTCATCGTGGTAGCCATTGGAGGTAAGGCATGCACTCGAAGACCTGGAAAATCAGTTTCCTGCTCACGCTCGCTTTATTTGGGGTTGTTGCAGCACTCTGTTTTTACAAAACTCGATCCCGGTGGCTGGCTGCAAATCATGAGAGGCGCTTTTCAAACATCAACCAGCCCCAGCGAAGTTCCCATAGCGACCCCAAAGCCAATTCACGCATTAAGGGGGCAGCGCTCCGCCAACGAGCAATACAAAAGAAACCGCCCAAGGCCGAAGAATCCGGGTTGCGAGCGCCATTCAACGTTCGAGCGGAATTGATCGAAAAAGCCAGTCGCAAGTCCGAGGCTTACGACCAGCCCGGCGAAGCTGCGGAGTTTTACCGGCTCAAACGATTGCCCGAAGGCGAGACGGAAATTCCGGTTGAACGTTACTTTGCTGCACGCGAACAAATGCGCTTGATGCCGCAATACTCAAGCCGCCTGAACCGGCCGTTGCCATCGCGCGCTGAAATGGAGTCAACCGAACTGGAAGCCGCAGCCTGGACGCCGCTTGGGCCGGGAAACATCGGTGGGCGAACGCGAGCTTTGCTGATTAACCCCATTAATCCTCAAGTGATGTACGCCGCTGGTGTCGCGGGTGGCCTGTGGAAGACTGTGAACGGCGGAGCCTCCTGGACGCCGCTTAGCGATATGCTGCCGAATCTGGCCGTCAATTCGATGGCGATGGACCCAAAAAATCCGAACGTGATTTTCGCCGGAACCGGCGAAGGATATTTCAACAGCGACGCCATTCGCGGCGCGGGCATTTTTAAGACGACCGATGGCGGGGCGACGTGGCTGCGGTTGGAAGGCACAACCGGCGCGGATTTTTATTACGTCAATGATCTTGTCATCAGCCCGACAAACAGCCAGCGAATTTACGCGGCGACGCGTACAGGCGTTTGGCGTTCGATGGATAGCGGCGCGACGTGGTCAAAAGTGTTTGATCCACAATTGGGCGCAGGGTGTCTTGATCTGGCCATCCGCAGCGACCAGCCGAATGATTTTCTTTTCGCTTCATGCGGATCGTTTCAACAATCCGCCGTATATCGCAACCCGGACGTTGCGGGATCCGGCACATGGGCGGAAGTCCTGAAAGACATCGGGATGGGACGAACTTCGATTGCGATTTCGCCGTCAAACCAAAATGTGATTTACGCCGCCGCCGCCAGCATCGTCGCAGGGGCGTTCCAGGACGGGCTGCACGCGATTTTTCGCTCGACCAGCAGCGGCGATCCCGGCAGTTGGACGCCGCAAACCAGAAACACAAACTCAACCAAGCTCAATAACGTTCTTTTCTCGAATCCACTGGCGGCGTTTCTAAGCGAATGCGGCCTGGCACCGAGCGTTTTCAACAATCAAGGCTGGTACGACAACGTGATTGCCGTTGATCCAACTGATCCGAACCGTATCTGGCTGGGAGGCATTGACTTGTTTCGATCCGATGATGGCGGCACGAACTGGGGCTTGGCATCGTACTGGTGGGCGGAGAAAAACAACCCGCATTACGCGCACGCCGATCATCATGTGATTACCTTTCACCCGCAATACAACGGTTCGACGAATCGGCAGATGTTTATTGGTTCGGACGGCGGCATCTTCCGCACGGATGACGCGCGCGCTCCTGTCGCCGCTGGCTCCGGCGCAGCTTGCAACCCGAACGCGAGCGGCGTTGCCTGGACTTCACTCAACAACGGCTATGGCGTAACGCAGTTCTATCACGGTGCAGTCTTCCCCGACGGCAAGACTTATTTCGGCGGCACGCAGGACAACGGGACCTTGATCGGAAGTGATCAGGATGGCGCAAACAACTGGCGAGAAATTTTCGGCGGCGACGGCGGTTACGTAGCGGTCAATCCGAACGATCCGGATCAGATTTACCTGGAGACGACTCGTCTGTCGCTGCGTAAATCAACCGACGGCGGCAAAACGTTCAGCAACGCCACATTTGGGATCAGCGAGCCAGCGAACAATTTCAATTTCATCGCACCCTTTGCAATTGATCCGAGCGATCCCAAGAGGCTGTGGATTGGCGGAAGGTCTCTTTGGCGTTCTACGAATGGCGCGGCAAGCTGGGCACAGGCAAGTCAACCTCTATCCAACAATCCTGTCATTACTGCTATCGCCGTCTCGCCGACAAACGCAAACATTTTGGCCATTGGGTCGCAACTCGGATATGTGTACTTACACGGCCCAGCTCTTATTTCAGATACGACTTTTTCGAGTTTAACGATTCAACCTGGCAGGTCTGGATATGTCTCGTCAGTAACCTTCGACCCGACGGACGACCGAACGATCTATGTAACCTACTCAACTTTTGGCGGAAAGCATGTATGGCGCGTCACGGATTTCGGCAATAACTGGATGCCGATTGACGGCTCCGGCTCAAACGCTCTGCCCGACATACCAGTTCACTGCTTGGCGATTGACCCGGCAAATGCGGCCAGAATTTACGTCGGGACTGACTTGGGAGTTTTCGTCACGACCGATGGCGGGGCGAATTGGGCAGTGGAAAACACAGGCTTTGCCAATACCCAGGTTGAATGGCTGACAGTCAACACGGCTGACGGGGTAAACAATCTTTATGCTTTTACCCATGGCCGCGGCGTATGGCGAATGGCGATTGGCGCCAACCCTTGTCGCCTCTCGCTTTCATCAACAGGCCAAACATTCAACGCAGGTGGAGGGGAAGGCAGCATTCAGGTTAATTCAACAGCCGCTGAATGCGGATGGCAGGCGTCAAGCAACGACTCGTGGATTACGATCGGTTCGCGCAACGGTGATACGCTCAATTTCACTGTTGCTGCCAATCAGGATTTTCGCTTGCGTGTAGGGACGATTGCGGTTGCCGGCCGAAGCTTTGTCGTCACTCAATCAGGGCTGGTGGACAATGCTCCTCCCAAAGTTACCATCAATTTACCAACCGTGAATGGTGTTTACCGCAGTCGCACAGCCGCGCTTGAACTCAGCGGAAAAGCGGAAGACGATGTGGCAGTGATCGGCGGTTTGGCAATCACCAGCGATCGCGGCGTAGATACAAGATCGAATGAATCTTTCACTCCTTATTACGGATTCCTCAACTGGCGGACGAACGGGTCAGTCCCGCTGCAAGTCGGGGTCAACCGTTTTGCGGTGACGGTGACAGACATTTCCGGCAAAACCACGACCGCGACGGTCACTGTGATCTATCAACCCGAGTTTCTGATTGACACTGTGGCGGGATCAGGGAATTTCGGAGTACCAAATTTGGGCGACGGAGGAGCGGCGACTGCCGCCCAATTGTTTGAACCTTATGATGTGACCTTTGACCTGACGGGCAATCTCGTCATAGCGGACAGTGGAAACGATCGGATCCGACGAGTCACTTCCGATGGCGTCATCAACACCATCGCAGGCGGTGGTAGCTTGCGCGCAGATGGCACTCCGGCACTCCAACTCTCCTTATTCAAACCCCGCAGTGTTGCCGTTGATCGCGCTGGAAATCTGTATATCGCACATTCTTCGCAAGGGCGAGTTTACAGAATAGATACTGCCGGCATCGCTACCAGGTTTGCAGGTTCACAAAACGGCTTCGTCGGTAATGAGGGCGACGGTGGTCCTGCCAATCAAGCAAGGCTTTATACTCCGAACGGCTTGGCAATAGACAGTGCAGGCAATGTTTTTATTGCCGATTCCCTGAACCATAACGTCCGCAAGGTAAGTGCCGGGACGGGAATTATCACGACAGTGGCAGGCACTGGAGTCGCCGGATTTTCCGGCGATGGCGACGCGGGGGCCTCTGCTCAGCTAAATACTCCCACGGATGTCGCCGTTGATTCCTCCGGCAATCTTTACATTGCGGATCGTGAGAACAGACGGATTCGTAAAGTCTCCACGGATGGCAAGATCAGTAGCTACGTGGCCGGCGTGCCTGGTGGCCCCATCACTGCGCAGGTTTACCCTCAAGGAATGGTGGTTGATGGTTCCAATCTTTATGTAGTCAGTGGGAGTTTTAATGGAAGTGTGCTTCGCATCAATTTACAAGCCAATACCATTGAAGCCATAGCAGGAGGCGGAGCGAACGTATCAGGTCCGGGGAACGGGCTGCCTGCCACAGGAATCAACCTCGTGTCCCCGAACGGAATTGCAATTGACGCTAAGGGAATTATCCATTTCGCGGAAAGCAGCAAATACTTTGTCCGTAGGTTGGTTCCTTTTCCAATAGAAGACAAGCTTTCACCAACTGTCGCTATTTCCGCTCCGACATCTGCTCCAACGTATTCGGTCACCAATTCTTTGGTCAATCTTGCTGGAATCGCTTCGGACAATGGAACTTTGACGCATATAAGCTGGGACAACGATCGCGGAGGAAGCGGAACCGCTGTCGGAGTTGCGATGTGGAAAATTGACAACATCGCGCTGAAACCAGGAATCAACAACATCACCGTCACTGCCTGGGACATCAATGGGAATTCGGCTACTACGAAGATTGCCATTACATTCAATGTCGCTGCCATTGCCAGCACTTTTGCGGGCACGCGCATCCCAGGGTTCAGCCGTGACGAAATTCTTTCCAGTGCTTCACAACTCTGGTCGCCCGAAACCGTCGCCGTTGATTCGCCAGGCAATCTTTATATCGCCGACACCGGCAATCACCGCATTCGCAAAGTCGCGCGGGATGGGACAATCACGACCTTCGCAGGAAACGGTCAACTTGGATCGCGCGGAGACGGCGGACAGGCTGTGAACGCCGAACTCAATTCGCCAAGTGGATTAGCCGTGGATGGCTCAGGAAACGTTTACGTCGCGGATACCAACAACCATCGTGTTCGTCGTGTCGCACCAAGCGGTGTCATCACGACAATTGCTGGCACAGGTTTGAACGGTTTCAGCGGCGATGGTGGCGCAGCGACCGTAGCGAAGCTCGACACGCCGGTCGGTTTGGCGCTGGATGGCGCGGGCAATCTATTCATCGCGGACGCCGGAAACCATCGTATCCGTAAGTTGAATCTCAACACCGGCGTCATCTCTACAGCGGTTGGCAATGGGTTTGGCAGCGGGGGCGATGGTGATGCGGCTTCCACTGCGATGCTTTATTTTCCAACGGCGTTGGTGTTTGACGGAGCGGGCAATCTTTACATTGCCGACACGGGCAATCATCGAATTCGCAAAGTCACACCTTCGGGAATTATCAGCACGATCGCCGGAACCGGCATGGCAGGGTTCAATGGCGACGGTGGAGCGGCGAAAAATGCGCAGCTCAATGCTCCGGGCGGATTGACCGTGGATGCGCGCGGCAATTTGTACTTCGCCGATCAACTCAATCATCGCGTGCGGCTAATTACGCTGGATGGTTCGATCAACACGGTCGCAGGCACAGGTCAGCCGGGAGCGGGCGGCGAAGGCGGCGCAGCTTCATCCGCAATGCTGAATGCGCCAGCGGGAGTAGCGATTGATGCGGCGGGAAATCTGTTCATCGCCGACACCGGCAATCATCGCGTTGTCGCAATTGCTGCGTTCCGCAACGTTGCCAGCGTTTCCGCCGCCAGCTTCGTTGGCCCTGTGGCGGCCAGTGAGCAAATTGTCGCTGCATTTGGGACGGAGTTGGCGACACAGGTTGAAATCGCCAGTTCGACTCCGCTGCCGACACAGCTTGCGGGCACATCAGTCAAAGTTCGCGATAGTGTGGGCAATGAGCGTCCTGCACCGTTGTTTTTCGTTTCACCCGGACAGGTCAATTACCAGATTCCGGCAGGAACCGTTGCAGGTCCGGCAATCGTCACGATCACCGGCGGCAGCGGTGTTATTTCAACCGGCGGGCTTTCGATTGCGACGGTTGCACCCGGCTTGTTTGCCGCTAACTCCAACGGGCAAGGCGTCGCGGCGGCGGTTGTCTTGAGAATCAAACCCGATGGTACGCAAATTTACGAACCGGTGGCGGTTTTCGATCCCGCACAGAACCGCTTTGTTGCACGTCCAATTGATTTGGGCGCGGAATCGGATCAGGTCTTTTTGCTGTTGTTCGGAACCGGACTTCGTTATCGGAGCGCCCTGAATGCTGTGAGTGCCGACATCGGCGGCGTTAATGCTGCGATTTCCTATGTTGGCCCCCAGGGAGATTTCGTTGGACTGGATCAAATCAATTTAAGCCTGTCACGCAGCTTGATCGGACGAGGGGAGTTGAACGTTAATTTGTCTGTTGATGGCAAGATTGCCAATACTGTCACGATCAGCCTGAAGTAAGGAAATATCTTGCTTGGCAATAGAACGCACCGATGGCTATGCTAAAAGTATGTTTTCTACTCGTTTCAAATGGAACCTGGAAACAAACCGCCTCTCGCAATTGATTGCTGTAAAGCGGAAATCCGGAGTTCGTATTTTGGATTTGACGGAATCGAATCCGACGCGCGTCGGGTTTGAGTTTCCGATGGAGGAAATTCTGTCAGCGTTGGCGCAAGCTCCGGCTTTGCTTTACGAACCTCAGCCCAAAGGATTGCTCGTCGCCCGCGAAGCCGTCGCAGCGTATTACGCCGAGCGCGGATTTGCCGTTGACACCGAACACATTCATCTGACCGCCAGCACCAGCGAAGCCTATTCTTTCCTGTTCAAGCTGCTGGCCAATCAAGGCGACAACGTGTTGGTTCCACAACCAAGTTATCCATTGTTCGACTTTCTGGCTTCGCTGGAAGGCGTTGAGTTGCGGCCTTATGAATTGGAGTATTTGCCGTCGGGCTGGAAGATTGATTTTGATTCCATTGAGCGAGCCGTCACACCGACGACGCGTGCTGTAATTTTGGTCAACCCAAACAATCCGACAGGTTCTTTCATCAAGCGGGATGAGCGAAGGCGGCTGAATAAACTTTGCGCTCGACACAACCTGGCGCTGATCGTTGACGAAGTTTTCAGCGATTATGGATTCGGCGAAGATAAAGATCGTGCGGCTTCACTGGTGGAAAACCCAAATGAAAATCATGCTGCCCTGACATTTGTGATGAGCGGATTTTCCAAGATTCTCGCACTGCCGCAGATGAAACTCGGCTGGATTATGACAAATGGCCCTGCGGTTTTGCGTGATGAAGCGATAGAACGATTGGATTTAATCGCCGACACGTTTTTGTCGGTTGGCGCGCCGGTTCAGCATGCTGCGCCGCACTGGTTCAAGCTTCGCGCCGGATTGCAGCGACAAATTCTGGATCGCGTTCAAAGCAATCACGACTGGTTGGCAGCGAAGGTGAAGAACTCTCCAGTACGTTTGCTAAAGACTGAAGGCGGCTGGTACGCGGCGCTGGAAATTCCGCGCCACGATTCAGAAGAAGAACTGGTGTTGCATTTGCTGGCCAAAGACGATGTGCTGGTGCATCCGGGCTACTTTTTCGACTTTCCGCGCGAGGCTTTTCTGGTGCTCGGCCTGCTGCCAAGACCCGAGGACTTCCGCGAAGCGGCGGCACGGCTACTGGCGCGTGTAAATCACGGCTGACGGCAATGGGTTATGGCTTCCCAGTTGGCGATTTGGGTTTTGGTTTTTCTTCTGGTTTCTTTTCTTGCCCGCCGCTTTTGTCAGAAAGGCGATCAATCGTTTTCTGCAGTTCCAGCATTTGCCGCTGCATCAACACCAACTGTTCGGCCATGCTCAGTTGCTGGCGCTGTAGTTCCATCACCAGTGGCGGAGTCGCATTGGCGGCAGTCGTATTCAGGGATTGGGCTTGCTGTGCGCGTTCGACGTAATCAACGCGAATTTGCAATTGATCCAGCCGCCGTTCGATGTTCATCAGCCGGAAGCTGGGGTCTTGAGCATAATCCGCCGTCGGCGTCGTGATCGCCAGCAAACCAAGCAGCAAAATGATGATTGTCAGATTTGCGAAAAAGCGTATTGAGCGCATTAGGTTTTACCTCTCATAGTCGGACTTACGAAAATCGGCCACAGATCAACACGGATGCACACAGATTGGGTGAATGCCGGATGATTTATCTGTGTTTATCAGTGTTCATCTGTGGTTTCATTGCTGGCCATCGTTAGTTGGTAGATGTGTGGTCGTGGATGATTTTCCAGTCTTTGTTGAATTTGCGGAAAATCAGTGTGAACAACCCGGTCGGTTTTTTGCCATCAGACATTGTTAGTTCAAAGCGTCCCCGAACGACCGCGCCTGTGCCGAAAGTCTGAACATCCAGATCCAAAAATTGCAGCTTGCCCATTTCCTTGCCTTCGGACTGATAGTTTTTGCGATACCGTTCCAGCGTCGCGTCCCAGCTTTCCAGTTTGCGTCCGCCTGAAAAAAACGTCAGCTTCGGTGAACGCCAGTAACCGACCATAAATTCTTCCAGTTTGCCCGCGTTCCAGGCTGCGACTTGCGCGTCCAGCACGGCGCGAATTGCCATTGTGTCATCGGACGGTTTGGCTTTGGTCGTTGAATCAGCGGTTTGCGCGCTTGCCGCCAGCGACAGCGACAAACCAAAAATCAGAGCCATCAGGGAGCGGGTAAAAAGTTTCATCGGGCTTATTCCTTATGTGTGATGTGATTTTGACGTGAACGTTATTTGGTGCAGGAATGGTAAAAGAAGCCGCAGCGTGGCGCAAACCTGGCGTCGTCGCGAAAATAATTTTGCTTTGCCGGTAACCTTTTTGTTTCGACTTGGGACTTATCATCGGAAGCTGCTTTGACGGAAACCTGGAATGAAAGACTCAACGACATTGGCCAATCTGGTGATCAGCGCGCGCGAGGGCGATGCGGAAGCCTTTGGCGCAGTGGTGCGCCGCTTTCAGGACATGGCTGTCGGGTACGGGTATTCGCTGCTGGGCAATTTGCACCTGGCGGAAGACGCCGCGCAAGAAGCCTTTCTGGAAGCGTATTTGTGTTTGCAGCAGTTGCGTGAACCAGCGGCGTTTCCCGGATGGTTTCGCCGCATTGTGTTCAAACAATGCGACCGGCTGTCGCGCAGCAAAACCGCGAAACTAGAGCCTCTGGAAACGGCACAAGAAAAAGTGTCGCGAACTCTGAATCAAGTGGAAGCCATGGAGCAGCGCGAAATGAAAACCCAAGTGTGGGGTGCGATTGATGCGTTGCCGGAACACGAACGTGCGGCGGTGATGCTTTATTACCTGAGCGGATATTCGCAAGCCGAAGTTGGCGAATTTTTGGATGTGCCGGTGACAGCGATCAAAAAGCGGCTCTTTTCCGCACGCCAGCGATTGCGCGAATTGTTGATGGATGTCGTCGCCGACACCTTGCGCGAAAGCCGTCCATCGCAAGATGAACGATTCGCAGCCAGCGTCATCGAAATGTTGAATGCCGCGCGAACCGGCGACCTGCCCCGCGTCAAAGAGCTCCTGGAACAAAATCGGCGCTTGCTGACAGCCAGAGACTGGCTGGGAAATACGGCTCTGATTCTGGCCGTCAATTCCGGGCATCAAGCCGTGGCAGATTTGCTATTCAAGGCTGGTGTTCAACCCGACATTCACGAAGCCGCTGCTATCGGGCAAACAGAACGTGTTGCCGCGTTGCTCCGCGAAGACGCCGGTTTGCTGGACTCCTATTCGGCGGAAGGATTCACGCCGGTTGGTCTGGCTGCGCATTTTGGCCATTTTGAAACCACACAGTTTCTGCTGAAGCAAGGCGCAAATCCCAGCGCCATCGCGCGTCACGCACTGCAAGTGACACCGCTACATTCAGCGCTGTTCGGTCGGCAAGTTGAAACTGCGCGATTGCTGATCGAATACGGTTCGGATGTGAACGCCAAACGCGGCGGAAACGGATGGCCGCGTTCCGGATGGACGGCGCTGCATTACGTTGCCGGGTACGGATTGGTGGAATTGATTGAGCCTTTGTTGGCAAACGGCGCTAACCCTGGCGCAGTTGACGATTCGGGCTGCACGCCGCTGCGTGTGGCAATTGAAAACCATCAGGATTTGGCCGCAGACCTGCTGCGCCGAAAAGGCGCGCGGGAATGACGGTTGAGAAGGAGCGAAATCATGAAATCCAGGCTTATGAAATGGACAGTAATTTTGGCGACAGTCGTCTTTGCACCGTCGGCTTTCGCGTATCAAAAAGAAGAAACGTCGAAGCAAGATTTCTTCCGGGCTGTGATGCAGGGCGATGTCGCCAAAGTGAAAGAAATGCTCAAGGCCGATCCGCAGCTTGCACAAGCAAAGGATCGAAACGGTGTTTCGGCGGTTTTGAAGGCGACGTATTACAGTCAAAAAGAAGTCGGTGCCGTTTTGCTGGCAACCGGGATCGAATTGAACATTTTTGAAGCCGCCGCAACGGGGCAAACGCAGCGCGTTCGTGCTTTGCTGAAACGAGATTCAACGCTGGTCAACGCTTTCGCGCCAGATGGCTTTTTCCCGCTCGGCTTGGCGACATTTTTCGGCCATCAGGAAACGGTAGAAGTTTTGCTGGCCGCCGGAGCCGACGTCAATGCAGTCACCAGGGAATCCATGAAAGTCACGCCGCTGCATTCAGCCGTGGCCGCTCGGCAAATTGGAATCGGTCGCCTGTTGATTGCTCGCGGCGCAAAAGTGAACGCGCGACAGGCCGAAGGCGGCTTCGCTCCGATGCACGAAGTTGCGGCAAACGGAGACCTGGAATTTGCCAGGCTGTTGCTGGAAAACGGCGCGGAAATCAATGTAAAGACTGAAGACGGCAAAACGCCGTTGGCATTTGCTATTTCACGCAATCAGAAAGAGATGGCGGCATTTTTACGCGAACGTGGCGCAAGTTTATGAAAATAAAGTGCATACCTTCCTTCGTCGGGCCGGGATTTTCTTGCTGTCAGGAGAAGTGATCATCCCCAGCGTTAATTTTTTGAATTGTAAAACTCTGCTTCAGAGCTTGAGCCAGAACCGCCCTGGGCTGGTATAATCGCGGCGCTATGTCAGATAAAGACTATTTCCAGTCCCCTGACGATGAGCCGAATGGCTCGCGTCGTCCATCCGAAAGCAATTGGCAAGAGTGGCTAATAGACCTTAGGTTTCGTGTTGAAGATTTTCTGCGTTCGACCAGCTTCAGGTCTGTGGTGATCCTTGCGGCGCTGGCTGGTCTGATGACCGGAGCTGCCTTTGCCTGCCAAACCAGCATTAGCAGCTTTGCTGATGATGTGGACAGTCTGGCAGATTACCGTCCTCCCGAAGTGACCAAGGTTTTTGCGGACGATGGCACAACCGTCATTGGCGAATTGTCGCTGGAACGCCGCATCCCGCTGGAATACAAGCAGATTCCTGAACAAATGAAGCAGGCATTGATGGCCATCGAAGACGCGCGCTTTTATGACCATATCGGCATTGATCCGGTGCGTCTGGCTGGCGCGGTTGTCCAGAGCGTTTTGCGTCAGCGGCGTGTTCAGGGAACGTCAACCCTGACCCAGCAATTGGCCCGTGGTCTGTTTCTAACTCGGGAACGATCTCCCATTCGCAAGCTCAACGAAATCATTTACGCCCTGCAAATTGAGCGCGTTTACACCAAAGAGCAGATCATGACGCTGTACTGCAACCAGATTTTTCTGGGAGGAGGGGCCTACGGATTCGAAGCGGCAGCCAATTATTATTTCAGCAAACACCTGAACGAACTCAGTATAGAGCAATATGCGATGTTGGCAGCGCTGCCCAAAAGCCATACGCAGTTTTCGCCCGTCAACCGCCAAAAAGCCGCTAGAGACAGACGCAACCTGGTGCTGCAAGCAATGGCCGATGCCAGCTACATTTCCCAGGACGAAGCCGAAATTGCCAAAGAGAAACCGCTGGGATTGAACCTGGACGATCAGCGCGGCAAAAACGATTATTCGCCTTACGCTTACTTTGTTGAGGAAGTCCGACAGGAATTGCAGAAGATTCTGGTCGAAAAGCATGCGCAGGACGCGATGGATGTTTACCGTGCAGGATTGCAGGTATACACGACGCTGGACGCGAATGCGCAAAATCTGGCAACTGAAGCGGTTCGCAAAGGCGCTCGCATGTACGAAAAGCGGCACGGCTGGCGTGTGAAATTCGACAACATCATTGAAAAGCAAAATGCCGACCCAGACACCTACGAAAATCCATTGTGGATTGCTGTGCCAGGAGTCGGTGATTTGATTACCGGCCTGATCAAAGAGGTCAGCGATAAAGGAACTAAAGTTTCGTTTGGCGCATATTCGGCCACAATTACCGCTGAACATACCGCGGCCCTCGGCCGGCCACCATCAAAACTGTTCAAGCGTGGCGATCTGGCGCAATTCAAAATTGAGGACGTTGACCGTAACAATCATCGGCTGACCGTCAAGCTGGACCCGGAACCGGATGTGCAGGCTGCATTGTTGATGATTGAGCAAAAAACCGGCGAAGTGAAAGCCATGGTGGGCGGATACAATTTCGCCACCAGCAAGTTCAATCATGCGACCCAGGCCGAACGGCAAACCGGATCGGCATTTAAACCCTTCATTTATGCGGCTGCGCTGGAACAGGGGCTGAAGCCGGACGACATTGTGGATGATTCGCCCTTCAGCAAAGGCAATTACGAACCGCACAATTACGACGACACTTTTCTGGGAGCGATGCCGATCCGCAAAGCATTTGCCTTGTCGCGCAACATTCCGGCGGTGCGCATACTGGATGAAATCGGCGTCCGAAATGCGGCGGATCTGGTCAAACG
Source organism: uncultured Heliomicrobium sp. (assembly GCA_964570175.1). Taxonomy (GTDB): domain Bacteria; phylum Acidobacteriota; class Blastocatellia; order RBC074; family RBC074; genus RBC074. The sequence continues at coordinate 3,226 of CAZMXG010000022.1, read as the reverse complement.
CCTGAAGCTGCCCAAACCGATGGCCCCGTATTTGCCATCGGCCCTGGGCGCGACGGAAGAACCGCTGCTGAACATGGTTTCGGCGTATGGGGCTTTCCCGAACTCCGGCGTGCTGGTCGAACCGACTCGTATTCGCAAAGTCGTTGACCGCGATGGCAACGTGCTGGATCAAGCTGAACCTAAACAATACAAAGTGTTAAATGATTATGTCGCCGCCCAAATGGTGGAACTGATGCGGGGCGTGGTGCAGTTTGGAACGGCAGGAGCGGCAAGTTCGCTTGGGTGGCCAATTGGCGGCAAAACCGGAACGGTGAATGATTTTACCGACGCCTGGTTTATCGGCTACACGCCGGAAGTAACCTGCGGCGTTTGGATTGGCTTCAGTGACCGCAAAAAGCCGCTTGGCAAGGGCGAAGCGGGAGGCACTGCGGCGTTGCCGTTTTGGATAGATTTCATGCGGGATTATTTAAGAGATAAACCGAAAGGTAAATTCCAATCGGTTCCGTCGGTGCCGGATGAATTGCGCCCGATTCAGGCGGATCGCGCGCGCAAGCATGCCGCAGAGTTGGCTCGCATTGCGGAACGAGATGGCGGACTGTTGCCGGGTGATATGGAACCGAACCTGGATCCGCTGTCCGATGGCAGCAGCGATACGGAGGATCATTCTCCAAAACCAGCGACGAAACCAACGCCAAAAGGAGCAACGCGGGACCGGTTTTTTCAAGAGCCTCCGCAACCTATGGCGCGAACCGTTGACTCGAACCCAAAAGTCTTCCGACCGCCGGTCGAAATCAGACAAGCAAAGCACGAAGAACCAGTCAGAAAAGGCAAAAAAGGAAAAGTCAACGAAGACCCCCGCTAAAGAAAGCAAGAAGCTCAATCAGGGGAAGTTAGCAAAAACTCCCGTTGAAAAAGGCAAAAAGCCAAACAACAAAAGGCAAAAGTGAAAGTCTCGCCACTTTCACTTTTGCCTTTTGACTTTTACAGGTTGAATTTCGGATTACATTCTAAGCAGGCTGACGTCACCGGAAACAGTGGATATTTTCAAGTTGCGCGATCCGCTGCCCAAGCGGCCAACAGCTTTGCGGCCCGTGCCATATTTCGACTCTTCAATTTCCAGCGGGAAGTCGGTTTTCAGACGGCCGCTTAAGGAAGAGAGTTTGACCTCAGCATCCAAATTGCCCGGCAGCTTGACACTGACATCGCCGCTGACGGAAGCGAATTCCATGGAATTTCCCAGGCCTTCCAGCGAAATAATTTCGACCTCGACGCTGCCGCTAGTGGATTTGGCGCTAACGGTTCCTTCAACTTTGCCGACATGCACATCACCGCTGACGGAGCTTGCATTGACGGTCCCATTGACATTGTTGACGGTCGTTTCGCCGCTGACGGTTTTTGCGGACAGTTCACCCGTGACTCCGGTGACGGTCACGTTGCCGCTGACACTGGAAAACGAATTGAACTTATACGCGGTGTTGCGTGGCACTTTGACTTCAAAGCGAACGTCCACCCGGCAATCTTCGCAGTGGTCCGGGTAATCCACGCGAACGTCTACGACGCCACCTGCACTGCGGTCTTCAAAACTGACTTTATCGCGGTCACGGCCCTGTTTGGTTCCGGTCACGATGATCGCCTGACCATCATAACCAGTGACAATCACATCGCCGGAAATGTTGCGAACGCTGACGGAGCCGCCCGCGCCAAGGTTGTAGCTGTGCTGGAAATCCTGTGCCGCAGCCGTCAGGCCAGCCAGCGCCAGCAAAATAGAGACAGTCATCAAACGAATTGAAAGTTTGTTCATAATTTGTACCGTTCCTTTCGAGTTTTGTCTGTGGTTAAGAAGTTTGGTTCCGCTCACGTGAGTGGTTGCTTCGGTGAGAAGGTTTCACTTCGGCCGGAATTTTTCCGCCGTAGAAAATAACTGGCTGGCGGGCGGTATGCTGAGCGGCTATAATCCCATTCGCTCAGCCGTCAAGCTGAACGGTTCAAATGGTCAGGTCAGTTGCCGAAGCAGGCATAATCAGGTGGGTAACAATTTAGCGGGTATGGCGTCAACCGTATTGCCGTCGTTGGATCTTTCATGGGAAAGCCGTCGCCGGGAATCGTTCAACCGAAAGAGAGCATAGAAAATCATGGCAATCGAAAAAAATAATGAAAAGATGAAAGCTGTCGAAGCGGCTTTGGCAAATCTGGAGAAGCAATTCGGCAAAGGAACCGTGATGCGACTGGGCGACAACGTTCAGGAAGAAATCCCGGTCATTTCCACTTCCAGCATTGGCATTGACGCGGCGCTTGGCGTTGGCGGAGTTCCGCGCGGAAGAATTATCGAGGTTTACGGACCTGAAAGTTCGGGTAAAACAACCCTGGCGTTGCACATTGTGGCAGAAGCGCAAAAGGCTGGCGGCATTGCGGCTTACGTGGACGCCGAACACGCGCTGGATGCGATTTACGCGCAAAAGCTGGGCGTGGACATCAACAACCTGTTTGTTTCTCAACCGGATTCCGGCGAACAGGCGCTTGAAATCACTGAATCCCTGGTGCGGTCGAATGCGGTTGATGTGCTGGTGGTGGATTCGGTCGCGGCGTTGACTCCACGCGCTGAGCTTGAAGGCGAAATGGGCGACAGCCTGCCAGGCTTGCAAGCCCGCTTGATGTCCCAGGCGCTTCGAAAACTAACTGCTGTCGTCAACAAATCCAACACCTGCCTGATTTTTATCAACCAAATCCGCGAAAAAATTGGTGTGATGTTCGGCAGTCCGGAAACGACGACCGGCGGACGCGCACTGAAGTTTTACTCTTCGGCGCGTATTGATATTCGCCGCATTACCCAAATCAAAGACGGCGATTCGATCATCGGCAATCGCACCAAAGTCAAAATCGTCAAAAACAAAGTCGCGCCGCCATTCCGTGAAGCCGAGTTCGACATTATGTACGGCGAAGGCATCTCGAAATACGGCGAGTTGGTGGATATAGGCGTTGAAAACAAAGTCGTCGAAAAATCCGGCGCGTGGTTTTCCTACAAAGGCGAACGGCTGGGACAAGGCCGTGAAAACGCCAAGAACACGTTGAAGGAAAACAAGGACCTTTGCGCCAGAGTCGAAGCGGAAGTTCGCGCCGCGCTCGGCATTGGCAAGCTGGTTCCAGCGGCTCCGATTGCTGACGCTGCTCCTGAAAAGCCCGCCAGCAAACGCGCTGCTAAATCTGAAGAGTAGTCAAAACCTGGACA
>CAZMXG010000021.1:0-67033 GCA_964570175.1 uncultured Heliomicrobium sp. | reverse complement strand
ATACGCTCTATCATCTCGATCTTTCCCGTAAGTGCAACTGAAAACCGATCTAAGAGGGGAATCGCGACTTTGGGGTGATCGGTAGACATTGAGAAGCTCCTTGCGGCGAAGCTTCCAGCAGAATTCTCCTCCATGCAACAAATCTGGATAGACCGATCAACTTATAATGCGATTGCCCTGGGTCTGGCGCTTCAGGCATTGTTTTGGGCGACAATGAATCCACTTGCCAGACTGATAGTCGGCTGCTTAACATGCGCCGCGTTCGAAAATAGCGAATCACCTCAAAAGAGCTTTGCATTTGTTCAATCAAGAGAGCCGACAAGTAGACAGGCGAATGAAGAAAGCATCCGAGCCTGAATTTATCCTGAAAATTTCGACAATAAATTTTGGAATATGAAGCTGCCCTCAATTCTTAATCTGATGACCGATGATCTGGCGATTGATCTTGGCACTTCGCGGACACGTGTTTTTGCCCGTGGACGTGGGATTGTGGTCAACGAGCCTTCGCTATTGGCTTATGACACTCCGTCGCAAGAGGTGGTCGCTGTTGGTTTGGAAGCGCTTGAATTGGAAGGTCGTGCTTCGGGGGACATACAGATCATCAGCCCACTCAAGGATGGGGTGGTTGCCGATCCGACTTTTGCCGGAAAGCTTCTTGAACACTACCTGCGCAAAGCGCGTGATGGCCGGTCTTCAATTTCCCGACGAGTGCTGGTTTCAATCCCGGCTGACGCCAGCACTGTAGAACATCGCGCTTTATATTACGCTGCCAAGGAAGCAGGTGTCGGCAATGTCCACTTTGTCAATAAAGGCATTGTGGCAATTCTCGGCTCAGGGGTTGACCCTGACGATCAGCGGGCGACATTGGTTGTGGACGCCGGAGCAGGTACAACCACAATTGCGGCAATGGTTCACAATCATTTGATTTTCACACGGACGATCCGCGTCGGCGGAAACGATATGGACCTTGCGTTAATTGATATGATCAAAGCCAATCACAGCATCCTGGTTGGTCCGCGCACAGCTGAGCGAGTCAAGATCGAATTGGGATGCGCTGTACCGCTGGATCAGGAAAATACGACAATGGTCAAAGGCCGCTCGACGATTGGTGGCAACCCGGAAATGGCTGTCGTCAATAGCATCGAAATCCACGAAGCAATTGAACCGCTGGTCAACCGCATCGTCAACGCAGTTCAAGACGCACTGGAAGCCCTGCCGCCGGAAGCTTCGGGCGATATTTACGACCGAGGGATGATTCTTGCCGGCGGAGCGTCCTTGCTTGCTGGCTTGGACGAACGGCTTTCAAAAGAAACTGAGTTGGCGGTTCAATTGACTGAAAGTCCCCAGCGTGCGGTGATTCGCGGACTTGGATTGTTGTTCGAAAACCCGTTGGCGTTGCGACGTGCAATTATCAAGTCTGAGTCGTAATTGCTTTGTTTAAGGCCCGATTTATCAAAGACATAAAATTTCCAGCGATTTTCAGGTGTGCTATACTCCACGGCGTCGCTCCAGCTCTCTGATCGTTTTTATGAAAAGAGTTTAGATTGGCTGGTTAGGTGATTGGTTAACTGAATGAATTGATTGAATAAGTTGTTTTGAAATAGAGAGTTTGATCGGCACAGATTCCAGTTGTTTTTGATGAGGTGCGATCTTCAGGCGTTTAACGAACCCTTCTCATTTTAACTCACGAATTCTTCCTACCGCTTGCAGCAATCGCGGAGCGCACCCTTGTGCTCCACAATCATCAACAAATGTCATCATCTCAAGGGTAAAAACTTCTGGCGCGTTTGCTCACGCTTGCGCGACAGCAGTCATTAGTAACCCGCACTGGCGTTTTTGCCAGTGCGTTTCTTTTTTACGCGAGGTGTTTTTTGATGAATGGCAGAGTTTTAGTTCTCAATTCGACCTATGAACCGATCAACGTCTGCACGACACGTCGGGCAATTGTGCTGATTCTGAAAGGATTGGCGCGGACTGAAGAGCGCCACGATAAGCTTTATAATTCGGCTCGAAGCTCACTTCACGTGCCATCGGTCATTCGACTGACAGATTACAAACACATCCCATTCGAGCGCAAAAGTCTTTCGCGTAAAAACATCCTGCTTCGCGACCATTACACCTGCCAGTACTGCGGCAAAGTTTTCAACCCTGCTGATCTGACGCTTGATCATGTCGTTCCTCGCTCGCGAAGCGGCAGCTCCAACTGGGACAATTTGGTGGCTTGCTGCAAACGCTGCAATAACCGCAAAGGCAATAAGCTCCCGGAAGAGGTAGGGATGAAGCTGCTAAAGCGCCCACAATCATTCAGTTTGCACGTCAATCGGCAAATTATGCGGTATCTGGGGCGGTCAGATGAAAATTGGAGGAAATATCTGTTTTATTAGGCGGTAGCGAATTTATCTTAACTTCATTTCGCTCGAGACTCTCGCCTGGCGCGCCAAATTTCTATAACCGCAGGCATAACCGAAATGATGATGATGGCAAAAATCACCAGAGTGAAATTGCGTTTGACAATGGGAATCTCTCCGAAAAAATAGCCTGCGTACGTGAAGCCAGCAATCCACACGATCCCGCCTACGACGTTGTATAGCAAAAATTTTCCGTAACTCATTTTGCCTATTCCGGCGACAAATGGAGCGAAGGTACGAATGATCGGCATAAAACGAGCCAAAATAATTGTCTTGCCGCCGTACTTTTCATAAAACTCATGAGTACGTTCCAGGTGTTTACGGTTCAGCCATCGCGAACTTTCGCTGGAAAAAACTTTTGGCCCTATGACTTTCCCGACCCAGTAATTGACTGTATCGCCAAGAATTGCTGCGATGCTGAGCAGCACGACAACCAAAAATACGTTGAGCTCACCTTTAGACGCCAAGGCACCAATAGCAAACAGCAGCGAGTCTCCAGGCAAAAATGGCGTTACGACCAATCCGGTTTCGGCGAAGATAATCAGAAACAGGATCGCGTAGGTCCAGGATTGGTACTGGTTGACGAGTTCGACAAGATGTTTGTCCAGGTGAAGGATAAGATCAATAAAGTGTTTTAGAAGTTCCATTTAGGTAAAGGTCATTCGCAGCGTTGAGAAAAGGAGCGACAGCATACGCCAGACTGTGTAATTGCTCAAAGCAGGAAGAAAAGGATTTCAGAAGAGATCAGAAATTGAATTCAGTGGCTGCCCTGGCCAGGGTCAGTATGCTCACCGTCTTAGCGCCTCCATTTAGAAGTGTATTGGCAATTTCATTGGCCGTGCTGCCAGTTGTCATCACATCATCAACCAATAACACCGCTTTGTTTTCAATTAGCCGGTGCGCACGAATGTGAAAAGCCTTTTCCAGTGAACGGGCCCTCTCACGCGTTTTCATTCCTGCACGATGCTTTTCTGTATGTTTGGATCGAACTAAGCTCGCGGGATCAACTCGTAAGCCTGTGATTACCGCCAGTTCGTTGGCAATCACTTCCGCTTGGTTAAAAGTGCGTTCGATGAATCGGCTTTGGTGCAGTGGAACGGGGATAATAGATTCGCAGGCTTGGATTTCCTGCAGAAGGAGTGCGGTAGTTTTCAGCAATTTGCGCAATCGAGCGGAAATTTGAGGCCGGCTTTTTAATCGCAACACGCTTTCCCGTAATGCTCCTTCATAAACCCCGCAGGCGCGCGCAACAGTGAATGCCAGTTCGTCGCATCGCCCGCAATGCCGCGCTTCAGACAGGTTGATTTGCGATAAAGGTGGCAAGGGCAAACCGCATTTTGCGCAAAAATTGTTTTCAGATCGGATTCGCTCGATCTTTTGTTCGACAGCAAACCAGCATTGGCTGCAAGCCACACCGTCAATCCACGATTCGATCATCTCACCGCACACACGGCATTCAACGGGAAAGAGCATTGCCAATGTTGCATCACGCACTGATGACGACGCTCTTTCAAGCCGTGAACGCATTGTTAAACCGGAGCTTGGGTTCATCGGAGAGGTTTACTTGCCGACGCTGACGCTTTCAGTTGCCAGAATATCGTGATGATAGTTGATCAAAACGCGTTTCGGTTTTTGATCCAGTTTGACCTTGAATTCATTGGTTGTCGAATTTCCCTGAACAGAGATCGAGCCAAGCTTGACAACTTTACCAGCGTCAAAATCCAGATAAATTGGCACGGCCATTCTGAACGGAGGTGAAACGTCACTTTGTGTGACTTTGCCTGTTAGCAGCGTTTTGCCGTCGCTTTCCTGGGTAAGTGAATAATCCAGCCGGTAACGCGGAACTTCAGTGCCGTAAACCCATTGAAGAAAAAACCAGTTCATTGTCTTGTCGCCCCCTAAATCCATTGTCGGAAGCATGTGTTTTTCAACGATCATCTTGAAGGATTCAGTGGATGCGTTTTCGTTGAAATGGGTTTTGACAAAATCCTGCATCATCGCGATGAACTTTTGATCTCCGTTCTGGCGATCGTACATCATCCAGCGCAGCATGTGCAGAACATAACCGCCTTTTGGATAAACCAGCTTTTGATAAACGCCTGGGCTTTTAGAAGTGTTTAGCCGCAAACCTGTCCAAAGCGGGCCGACATCTGTTGGGCGATGTCCGAATTGATCTTTCTCCAAAATCGTTTTTCGGCTTTGCTCCCAGAAGTGCAAATATTTATCCAGCTTGGGCTCCGTGGCTTGCAGGTACAAGCTGGCTGAAAAATCCGCGAACCCTTCGCTTAGCCACTGGTCGTGAAACGATGCCCAGCCGACCACGTGTCCCCACCATTGATGCGCGACTTCATGGGAAGTGACTTCCTGAATGAAATCCGTGAATCCGGAATTCAGCCCAATCAATTGCCAGCGTTGCGTTGAATCCAGATAAGCGCTTAATGGCAGATATACCAGACTCGGCCATGATTGGCCGAAATTGAAATCCGGTTGCTGAGTGATAGCGATGCGTCCGTAAGGCGCAGGCGAAAACCAATGGTTGAAAACGCGAATTGAGTTTTGCGCTTCGACCATAGTGTTATCCATCAACCTGGAAGGAGCCATGCCGCTGACACCTGTGCCCTTCAGGTAGTCAGGCACTTCGGTGGTTGCGTACCCTTCAATCTGGTAGCCGGATTTTTCATCAACTACGCTCTTCTTTTTGAAGCTGCCGTAGTTGAAGCCAGCGACTGCCAGCGGAATTTCCGACACCCATTGGGTCACGGCGAAATCTTCTTCCTTGGCTTCTTTGACAAGTTTACCGTTGCTGACCAACGTGTATTTGCTCGGCACTTTGAATGTCAGATCAAAAGTGGCACGGTCTGTGAAAGCGTTGACGCTTGGGTACCAACTGGTTCGCGCGCCTACGTAATAACTGCCGCCTCCGGCATTTTCCAGAACCTTTTCGCCGCCATACTCAATGGTCATTTTGTACTGGCGACCTTTGACGGTTGCTTCAGGCAAAATGGCGTAAAACGCGCTGTCGTCGTTTTTCTTTTCCTGAATAAAGTGGATGTCGTTGCCACCCATTGTCACGCGGGTAACACGCAAAGTTGGCAACAACGCAAAATTGATGACGCGATCACCATCAGCCAGAGCTTTGAACGTTATTTCTGCGTTGGCAGTTAACTTTTCCCCGCGAATCGCAGTTTCGATTTTGTAATGTTCGACATCAAAAATTCGCTTGTCTTCGCCTGATCCAGCTTTGCCGCTTTTTAGTTCGCTTTCCTGATGCGCCAGATAAAGTATGCCTTCCTCTTTCCCTTGCGGATCAAGGTGAATCAATGCAACCTCTTCCGGCGCGGGCAAGCTGGTCATCGCTCCGTCGGGTCTGATCAGAAAACGCAGATCGTTATATTTTTTGCCAGAAATGTAAGCGTTGAACATTGGCGGGCGCTTGGGGTTATACAACCCATTCAGCAATTCAGCTTCGATGTTTTCGACATCTTCGCCCGATAGCATGGACTCAATCATGCTGCGCGGCGTGTCTGTGTTTCGGCGCATTCGTTTCTGAAATTCGCGCAACGCATCAGCAGCGCGGGCGTCCGCCGAACCGGCCTGCCCTTGTTTTTTGATTTCCTGATACGTGTCGTCGGTAAAGGTGAAAACGGCTCGTCCAAATGACTCTGTAAAGGCTTCCTTGCCCGTGATGAATTTCAAGTAATCCTGTTCGATCCAGAAGGTTGGCGTCAGGCCGATTTCGCCATCGCCTGTGAAAACTGCAACTGCGGTACGGCCAAGCACAGGCGTCAGAAAACTGACATTGCCGCTTTTCAGCGTAATGACGCCCAAATCACGTTTAACCGTCAAGTTGTTGACAGAAAAGCTTTCTGAGATTTGACCATCACGCAATGCTCGATAGTTAGGATCAGCATTTGGCGCAATTGACCCTTTGGCTCCTACAGTCAATTCCGCTTTGGTTTCAGCGATTTCCAGTTTGATTTCAAGCGGGGTGGTTTTGCCAGGTTCGATATTGATTGTCTGCTCTGCGGTTTTGAAGCCGACGCGAGAAATGCTGATCTTATAGCTGCCAAGCGCCAAGCCTTCAATTTTGAATTTGCCCTCACCATCCGTGACCGCGTCGCGAATTTCACGATTTGTTTCGTTCCGGGCTGAAATTTGAGCGCCGACGATGACAGCATTCTTGGGATCTTTGACGCTGCCAGAAATTCCGCCAGTTTGTGACTGAAAAGAATTGGCGTTGAAAGGGACCATACTCAAAGCGCAAAATAGAAAGGATGCAACGATCAGGTTTCGTTTCATTCAGGTTTCCTCCATGGCTGGTTAAACACTCGGTTTGAAAACTTCCAGAAATCAATGATTAGGACGGCTGGGGTGATTGAAGTTTGAGAATATCACAGGCTTAAACTGATGCAATCTCAAAATATGGCTTTGTACGAACAGAAAGGGCGATGGATTTAATCCATCGCCCTTTCGTAAAAAACTATCGTTTGTTTGACTTAGAGTCAGTAACGATACCGATCATTCTTGGCTTTCTCGCGGTGGTAAATGTAGCCGCCCGCTGCTCCGATGCCAGCGCCAATCAATGCGCCTTTCTTTCCGCCGATCGCAGCGCCACCCAAAGCCCCGATGCCGGCGCCAATGCCCGTGCGTTTAAGTGCTTTGCCAGTGGTGTCTTCGCGATCGCGGTAACCATAATCGTTATAGTTATAATCGTTGTCGCGATAATCGCGGCTACGATTATTCACAACCCTGTAATCTCTGTCGCGGTAATCACGGTCGTTGTAAACGGACCGCGAATTGTTATCGCGAGTGCGGCAGCGGGTTTGAGCCATTGCGTCAGGGGCTGCCAAAACAAACAGCACACCCAAAGCCAAAATTGCCAGAAACAGGTTTTTATTCATCTTCAACATCTTTTCCTCCTTGGAGCTGCCTCGGTTCAGAAGCTGCCGCTTACCAGTCATTGTTAGTTTCAATCTCTCTGAATCACTTGGAGAATCAATAAGAGCGATTATACGCTAAACAAGCAGTGTGCCGTGGAGGCTGATGAGGACGACTTTTTATGGAAATGGCTGATACGCAATTAGTTAGACGGAAGAAAGGTGATCGCAAACCGAAGTTAGAACGTTAAGATTAGATCTTCAACAAACCCTTTCGGTGTGACTTGGCGGCATAGACTGCGGCAAATGGGGTAGCCGCTTTTAGAAAGGCTCAATGGCACGTCGAACTTCTGGCTCCATACGGCCAGTCAACATGAGAGCCCACATCTTCCAATCAGCGCATAGCGACCAAATCGGATATTGAAACGTTGCGGGCTTGTTGTGCTCAATAAAAAAATGGCCAACCCAGGCAAAGCCATAACCAAAAACCAAGCCCGTTGGCAGCAACCACATGCTGCCAATCGAAAATGCCAGTACCAAACAAACTAATCCAAGGGTGCTGCCGATGAAATGTAAACCGCGATTTGTCGGATGCGCATGCTCGCGCACGTAAAAAGGCCAGAATTCCTTGAAGCTGCGCAGGCGATTTCCTTGCTTCGATTGACTCACTTTCACCTCCGGATTGAGTTTCATCGCAAATTGAACTTCTGGCCGATTTTACTCTATCGCTACATGTTTCAAACAACGTGGCATATCATAGCCACGATTTTTCCCCAGAGCTTCGTAAACTATGTCCAACGTAAAAACATTAAGCTTGATGCTTGGTTTACTCACTGCTCTTGCGGTCACTGTGACGATTTCAGCAACTGAATCGGGAGCAGGATTGTGGCGCTGGCAGAATCCGCGACCTCAGGGAAATCCGCTTTACGCGATTCAGTTTAGCGATGCTCGCCGAGGCATTGCAGTCGGACGCGATGGCGCGATATTGCAAACCGTGGACGGAGGCAAAGAGTGGGAATCGGCGCGTAGTCCCGTCAACACTCCGCTCTATGGACTAGCTGTCGTGGGCAAAAAAGCCTGGGCTGTAGGGGCTCGCGGAGAAATTCTTTGCTCTGAAGATCGCGGCGACAACTGGCGAACGCAAAAAAGCGGGACGAAAAAACATCTTTTTGCCGTTGGCTTTAGCGATGAACGGCGCGGGTGGGCAGTTGGCGTTGAAGGGTTGATTTTAACGACCAACAATGGGGGTGAGCGTTGGACGGAGCAAAAAAGCGGCACGACAAAGCAATTGCTCGGTGTGGCATTTAGCGATGATAAAACGGGTGTGGTTGTTGGAGTAGAAGGCACTCTCTTGATGACAACTAACGGCGGCGTTTCGTGGCAGGCAAAAAATCAAACTTCATCGGCCAACCTGCTTCGAGCTTTTGTTGTTGCGCCAAGCCAATTTTGGGTGGTCGGCGCAGGAGGAACGATTCTGCGCAGTGAAGACGGCGGAACAAATTGGACCGGACGGCCCAGCAATTCGTCCAGCAATTTGCACTCAATCACATTCGTAAACGAAAAACAGGGCTGGGCCTGTGGCGCCGACGGAACAATTCTTCGCACAGACGATGGTGGCTCAACGTGGAGCGCGCAATTGTCAAACAGCGCGCAACTGCTCAGCGCAATTTGTTTTGTGGATGATAAAAACGGTTGGGTGGCAGGCGAAGGCGGGGTCATTTATTCAACGACTGATGGCGGGGAAAAATGGTCCCCGCAGACTGACGGTATGAAGGAAATGTTTAACGCTGTCAACTTTGCCGATGCCGAACATGGATGGGTCGTTGGAATGAACGGCAGCCTTATGGCGACAACCGACGGCGGAAAAACCTGGCGGACGCAAATTTCAAATGCGATTACCAATTTGCGCGGAGTTAGCTTCGCTGATTCGCAAAACGGCTGGGTCATCGGTGAACGCGGAACAGTGTTGCGAACTTCAGATGGTGGCGCTACGTGGCTAGTGAAACCGTTGACATCCCAGCTTGATCTGCACGGCGTGGCCTTTGTATCGTTAACAGAAGGCTGGGTTGTTGGAGAAGAAGGCTTGATTCTGTCCACGAACGATGGCGGGAATACCTGGACGGCGCAACAATCCAACAATCGTTTCTGGTTGGAATCCGTGATGTTTCTTGATTCCAAAACGGGCTGGGCTGTGGGAGAAGCGGGAAGCGTCGTTCGCACGACAGACGGTGGCCTTACCTGGAAACAACAGGAAAGCGGCACGCGCCGATGGCTTTATTCCGTTTGCTTTGCCGACGCGAAAACGGGTTGGGCTGTTGGGGAAGATGGGCTAATTTTGCGCACAACCGATGGCGGAGAAAATTGGACAGTGCAGATCAGCAATGTGCCAAGTAATTTACTTGGCGTGAAAGCCACGACTGCAAAACGGGCCTGGGCGATTGGATTGAACGGGGTGATTTTGCAAACTGAAGACGGCGGCAGACACTGGCAACGCGATGCCAGTAACACGACAACCCCGTTGCGGGCAGTCACATTTCATGGTGACAACGGATGGGTGGTTGGACGCGATGGCGTGATCTTGCGCTATGCAGGCAAAAACGCTGGCGAGTTGCGAACCATTCTTGGAAAGTAGCCTGAAAAGAAAATTTCAACCGAAGGAAAAACGATGAAGCATTCAATGCATAACTGGATGAGACCGGAACCAATTGAAACCACACTTGAACGGCTGCACCGTTTCGGTTACGACAGCATAGAAATCAGCGGCGAACCGGATCGTTACAACTGGGAAGAAGTGCGCAGGCTGATGGACAAATATGAAATTGAATGTTGGGGCGGCGTAACGCTGATGTTTGAAGGCCGCGACCTGATTCATCCGGACAAGTATGTTCGTGTTGGCACGATCGCTTACATGAAAGATTGCATTCGCATGGTCAAAGCTTTGCGCGGCAAGATGTTTTGCATCGTTCCGTCCGTCGTTGGCAAGGTAAAACCACTGGCTTCGGCAGCCGAAGAATGGAAATGGGCGGTTGAAAGTTTGAAAGACGTTGCGGCGTTTGCTCAAGACAACGGTATTAAAACCGGAATTGAACCTCTTAATCGGTTCGAAACTTATTTCATCAAACGCCACGATCAGGCGCTAAGGCTGGTCGAAGAAGTCGGCCACGACATGCGCGTGGTGCTTGATGCGTTTCACATCAACATCGAAGAAGAAGATTGGCGGCAAGCAATTCGCAATGTCGGTAGCCGCCTGTTGGATTTTCACGTCGCTGACAACAATCGCAAACCTTGCGGGCAGGGGCGTTATGACTGGAAAGAGGTTGTCGGCATTTTGAAAGAAATTGAATACCAAGGTCCGATGACGGCGGAATTCGTTTTGCAAATGGATCGCACGCCATTGGCAAACGAAGGAAAAAACGTCAGCGAGATCGAAGCTTCTGCCGCCGACTTGAAATTCATTCAAGAGCACGGATCAGGATTGATCAGTGCCGCCGAATATGACGCCTGTGTGGAAGCAAATATCAAACATTTGAAAGCTTCCGGAGCATGAGCCGATTTACAGAAGCAGCAAACGAAATAGCGCATCGTGGCTGGGCAGTAATCAAAGATTTTCTGCCGCGGGAAGTCACCGCCGTATTGCGCGCCGAAGCAGAACAGCTTTGGCAAGCGGAATGTTTTCGCAAGGCGGGGACGGGGCGCTTGGGCGGTTACGCCATTCGTCCGGACGTTCGCAGTGATCATATTCACTGGTTGGACGAACAGTCACCGACGGAAGCGCAATCGCGTTATAGGGAAGTGATGGAAGAGTTGCGGCAGAATTTGAACCGCGAATTGTTTCTCAGCTTATCCACATACGAAGCACACTTTGCCGTTTATCCAGCGGGCGCGTTTTATCAAAAACATCTGGACCGGTTTAACAATGCCGACGAACGAACCATTTCCTGTACGTTTTACCTGAATGAAAATTGGCAGGAAGAATACGGCGGGCAGTTGCGATTGTATCTACCGAACAGCTTTGTTGATGTGGTTCCAACTGCCGGAACTTGCGTGCTGTTTCGCAGCGATACGTTTTTTCACGAAGTCCTGCCAGGGACTGAAACCAGATTTAGTTTGACGGGATGGTTTCGGCGCCGATCGCTGAAGCTGGTTTGAAGTTATCTGAATAAATCCCGTTCTCTGGGCCTGATCAATTCCTTTGCGCTGCCATCGCTGTGTTCAAAGTAATAACCACGAAGCACCACCACCGGGATGCGCGAAGCCTTTCGCATCAACAGTCCTGTCGAAGCCGCGACCTCGTCGGCTACCGCCAAAACCGTTGCCGACAATTCTTTTCCATGATCGTCCTGCTGACCGCGAAAGTCTTTCATCGGTTTCATTCCGGCAACCCCAATGGCCACGTTCGTCAGGCCTTCGCGCCAGGGACGGCCAAATGTGTCGGTGATAATTACTGCGACATTTGCTTTCAGCCGTTCAGCCAACCGGGTCTTTAACAGCAAGGCGGAATCATCAGGCGCAACAGGTAATAACGCGACCCAATCCTTTCCAGCGACGTTGGACCGATCAACACCAGCATTAGCGCAAATGAAACCATGTTTGGTTTCCGTCACCAGCACATGGCCATCCATTCGTATGATGTTGGACGATTCGCCCAGGATAACTTCCACCAAACGTGGATCGCGGTTTTGTTTCGAGGCAATTTCCAGCGCCAACGCGGATGGGGTGACGGATTCCAGATTGACGAGACGGCCTTCGGCTTTAGAAATGATTTTTTGGGCAACAACAACAATGTCGCCATCAGCCAGTTTGAAACCTTGCGTTTCAATGGCGCGAACAATCAGCCAAGCCAGGTCATCGCCGGGGCGAACTTCCGGAATTCCACGAATGGCGGTCAGTTGAATGTCTGAATATGATTTGGAGTTCAAAAGTGTCGGTCTTCTCCTGCTGTAAGTAACGAAACGCAGCGTATGCTACTGGCTGGCTCGATGCCTGACAAGCAGCGCTTGCGGGGAAGGGGAGGCAATGCAAAAATTCGCGCGCTTCACGTTTCACACCATAAAATCAGGAGGCTCCATGAACCTGCATCGCCGTTTTGCCGCCAGTGTTCTTGTTTCACTTTTCATCACTTCAATTGCCTTGGCACAAACTTCGTCAAAGCCGGAAATTGTTTCGCCGCTTGGCGTTAAACATTTCGCCAACGCCGATGAAAAAGGCGAAATTGCCACCGCTGAAGCCAAGCTTGCCGCCGATCCGAAAAACATAGACTTGCTGATCGCACTTGGCCGTGCGCAGGCAAACGTCTGGCGCTACAACGACGCGATTGAAACTTACGCGCGCGGCTTAAAGCTGGCTCCGAACGACTGGCGTCTCTATCGTCATCGCGGCCATCGGTACATTTCGACGCGCCAGTTCGATAAAGCCGTCTCCGACATGGCGCAAGCGGCGAAACTGAACGGCAAAGATTTTGACGTCTTGTATCACCTGGCGCTGGCGCATTACCTGAAAGGCGAGTTCGGCAAAGCGGCTGAGGCTTACGAACACTGCCGTCAGGTCGCCGAAGCGGACACGACCGACAAACGCGACGATTCGGTGATTGCGGTTTCTGATTGGCTGTATATGACTTACCGGCGCATGAATAAACCCGGGGAAGCTGCGAAAGTGCTTGAACGCATCACGCCCGACATGAAGGTCAAAGAAAACAAATCCTATTTTGACCGATTGCTGTTTTACAAAGGCTTGAAGAAGGAAAGCGATTTGGTAAGCGTCGAAAGGGCAACAGATTTGGAAATTGCGACGGTTGGATACGGCCTTGGCAACTGGCATCTGTACAACGGCAACCGCGCAAAAGCCGAAGAGCTTTTTCGAAAGATCGTCAGTGGAAAATACTGGCCCGCGTTTGGGTTTATTGCTGCGGAGGCAGAGTTGGCCAGAATCAGGAAGTGATTACTTCATCCATTTCGTCAGCAGAAAAAGAGCGATCAAGCTGCGTGCGCTCCAGGCTGCTGTACGAATCCAATTGGTGGTCACCAGTGTTTGATGGGCTGCGATGTCAAACCCGGAGGAAAGTTTGTTGTGCTGCGGAACTGAAAGGAAAAAGGTCGTTGCCCAAATCAAAAGGACCAAGGCGAATCCGATGATTAGCCAAATCGGCGGCAAGTTTGGTGGTTTGGCCAAGACTAAGACTGCCGCCGTTGCCAATTCCACCAGCATCAGTGGCACTACGACAAGCGATGTCAGGTTCGAGTGTGCAGTTTCATAGCTCGCAAACTCTGCCAGACCGACTCGGCTGAACAAGGGGTAATGAACGATCTGCACAAACCAGATGACGCCGGTCATCATCAATGTAGAAGCCAGATTTATCAGGAAAACATATTTCATGGCTTTACGTTAGAAAGGCGCTGCCTGCGACAGGCGTCGCTGCAATACCTGACTTCATCCCAGACGGTTTTCCATTTCTTGCGCCAGGCGAACGGGCGATTACAAACGGCGCAAAGTTTCGTCGGCAGATTTTGCTTCTTGAGTTTGCCCATCTGTCCACAGATTTTTGAACACTCGGGTTGAAGCTATTTAGGTTGTGCTACTGGAACCGCGCTGGTTGTCCAGGCAGTCCACCACAGATCGCGCAACATCTGCGCTCCGGTGGCCAAACGTTCGCTGACGAATTTTTTATGCTCCGGCGAATTGTTTGTTGCGCTGAATTGCTCCTTCTTGTCCAGGATGTAGAGCGGTTCGACCAGCTTGTTTGACGCTTTTAGATAATCCCACAACTCTTCACGGGGCTTTTCGATTACGCGGGCATTGGCGCTGACCAGGGGCAGCACATCATTTAACTGAATCCGTCCATTGACGAATTGCTCTTCGAATCTGGCGTGAATACCTTTCCCAGGTTCATTTGTTGGCAGTGTGTAACCGTTTGGATTGGCACCAACCCAGCCGTTGTAATGAATTGTCGTGTGATGGGGATTGGCGCTGTCGCTAACGTAGTGGCCGAGAATCCCAGCGTCATTGATAATGCGCTGTTCTATCCATTTGCGCTTAGTGGAATCTTTCTCCGCTCGCCACAGCCGGAATTCGATTCGTAGAGTCTGGAACAATTCCAGCATGCGATATGGCACAAAACCGGCGGTTGTAGGTTTCTGACCGGCCTTGATCATTTCTGCCGTGAAATCATAACGATTGATCGCTTTCATCGCCGCTTCCGGCACAAGTTCCATATCCAGAAAATGTTCCGGCGCATAAGCGGAATCCATTGCGCGATCCAGATTCGATTCGTCACGACTGCGCCAGCGGTCAGGTTCCGGATTCAAATAGCTGAGTTGTTCCGCAGCTTTGCGAAAGAAGTTGGGCATGTCTTTGGGCAGCATTTTTGCTGCCGCCAAGCCTGAAAGCTCGTGACCTTTCTGCCCCCAGCCGCGAACAGTCCGTGGATAGATGGTCAAAACCGCAAATGCCAACAACGAAACAAATATGAACGCGCAGATGAAATTTGATTTGAACATAGCGTTATCTCTGTGGAGTCAGGTCAATGCTGTACAGTTTTTTGCCGCTGATATCGTGCAAGCTGACGGTCATTGCCGATGATTTTCCGTCAATTTTGACAGCGCCGAAAAACTGAAAGCCATCTTTCGGAGAACGATTGGCTTTCATGCCTTTGGGGATTCCTGTGAATTTCACCTCGGGGCCAAAGGTGTCGTCCATCTGTCCCGGCCCAAAAGTTCCGGCGTTTAGCGGTCCGGCGACGAATTCCCAAAATGGATTGAAGTCTTTGAATTGCGCCTTCGCCGGATTGTAGTAATGCGCGGCGCAATAGTGAACATCCGCCGTCACCCAAACGACGTTTTTGATGCGATTGCGTTTGATGAAGCTGAGCAATCCGGCCAGTTCCAACTCTCGCCCAAGTGCCGGGCCGTTGCCGTTTGCAAACGCTTCGTACTTGCCGCCAGTGTCTCCAACGATAATGCCGATGGGCATGTCGCTGGCAATGACTTTCCAAGTTGCTTTTGAACTGAGCAGTCGCTGTTTGATCCAGTTGACTTGCGCGCTTCCCAAAAAAACAGATTCGTCGTTGATCGTGCTTTGGCGGTTTGGCGTGTTCGGCCCACGATAGCTGCGTTCGTCCAGCATCAGCACGTCAACCAGTGGGCCATAATTGAATCCGCGATAAACCTGTTCTGGATCGTCAGCATTGAATCGTAAAGGCAGATAATCCAAAAACGCTCGTTTGCCGCGAGCAGCCAGCAGGTCAATGCTTTTCACTTTGTATTTGGGATCGTCCAGAATTTGCCCCGGATACCAATTATTGCGAACTTCGTGGTCGTCCCACTGTGCCAGCGTTGGAACTTCAGCATTAAAGCGGCGAAAGTTCGTATCCATCAAATTGTAACGATGATTACCGCGAAACTCGTCCAGCGTTTCGGCAACTTTTGATTTTTCGGGCGTCGTCAGGTTTTTCCAAATCGAACCTTCGTCCAGCCTTACTTCGGACTGAATGACACCATCGGCGTAAATCGTATCCCCGGAATGAATGAAAAAGTCAGGCTGCGTTTTTCGCATTTCCTCATAGATTTTCATGCCTCCGAATTCAGGATTAATGCCCCAGCCTTGGCCGCAAACATCACCGCCGAAAACAAACGAAACATCTCGCCGTGCGGTCGGCGGAGTATTGAAACTGCCCAAGACTGGTTCACTGGTGATTTTCGTGTTTTCCAGGTCCTGAAAGCTGACGCGGTAAAAAATCTTTTGTCCTGACGGCAAACCGCTTAGATCCACGCGCGCAGTGAAATCGGAGGATTCAAGGGCCGCCGGACCAAGAATGCGCTTTGAGTTTTGAAAGGATTCCATTGTCGAGTATTCGACAATCATTCGGGCTGAACGATCACTGCGGCTCCAAACGATGGCACGGCTAGGAGTAATGTCGCCGGTTTGAATTCCAAAAGGAATCTGCGGGCGGTTTTGCCCCAGGGTAATAATCGCCGGAGCGCCAGCCAACAAACCGCTGGAGGCTGCTGCACGAGTGAGAAAAGTTCGTCGGTTCATAAATGGTTCAAGCAGGTTGTAATTCGCGAAGTTGTTGGTAAAGCGACTCGACTTGTCTCCGCGTATCTTCGAAACCCAGCGAAGTATTAATGGCGAAATCTGCGTACTTCAATTTTTCTGCGGAAGGCATTTGCGATGAAATTCGTGCGATCGCTTCTTCGCGCGTCAAATTGTTCCGAGCCATCAACCGCTCAAGCTGTATTTCCGGTTCGCAATAAACAACGATCAATTTGTCGAAACGACGAAACGAACCGGTCTCGATCAATAATGCCGCATCAATGATGGCAATCGCTTGCGGGCTTCGGCTTTCGATTTCTGCCAGCCAGCGGGCCTGGGCTTCATAAACTTTAGGATGAACAATTGAATTAAGTTTTTCGCGTTTGGCGGCGTCGGTAAAAACAATTGCGCCCAGTTTTGCGCGATCAAGCTTGCCATCTGCGGTGACAACTTGTTCGCCAAAATATGCGACGATTTCTTCAAAGGCCGACTGGCCAGGTTCTACAACATCGCGCGCTGTGCGGTCAGAATCCAGCACTTCGCAGCCCAATTCGTTCAGCACGCCCAGCACAAAGGATTTGCCAGTCGCAATTCCGCCTGTCAGGCCAACCTTCAACATACGTTACAAACCCCGGCGCATTTCTGCGGCGCGAAGCGTGTTTTGCATCAGCATGGCGATTGTCAAAGGACCAACTCCACCCGGAACCGGCGTCAGCCAGGAAGCTTTTTCGGCAACGGTTCGTGGTTCGACATCGCCAACCAGGGTGCGCCCGCGTTTGGCCAAAACTTCTAACCGTTTTGTTCGTTCTGGTTCCGCAAAAATGCGATGAACTTCCTCTTCAGTCGTCGCATCATTCATGCCTACGTCAACCACGACGGCTCCTTCGCGAACGTGATCACCTGTAATCATTGCGGTGCGTCCGATGGCGGCAATCAGAATATCCGCTTGGCGGGTGATAGCGGGCAAGTCAGACGTTTTGGAATGACAAATTGTTACCGTGGCGTGCCGGTGCAGCAGCAATAGTGCCATCGGTTTCCCCACAATGTCGCTTCGTCCCACCACGACAGCATGGGCCCCTGCAATCGGGATTTTGTAGTAATCGAGTAACTCGATCACTCCTGCAGGGGTGCAAGCGACCAAAGCGTTCTGACCTTGAACCAGTCGCCCAACATTGACGGGGTGAAACCCGTCCACATCTTTGGCGGGATCAATGGCTTCCAGGACACGCCGCGAATCAATCTGTGCAGGCAGTGGCATTTGAACCAAAATGCCATCTATCGCTTCGTCATGATTAAGTTTCTGGACAAGTTCCAGAAGTTCTTCGGTGGATGTTTCCTTTGGCAATGCATGTTTTTCGGAATGAAGGCCCAACGTTTGGCAGGTTTTGACTTTGCTGCCAACGTACACCTGAGATGCAGGATTTTCGCCAACAATCACAGCCGCCAAACCAGGTTTGATCCCTTGAAGGCCCAGTTCACCGACACGTTTGGAAACGCGTTCTTTAATATGTTCGGCGACTTCCACGCCGTTTAACACTTGAACAGCCATGAGCAGATTTTTCCTCCGGAGAAAGTATGAAGTGGTAGTTGAGGCAGCAATCTTAACACAACTACCCTTGGCATATTGGTTTGAGAAACCTTTCAAGCTCAGGTTCCGGCAGAGAAAAGCCTTCTCTTTGGGTCATTTGGATGAGAACTACTGGTCAAGTTTGCAAAAAAATGACTTGCTGGAAAAATTTTCTTCGTGGCACAAAAGTGCTGTGCTATATTCCGGGCCGTCTGACAGCCGCCCCGCGGTCAGACATCCCCAGAAACATTTTCGACGAGTACTATCGAGCTAGTTTGATACTGTTTCCCCAAAGCAGACGGCTGTTGTTAAGCCTTCAATGCTGACACAACCAGAGAAACGCCGGAAATGCCCTCCTGTCCGACCCGCTATTCGACGAACTGGTTTCATAAGCCCCCTGGTTCTTCTTCTCTTGTTTACCCCATTTGTTGTTTCAATCTTTCTTTTTGTTCTTTGTCATAATTGCAATTTTTCTTTTCGCTTTATAGATCGCCGGCCAGTGGAGTGGGTTGTTTGATGAAACTTGCCGGAACAATGTGGACTTTGGTGATTCGTTCTTAAAGCAGAGGCCTGTTGTGTTTGCCTTGTTATGCAAGGCGCGCTGTTTTTATCCGTTCAGTTTTCGGCAGCGGCAATACATAACGTGACCATTACTCCTGCAACAGAATGAGCATGACGAGAAACAACAAACAATAAAAAGGCAAACAGGAGAGCCAAAATGAGCGCAGCGATTCAACTTGTCAATCAACCAATTATTGAAGCCGAAGTTTATGAACATCGGCTGGAAAAACCATTTACCAACAACGTTTCGATTTTTGAACTTGCCCCTGAACAACGTTTGCGGCGCGCAATGAGCCAAATCGCCGAGCTTCAAGCGGAGGTTCGCTCTCTTCGTGAAGAGCTGGCTCGCTCAGAACGGACATTAACTCATCAAGAACAATTGCTGAGAAATTCCATGGTTCGTGAGCAAGAGCTTCGCGCTCAACTTGGAAAAGAAATGTGATGATTTGGATGACGATTTCATCGCAATAGCAATCCGCACTACTCCCCCTTGTTCGCTCAACCGTCGCCAATCCTTTGAGATTGCTGTCACGGATTCACCAATGGCCTAAAGCATTCCGTCACTTGCCCCGCTCTACGCTTTGTCTTTGGCCTGAAATACCTTCTGACCCCTGTAAACAACTTGTACTCAGCGTAGCAGAATTGCTGAAATTTCCTTGCGATTCTGCACTCGTTGTCCCTATATATCGCCTGCAAAGCGCGAAAATTGCTAAATTTAGATTTTTCTGAGCGCAGGCGAAACTACACACAAAACGGATTTATGATGGTTACGAATCTAAAAACCTTCCTCAATGATGAAAGTGGCCAGGATGTGGTCGAATACTCGCTCTTGGTTGTGTTAATCGGAACCGTTGTTTTAATTTACCTGACTGGTCTGGGTTTGAATCTAACCACTTTGCTTCAAAACATTGGTGCTAAACTCGAGTTGGTTTCCAAGACCGTCGACTAATGTTCTGCGCCGAAACTGTGCCCCCTTCCTTCTTTTACCCATCCTTTCAAATTTAGTTTCTGGCCTTCGCGAATTGCAGCGTTGAAACTTTCCAAGTTCGCTATTAGAGTTACGCGGCTTTACTCATAGCTGAAACAACAATCTACAAAACAAAATTCTTATGTCACATAAAGTCACACTGATACCCGGCGACGGCATTGGCTCGGAAATTACCGGAGCAGTCGTTCGCATCATTGAAGCTGCTGGCGTTGATATCGAATGGGAAAGTTACATCGCGGGTGCCGAAGCGCTTTCCAGATTTGGCGATCCACTTCCGCAAGATGTGCTGGAATCCATCAAGCGCAATAAAATTGCGTTGAAAGGGCCGTTGACAACACCTGTAGGGACGGGCTTTGCCAGTGTCAACGTGCGATTGCGAAAAACGCTGGATCTTTACGCTAACTTGCGCCCGGTCAGAAATCTGCCGGGATTGGTCACACCGTTCGGCGACCTTGATCTGATTGTGGTTCGCGAGAACACCGAAGACCTGTATTCCGGACTTGAGCACGTTGTTGTTCCAGGTGTGGTCGAAAGTATCAAGATCATTACCGAAAAAGCTTCAACGCGCATCGCTCGATTTGCCTTCGATTACGCACGCCGTGAGGGCCGCAAAAAAGTCACAGCCATTCATAAAGCCAACATCATGAAACTTTCAGACGGATTGTTTCTGGACTGTTTTCGCAAAGTTGCCGCCGAATATCCGGAAATTGAAGCGGATGACAAGATCGTTGATAACACCTGCATGCAGTTGGTGATGAGACCTCAGCAGTTCGACATCTTGTTGCTGGAAAATTTATACGGTGACATTGTTTCGGATTTGGCTGCCGGTCTGGTCGGCGGGCTTGGGATTTGTCCTGGCGCGAACATCGGCGAGCTGGGCTCTGTCTTTGAAGCTGTTCACGGCAGTGCTCCTGACATCGCAGGAAAGAATCTGGCAAACCCAACAGCGCTGTTGCAATCGGCAGTAATGATGCTTCGTCATCTTGGCGAACGAACTGCTGCTGACCTGATCTCCAAAGCCATGATTTACACGTTAGCTGAAAAGAAAGTGCGCACGCGTGATCTTGGCGGCAATGCGCATACGACTGAATACACTGAGGCAATCGTGGCTTCGATGAAAGAACTGTCAGCTTGATGACTGCAAGTTGAAGCAAGCTCAAATGGCGTCGAATGCGGCAAATCACAACTGTTTGATTTGCCGTATTCGTGTTTTTATCTGCTTCCGTTACGCTCAGACTGGCGCAATAATCTGACTGCATTTTCGTGATCAGCAGAGTTGGCCGAAAACTTATGCGACCCGTCGTTCTTCGTCACGTCTACCACAAAGAATAAATAATTAGTGTCTGCAGGATTTAGCGCTGCTTGAATTGAACGTTGGCCCGGCGAAGCAATTGGTCCCGGCGGCAGCCCCGCGCGTTTGTATGTATTGTAGGCAGAATCTCTGTCCAAATCACTTTGGTAAATTTTCCCTCGATATTTTCCCTCGATCAAAGCAGCGTAAATAACTGTAGGGTCGCAAGCCAGTCTGTCGCCTGTTTTCAGCCGGCGATGAAAGACTGACGAGATCAACTCGCGCTCGCTATCTACTTTCGCTTCTTTTTCAACCAACGAAGCCAGTGCGACCACTTGTCGGGTCGTCATCCCCAGGTCTGTTGCACGCTGTTGCAATTCTGGCGTGTAAACCTTGCGGAAGCGTTTAACCATCGCTTCAACTAATTGCTCCCGCGTGGTCATGGCCGCATATTCGTACGTGTCAGGGAAAAGATAACCTTCCAAAGTCCTGGCATCAGGATCAAGGTCGGAAATTAGCGAGACATTTTTCAGCAATTCCAGCACGTCTTCCGGGCTCATTGTGGGTTGTTTCAGCCCCTGCAATCCTGCCAGCACACGCGCAATATCGTATTGGTTAAAACCTTCTGGAATAGTGAACTGGCGCATGGCGACCTCGCCGCGAATCAACTGGTTGAGCACCTGGGTCGGCGTGATTGGGGATTTGAAGCGATAGTCGCCGGATTTCAAATTCGCGCCCCGCTTTATGGTTCGCAGCCACAGCTTCACTGGAAATGTATTTTGTAAAACGCCTTCGGTTTGCAACCGTGCAAGAATCAAGGAGCTGCTTGTGCCAGGTTCGATCGTGATAATTTTTTGAGCAGCGTTATGGTTGATCGAACGGCTCATCTGGGCGTCCAGCCAAAACCAACCCCCAACAGCAATTGCAATTGCGACCAAAACGGCCGCAGCAAGAATGATGAAAATTTTTTTGAAACCTGATTTTTTTGGCATTTTCGATTTACTGAGAAGAAGACAGGAATGATTCAATATTTTTTCGACTCGCCAAACCATCCAGATAATCTTGCAAGATCAAGACTGCCGCATATTCGTCCGATTTCGCTTTTCTCTCCTTCAGGCTTACGCCCATTTCGCGCAAGATTTCATCCGCTTCAATGGAGGTCAGCCGTTCGTCAATCAGTTCGATTGGAACGGAAATGTGTGGCTGTAATGACACAACAAATTTTTCGACTTTCTCTACGGCTTCACCGCGAGTCCCGTCCATATTCAGCGGCAAGCCAATAACGATTGTTTCCACTTCGTAATCTTGGGCAAATTGACCAATGCGCTCGGGCGCTTGGGCCATATTGGGAGGTCGGATCGTTGTCAGCGGTCGAACAGTTAATTGCAATTCGTCGCAAATTGCCAATCCAATGGATTTAGTTCCGTAATCAATTGCCAGCACTCGCATAAACTTAGCCTAGTCAGCGCGGTAAATTCAAACCTAGAAAAACGCGCACGATGAACCAACCCAATCTTTATTCTTATTGAAATCCACGCCCATCATGTCGCCTTTGCTAAGCCGGGTCAGCATTGTTAAGGGAACGGGTTCGGCATCTCCATCGGGCCAGACAAACATCACGCGCACTTCAACTTTGCTCGGCTCGTTAGGCGTTTGAATCACAGGTGCGTAAAAGACCTTTTCCTGCAACAGGTAGTCGCCCCGTTGATTCGGAGAGACAGTGTCCAAGTCTTCTTTGTTGATACTGACTTTTACTCCGCTGCCTGCGAATGAAAACAAGGGTTTGAGCACAAAGTTTTCCAAATCATTCGGATAGTCACTTAACTGATCTAAAAACCAGGCTCGCGGCACAGTTTTATGATTCAAGAACGGCAGCGAAAATTTGCTCATCCGAAAATACCAATTAGGATGGCCTGCCCATTCCAACTCTAAATTGTCTCGGAAGTCGAAATTTGTTTTGACGCCTTTTCGCACAAATTCGTCAATGATGACTCGATTGTAGATGCGGCGGATTTCAATCTCGCGCCCGTTAGCACGATAAAAGAGTTTGTTGCCTTGTTTGATGATTTCAGATACGTCCACGAAAGGAATGCCAAAAAGTTTTTCCGTCGCTTTGAAATCCGGCAGGGTCTTTTGGTGAAGCGGATCAATTTCCATCAGCACCACATTTTCAGGGTCGTGACCATTGAGAAAAACGCGGCGAAGCAATTCCAAATACCTATCGTCATTCAGTCCGCCTAACAAATACGCCAGCTTTCCCAAATCGTAAATGCGCTGATATTCGTGCGGCAGGAAAAGCTGAAATGCATATAGCGAAGCGCATCCCTGCAGCTCAATCAGTTTTGGAGCCAACCGTCCATCAGCTTCGCGCGTAATCGCAAAGTCCACTTGAATGAAATGAGGATGAGTTCCTTCGTTGGGCACATTGAACTGTGCCGGAATGGCGCGCGAAGATGCCGCCAGATACTCCGGCGTGCACAGTTGGGCGATCAACTCTTTGCCAGCTTGCGCCATTTCATCCACCAATTCATTCGGCACAAAAACTGGAGTTTCACACGGGCGAAATTCGGTTTTCACGCCGACAGCTTGGTCCAAAGAACGCAAGAAGCGCTGATATTTTTCCACGGTAAATTGCGCATTAAATTTTTGGCGTAATTCAGGGATCACAAAACTTTCCTCACGAATGAATACGCCCGCGATCTCGCGGGCGAGCAAGCATAGGAACAAACGTTGGAGATGATAGACGCTGGCCGCCTGAACCGTCTAGTCGGCTTCAGCTCCAGCTTCAGGTTCAGATTTGAGTCCTCCGCCTGCCATGTCCTGAATCTTTGTTTTGTTTCGCAAGATATAGGCAATGAATGCTCGCGTTGGAGAAGGTTGAAAACGTCCCAGTGAAACCAACGCAACCGAACGCCTCAAACGGTGTCCAGTAATATGAAGCTGTGCCAGTTTGCCAGCGCGCACTTCGTCGCGAACGGACCACGATGGCAACAGCGAAACTCCCAACCCGCGCTCCACCATTCGTTTGATAAAAAACGTGTCGTTGGATTCCAAAGCCAAGTCCGGCCGAACTCCAATCTGGTCAAAAAACTGATCCGTCGCGCGCCGGATAGAGGCTCCGCGTTCGAATAGAATCAGTTTCTCTTTTTGAATTTCGGTCACGGACAATGCGCGTTTTTTGGCCAATGCATGTTCAGTGCTGACCACCAGCTTGAGTTCATCTTCAAATAATTTTGTCACTTGCAGGTTAGGCGAATATACCGCCAATGACGCAAACCCGACATCCGCCGCGCCGTTCAAAATGTCAGCGACAGTATGTTCAGTGCTGACAGTCGTTCGGAATGAAAGATCAATTCCGGGATGAGAGTCCATGAAGGATTCAAACAATGGCACGAACAAGTGGACGAATGCCTGCGTTGCCGCCGCAACACGAACGCGTCCAACGGGTGTGCGTTCGCGGCCAGAGATGCTTTCCCGCAAGGCTTCGGCGTCATCCAAAATTCGTCCTACGTATTCCAGCGCAATCTTTCCCGCTTGCGACAGCTTCACACCGCGTTTGGCGCGAATGAAAAGCGGTTCGCCTAGCTCTTCTTCCAAAGCTTTGATTTGATGGCTGACGGCTGACTGGGTCAGATGCAATCGTTCGGCCGCGCGTGTGAAGTTCAGCGTTTCTGCCACAGAGCGAAACGTTCTCAACTGTGTCATTTCCATAAATATTTTCCTTTTACGTAACTCAATTTATCGTCATTAGGATAATTGATTACGTGGATTACAACAATGAGTTGGACAGATGACAGTCGGGACGCAATAATCCGCCCGTGCTTTTGCAGAGTTTGTTGTTTCTGCCGATGCGTAGCTGGTAATGCAAAAGCTGCAGGAGAAGGAGGGATGTGCTGATTCATTCATAAATTGAACGGCAACAATCCCAATAAACTGACGATCTGACAATGATAAGTACAGAAGCGGCTTTGCTGGGATTTAAGATATATGAACCACAATCTAAATTGTGGAGTTGGCTAGATTGAAAATTTAAGACTTTGCCGCTCAAAGCCAAATGGCATCGGGCTAATTTGCCTTCAAAAGGCAAAAAAGGTTGTTTGCGCAATCCGATGAATGGCTTTTGTCCTCATCAAAGTTGTAGCGACGGCGGCAAGCACGGTTTATCACGTAAACGCTTGTTTCATTATCTCTCTGCTATGGTGCTCTTGTAGGCTGCGATCTTTTATAGGTCGCAGCCTTTCTTTTTATTTGAGCAGCCGCGAAGCCTTTTCAAACACCTGATCCAGAATCTCACGCGCTCGATTTTCGTTTCCAGCCTCTGAAATCAAACGAATAATTGGTTCAGTATTCGATCCGCGAACGTGCAGCCAGCCATCCGCAAAGCTGATTTTTACGCCATCACGCAAATCAATCTGCTCGTTGATGTATTCACGGCGAACCATTTTCAAAACCTCAGCGATTTTGTCTGAAGGGCAATTCAGTTTTTCTTTGATCATCACATATCGCGGCAATTCAGCCATCAAATCAGAAATCGAACGTCCTGTTTCCGCCAGCAAATGCAGGATCAAAGCCATTCCCACGTGGCTGTCGCGGCAGAAATTGATGCTCGGATAGATCACGCCGCCGTTGCCTTCACCACCAATGACCGCGCCAACCTGTTGCATCATTTCAGTAACGTTGGCTTCGCCAATTTTTGACCGATGCAAGCTGCAATTAAATTTCTTCGCCAGATCATCCATTGCCGAAGTCGTTGAAAGGTTGGCCACCAAAGCTCCAGGCGTCTTGCTGACCACAAACCATGAAGCCAGCACCAGCGTGAATTCTTCGCCAATCGGTTCGCCCTTTTCATTCACTACTGCCAACCTGTCGGCGTCCATGTCCTGAGCAAATCCGACATCTGCTCCACTGTCTTTCACCAACTGACAAAGCTCTCCCAGATTTTCCGCAATCGGTTCCGCACCACGCGGAAATGAGCCGTTGGGCGTTGTGTTGACCGTAACGACTTCCGCCCCCAAAGATTCCAGCAACCGTTGCGCAATAATCGAACCTGCACCATTACAAGAATCCAGCGCGACTTTCAGCTTTTGTTTTGCTGGCAGAACACCGACAGCGTCAATGATGGCCTGTATGTGAACGTCCAGCGCGCCGGGATAATTTTCCATGCTGCGCATTTCGCTGCCGATGACTTTGGTGTAATCGCCTTGGTGGTAAATATCCAGAAGTTCACGCGCCTGGCCAGGACTCAAAAACAAACCTTCCGAATTAACGAATTTCAGTGCATTCCATTCCGCTGGATTGTGGCTGGCGGTAATGGCAATGCCTCCGGAAGCTTTGCGCTGCCGCACGATCAACTGCATTGTCGGAACCGGGCAAACGTCCAGATCAATCACCCGGCAACCGCTGGAAAGCAGTCCGGCAATAACAGCTTGCCGAACCATTTCACCCGAAGTCCGCGTGTCGCGTCCGATGACAATCGTTCCAGAACCGACGTAGGTTCCAAACGCCTGGGAAAAACGCGCAAGCAAACCTGGCGTTAACGAATCGCCGACCACGCCGCGAACGCCGGAAATACTGATTTTGAGTGTTGGAATTGCCCGCATAAAACTTGTTTTCTATTTCAATCGGTCAACTGCCCAATCCAGCAAATCATTTGCTCGGGCTTCAGTCTGAGCCTCAGCAATCAAACGAATCATGGATTCCGTATTCGACGCGCGAATGTGAAGCCAACCGTCCGGCCACGAAAGCTTGATGCCATCGCTCAAGTCGATCTCGTCTGCTCCAGCGGTTTCGGCTTCAGCGCGGATTTCGTTCAGCACAGAAAAAAGCAAATTGGGCGCAACAGGAACGTAATGTTTCAACATTGTGAAGTGCGGCAGGCTGGCGGTAATCTCCGAAATCGGTTTCTCGGTTTTAGCCAGATGTTCAAGGATCAAACCTATGGTGGCCGCTGCGTCATTTGTCGCATGAATTTCCGGAATTGCCACCGCGCCGTTGCCTTCGCCGCCGAGTACGGCCTTGTGTTCCAACATCGCCTCGGAAATGTAAGCCTGGCCGACCGGTGTGCGAACAACTGTTGAATTGTGCCGCGCGGCAATGGCTTCAATAGTCCGGCTGGTTGAAAGATGGGTGACCACCACGCCTAGTTTTTGGCTGAGTTTGATTTCAGCAGCGATGGCCAGCGTCATTTCTTCGGATAATGCCTCGCCAGTTTCGGTAACGATACCAATGCGCTCGCCATCGGCGTCGTGAGCAAAACCAATGTCCGCCTGTCCGGCTTTTACTACCGCGCGAAGCTGCGCCATTGTTTCGCGTTTCGGTTCGGGATTGTGCGGAAAAGGTGATCCAATTTCGTCATTGATTGCCAGAACCCTGCAACCCAACTCTTCCAGCCAACGCGGACTGAGCAGGGCACACGCTCCGTTGCAACAATCCACCGCGACAGTCAGTTTGCGAGCGCGAATCGCTTCAACATCGAAGGCTCGTTTCAGGACTTCGATATGATGGGCAATGGCATCTCGCGTTTCAATTCTGGGTTGGATTTCACTCCATTTGGCTTTGGTAAATTCGGCTTGGTGAAAAATGTCCAGCAGTTCCTCGGCTTGCCGAAGGCTTAGATACAGCCCGTCGTTGCGGACGAATTTCAATGCATTCCATTGCGCGGGGTTATGTCCGGCGGTGATGGAAATGCCTCCGGCGGCTTTGAAGTGCTCAACCGCAAGCTGCATTGTCGGCGTTGGGCAAATGCCTAAATCAATCACTTCACAGCCGGAAGCCAGCAAGCCCGCCGCCACCGCCGC
This sequence comes from uncultured Heliomicrobium sp., assembly GCA_964570175.1. Classification (GTDB taxonomy): domain Bacteria; phylum Acidobacteriota; class Blastocatellia; order RBC074; family RBC074; genus RBC074. The sequence continues at coordinate 39,517 of CAZMXG010000021.1, read as the reverse complement.
ACGAACCATTGGCCCGGAACTTCTAGTGTCACGACAAATCAGAATTCTTCCGGAATCCAGATACGTGGCGAATGCTTGCGTGAAGGCAATCACCAGTTCGGGCGTCAAGGTTTCGCCAACAATCCCGCGAACTCCGGCAATGCCAATTTTGAGTGCTTTCATAACTTTTCGTCATCAAATTCGGCGAAGGATTCCACGTCCGCTGTCTTCTGTGTTACGCACCAGCAGCAAAACCAATATGGCACCGATCACTGGAATCACGCTTGCGCCGATCATAATCGGCGCAAACGAGTAATGATCCGCTACATAGCCAATCAATTTTGTTGCGACGATCGTTCCCACACCGGCAGCGGTTCCGCTCATCCCGCTGACGGTGGCGACGGCTTCATTTTGGAAAAGGTCTGGCGCGAAAACAATCGCCATGGTCGAAAACGAAGCGTACGCAAACGTCGAAATTGCAAACAGCGCCGCAATCGCCCACAGACTGGAAGTGAAAATCGTCGGAATCAGCAACGTCATTCCCGCCGCGCCAAAAACAACCACTGCTTTCCGCGCACGTCCAACCGGCCAGCCGCGTTTGATCAGCCAACTGGACATACCGCCGCCAAAGAAATTTCCGAGGTCCGCAGCCAGAAAGGGAATCCAAAAAGCGAAAAGCGCAGTTTCGGCATCAAAGCCTCTGGCCACCAAATAAATTGCAAACCAGTCAGTGATGAAAAACCAAACCGGATCAGTAAAGGCTCGCGCAATGATGGTTCCCCAAGTCTGCCGCAGTTTCAAAAGTTGCAGCCAACTGGGACGCGAAGCGTTTGCCTCTTCCTGGTCTTCTTGCCGCTCGCGCAAAATTTCCTTCTTCTCCTCTGGCGAAATGCGCGGATGTGATTCCGGCGGGGAATACAGTTTTCGCCATGCAATCAGCCAGAAGAAACCTAAAATTCCTGGGATGATGAAGGCGGGTCGCCAGCCCCAGCGAAAATAAATTGGGGCAATCAAGAAGGGAGCTATTGCGCCGCCAATCGAAGAGCCGCTGTCGAACAATGCAGTCGCCCATCCACGCTCGCGTTTCGGAAACCATTCTCCAACAGCTTTGGTTGCTGCCGGCCAGTTTCCCGATTCGCCCGCGCCCAACAGAAAGCGGAATCCGGCGAAGCTTTTCCAGCCGGTAGCCAACGCCGTCAGCATGGAAGCAATTGAATACCAGATAACTGAAATCGTCAGCCCACGCCGAACTCCTATTCGGTCATGCAAGCGGCCAAACAAAGTCTGGCCGAAGGAATACGCGATGCGAAACGCAATCACCAAATCAGCGTAGTCGCTATTCGTCCAGCCGAAATCCTTTTTCAGATAAGGAGACAGCACTGAAAGCGTCTGCCGGTCAATGTAATTAATGACCGTCGAAGCGAAGAGCATTCCGCCAATCCACCAACGCAGTTTACGAATCGGTTTTTGTTTTGATTCCGTCATTGCAGCCAACCCTGTGTTTACAAGTTCACTTCTGACAGCCCATCGCCTGGCGTTGAAATCATCACCGTGCCTTCGCTGGCGGCATCACGGTTTTGCGGCGCGTAAAATTCCCGTTGAATCCGGTCAACCAGCTTTGAGGTGTTTTCAGTTGTCGTCAGCGCCAGCACATTTCCGCCGAAGCCTCCGCCCATCAATCGAGCGCCGTACACTTGAGAATCGGCCTGAAGGATTTTGATCAACTGCTCTACCTGCGGCGTCGAAACTTCGTACAAATCGCGCAAGCCGGCGTGGGTTTGGTTGATCATTTCCCCCAATTGCCGCATCGCGATTTCTTCGGCTTGGTCAGCGCGCAGCAATTGGATGGCGTATTTGACTCGCCAGACTTCCTCCAGGTGATGCAACGCACGGTCGCGAATTTTCAGCGGAGAGTGGCGGCGCTCAGCAACCAAAGCGGGAAAACTGATTTCGCAATCCCGAAACACTCTTGGGCTTGTCGAGTTTAGCTCGTCCAGCGACATCGCTTCCGGTAACAGCTCAATCAATGCTTTCAAGGTTTCCGGCGTTTTCGAGGCTCCGTCCCGTAACAGTGCCACGGCATACCGCCAATCAATAAACCAATGCGGATTTTGCGTTTCCCAAGCTTGAATTAACGCCGGAATGATCAAACGCGAAACCGCCGCGCGTTCGTTGTATTCCAGCATTACTTCGCGCCCCTTGTCTGCGGCTTGCGTAAAAAATGTCACCCAGCGAAATCGTTCAGAAGGCAGCGGCACGGCATCAGCGCGATTGTCAGCGTAAGTCAGATGAATCGCTTGATGTCGTTTGGCCAGACAGATTGCTGCGTGATCCAGCGAACCTCCGCGCGTGCCCAAAAACCATTCGGCTTGTGAAGACTCCTGCGCCAGTTCCGCAAGTTGAAACAGAATTCGGTTCGCTTTGCGAATGGCTGCGCCCGCTAACACCACCAAAGCCGACGAAGAGGAAGCGCCGCTGGCAGCGGGAATTGTTGAATCAATTAAAAAGTCGAAGCCTTGTTTGATGCCTTCGCCGAATTTCCATTGCGCGAAGCTGACTGCGGCTTTGACGTAATTGCTCCAATGCGAAACGGGAATTGGACGATTGAACACAAACTCCGACCAGCTTTGTTCCTCTCGTTTGGACGGCTGAATTTCGCTAAGCGAAAACTCGAACGGTCGAAAATCGTCGTTCGTCGAAGCGCCCCGAACTTTCCCTTGCTGAGTTGGGCGAACCAGCATCGTCATCGCGTGTTCTTTGCTGCCAAACGCCAGCGAAGCCGTCGGCAAATACGACACGTAATCCACGTGTTCGCCCAGAATGTTGATTCTTGCAGGAGCGCGCAAAATAGTTACGCCGCCTTCGCCATACAACTGGTGAAAGCGGCGTTGCAACCAGTCCAGATTGGATACATTATCGGCTGACATTTTCGGTTAGCCTTTGCATTGTTCCAGCCACAAAGCGCGATAGTAGCGCATCAACCGAATTGGGTCTGAAGTTTCAGGAATTTCGGCTAAACAGTAACGGTTGTAACCGGCGGCTTTCATCATCCTGAACAGGTCGCGCCAAGGATATTCCGGTTTCCACAATTCGTTGATATGAGAATTCAGTAAATATGGTTTTAGCATTTCAAACCCCGGTTTAATCGAACCGCCAATCAAATCCTCCGGATTTGAATTCCAACAAAGGCCAACGTTGGAATGGTTTGCGGCCTTCATCATCGCGGCCATTCGCGGCGGATGACTGGAATCGCGCCCGTGAACTTCCATCCAGATTTCAACGCCTGCCGGTTTGGCCGCTTCGCCGCATTCACGCAAAGCCGCGCCAATTTGCGCGATGGTTTTTTCTTCCGGAACTTCTTTGGGAATTCCGTTGGGACGGACTTTGACACCCAGCGCGCCAATGTCGTGCGCCAGTTCGATGAAGCGTTTGCACTCGTCAATATTTTTGCGGACAACGGTTTGGTCAGGCGAATGGAATTCGCAAACGCTGCCCAAGCTCAGCAGCCGTACTTTCGATCCGGCAAAGCTAGCTTTGACTTCGGCGCGCTGCTGTTTGCTCAAGCCGGGTTGAACGCCGTGTTTATGTGTGGTGCGCAATTCGACGGCTTCAAACCCTGTGGCTTCGCAATTTTTGATGAGCGTCGGAATATCCCAATCCTTGGCCAGGTTGTAAGTCACCAAGCCAAGTTTGAATCCGCCTCCTCCAAGCGCCGGGTTGGAAGTTTTTTGCGGCGAAGCGTTCGCTGTTTTGGCCAGCGCAAAGGCTCCGGTGGTGGCCAATCCGGCCTGCAAAAAGTCTCGTCGTGATGGTTTGTGCATAATCTTTGGCGATGATAAGTTGCGGCACTCGCAAGGAAAATGATTTAGGTAACTTCAACGCAAAGACGCCAAGGTTCGAAGACGCAAAGGGGTTTGATCGAAAAGTAAAAAGGATCGCGAAGTTACCTTGATTCTTACCCAAATGTTGCTTTGCGTCTTTGCCACTTTGTGCCTTTGCGTTTGAGATGAATTGCCTGGAGTGTATGTGATTGTTTCGTTAATCGTAGCAATGGACAAACGACGCGGCATCGGGTGCGAAAACAAATTGCCGTGGCGGCTGTCCGCTGATCTGAAAAAATTCCGCGAACTGACGATGGGACATCACATCATTGTCGGGCGGAAGACCTTTGAATCCATCGGCAAACCGCTTCCGGGCAGACAGATGATCATCGTCACGCGCGACCTGGAATTTCATGCAGAAGGCTGCGCGATCTGTCATTCACCAGCGGAAGCCATTGAACTGGCAGCTTCGCGCGGCGAAAGCGAAGTGTTTGTTTGTGGGGGAGCCGAAATTTACGCGCAAGCCATTGCGCAGGCGGATCAGCTTTATTTGACGTTGGTGGATGCCGAAGTCGAAGCCGACACGTTTTTTCCGGCGTTCGACCCGCTCAACTGGAGCGAACGGGAAAGCGTTTTTCATCCAGCGGATGAAAAAAATCAGTTCCCGTTCTTTTTCAAGTTTCTGGTTCGACGAGAAGTGGATTAAGAGCTTCGACCGGCAACCAGCCTGTACAGGAACAGTAAAACCACGGCGCCGATGACAGACATAATGAATCCGGCGGTGTAATTTCTGCCACCGAATAGCAAGCGTCCAAGGTACGTTCCAATAAACGAACCGGCAATGCCAAGTATGGCAGTCATAATCAACCCCATTGGATCTCTGCCTGGCAGAACAAAACGGGCAACGAGACCGACAATCAAACCGATGATGGCTGTCCAGATTAGCGACATGAGATCTGACATAGCGTATGTCTCCTTGGGCTAGGCGTTGACGAGGTCAACGAGAAGTTTTGATTTTCTATTTAGTTACCACGAAGGAAGTTAAAGCGGGCGCATTCTAAACCGAACCGCAATCAATTCAAATGTTATGAAGCAATATCTTGATTTGCTAGCGCATGTGATGGAACACGGTGTCCAGAAAACCGACCGGACCGGAGTCGGAACAATCAGCACCTTCGGTTACCAAATGCGGTTTGATCTGGCCGCTGGCTTTCCCGTTGTGACGACGAAAAAGCTGCATCTGCGTTCGATCATTTACGAACTACTGTGGTTTTTGCGCGGAGAAACCAACATTCAATACTTGAAAGAAAACCGCGTCAGCATTTGGGATGAATGGGCTGACGCATCCGGCGAACTGGGGCCAATTTACGGCAAACAGTGGCGAAGCTGGGAAACCGGCGACGGCAAAACCGTTGACCAGATCAGCCAGGTGATCAGCCAGATCAAATCCAATCCTGATTCCCGGCGATTGATTGTTTCCGCATGGAACGTGGGCGAACTGGACAAAATGGCGCTGACGCCTTGCCACGCAATGTTCCAGTTTTATGTTGTCGAAGGGAAATTGTCTTGCTTGTTGTTTCAACGCTCGGCGGACTGTTTTCTGGGAGTGCCGTTCAATATCGCCAGCTATGCGTTACTGACGCACATGATTGCCGAGCAGTGTGGCTTGGGTGCTGGCGAATTCATCTGGACGGGAGGCGATTGCCACATTTACCTGAATCACCTGGAACAGGTGAAGCTGCAATTGTCACGACAGCCATTTCCGTTGCCCCGGCTGAACATCAAACGAAAACCGGATTCGGTCTTCGATTATCACTTCGAAGATTTTGAACTGATGAATTACCAGTCGCATCCTTCCATCGCTGCGCCGATTGCCGTGTAGCGTTCATTTCGCGTGGAAGTGGGGATCGCCTTCGGCCAAAACCAAATCTTCCGGCCAAGCCAGTTCCACGCCTTGCCTGACCAGTCTCTGCTGAAAATCCGCCAACAGCGTTTCGTCGCGGTAAATCTGTCGAGGTGAAAGTTTTCTTTCCAGGCAGTTTGCCGCCAGCGAACCGGCTGCTTCGCCGATGTTCCATTCCACGGGATGCAGCCGATAACAACCGTTGGTGATATGCGTCGTGCCAATGTTTTTGCAGGCAGGCAGCAGGTTTTCCATTTGCTGCGGAATCAGTGCGCCGAGTGGAATCTGAAAGGGAAGCGAACCAACATCTATGTAATTGTCGCCTACCCCTTCTTGCCCGGAAGACGGATGCAGGTCAATCCGGTAATACCCGATTCCAACAGAGTCACGATAACGTTCAGACAGAGTTTGGTTTGGCCGCAACGCTTCGGCGACATGTTGTTCGACGATGGTGAATTCGGCTTTGATCCGGCGCGATTCGCGAATGTAAGGCATTTTCGCCAGCCCATCGGTTGATCCTGTCAGATCGCCGCGCAATCGCAAGCCGGGAAAACCCGTGCCGCCATCTGGCCGCGGTGCTTCGGTTTGCAGCCAGTAAAAAAACGACAAACTCAGTTCTTTCGCTTGCCGGATGTGAAGCTCGCGGTCGGTTTCGTTCGCATCAGAAATGTCTCCAAGCAGGTAATCCAGCATCGGCACATTCATCAGCGACACGTCGCTGGCATAAAAGCCGGGAATGAAATTTGTGCGATCAATGATTCGGCGATACGTCCACAAACCGGCAAAGGCTTTATTCGGTTCGCGGTGCGGATTGAAATGGTACCGATGCGGCTGCATAGTTCGCGGGTGAGTGATTTCCCAACTCAGCAAGCGTCCAGGCCAAGGCGGCGAAAGTTGCGGCACGTAATCTCGCCAGAAGTTGTAATTCGCCGGTTGTTCAATGGTGTGATCCTCGTTTTCGCGATGTTCCATCGCAAAACACATCGAAAACGCCTGGACGTTTTTTGGCTGCGCTTGCACAGGCGCGCTGGGTTCGCCGGTGTTGGGTTGCGATTCCGCGCCAGTTACGTATTCAGTTCCAGTCAGCGGCAATAAATCGCCTAGCTCTGTGGCGTCCAGAAAGTAATTGGCATGAATTGTGGTGTCGTTACCAGTTTGCAGGTCGCGCAAGGTTATGGATCGAACTCCATCGCCTTCGACATCCGCGACAACCGGGCGATGGTTCAGCAAAATCATCAAGCTTCCATTGCTGACGAACGGAGCCAACATCGCATTGAGAATGGCCAGCGCTACACGCGGTTCGTGGCAAAGTGGCGAAACCCATCCGTTGCCGGGATTCAGCAAGGAATTGTCGCGCGCGGCTTCGGTCATCGGATAATTTCTACGGTAATAATTCCGCACGCCGTTGCGAAATGTCCTGTAAGTCGCTGTGCAGCCAAAGCGTTCGATCCAGCCGTGCTCGTCAGGAGGAACAGCTTGCGAGGTGAGCTGACCGCCAATCCAGTCGCATTCTTCTGTCAAAATCACTCGATGGCCGGATTGCGCCACAGCCAACGCCGCCGCGCAGCCGCCAACTCCGCCGCCAACAATCAAAACGTCAGTTTTGCGTTCGTTCACTCGATGACCTTTCAAAACTAGTCGGGTCGGTACCGCGCGCAGTAGCAAGCGGGTTATTCGCAAATTGCTATTTGTGAAAGTGCGCTCCCTACTGGTCGCTGTACTGACTCAAGCAATGCGGTTCAGCAATTCTTTGCCGTCAAGGAAGCGCCGAAAATTATCCAGAAAGTGTTCCACCAATCGTTCCGGTTCGTTTGAATGCCCACCGCCGGAATGCGGCGTGATGAAACAATTCGGCGTTGTCCACAAAGGGTGATCGGGCGGCAAAGGCTCCGGTTCTGTAACGTCCAGGTAAGCGGCGGCAAGTCGGCCGGACAATAAACTTTCGCGCAAAGCGGTTTGATCCACTGTGGTGCCGCGCCCGACGTTGTACAAAATCGCGCCGCGCTTCACCAAACTCAATCGTTCAGCGTTGATGAAGTTTTTAGTTTCCGGGCTGGCGGGCAGGATGTTCACAATGTGGTCAGCCGTCGGCAATAAACTGGCAACTTCGCTTTCCGGAAACACACGGATCGGTTCATCGCCTGCAACTTTTCGACGAACAGCGACAATGTTCATTTCCAGCGGAGCGAGCAATTCCGCAACGCGCCGCGCGATGTGGCCGAAGCTGAGCAGCAACACGGTTTGCCCTTTCAATAAGCGCGAAGCCGCTCGCGTTTGAAAGTAGGGCCAGCCGTGGTCGGCTCGCTGGCTTTCTATGGATTGCGGCAACAACCTGGCCAAGGCGTAAATCATCGCCACTGCGTGTTCGGCGGTCGGTTCGGAATACACGTTGGAACTGTTGGTCAGCGCTTTGTTTTGTTGCTTGAACGTTTCGCGCAAATCGTCGCGGTCATACGGCGTGTACCCGGCGCTGCTCAAGTGTGCCCACTGCAAATTTGCACTGCGCATCAATTGTTCAGGATCAGGCTGGCCGAACGCAATTTCCGCTTCATCAGGCAGCGTTCGCGATTCGGCGCTGTTGGCCCAGGCTGCCAATGTGCCGTCGCCAAAAATGACTCGATGTTCGCCAAGGGCTTCGCAAAGCTTCGTTTTCGCTTCATCCGAAAGAAGCGCATTGCACCAGATATTCATAGTTTGGTTTGTTTACCTCGATCAGCAGCGATCAGCAATGGGAAAAAGCAAACGCGCCGGTCGCCGGGTGTTCGGCTGGCGCGGCGCGATGGTTGAAAACATCCAAAACGATTCAGATCAAAACTCCAGTTTTTCGTTATACATCATGTCGGCGATTTTGAATCGCATGTTGAGCTTAAGCGTTGATGAGAGTTCCGAATAAAACCGTATGAATCCACTCTCGGCAGAAATAAACGGTTCACCGTTCAACTTTCGCGGAAAGATGAACTTTGCTCCCATGCCGTCATTGCCTGGCTGCATGTATTTATCCAGGAAAATACGTTTGCCGTCTTTGGTTTCCAGATACGTGTTGGTTTTCAATTGGCCGGGGTTGGCCGCTGCAAACGCCTGCATCGCAGGGCCGGACAACCGCCGGTCAGTCGAGTCGTAATCCACGGCGACGACAATCCATTCGGTGGAAGATTGTTCGGCAAATTGTTTTAATTGTTCGGTCAATTGCGGATTTTTCGTCATGACCTGTTTGGCAAAGGCTTCGCGAATGGGTTTCGCCGACAGAAAACGAATGCGCAAATTCAGATTTACAGCCTGATTCAATGCGCCATTTGCATTTCGATCATTCGAACTCCCTGTGCTGGAAGTTCCGCCACGTCCGCCGGATGAAGTCGGGCTGAAGAACATTTCTGAGGTGTTCGTTTCAGTCTGTGTCTGGCCCCAGGGAGAGTCATTCAACATCTTGTTGACGTCTTTTTCCGTCCATTCCATCCAGGGTTTGTATTTTTTTTGTGCCTGGACCGCAACTGTCAAAGCAACAACGCAAACCAACGCCACAGCAATTTTTCTCATTATTTCCTCCGAGTAAGAAAGTTACTGGCAAACAAAATCCAGAAAGGTAGAAAACCGATCAGAACCATGATCCAGCGCAATATCCCGGCGCTGGTAATCAATATGTATGACTGACATCAATAGTGTCGCCTCTTCATCAGTCAATCGCAAGCTTAACGGTTCGTAATTGGCGTTGGCTTCAATCAAATCCGAAAGCAGAAAATGCCTGCAACCGAAGGGCGGGATCGTGCCCAATGGAATCCGTTTTATTGCTCCACGCGCGCCGAAAAGTTCCAGCACCGGACGTCCCTCCCAACCTTGGTCATCAATGTTCAAAACGCAGACCAATTCATCAAAACGACTTGCAGGTTTGCCTTTGACGACGCGCGCGCCGGAAACAATGTAATCGGTTGCCAACCCGCCACGCTCTTTCGGCTTTTGATAGCGACGCGCTGAGCGCAATCCGGGACGAAAATGCGTAAAGGCATAGGCATTCCATTCCGACACGCGGACCTCTGCCTTGAACAATGTGTGATTTGTATCCGGCGAAACCGCAACCGCCAGCCCGCCCGAAGAAAACTCTGCGGGAAGCGACAGTTGAGCAAAATCCAAACAGCAGCTTTGGTGCGGTCCCAGCTTGATCAGACCGCGTTCGGTTTGCGACGGCAAAGCGGCAGAGAGCTTTTTATCGTCTTTGGCAAACCAGGCAGTCTTGCCTTGTTCGTCAATGGCGAAAGGAAGAAGCCACAACGATTCTTCAAGCGGCAACCCGGCTCCCAAGTAAAACTTTGAATCAAACGTCAAATTTCCATTCGCAGTGGCAATCTTTTTGTTGCGAAACATCAGGGGCGTGTAAAGAACGTTTTTCGCTTTGAACTGATTCTTTTCGTCCAGCGGGACAATGGTCGCCTGTTGTTTGAACACGCCTTGATGAATCGGATGCTCTACGCTAAAGCGTTTTTGCGCGTTACGCCGAATCATCAGGAAGCCAAAACATTTTGTCGTGCCTTCTTCATTGATGGCCGATAACAGCCCCTGCTGTTTGTGGAAATTCGTTGCAGTGTTTGGTTTCGGTTCCGGGGACAGTGCCCAAGGATCCTTGATGATGTTTCCCGCATTCAAATCAAAAAGTAGCGATGCGTGCGGCCTGAGTTCGTATCGCTGCGCAACAAGTTGCTTGCCTGAAGAATCCGTCATCCGCAATTCGCCAGCGCTGCGCTGACTGTTTGGATTGAAAATGCTGAACACGCATTCGTATTCGGCCAGGGATGGATACGGCATCGAGTAAAAGAAACTTTCAGTGGTTTGCCAATGGAGCGGATCGGGATTGGCGTGAATCGTGTCAAAAGAATTGGCCGTGCGCCAACGGACGAATGCTGAACTGAACAGGTCTGTGGCATGCATAGGTTTGCGGCTTTTGGGCCGCAGGCGAATCTTCATTCCTCCACAGAATTTTTTCGTGTCGCCAATCAGTTCACGAACCGGAATGACGGTGGTATTCATTGCATTCACAGTCATTCGCCGCGCAATGCCATTTACGCCAACGGCTCGTCCGAGCATGTCATACAGATAAATTTCGTAATCAGTGGAATCTTGTTGGTCGGCATGTCCGGCTGTGCCGACAAAAGTATCGGAGGTCAAAACGACTTCGCTTTCGACGCCAAGCTCGGAATCTTCCACGATAAATGGCGCGACAACATCCAGCCAGCAAGAACCGGATTCTTTTTGTTGCTCTTTTTGTGAAGCAGAAGGCAGGTGAAAAAACGGCGCAGACGCTTGGCCGGTCAGCGAGCAGGAAACTGTTGCCAGAAATCTGCGACGGTCGAAAGTAGTCATTGGGAAAAGGAAAAAGAGTGGCGCAGTCGTAAAACTGCGCCACTCTTTTGATGGGGGGTTAGAAGTTGAGACGTGCAACGATTTGAATCAGTCGTCCGCCCGGATCCTGCGTGTTCGACGAATCCGTGAAGGCCGACGTGACCTGTCCCAAGGTCGCACTGCTGGATGCGCCGACAACTCCCAGGAAGTTGATGTTGTTAAATGCATTCAGGAATTCACCGCGCAATTCAAAGTTGACCTTTTCGGTGATCTTGAACCGTTTGACCGCGCTCATATCAAACCGTGTGAATCTGGGGCCTGTCACATAAAGCGTTTGCGGAGCGCAATCGCCAGTCACAACCTGAATGCAGGTGGGAGTATTGGCTGGCGCCAGGTAACGTCCGGTCGGCGCGCCCAATGAGCCGTAGCCAGTTGCCGAAGTCGCACTGGTGCTGAAGGCTTTGATCGTGTTGTCAATGATGTCCTTCGGCAGGTTGTAGATGATCTTGTTCGCATCATCAAAATACAAGCCGTACGTGCTTCGGAATTCTTTTTCGGTCATGCCGACCAGTCTGACATTGCCGAAATTCAGAATTTGGCCGCTTTGAACGCGACCGGTTCCGTGGAATTCCCAACCGCCGACGATACGATCCAGCACTGCACCGGCATTGCCAAACAGCGCTTTGCCACGCCCGATTGGCAGTTCATACAACCAGTTGAACTTGAGAGTGTGTTGCACGTATCCGGGAACGCCGTCATTCAGCGTATTGGTGCGAGGCGAACGGAAGGAGCCAAAACGCGTGGAACTGAAGCCTTTGGCAAAATTATAGTTGCCTTGCAACAGGAAGCCTTTTGACATGCGGCGGCGGAATTCCACCTGTAGTGCGTCGTAGCGGGTGTAGCCGCCATTGCCGGTGAAAAAGACTCCGCCGCGCAGGTCGGGATTGGTCAGGAACAAGTTTGCGGGCAATCCGGCATTTCGGGCATTTGTGCGCCGATTTGCGTCGCTATGTAAAGCAGCGGCGTAAGTAAGCGGCGCTGGATTGAACATGGCCAGCGGATTGACGAACGTCGCGTTGCGAAACAGCGAATTGGAAGCGTTGGAATAATTGGCCACGTTGCCCGCCGCTGAAGCCGGTTGCCCGGTGAAGTGAGCCAGCGTGATGGGCAAAGGCGAAGTTCCTGTGCCCGGACCGAAATAACCAAAGCTGCCCGCCCGCGTGCCGCCTGCCGCGTTGTTGGCTTGCAAATTGGCCATCGCCAGTTTGAATTCGGCCAGCACGCCATTTTCCACCATGTTTTGCTGAACATCGTTCAGGTCGTATTCCGTCCAACCTTGCAGATTGCGCGTGCCAACATAACGAACTTCGACGGCCATGTCCCTGGTGATTTCGCGCTGGATGCCGAAACTCCAGGATTGCGAATACGGCACCTTGATATTGGGGTCGAAAATGTTCGCATCGCCCGTGACGACTTCCGTCAACGGATAAACCGGCGTATCGGCAAATGTTGGACGGGTAAGCCGATTTCTGTCACGGAACAGAACCGGAAGTTCAGCAATTGTCGCCAGATTGCCAATGGCCAAGCTGCGGTCGGCGTTAATGGTGGAGCCAGGGTTTGATCCGAAAACGCCTGAGAAATCGGCCAACCCGTTGCGGTTGTAGGCAACAGAGAATCCGGCGCGCACCACTGTTTGTCCGCCATCACCGATCAGCGGTTTTAGCCAACTGCCTTTCGCATTCGGAGTCCAGGCAATGCCCAGATTCGGGGCGAAGTTGGAATAATCAACGTTGTAGGCCTGATCGCCCTTTTTGAAAGGGATGAACTGAGTAACGCGACCGGTCAACGTGCCTGGTTTGAACAAATTGCCCGGTCCGGACACGCCATACAGGTCATCCAGGCTAACTGTTGTATAGCCGTCATTCATCGCCGTGAACGGACCCTGCACCACCCAGCGCAAACCAAAATTGAGCGTCAGGTTCGGACGCGCTCGCCAGGCATCCTGTGCGTAAAGGCTGTATTCACGCTGTCGGCCACGATTGACTGACTCGCCAAGGTATTCATATTTGCCGGTTTCTTCATTCAACAGAGCGCTGGCGGTGATTGCCGTGACGCGCCCGGTCAACACCGCGTAGATGTTTTGCGCGCGGGTTCTGTCGGCGTCAGACGAACCGGGAAAGTTCGTCGCCGCGTTAGCCGCGTTGAACATGGAAGCCGCCGGATCGTTGGCGTTGACGCCAAAAGTGATGCCAGGGGCCAATACCGGACGGCTGTGCAAGGTCAGATTTAGTTGTGTGAACTGACCGCCAAAACTCAGGTTGTGCGAACCTCGCGTCCAGGTCAGCGTGTCGCTGAAATCTCTCAGCAACGGGTTGCGCCGACTGGCATTGGGCGTGGAGGTCGCGTTGCTGATTCCCGCCGCGCTGATTGCCAGATTGAAACCGCCTTGATTCGCGACCGCATCACTGAAAGTTGCGGCGCTGGCTTCCGGATTGAAACGTGAGGGGCCGCCCGAAAGACCAATGCGCGCTTCGTTGACAATCACTGGCGTCAAAGTCGAACGCACAGCCATTGATCCGGTGTAGCGGTCGCCGATCTGGCTGCCGCGATTTGGGAATCCGGGAAACGCTTCGTCACGATTATTTAGAAAATCGGGAGTGGAATTCAGCTTCTGATAGTTCCAGGTCAGTTCCAGGTGATGCTTTTGAGTCATGTTGACGTCAAAGCGCACCGTCGGAAAATACGTGATGTTATTGCCCGGAGTCGTGAAGTTGAACTGCTCCAAGTTCGGATCGGTCAAGGGCGTAACATTGCCTTTGCTGGTTGTGCCGCGGATGTCTGCCAGCAGCTTCGAAATTGTCGGGTCCAGCGTCGCCGTTTGGTTGTTGCGCGCCGCCAGTTCCAGCAAATTGATCTCTCGCACCTGCGTTTGACCGCCGGAAACGACGTTGTAACGAAACATGCCGGTCTGTGTGCGGGCATTCAGAATTGTTCGCACTTCGTTGCTGGCATTGGGCAGGCGAAATTCTTCGTAATTGACGAAAAAAAACGCTTTGTTGCGTCCGTCAAAAATTTTCGGCAATCGAATCGGACCGCCCACGCGGAAGCCGAATTGATTGGTCAAAATGCGCGCGCGCTCCGCTTTGCATTTTTTCGGATCATAATTGGCTGCGGTGCAGGTCTGTCCAGTTTCTTTGTTAAATGGCGCGCTGTTGCGGTTGCTGAACCAGTAATTTGAATTCAGGACCGGGTTGCGATGGTATTCATAAAGGCTGCCGTGCAGTTCGTTGGTTCCCTGACGCGTGACAAACTTGATTTGCGCCGCACCGCCGCCTCCGTTGTCAGCACCCGGCGTCGCTGTGGAAACGGTCACTTCTTCGATGGCGTCCAGGCGAGGAGCAATGCGGGCGAAAAAACCATCCGTGGTTTTGTTGTTGTTGTCCTGAACGTTGATGCCGTCCAGTGTGATATTGATCGCGTTTTCGGGCAGGCCGTTGATGGTGGCGTCGCGCGTGATCCCTGGCGAATCCACACCAGGCAAAAAGACGATGAAGTTGAGCGCATTTCGGGAAACCAGTGGAAGGTTAATGATTTGCTTGACGTTCAGGGTCGTCGAGATATTTGCGGACTGTGTCTGCAAAATCTCCGCGCCGCCCTGAATGACAACCGATTCGCTGGCGGTGCCAATTTCAAGTGTGACATTCTGGTTTGCCGCCGTTCCGGCATCTATTTTCAGGTTTTGCACGACGGCCGTTTTGAAGCCCGCCGCCGATACTGTGACCTTGTACGTTCCAGTGCTCAAGGAAGGGATGGTGTAAGTTCCGCTTCCGGAAGTGGTCGCTTTGAACTCCGTTCCGGTTGCAGGGTTTTGAACGACGACACTGGCACCGCTCAGGACTGCGCCAGTGGGGTCCGTCACAGTACCAGACAGCGAAGAACTGACTTGTCCAAAAGTCATCACGCTCAACAGCACGGACAAAGTAAGAGCAGAGATTGCTATAGAAAATCTTCGATTCATAACTTCGGTCTCCTACATCAAGGGTTGATGAGTTGGGAGGTGAAACCGATTGGTGACACGTCTCCATTACCACTATTCAATACAAATAATGTCCAGAATTCGGATTCCAGCCTGATCGGATTAAAGAACTCCTAGGTCGAAATCTGAATACCAAGATCGAAAGGATGTAACTGAATCAGTAAATGATGGACTTGCAAAGCTAGATTGCGGACCGCTTGCAAAGCTGAACTTTAGACTGCTTACCCGTTCGCTTTGCTTTTTTGAAGGATTAACGCGTTGTATTTTATGCGTAGTGATTCAAACACGCCAGATTTATCAGGCTTCCAGCTAAAATTTTTCGCCACCAAAACAAAAAGAGGAGTACGGCATTCGCCGCACCCCTCTTTTGGGTGAAACCTCTTCCAACAAATTAGAAGTTGATACGACCGACCAACTGGATCAAGCGTCCGCCGGGATCGTTCGTTGTCGAAGTGTCGCGATAAGCCTGCGTCACCTGGCCAAACGTCGCATTCGCGAAGCCGCCAATTGTGTTGGTGTCATTCGCCGGGTTGCCGACGATGAAGTTGATATTATTGAAGGCATTCAGGAATTCAGCGCGGAATTCGAAATTCACGCGTTCGGTAATCCTGGTCTTCTTGACGATGCTCAGGTCGTAACGATCAAACCGTGGTCCGTACAGCACCAGGTTGGTCGTTCCGCACTGGCCGGTGAACGCTTCAATGCAATTGCCACGGCTGGCCGGAGCGAAATAACGCCCGGTCGGCGCGCCCAGCGTGCTGTAACCATCCGCGCTGGTGGCGTTGACGTTGAAGGCACGACGAGTGTTGTCAATGATGTCTTGCGGCAGGAAGAAAGCAATTTTGCCTGCGTCGTCAAACCGCATCTTGACTGCTTTTTGCAAGTCGGAACGGTTCATGCCAATCAATTGGACGTTGCCCATGTTGAATGGCGTGCCGCTTTGCAACCGCGCTGCGCCGTGGAATTCCCAGCCGCCGATTGCGCGATCCAGGACTTTGCCAGCGCCGCCGCCGAGCAGTTTGCCACGGCCAAACGGCAATTCATAAATCCAGTTCACCTTGAACGCATGCGTCACCGCGAACGGCGAAACAGTTTTGCTCAACGTGAAATCACGAAGTGTCGAAGGTTGTCCGCCAACCGAAGAACTGCTGGCAAAAGCATTCGCGAACGCGCGTCCAAGCGTGTAGTTGCCTTGGACCAACAAGCCTTTAGCCATACGGCGGCGCAATTCAACTTGCAACGAGTCATACCAGGTGCGGCCATTGTTTTCGATTGACCAAGCACCACCCTGTTTTCCTGGGTTGACTAGGAAGATGTTGGCAGGCAATCCGGCAGTGAGGCCGTTTCCACGGAATGTGGCGTTGCTGATGAAGTTGCTGGTAAATGTACCCCATGAAGGAGCATTCGCTGCCAGCGCATTAACCAAGGTGGCGTTGGCAAAGTTGGCGTTTGAATAATTCGCGACTGTTCCTGCCCCTGAAGCTGGCTGACCAGTCAAGAACGCCAGAATGATTGGCAACGGAGCGGTTCCGGTATTGGGTCCAGCATAACGGAAGTTTGCCCCGCGGCCTTGTGCAATATTCGCTTGCAAGTTGGCCTGCGCCAGCTTGAATTCATTCAGGAAGCCATTCTCAACAACGTTGACTTCATTGAGGTTATATTGCTGCCACAATTTGACGCCACGGTTGCCGACGTAACGAGCTTCGATCACCGTGTCTTTGTTGATTTCGCGCTGAATGCCGAAGCTCCAGGATTGGACGTAGCCCAATGTCAGGTTGGGATTAAAGGCATTTGCGGAATCGGTGATAACGCCCGTGCTCGGGTAAACCGGAGTGGTTTGGAAACTCGGAGCTCCCAGTCGGCTCTTGTCGCGCAACAGCACCGGCAATGTACCTAGGTTACCCAAAGCTAGGTTTCTGGCAGCATTGATTGAAAGTCCGGGATTGCTGGCATAGATGCTGTTAAACACATTCATGCCTTCTCGGTTGTACGCGATTGAATAGCCAGCGCGCACAACGGTTTGTCCGCCGTCACCGGCAAGCTTTTTCAGGATGCCGTTTTGAAATCGCGGAGACCAGGCAATGCCCAGGCTCGGCGCAAAGTTGTTGTAATCTGTGTTGTATGCATTGGTCTTAGACTTGAACTGAGTATACTGCGTTTCCTTGCCGGAAAGTGTGCCGGGTTTGAACAGATTACCTTTTCCGGAAATGCCAAACAGTTCATCAAAGGTTGTTTGGGAATATACGTCATTGGTGGCAAAAAATGGCTTTTGAACTTCCCAGCGGACACCGTAGTTGAGTGTCAGATTGGGAGTGGCGCGCCATGAATCCTGTGCAAACAACCCGAATTCATTTTGCCGTCCGCGCTGAACGTTTTCACCAAAATAGGTGTATTGCAATGTCTTTTCGTTCAAAACCGCCGAACCGCTGATGGCGGTAACGCGCCCGGTCAAGGTGGCGTAAATGCCGCGCGCATTGGCCAAATCGGTATTTGAAGCGCCGGGGAAATTGGCGGTCGTAAACATGGCATTGGCCGGGTCCGTGGTATCAACGCCCAGAGTCAACGTCGGAACCACCGTTTGCGACCAAATCCACATATTGATGTTGGTGAATGTTCCACCAAACGTCATTGCGTGTGATCCGCGCGTCCAGGTCAATGTATCGGTGAATTGTTTGACTGGGAAATTGCGCCGGCTTGGGCCGGTCGAAACCGTGGCAGAGGAAATGCCTGCGGCTCCGATGCCAATATTGAAACCATCCTGGTTGGCGATTGAACCGGTGAACTGACCCTTGTTGACGTTCGGGAAAAACAGAATTGTGCCGCCATTTATGCCGAAGCGAGCTTCATTGACGATGGTCGGAGTAATTGTCGAACGCAGAGCAGTCGCATTGGAAAAGCGATTTGAACCCTGGAATCCATTGTTCGGGAAGTTCGGGAATGCCGGGTCGGTGCTGTTCAGGAAATCCACCAAGCCCGTGAAAAGCTGGTAGTTCCAAGTATTTTCCAGTTTATGTTTTTCCGTCAGATTGAAATCCAGACGAACGGTTGGGAAGTACCGTGTTTGTCCGCCGGTGTTCGTGAAACTGAACCGTTCCAGGTTGGGATCAGTCAGCGCCTGAACGCCGCCTGTGGTTTTTGTCGTGTCTTCAATGTCCTGCAAGAGTTTGGCTATGGTTGGGTCAATGGTGGAAGTCTGGCCATTGGCAGCAGCCACTGTCAGCAGGTTGACGCCATTTGGATTGCCTGCATAACGGAAAAGACCGCCGCGCGCCGCATCACTCAAAATGGTGCGCTGGCGAGAAGCCTGTTCCGGAATTCTGTATTCTTCGTAATTAACGAAGAAAAAGGCTCTGTCTTTACCGCTGAACAATTTGGGAATCGAAATCGGACCGCCAAAACGTCCGCCGAACTGGTTCAAAATGATGAAATCTCGCGGCGCTTTGGAGTATCCCGGCTTGGGCGTCAGGTCGCGATTGTTAAACCAGTAATTTGCGTTGAGCGCAGGGTTGCGGTGATATTCATAGAGGCTTCCGGTGTATTCGTTACTGCCGGAACGCGTCACAAATTTGATCTGAACTGCGCCTTCACCAGCGCTTTCAGCGCCGGGCGTCGCAGTTGACACAGTCACTTCGTCTACGGCGTCTAAGCGGGGACGAACATAGGTGAAAAATCCGTCTGAAGATTTTAGATAATTATCTTGAACATTGACGCCGTCAATTGTGATGTTCAGAGCGCCTTTGGGGAGGCCATTGATCGTCGAAGTACGTGGACGGCCAGGGGTGTTCGTTCCCGGCAACAATAAAACCAAATCAAGCGCGTCGCGCGAAGTCAGTGGTGTTTCAGTGATCTGCCGACCGGTGATGGTCGTGCTGATGCTGGCCGATTGTGTTTGCAGCACTTCAGCGCCACCTTGGACGATGACGGATTCGCTGGGTGCGCCGACTTCCATGGTGACGTTCACAGTGGACGGAACGCCAACGTCCAGTTTAACGTCTTGCACCACGACTTTTTTGAAGCCGTTCGCTTCAACTGTCACTGTGTAGACGCCTGAACCGAGTGACGGGACACTATACGCGCCGCTGCCGGAAGAAGTCACTTTGAATTCGGCGCCTGTGCCAGCGTTTTTCACTGTAATGGAAGCGCCAGAGATCACTGCTCCATTCGGATCCTGGATGGAACCAGCGATCTGTGAAGTCGTACCTTGCGCCAGCGCAACAACGCTCAGCGCTAACAGAGCAAACATCGTGTTTAGTAACCGATGTAGATTTGTTTTCATACAGGTTCCCCTTGAGTATTGAAAATGTGGACTAAAATTGGATTGACCTTGTCTGCTTTCACCAATTCGAATTGAGGGTTTTGACAAGCCTGCAAGACGAATCAGTCAACTTGCGAATACCTGAAATTCCTTCACCTGCGAAATCTGGTTTTGCTTAGTTGCGTGAGTGTTCGGACGAACTTTTGAATATTTCAGACACTTTCAAGCAATCGTTATGCCCAAAACAGCAATTGCGCGGCACATTGATTTAACAAGATTTAGCAGACCCAGCTTCAGAACAAGCGGCTTAGTACATCCATTTTTATGAACAAAGTTGAAGTTTTTGTATTTGGTGACTGACAATTGTGTGGGAATTGGCTGAGTCTCAAGGAACTATGAAAAAATTCGTTGCAAAGGCCGACTGTGCGCAAAATCCTTTTGCACACAGAAGCCGTGTGCTATGGTTCGCGGCGTCTTAACCAGCGCTGAACGATTTCTTACAGCGCCTCATCCCCAGAGTTTGAATCAATGTCCGATAAGTAGGAATGGTGCCCTCTATGAACCCTACTGTTGTTCGGGCAATGGCTTGTTTGAAAGTTTTTGTTTACAGCCAGACTGTCCGTTTAAGCTCTGTTTCAAATTCCGGGAAATCTACTGAAGCCCCAATCTTCGTCTTTCCTGTTGGGGAAGCTGCACCCCATAAGACGACCTCCGGCCCGATTTACGAATCTATGTTTGTTTGTATAACGACGATGATTCGAAAAGTGCAGCGTGCCGCGCTGATTCGCGGTGTTCTTTGCTTGTCCATGTATGGCTGGCTGATTGTGCAGCTTCCGGCAACCTTTCATTCCTCGCATCTGCTGGCTCAAAGAAAAATGGAAGAGTTCCAAATTGCGCTTAATGTCATTAACGCGGCGCTGCCAGTCACAGTGGGAGTGCCGCTTGCCGAAAGTGCAAATGTGACAGACATTGCTGCGTTGACTGTGACCGATGCGACCGGCAAATCTGTGCCTGCACAAATGCGAGTGCTTGTGCGTTGGGGCGCTCCGGCGACGCAAACCGTCAGGCCGATAAAATGGCTGTTGTTGGATTTCAAACCGTCTCAGGCGGGCAGGCATTTTCTTACGCGAGCCGCGCAGCCTGTTCAAACCGCCAAACTGCTTACTATCAGTGAAACCGCCGACGTCATTCAGATCAGAAACTCACAGATTGAACTTGAATTTGCGCGACAAGGCGAATCGCTATTGAATGGTTTTAAACTTGGCGGAAATGAGATGCTGCGCGCCCCAGCGTTGGCGCAAATGAGTCTGCCTCGCCACACTTTAATCAATCAATTGAATGGTTCGTCTGACACTGTGACGGTAACGGATACGACGTTGTTGCGAATTGGTGACGAAGTCAGGTTTGAGCATGTCGCCTTGTTGAAATGGGATGCCACAGCAGGCAGCGCCCGTCTTGTGACAACGGATCAGAGCTTTGCGGCAGGACGCCGGTACCGTGTTGGCGAAGGGACCAATCAACAGGAAGAAGTCGTTGTTAATTCGGCTGATCCTGGCGATTTAAAAAGTGTTTCGCCATTGCGCTTCAACCATTCAGCCGGAACCTTCATACGCGACCTGAGCATTGAACAGGAGCGCGCCACAATCAAAGAAATCAGTGGCCAGGCGGTTCGATTCAGCGCGCCGCTGAAAGTGCAGCACTCGCTTGGCGAAAAGATGATTGTGGTTGGCGGCCTAGATGAAACTGTCACGGCTTCAATAGAGAAAACTTCGGTTGAAGAATCCAATGCTTTGCGGACGGTTGTTCGCCAGGACGGTGTGTTCAAAAACAAAGGCCTGAAAGTCCCGCCAACGCTGGCTTTCACGATCCGCTATTACGTGTATGCCGATCAGCCCTTTGTTCGTGTTCGGCTGAGAATGATGAACAACGGCGCTTATGGCTTTGGCGCTTCTCGCGGAGGGCCATCGCCTTATGCGCAGCATGTTTTGTTGCGCAGCTTGTACGTGTTTCTGCCGACAACTTCAACTTCCAGCGACGCTGTTCGAGTTTTGAAATCCGATGACGCCCGTAATCGCCTCGCCCAGCGGCAAAGCGGAGCTTCGCTAGCTGCGGGCCAGTTTGAAATTGCTGTTCCTGAATTCGTCGAAAACTATCCCAAAGCTTTGACTGGCGGCCGCGAAGGGCTTCGCTTCGATATTTTGCCGGACACCGGTGAGGATCATGTTTTCGACGGCGCGCGCGCGAAAACCACGGATTTTTACCTGGGCCGAAACACCATTGCCGCCCGGGCAATGACCAATGCGCAAAACGCTACACTCGATCCGGCGTACATTGCTTCAACCGGAGCGGTTCGCACGGCTTTCGTTGAACGCCGCAACTGGCAAACCGCTTTCGAAAAAGACCCTCCACTCAGCGAAGCCGCTATGCGAATGGAGCGAATGTTGGCCAGCGTGTACGCTGTCGAATCCAGCGAAGCCGCCGGGGCGGTTCCGGCACAATCGGCATTTGAATATCGGCTGCGCGGCGAACAAGGCGAACAATTCGGTTGGCGCAACTTCGGCGATCTTGCCTGGGGCGATGGATACGCAAATGTGCATTACGATTTGCCGCTTGTCTTGCTGCGCGAATACTTGAGGACGGGCGACGCGCGCGCATTTCAACTTGGCAGCGAAATGGCTCGTTATCGCGCTGATTGGGGGCAATTCCGCGCTGATGATTTTCTGATGGAAAACTGGAATCTGCGCGGGATGGCGTTTTACGAAAAAGGCGATCACGGCAGTTTCCGCGAACCCGTTCCCAGCCACACCTGGATCGAAGGCATGTGGTTGTACTGGGCGCTCACCGGCGATGAAGCCGTGCGCGAATCTGCGCTGGAAGGCAGCGAAGCCTTTGCCCGCGTCAATTTCACGTACGACAGCGCGCTCAGTTGGAACGAATCACGCTGGATTGGCTGGCCAACCTTGGGACTGATGGCGGCTTACCGCTATACAGGCGAAGCGCGTTACTTGGACAAAGCGCGCCAGAACGTCAATTTGATTGTCCAAACCGAAGAAAATTTTGGCCGCAAAGGATTTTACGTCGGCAAAAATGCCGGGCAGCCGAACATTCAACCGTGGATGTGGACGGGCTATACACAGCTTGGCGTGATCGAATACTGGCGTGAAACCCGCGATGCGCGCACGTCGGAATATCTAGTTCGATTGGCCGATTGGCTGATCAGCAAAGGCAGCGACAACCCGCCACTCAAACCCGGCGTGACGCTTAGTGATGGCAGCTATCTGCCTGCCGGAATGTCTTATTTCTGGTATCAGGACAAAATTGCCGAAGATCGTTCGCTGGCGCTGGCAGGTTTGAGCTTACCAGTGCTGACTGCTGCCGCGCGGATTTCAGGCCGCGAAGATTTGCGCCAGCGCGCCAAACAGCTTTTCCGCGATTACGCGTTTTACCGCGATTTGCCAGAAGGCCGTCCAGTTATGCCCTCGGCTCGCGCAATCATCAATTTTCGCTCGCCGCTGTTTGCGGGGTCTTCGCCAAAAGTGTACGGCCAGATGGGATTGATTCTGTCCGACGTTTTGCCGGAGCTCGCCGATTCCATTGTCACGACGAAAACGGTTGTGCTTGGCCCTGCGCCTGGCCGCAATGAATCCAGGCCGACGACGCCAGCCAATATATCTGCTTTGGTGAATGTCGCGCTGAATTCGCGGGCGACGGCTTCCAGCACGAAAGTCTGGCCAGGGACAGTTAGTGTGCCTTCGGCGGCAAATGATGGTCAGATGGAATCTTCCGGCAAATTATCTCTCTGGCACTCCGAATCGAACACGGGCAGGCAGGAATGGTGGCAGGTTGATCTTGGCAGGGCTTATCGAATCGAACTGATCGAAATCCTGTTTCGCGCGGATCAAGATCAACCTTTAACACGGCGCAATTTTGAAGTGCGCGCATCGAATGACGCAGGCTTTGGCAGTTACGTCGTTCTGGCCGCGCAAGGTGAAACTGCAACTTCCCACGGACAAATTTGGCGCGCTGAGCCGAGCGAAACTGGCAGTTTTCGGTTTGTGCGCGTTCAGAAAACGAAAATTGATCGTGATCCGTTCGGAAACGCCTTTTTCAATCTGGGAGAGGTGCGCTTGATGGCGCAACCCTTTCCGGAAATCGCGGTCACCTCAGCGCCAGCGCTCGCCTATCCGCCGACATCCTTAGCGCAATTGAAAGCGCAGCGATTGTTGGTCGGACAAAGCCTGAGTTTTGCGCTGATTCAAAAAGATCAAACCGGCCAGCCGCTGGAAGTTACGGCTTACAACCTGCCGGAGAATTCCAACTTTGATATGGCGACAGGGAAGTTTTGGTTTACGCCCATTTCCGCGCAGGCAGGCAATGTTTATCAGATCAGTTTTCGCGCAATTTCGATGAATGGCGTTGAGTCGCTGACGCGTTTGGACGTCGCGGTGATGATGGACGGAGCGCCAACCATTAGTTTGTTGTCGCCCAATCTGAGCACGCGAATGACAACCGATCAGCCGGTTTTGATTGCCTGGTCAGTTCCGCAAGCGGCGCAAGTGGTCAGGTATCAAATCCGGCTTTCGACAGACGGCGGAGCAAGTTACCCAACGGTGATTGCCGATTTGCCGGGTTCGGCCAATCAATTTCAGTGGTTGATTCCGCGAAGTATTCCGGCGAATAGCCGTTCGTTCATCCGATTGATGATCAAAGCCACGGATTCCGAAAATCGCATTGGTATGGATTATTCGCGGCAGGATTTGCGCGTCACGTTGGGGAGTCCGCAACGGTAAGTTGTTCTGTTGAATGAGACTGAGCTGTTTCAGGCTTGACTTCGGAGACGCCTTTTGTCCAACGTGGTTCATACGGACAATGGCGGCATCCGGAGCCGCAACAGCTACCGCGACGCAGATGGTATTTGGCAGTAAAAACCAGAAAGCCGCCTTCCCAATAATAATCTTCATTTTCGGTCAAATCTTCCATCGAAACACCCGCACGCAACTTGAATTGCCAGCTTACCGCTGTTTCCCCTATAATCCGCGCCTTTCAGGGACGAGTCAAAACGCGCACTAATGCGCTTGGAACCAGCCCAAAATTGTAATGACCGAATTCGCCAGACTGCTTCGTTACCTTCGGCCTTACCGAATCATCTTCGCAACCTCCATTGTTTTGATGATCGCAACCGGCTTGCTTGAAGGCGGAACGGTTTTGCTGTTGCAACCGATCTTTGATTCCTTGGGGAGGGGACTCGGACAGGCGTCATCGGCGATTCCGCTGATCGGGCGCTTTCTGCCCTGGCTTGGCGCACTAACGCTGGATAAAGTGGCGATGCTGCTGGTTGGTTTTACATTGGCCAAAGGCGTGGCGGAATACTTTTCGTCGTATTCGATGAGCTACATTGGCCAGAATGTTATCGCCGATGTTCGGTCATCGCTGTACGATCACATTATTCACCAAGCGGCTTCGTTCTTTGCCAAACGCCCAACCAATGAATTGACCGCGCACTTGATGAGCGATGCCGCCCAGGTCGAACGCGCGG
Source organism: uncultured Heliomicrobium sp. (assembly GCA_964570175.1). Lineage (GTDB taxonomy): Bacteria > Acidobacteriota > Blastocatellia > RBC074 > RBC074 > RBC074. The sequence continues at coordinate 14,659 of CAZMXG010000021.1, read as the reverse complement.
TTTCCGACACGTTTCGCGACTTGCTGCGAGAATCGGTCAGCCTGTTAGTGTATCTGGCGGTTTTATTCGGAGCGAATTGGCGGCTGGCGGGGTTGATCCTTCTGCTGGCTCCGCCCGTGGCGTGGCTGACGACGACATTCAACCGCAAACTTCGCAAGTATGTGACTTCGCGGCAGGAAAGCGGCGCTGAGATGCTGGACACTGCGCAAGAGGCGATTTCTTCGCAGCGCGTGGTGAAAGCGTTTGGCATGGAGGCTTACGAAAGCGAACGATTTCGCCGCTCTGCGCGCAAGCAGATGGGCGATCAGTTACGGGCGATGCGGATTTATTTCTTTTCGCCGATTCTGCTGGAAACCGTGGGAATTGTCGCCGTCGCCGGTTTGCTGCTTTATGCCCAGAGCAGCATCAGCATGGGGCAAATGACGCTGGGCAGTCTGGCCGCGTTTCTGGTGGCGATGTTCAAAGCCTACGATCCGATTCGCCGCCTGAGCCGATTGCAACATGATTTGCAGCAAGGATTGGCTTCCGCCGCGCGCATTTTCAAGGTGATGGACGAACAGATGGAAATGCGCGACAAACCGAATGCCGTCGAACTGAATCGGTTTTCGCGCCTGATCGAATTTCGCAATGTCAGTTTCAGCTACGGCGCTGGATTCGATTTGCCGGTCTTGAACAATGTTTCCTTCGAAGTGCGTGCAGGCGAAATGATCGCCATCGTTGGTCAAAGCGGAGCAGGCAAAAGCACCCTAACCAATCTGATTCCGCGTTTTTACGATGTTGTAGAAGGCGCGGTGCTGGTGGATGGACACGATGTCCGCGATTTGAAATTGGCCGGGTTGCGGCAACAGATTGCCGTCGTTACACAGGAAGTACACTTGTTCAATGAAACGGTTCGGGCGAATATCGCCTACGGCGCTTACGGGCGGAACGATAGCGAAGAAGCCGTTCGGGCGGCGGCCAAGGCTGCTTTGGCTGATGAGTTCATTGCTAAGTTGCCGGACAGATACGAAACCGTTGTCGGTGAACGCGGCTTGATTCTTTCCGGCGGGCAACGCCAACGCATTGCCATCGCGCGAGCAATTTTGAAAGACGCTCCGATTTTGATTCTGGACGAAGCCACCAGCGCGCTTGATACCGAAAGCGAAATGCTGGTGCAACAGGCATTGAACAATTTGATGACCGGGCGGACCACGATTGTCATTGCGCACAGGCTTTCAACCATTCGCCGTGCAGACCGCATCATTGTGATGGAAGCTGGTCGCATCGCCGAAATGGGCACCCACCAGCAATTGCTGGCTCATGACGGAATTTACCGGCGGCTGTATGAATTGCAGTTTGCCGAAGAGGAGGAAGTTGCCAGTTCGCAGTTCGCAGTTCGCAGCAAGTGACTTTGGGACGTTTGAATCTTTTCGTTGAGCCTTGGCTGTGAAGCGTGAACCGTGAACTGCGAACTGAAAAATTATGCTCAAAAGCATGACAGGTTATGGGCAGGGAACCGCCAGCGGAGAAAATTTCACCGTGACGGTTGATTTGCGTTCGGTAAACAATCGGAACTTGGACATTCACTGGCGAGCGCCGCAGGATTTGCTGTCGCTGGAAATCCCGTTGAAGAAACAGATTCAAGCCGCACTGTCGCGGGGCCGTGTGGATGTGACCATCAACTTCGCGCAAACCGCCGATACTGCGTATGAATTGAATCGCCCGCTAATTCGCGGGTATCTGGCGGCGCTTAAAACCATGCGCGAAGAGTTCGAATTGACGGGCGAACCTGATCTGGCGACGATTGCCCGATTGCCCAATGTGTTGTTGGCACAAAGCAATGGAAGCGGTTTAAGCGATGCGGTTGTGCAAGGCGTCGAAGAAGCCCTGACGCACGCACTGACTTCCCTGGTGGCCATGCGCGCGGTCGAAGGGCACGAGCTTCAAAAAGAATTGCTCGCCCGTGTCGAGCGAATTGAAAAACAGGTCGAATTGATTATTTCCGGCGCTGAAGGGTTGGTTGACGCTTATCGTGAAAAGCTGCGAAAACGCGTGGCCGAAATTCTGGAAAAAACGGCGATTGACGAAACGCGGCTGGCGCAGGAAGTTGCGTATCTGGCCGAACGAAGTGACATTACCGAAGAGATTACGCGGCTGAAAAGCCATCTGGTGCAACTGAAAGAATTGCTGGGCGGGGATAACGAAATCGGCAAGAAGCTGGATTTTCTGTTGCAGGAAACCAACCGCGAAGCAAACACGATTCTGTCGAAATCTTCGGAGCTTTCGATCTGTGACGCGGCGATTGAAATCAAAACCGAAGTCGAAAAGCTGCGAGAGCAGGCGAACAACGTCGAATGATTGGCAATCTGATAATTGTTTCTGCCCCCTCTGGCGCCGGCAAAACCACGCTGGTTAACGAAGTTCTGCGACGCGATAGCCAGATTAAGCCGTCGGTGTCGTATACTTCACGGGCGCCGCGAAATGGCGAAGAAGATGGCGTGCATTACAATTTCGTTTCTTATGACGAATTTCGAGTAAGAATTGAGCGCGGCGATTTTCTGGAATGGGCTGAAGTTCACGGAAATTTGTATGGCACATCCAGCCGGCTGGTTGAAGAGCTTCGCGGCAAAGGATTCGATGTCATTTTGACAATAGATGTTCAAGGCGCAGAACAAGCTCGGCGATTGTTCTATGATGCTGTCGGAGTTTTTATTCTGCCGCCTTCGTATCAAACGCTGCTTAAACGGTTAGACACGCGAGGAGCGAATTGCGCAGAAGATTTGCAAACCCGGCTTCGGAACGCGATAGGCGAACTGGCCCACTATAAGAATTTTGATTACGCAATTATCAACGATGATTTGAATCAGGCGGCCAATGAACTGGCTGCCATCGTTCTGGCCGAGCGTTGCCGCATCGGGCGGCGTGGCGAATTGGCTGAACAAATCATCAAAACTTTCGGATAAGATTGAATCAGTACCGCGCGCGGTAGCAAGCGGCTGGCTCAGCCACAACAAGGAGACAGTAACTATGGAAGATCAAGAAAACGAATTGAATGTGCCGGTAATTGACAGCAAGTACCGCAAAATTCTGATTGCTGCCAAACGCAGCAAACAGATTCAGAAAGGCGCGATGGCGCGCGTCAAGATGACCAACAGTATCAAACCCACCCGCGTTGCGCTGGAAGAAGTCGAACGCGGTTTGATTGGTTTTGAGATCACAGAAACCGTCGAAAAATAAAAGAGGTGCAGACTTGGGGGCGGGAGAACCAAACCTTTCGCCAAGTCTTTCGTCTCATTGCCGCATTCAGTTTCGATTATGAAAATTCTGCTCGGCGTCACAGGCTGCATTGGCGCTTACAAAGCCGCTGAAGTTCTGCGCGGCTTGCAGAAAGCCGGTGTGCAGGTGCGCGTGATTATGACCGAACACGCGACTGAGTTTGTCCGGCCTGCCACATTTGAAGCTTTGTCCGGCCAATCGGTCATTGTTGGGATGTTCGCGCAGCCGGATCATTCCGCTATTGAACACATCGCAACCGCACGCGAAGCCGATTTACTACTCATCGCTCCCGCCACGGCCAATATTCTGGCCAAGCTCGCTCATGGCCTTGCCGACGATTTTCTTTCGACGGTTTACCTGTCGAATACGAATCCTGTGTTAATTGCTCCGGCGATGAACGTCGAGATGTGGAATCACCCGGCGACGCAAGCAAATCTGAAGATCTTGCGCGAACGCGGAGTGCAGTTTGTCGAACCTGGCGTTGGCTACCAGGCTTGCGGCGAAGTCGGCGTTGGGCGTTTGGCCGAACCAGATGAAATTGTCGCAGCGGCAATTTCTGTTTTAACTCCCAACTCTCCACTCCTAACTCCCAACCACCAAAAGGATTTTGCCGCCGAATACGTCATGATTACCGCTGGTCCGACGGTTGAAGACCTGGACCCGGTGCGGTTTATCACCAATCGTTCGTCGGGGAAAATGGGATATGCGATGGCCGAAGCCGCGCGAGATCGTGGCGCGCAGGTCACCTTGATTTCAGGGCCGACGAAATTGCAGGCTCCGGCGGGCGTCGAAACCATCAATGTTCGTTCGACGCGCGAAATGTACGAAGCCGTGATGAGCCGATTGGCTGAGACAACGGTTTTCATCGGCTCCGCTGCCGTGGCCGATTTTCGGCCTGTGAACCGCGCCGAACACAAAATCAAAAAACAGGGCCGCGCAAACGTTACGATTGAACTGGAACCGACCGAAGACATCATTGCTTCGGTTTCCGCCGATCCGAATCGCAACGGGCGAATCGTGGCAGGCTTTGCGGCGGAATCTCAAACGTTGCTGGAATACGCCAACAAAAAACTGCGCGAAAAAGGATTGGATCTGATTGTCGCCAACGACATTTCGCGCTCTGACGCCGGATTTGATGTGGAAACCAACGCCGCGACGATTTTGAAACGCGATGGTTCGCGCGTTGAATTGCCGCTGCAAAGCAAACGCGAACTGGCTGACCGCGTGCTGGACGAAATTATCAAGCTGAGGTGACACTGTGGACGCGCGCGAAGAGTTAGCAGAATTGATTCAGCAGGCAAAAGAGCATCTGCTGTTTTACCGCGATCTGGGGCTAACGCACATCGGCGAAGAAACACGACCGGCGATGCTGGCCGAATCGGCAACAGTTCATTCCGAGCAAACAGCCGTCGAGAGTTCTACCTTACAGTCGGCATCAATCCCTCTGGAACCAGCGCCGCTCATTCACCAACCTGCAATACCGATGAAAAAAGAATCTGCTCCTGTAATTGCTCCTCTGTTCGGAGGCGATGAAGCGTCAGAACCTGTGATTGTCAGAGAAACTCTCGAAGACATTCGCCGCGACCTTGGCGATTGCCATCGCTGCAAGTTGTGGTCAACCCGTACCAACATCGTTTTTGGTGAAGGCAATCCGAATGCTGAATTGATGTTTGTCGGCGAAGCTCCGGGCGCAGATGAAGACGCCAGCGGACGGCCTTTTGTCGGGCGCGCCGGTCAATTGCTGACCAAAATGATCGAAGCGATTGATCTGAAACGCGAAGACGTTTACATCGCCAACACCTTGAAATCGCGTCCGCCCGGCAATCGCAATCCTGAACCGGATGAAACCAAAGCCTGTATTCCGTTTGCATTCCGGCAAATTGCCGCGATTCGTCCGAAGCTAATCGTCACGCTGGGCAATCCGGCAACACAAGGATTGTTGGAAACCAAAGTCGGCATCACGCGCATTCGCGGCACGTTTCAGGATTACCCGCGAGATTCTGCGATCAAGGTTCTGCCAACGTTTCACCCGGCGTATCTGTTGCGCTCGCCTGACAAAAAGCGCGAAGCCTGGGAAGACATGAAAAAAGTTCGCGCGTTCCTGCGCGGCGAAATCTAAGCTAGAAACGCAGGCGTCCCGCCTGCCATCAATATGCCAACTCCTTCTTCAATGCAGGAAAACATTCCGCTTGCCCCACTGACCACACTGGGGATTGGCGGAACATCTCGCTTTTTTGTCGAAGCAGGAAGCGAAGCGGAGTTAATTTCGGCGATGGAGTTTGCCGAGGCGCGTGACTTGCCGATCTTCATTCTTGGCGGAGGCAGCAACGTGCTCGTCAGCGACGAAGGCTTTCCCGGTTTGGTCGTTCGCGTGGGGATCAAGGGCATTTCTGGCAGTGATTGGTGGGACAGGTTCATAACCTGTCCCACTGATGAAAACCAATCGAAGTGGACAGAAGAGATTACGGTTGGTGCGGGCGAAGATTGGGATGACTTTGTTCGCCAATGCATCGAACGCAATCTGGCTGGCGTGGAATGTTTGAGCGGCATTCCCGGTTTTGTCGGTGGAACCCCAGTCCAAAACGTCGGCGCGTACGGCCAGGAAGTCAGCGAAACCATTACGCAAGTTCGTGCTTTTGATCGGCAGACAAAACAAATCGTCGAACTCAGCAACGCTGATTGCGGATTCAGTTACCGCACCAGCATTTTCAACTCTACCGAACGCCATCGCTACGTGGTGCTGGCAGTGACTTACAGGCTGCGGCAAGACGGCGAACCGGCGCTACGCTATCCTGATGTGAAAAACTACTTCGCCGGTCGAACCGGCCAACCAACGCTTGCCGAAATCCGCCAAGCCATCATCGAAATTCGTTCGCGCAAAGGAATGGTGATTGTTTCTGATGACCCTGATTGCCGCAGCGCTGGATCATTTTTCAAAAACCCGATCCTTTCCGCCGAAGCCTTCGCCAAACTTGAAGCCGCAGCAGGCCAACGTCCGCCGAGCTTTCCGGCTGCTGATGGAAATGTGAAAGTTCCCGCCGCCTGGTTGATCGAACACGCCGGTTTTCAGCGAGGCTACACCAAAGGCCGAGCCGGAATTTCCTCCAAACACACTTTGGCGATCATCAATCGTGGAGGCGCGACTGCTAGCGAAGTTTTAGATTTGGTGAAGGAGATTCAGGGGCGAGTGGCTGAGAAGTTTGACGTTGCGCTAAAGCCGGAGCCCATTTTTGTTGGCTTCAATTTTTGACTCGCTCGATGTCCGCGCCAACCGCGCGCAGCTTTTCTTCAATCTTTTCGTAGCCGCGATCAATGTGGTAAACGCGATCAATCCACGTTTCGCCTTCGGCAGCAAGTCCAGCCAGCACCAGCGAAGCCGATGCGCGCAAATCAGAAGCAATCAATTGCGCTCCGGTCAGCGGAGTCGGGCCGTGAACGTGAGCCGAATGGCCCTGAACGCGGATGCGCGCGCCCAACCGCTGCAATTCACTGGCGTGCATAAACCGGTTTTCGAAAATCATTTCGCTGACGACGGCGTCGCCGTCAGCCTGCGTCATCAAAGCCATATACTGCGCCTGCATATCGGTCGGGAAGCCTGGATGAACTTCCGTAGTGACGTCTTTGGCGATGAGTTTACCAGGAGCGGAAACTCGCAAGGTTAATTCATTGGGTTGTTCAATCACGACGCCGACTTCTCGCAATTTCGCAATCACGGCGGTCAAATGAGCCGGATTGCAATCTGTGATTTCCAGCTCTCCACCAGTGATGGCCGCGGCGACAATAAATGTGCCGGTTTCGATGCGATCGGGAATGATGCTGTGGTCGGCTCCGACCAGCGAATCAACTCCGGTGATGGTTAGTGTGGAGGAATCGAGGCCTTCGATCTTTGCGCCCATTTTAATCAGCAGTTCCGCCAGGTCAGTGACTTCGGGTTCGCAAGCCGCGTTGAAAATTCGTGTCGTGCCCGTGGCCAACGCTGCAGCCATCAACAGGTTTTCGGTTCCTGTGACGGTGACGGTTTCAAATGTAATGTCGGCTCCTTTCAGCCGATCCGCCGTCGCCACGATCACGCCGTTTTGCATCTCGACTTTGGCTCCAAGCTTTTCCAAAGCCATCAAATGCAGATCAATCGGACGAGAACCGATGGCACAACCGCCTGGCAAACTGACGCGCGCTTCGCCGAACCGGGCGACTAGTGGCCCCAATGCCAGAACAGACGCGCGCATGGTTTTCACCAGTTCATAGGGCGCTTCGTAGTGTTCAACGGTTCCGGCGTTGATGCGATGCGTGCGAAGCTCTGGAACCAGCACCGTCGCCCCCAAATCTTCCAGCAATCGCCGCATCGTGATCAGGTCGCGAACGTACGGCACATTTCGCAGCGTCACTGTTTCAGGCGTCAGCAACGTAGCGGCCAAACAAGGCAGCGCAGAATTTTTCGCTCCGCTGATGGCTACCGTGCCTCGCAAAGCGTTTCCACCGATGATTTTGAATTTGTCCATTGGTTCGGGTCAGTACCGCGCGCGGTAGCAAGCGGTTTCCAGCCAATGTCGCTCCCTACCGGTCGCGGTGCTGACTGGCATTGGGTTATTTCAGGGAAAGCAGGCGCACAGCTTCGACCAGGTCGGAAACCTCGAAAGGTTTTTCAATGAAAGCATCGGCGTTGTCCTGAATCAGCCGCGACTTTTCGCTGTTGTGCTGTCCGCTGACAGCCAAAACCTTAATGCCGGACAATTGCGGATGCGCTTTTATCTGCCGTGTGGCTTCCACGCCGTCCATCACAGGCATGTCCAAATCCATGACGATGATGTCCGGCTGCTCGGATTGAGCGACAGAAATCGCTTCCAGGCCATTGGCAGCCTGGATAACGTTGTAATCATCCTCAAGCGCGTAAACGAGCATCCGGCGCACGCCTTCCAGATCGTCCACGATCAGAACTTTAGTCAATTGGCACCTCTGAATTGTCCGAAACTGTGTGTGTCACCTGAACCGCCTGACACGTCACCAATCATGAAGAGTTGGAAGAACGTTCGTTGGATTATTTGCGCATCGAAACTACATTGCGCCGGAAAAGACCGGTCTGGGCTGACCAGTTCGACAAGCAGTCTAGCCGCGTTGCTTCCGGGGCAACTGATGCAAATCCGCGTTCCTGCTTTTCAGTATTAGTCACGGCAGGGCTGCCGTGTGAGTACGACGGGCAGGATTATAGTCATAGCCGGGAATTTCTGTACAGAGGCGCTATAGAGACGTAGAGAAAGAGACGTGGAGGAAGCAGAACACTTGAAAGCCTTACACGTCAAATTCAGCCAAATCTTCTGCAGCAAACGAGTCCGGGAAAACAGTTCGTGCTTGATCAACCAGAGGTCGCACGTCTGTGTAGCGGGAACTGAAATGCGTCAAAAGCAATCGTTTGGCTTGGGCTTCGGCCGCAATTTCGGCCGCCTGAATCGCCGTCGAATGGCCGAAATGGTGGGATTCTTCAATATGGTCGTCTGTATAAGTGGCTTCGTGAATCAGCCAATCCGCGTTTTCGGCCAGCTTCACCGCGTTTTGGCAGGGCCGCGTGTCCAGGCAGTAACTCACAACCTTGCCGGGGCGCGGTTCGCCCAAAACTTCCGATGGAAGAATGACGCGACCATCGGCCAGGGTTACAGATTTCCCGGATTGCAGTTGCGAATACAACGGCCCGGAGGGAATGCCCAGCTCGCGTGCCCGTTCCAGGTTAAAGCGCCCGGGTTTGATTTTTTCTTCCAGTCTGTAACCCAAAGCAAAGATGCGATGATCTAGCGGGCGGGTGACAACCGTAAAGCGCGGCGATTCGTAAACCAGTTTTTCAGATCGGTCGGCAAACGAACGGTCGTTGAATTCCAACAGGTTCAACGGGAAATTGACGAAACAGATTTTCAATCGTGCGGTTGTTTCCAGATATTCGCTGACTCCAGTGGGCGAAACCAGTGTTAATTCCTTTTCGCGGTTATCCAGCGCCATCGAAGACAGTAAGCCGGGTAAGCCATTGAAATGGTCTCCGTGCAGGTGCGAGATAAAAATGCCGACCAGTTTTTGTGGTGACAAGCCAGCACGCGCGATTTGCATTTGCGTGCCTTCGCCGCAATCAAACAGCCACCATTCGCCTTCGCCAACAACGGCCAAAGCGCTGACGTTTCGCCGCAGAGTCGGTTTACCGGAACTTGTCCCGAGAGGAATTATTTTCATGAAGTTTGATTAGGCGTCGAAAACCTGGAGCCTACGCCTTATCATTTGCCATAGATCAATTTCCGTTTTTCATTTGTCATTGTCAGAACACCGCTTCACAGGCGATGTCAGAAAATGAAAAATGGCAATTGAAAAATCGAAAATGAAAAATGAAAAGACAGAGTTTGCTTTACTGAAAAGCCTACCAGCCAAGCACTCTTTTTCCAGGTCCATCCCAACGACTGAGCACGACTTTGTTGTGAGTGTAAAAGTGAAAACCTTCCGTGCCCTGAATGTGCAGGTCGCCAAAAAAGGATTGGTTCCAGCCGGTGAAGGGGAAGATCGCCATCGGCGCCGGAACACCGACATTGACGCCAATCATTCCGCAATTGGCGTAGCGCGCAAACGTCCGGGCTGCGCCACCGTCACGGGTGAAAATCACGGCTCCGTTGCCGTACTGCGACTGATTGGCCTGGGCAATGGCCTCGTTCAAATCGTCCATTCGCATCACGGACAACACCGGCCCGAAAATTTCGTCGCGCACAATCCGCATCTGCGGAGCGGCCTGGTCGAAAATCGTCGGCCCGACGAAAAAGCCTTCTGAGCCTTCGGTTGGCTTGATGCTGCGTCCATCGGTATTGAGCTTGGCGCCTTCTTTCAATCCCAGATCAATGTAGCTGAGAATGCGATCCCGCGCGATTGGATCAATTACCGGTCCCATATCAGCAGTTGAATCGCCGTCAGTCGGCCCGACTTTCATTTTTGTAGCCGAATCGTGCAAGCGTTCCAGCAACGGATCTCCAGCTTTGCCGACGGCCACCGCAATGCTGCCCGCCATGCAGCGCTGGCCGCTGCATCCAAACGCGGCTCCCATAATCTGGTTTGTCGCGGCATCAAAATCCGCGTCCGGCATCACCAGCATGTAATTTTTGGCTCCGCCTGCGGCTTGAACACGTTTGCCGTGCGCCGTGCCGGTTTCGTAAATGTGTTTGGCAACTGTTGTTGAACCGACAAAGCTGATGGCTGCAACGTCGGGATGCGTCAGCAAAGCGTCAACCGTTTGATTGCCGCCGTGGATGACGTTGAAAACTCCTTTTGGCAACCCGGCTTCTGTCAGCAGTTCCGCCAGTCGCATTGGCGTCAGCGGAACTTTCGGCGAAGGTTTCAGGATGAATGTGTTGCCGCAAACAATTGCCACCGGAAACATCCACAACGGAACCATTGCCGGAAAGTTGAACGGCGTGATGCCGACGCAAACTCCCAACGGATGGCGTTCAACGCGGCCATCAATTCCGCGCGCGACTTGATCCAGCGCCTGTCCCATCAACAACGTCGGCGCGTGGCAGGCCAGTTCGACCATTTCGATGCCGCGACGGATGTCGCCTTTGGCTTCGTCGTGCGTTTTGCCGTGTTCACGCGTCACAAGTTGGGCGAGTTCTTCAAAATGCTGCTCCAACAAATGCGCAAATCGAAACATCACGCGTGCGCGCTCAACCACGGGTGTGTCCGCCCATTCGGGAAATGCTTTTTTGGCAGCCTGGACTGCCTGATCCACGGTTGCCGGATCGCTGTTTGGTGCTTTGGCAATCACTTCGCCGCGCGAAGGATTGTAAACCGGTGTGAATTCTGTTGCGTTGGCGGTCGTCAGATCGCCAGCAATGTAGTTATGACAAATTGTGTCCATGGTTATTTCACCTGCTTTCACGTTGTATGGCAGTGCCAGTGCTGTTGTTTGAATTTCGAAGCCTTTCAGTCACTGGCCATTATACGGTTGGTTCACGGGAGGGAAAACAGCGTTTGCTGTGGAGGCTACGGATTCAATTGATTGGCGCGCGCTTCTTCTTCGGCCAATTTTCGCGCCAGGCCTTCGCGCCCGTCATAGCGGATAAATTTCGGCAGCAGCAGCGCCAGCAAGCCGGAGCCAAGCACACACATCACGCCTCCCGAAACGACGGAAAAGCGTAGGCCGAATCGGCTGGCGACCAATCCGGCTTCGGCATTGCCAAGGTATGGCCCAGTCAAATAGCTGAGCATTTCAATTCCGGCCATGCGTCCTCGCATATGATCGGGAATGGTTTGATTCCAGATGGTCATGCGAAACACGCCGCTAACAGCATCGGCCGCGCCAGCCAGCGCCAGAAAGAACAGCGCCACCCACAAACTGCTGACCAATCCGAAAACGATAATTGCTGCTCCCCAGATTGCCGCTGCAATCGTCACCGCCAATCCGTGCCGGTTGATTTTGTTCGTCCATCCTGAAGTCAGCGAAACGACAAGCGCGCCAGCCGCAGGCATCGCGTAAAACAATCCGACAGAAGTTCCGCCGAAACTTTCCGCAATCGCTGGAAACAGCGCGAGCGGCATGCCAAAAAACATGGCGTTGATGTCTATCAGGTACGTTCCCAGCAGTTCCTGTCGGCTGTAAGCGTATTTCAACCCGTTGATGACGGATTGCAGGTTGGGTCGTTCTTCGTCCTCTGCCTTGGCGGGCATAGAAATGGGGCGAAGCAGGAGCAACACTACGATTGAAACAACGAATGTGGTGGCATCAATGGCAAAGGCGACCGCCGCGCCAAAGCCTGTAGCAATCAATCCGGCCAGCGCCGGCCCAAGGATATAACTGAAACTGCCACGGAACATGCCCAGCGAGGCGACAGCAGGAATTTGTTCCGCCGTGACCAGACGGGGCGTCATGGCTTCCAGCGCCGGGCGATGCACGCCGTTGAGCGCGGCAAACAACGCCGCCACGACAAACAATACCCAGGTGCGCGGTTGTGCCAGCAACGCATTCGTCACCAATAAGCCGCAACAAATCACCAAGCCAATTTCGGCGGCGACGATCAAACGTCGCCGGTCAATGAAATCCGCCAACGCTCCGCCGACAAAGGCCATCACCAGCATGGGCAGAAATTCGGCTACGCCCAGCATTCCTACCGCGAAATTGGATTTCGTCAGTTGATACATTTGCCACGGCAACACCACGTAACTGATGGATGAACCAAATGCCGAAACGAATTGACCAATGTACAGCAGCCGGAAATCACGCGAAGTGCGAAGCGGCGTCAGGTCAATGGCCAGGGCGCTGAAAATGCTTCGTTTTTTTGTGGTGGAATTGTTGGGGGATTCTGTGTGGTCGGTCATGGCTTAAGTTTCAATGCGGCGCACCGCTTTGCCGTGCCCGGGCAGGTATGATTCGCCGTTACGAATCGCCAATTGACCTTCAACAACGACGTGTTCGATGCCTTTGGGAAATTGCCTGGAGTCTTCAAAAGTCGCGCAGTCAATCACACTTTGGGGGTCGAAAACGACCAGGTTTGCCTGTGCTCCGTCCTCGATTCGCCCGTACCCGCGAAGCTGGAAAGTTTCTGCCGCCAAGCCAGACATTTTACGAATAGCTTCCGGAAGTGAGAGCAAATTCTGCTCTCGAACGTAACGACCCAGAATGCGCGGATACGTTCCATAAGCACGTGGGTGCGGTTTGCCGCCGAGCAACCCGTCGGTGCAAACGTTGACGTAAGGCTGCTGCATAATTTTGCAAACCACATCTTCCGACTGGCTGAAGGAAATCATTCCGACGCCCATTCGTTCCGCCAGCAACAGATCAAAGGCAAATTCGACTGCGTCAGTTTCGCTCACTTTGTCAGTTCGGTTTCTTGAGCCAGCAGCTTGCGACAAATTTTTGCCCAAGTATTCCGGGTGATTTCCCGAAGGAATATCCGGGATGACGATGCCTTCCGGCCCAGACCATTTCCAGAAGTTGTCCCAATGAGACGGCGAACGATCAAGCATCTCGGCGCGCATTTTGACGCGTTCTTCATTGCTGGCCAGCCGTTTCAAGGTTTCCTCGACGCCGCCCGCATGCGCCCAAGGCGGCAAGATCGCGCCAAGCATCGTCGAACCGGCGATGTACGGATATTGATCCGCTGTGACCCGAACGCCTTCCGCTTGCGCTTGTTCAATCATCGCCAACACGCCATCAATTCGCGCCCAGTTTTCCCGCCCTGCGATCTTGAAATGCGAAATATGAACGCGAACCCCAGACTGTTTGCCGACTTCGATCATTTCGGCAATGCCGTCTTCGATGTAATCGCTTTCGCTGCGCATGTGCGAAACGAAAATCCCGTCGAACTCCACGACCGCGCGGCAAAGTTCGATCAGTTCGTTGGTATTCGCAAAACAGCAGGGTGGATAAATCAACCCGGTTGAAAGGCCAACTGCGCCTTCGCGGATGGATTGGCGAATCAGTTCCTGCATCGCGGCGATTTCGTCGGGGCGCGCCTGCCGATCTTCCATCTCCACCACGGCCAGTCGCACTGCGCCGTGCGGAACCAGATAGGCGCAATCAATCGCTGGACGCGCACGCTCAATCGCAGCCAGATATTCAGCCACCGATTGCCAATCCCAGGCTCGGCCCAAATCGCCGTCCAGCCCGGCCAATGAACGCGCAACAGCCGGTTGATCCGCCGTACGAATTGGCGCGACGGAAATGCCGTCCTGCCCGAAAACTTCCAGCGTAATGCCTTGGCGGACTTTCATCGGCAATTCCGGCTCCCTCAGCACGCGCAAATCTGAATGGCTGTGCGTATCAATGAAACCGGGCGCGATGACCAATCCTTTGCAATCCAGCTCTTCCATCGCGTGCAGCGAATTCGGCGTATCAATCGCCAGAATGTAATTTCGGCGAATCGCCACGTCCGCCGGGTAAAGCCCGCGCCCCGTGCCGTCTGCAACCAATCCGTTTTTCAGAATCAAGTCAGGCATTTTCATCTTCAAATGCCAGCGGGACGCTGGCGCTCCCAGTAATTTCAGCCTTTCACGCCATCCATCTGGGTAAGCGCGCCATACATTTCCGGGCGACGATCGCGATAAAACTGCCAGTGCGTGCGCACTTCGCGGATTTCGTCCAAATTCAAATCAGCCACAATCAGTTCGTCCTTGTCTTCACTGCCTTTGGCCAGAATGCGGCCATCGGGATTGCAGAAATATGACGAACCGAAAAACTCGCCGATGTTCCAGGGAGCTTCGGTGCCGACGCGATTAATTGTGCCGACAAAATAGCCATTGGCAACGGCGTGTCCGCGCTGTTCCAATTCCCACAGATAATCGGCGTGGCCTTTGGTTGTCGCAGAAGGGATAAACACGATTTCCGCGCCATTCAGCCCCAGTGCCCGCGCGCCTTCGGTCAGGTTGATGGTGGCCCGGGGGCTGGCGCCGA
>CAZMXG010000020.1:0-72422 GCA_964570175.1 uncultured Heliomicrobium sp. | reverse complement strand
GCACGTCCGGTGGTGTGGGAGGACGGGAGCCGTGAGGCTCCCTCCTACCCGATCTTGAAATAAGGATGCCCGGATATTGAGCTAAACAAGGTTGAGATACCGTTTTAGACAGGATTCTCAGGATGTTTCAGGATTGACGTTGGCAATATTGCCGTGACTGATCATTATCCTGGAAAATCCTGTTCATCCTGTCTAAACGTTTTACGCTTTTGATTTAGCCGTGAGATTTGTGTTTGGAGCAGCATGAACCGCCCGAACAGCACGCACCGCCGGAACAGCATCCGTCTTCCGCTTTGGCCTGTTTCTTAGATTTGGAAGGTTTGGAATCAACCTTGTGTGAGTCAGCTTTCTTTTCACAGCACGAACCGCCGTTGCAGCAGGCAGCGCCCGGTTTGCAGCAGCATTCGCCGTCTTTTGTGGCAGCGCAAGCTTCGTGGGCTTTATCGGCGGAACAGCACGAACCGCCATCGCAGCAAGCTGCGCCCGCTGCACAGCAGGCGGCATCCTTGTGGTTGGCATGTTTATCCTGAATTGAGTCGGCTGCGTAAGTGATTCCGGCCAGTCCAAGGACCAGCACGACGACAAACAATTTAATCGTAGACATTTTCGTTCTCCTGAAGTTTGGTTGAAGTTTGTCACACAGCGACAGGCACCGGCCTATCACAAACAATCAGTGGACACACTTCGGCCTTAAATCAGGAAAACACAGCATCGCAGGTGAGTTTGTTGGCTGTTCAGTAAGCGGGATTGAGTGAATGGAGTTCTGTCAGCTTTGGCCGACTCAGTATGTTCCGGCAGCAGCACAACCGGCTTAGCAGTTGCCGAAAACTGGTTTAACTTGCTGCCGCTCGGCAGTTCAGAAGTCGGCGCGTTCAGGATGCAGCATTCATCCTGACAAGGATTAGGTTTAGATGATTGGCTATGATCTGATTCTTTTGCGCAGCAGTCGTCTTTCCCAGCAAGCGCACAGTCCGGATCATTGACGGGCATGGCAGCAGCGCAATTTTCCGCTTCAACCGGGGCTATTTCCATCGGCCCGCAACACCACAAGCAATTTGCTCCGCTCAGCCAAATTGCCAGCACAGTCGCTGCCAAGCGCTTTGTCCAAAGCCTGCCGGGTTGTGATTGCCAGATCGTCATCGGTTCTCTATCAGCGTAATTTTCCGCAATTGATTGCGGAGAGTACCAACTTTAGCAAGCGATATGCCTGAAGCTCTCTTCGCGCGACTTTCAGCCAACAAATTTCAGCGTGGTTTCGCCAATCTTCACAACGTCGCCATTAACCAACGGATACGGTTCCTGCGGTTTCAACCTTGTGCGCCCGTTGATGACAGTTCCGTTGGCGCTGCCCAGGTCTTCGATAAAAAACTGGTGGCCGCGTGTGGTGACTCTGGCGTGGCGGCGCGAAATGCGCGAAGCAGGATCGAACTTGGAAAGGTCAACGTCAGGACGTATGCCGCGATGCGGATCCAGCCGCCCAATCGTGATTTCGTTTTCTGCCACCAGCGGGAAATTCGCTTCGGTGTCCATATCCATAATCATCAACATGGCGGATGTGCGTTCGATGCTGGGTGGGCGATCTCCGAAATAGATTCGATACAAATCGCTCGGTGTCATGTCGCGGCCACAATGGTGACAGGGAGCGACAATCGCGAGCGAAGTTCTGCCGACCTGCGTCGCATACAATTCGTTTTCACGGATCAAACTGTCCAGGAAAGATTCGCGCTCGGCTTCGGCCATGGTGTCCCAGTCCAAATTCCGTTCGGTGCATAACCGTTTGATTTGCGTGATCGCAAAATCCAGCCGAGAAGCCCGCTGCAGCCGATCATCTTCGACCAGCATTCCCATCAACACCTGTTTGTGTTCCGGCGCAAGCTGGTTGAGCCAGTCTTTTAGTTGATTTTCGATACCCGTTCCATTCGTCATTATTCAGGTTACCTCGCGCCGGAGATTGTAGCCCGACGTGGCCTTATCGCCAAAATCACTTTGAGCGATCTGGCAAAGGAAACTTAATCACAAATTTTGTTGTTCGAAGCGCCGATGCGGTTGATGGCGCGTTACGCAATCAGTCGTTGTTGTCCGTATTCGGGAAGTTTTTAGCGAGAGGACTCGAGCATCAATGTGCAGTAATGCATCACTTAGTAATGGCATAAAGCCTTCTAGTTTGTATGTCTAAATTAGCCAGAGCCGTTCTGGCTGCTGGGAGCTTAGGGACCGCAACTAGGTACGGCCCCAACGCTTTTGTCGAGCGTATGGCGTTGGGACTCGCGGCGATCAAGTCGGGAAATGGACACAAAAATGCCGCCCAAATTTCGTTGCCGGTTACCGCTTAGTTGCTCAAGAAGTGTCTAACTCCGTCAAATTGCGCGGGGGCAATACCGCTATGGCTTTTATGAGTCAATGCATTAGTTCCAATCTCTTTGCGATTACCAATGCAATTTCATTTTGATAGTTCTCACAAGCACCATCTATTGCTGTCACCAATGCCCACTGACTTAATTCACCATCCTCTTGTTCAGCAGTAGTTATCTTCTTCGCCACATTTTCTTTTACGTGCCTTAACAGAAGCTTCTTCCCCGCTTTATCCATGGCAATGTACTGCTCATGAAGGTGCGGGGCGTGAATCATGGTCAACACTCGTACACGCGCAATCCGAGAGGCCAAACCTGAAGACATCTTTACCCCGCCCTCGGTAGTCCAAACTACCCCGGATTTTCCAAACATATCAAAGGCAATCAACCTTACTTCTTCAACTGTTCTTGATAATTCATCTAATTGGTCAATCTTCAGCTTTCGATCTTCACGGGCAGCCTGATGTTTCAATTGCTGGCGAGTGTTCAAATAACTAATTCCTGCACCAATCAAACCACCTATAAATGCGATCACTGCGCCAGAGGCTGCGGCAACTACGGGAATCCAGGCTGGATCAATCATCTTTCACCTCTTTCAGATTTTTCGCCGAGGCACGCTGACTGGCATTTGCGCGCCAATTTTGAAAATGGGAGAAGCTATCTCAAACATCAATCTTGATCGAGTCGGCAAGCAGGCTTGAATCTGCCTGATGGTGAACATTGCCGTGCCTGCTCCTCCATTCTGATTATTCGCGCTGACTGGTTGTTGTTCCTTTTGCAGGAGTCTGCGTGGGCTTGATGATGAGCGCGATTGGTTTGGCAGGGAAATCCGAGCGTTGGGGCGAAGTCGTTTCAATGCGTCCGACGACAAAAATCGGCTGTTCCATGGGCTTGACCCAGCTTTCGGCAGAAAGCGTAAATCGTTGCGTGGTTTCTGCTTCCGTGATCAGAACGCCGTTCAGGCCGACATCGGTGACGATGACTCCGTGCGGCAGGTTGCGAACGTCAAACGGGATTCGACCGGCAAAGCCGCGCTGGCGCTCGACGCGGATCGAAACGGTGACTTTGCCGCCAGGTTCCAGCATGACTTGTTGAGGGTCCGTCCAGACCAGCAACTCCGGCGACGGAGCGGCGGAAACGATGGCGATACGTTCGTCGGTTTTGAGGTCTCGGACAAGTGGTTGGCCGTTGACGGTCGCCGAAGCTTGAATGCGGAGCGGAAAACTTCCCGTTGCAGTTGCCGCAGCCGAAATCATGACCACGGTTGAAGTCTGGCCGGAGCGAATCACAGCTTCGCTGGCGGTAAAGCCTGGGGGCAGATCGAGCAGCTTGACGGCAATGTCTCCATCAAACCCATCGTTGCGATATGCCGTCACGGTAATCGGCAGCGAAGAACCGGCGGGCACATTCGGGTTTTCAGGATCGGCGAACAAGACGAAATCCGGTTCCGGTTCGTGGATCGTCAGGCGATACGCGTACCGTTCGCCTTGCTGGCCGCGCACATCGCTGATGCGCACGATGTATTCGCCGTCTTCGGGCGCGGTGAAATTCAACTTGGAATCTTTGCCGTACATCGGCCCGCCGTCGTCATTGCGGTTGTAAAAGGTCACAACTGGCAACCCATTCGACGGCAGCTTGGTGCCGGGCGCGTGCAGCGATACTTTGTACACCGTCGAGCCGTTGGCGTGCGCTTCAGCCGTTGTGCCTTCGTACGTCAGCCGCTGTCCCTGGAAGCTTTTGAAGAAAATGTCTTCGTCGGGCGTTTTCGGCAGCACGTCCACCTGAACCAGTTCGTTTCCCGCCATCAAATAATCATTCACGGAAATCCCGTTCCAATGCGTGATGCGAAACCCACGCGAAGCCGAGTCGCGGTCGTTCAGCGTCATTTGCGTATCCAGCAGACAGCGCGCCAGCACGCGCGGAATTGGATTTCCTTTCGCATCCAGCACTTCAATCACGGCGTCGAGCGGCGAACCGAATCTCTGCGCGCCAACTTCCAGCACAAGCTGCTGGCCTTTGCGAGCCTTGAAGCGGTAGAAATCTGAGACTGGGAGAGCGGGGGACTGGGCGACGGGGCGAACGGAATTTTGACTCTCCCCGTCTCCGTGTCTCCCAGTCACTAAGTCCCAAACCCGTCCGTTGATCGTGACAGGCCAACTGACCAATTGAGGTGCTGTGACTGAAGTCGGTTCGGCTTGCTCCACCACTTCGGGATGCGAGCCGATGCCGAGCCGCAATGTGTTAAACGATTCGCCTTTGTCGGAACCCATCACCACCGTAGCCGAATCGTTCCAAGCGGTTTTCTTTTGCGGGATCACCAGCGCCTTTTTGTCAGGAACGTTGAAGCCATAAGCAGCGACTTCGGTGCGCGAATCGGCTTGCACGCCGAGCGGGAAAAGGTGTGTGACGTAGGCCAGTTCGCCGATGTTCAGCCGATAGCCGTAAGCGCCCATCTGGCCTTGGCGTTCCAAATCGCTGATGCGAATGATGTAGTTGCCGCTTTCTTTGAAGGTGTACCCAAGCAGGGAATCGCGGCTTGGGCCGTTGTCGTTGTTTGAAGCCAGCTTATTGCCTTTGTCGTCCAGCAGCGTCAGCACGGAATCGAGTCGCGAATTCAGCATCGAAGCCACAACTTCAAAAACAATCGTCTGTCCGGCTTTGGCGGTGAACTTGAATTGGTCTGTGTCGCCTCTAAGTTGCAAGTCGCCGATGACTGTTGCGGGCAAATTGATGGATTGCGTTTCGGCCGATTCTGCCGCTTCAGTTTCTTGAACTTCCGGCAAAGTGCCGACAATGATTCGTCCGCTGTTGGTCGTGCCCAGCGGCGTTTGAATGCGGAAGTTGTAAAAGCCCGGAATGGCTTCGGCGGAAATGTTGGCTTCGATGGTCAGCCGGTGTTTGGTGGATTTGTCCACGATCAAGGTCGCCGTCGGGCTTGATCGTGCATGAGGTTCGCGCACGAGTTCAGCGTTCAGCGTAATTCTGGATGTGATGCCGGGACGGCTCCAAAGGACTTCGCTGGCGTTGGTCAGGTTGTAACCGTCAACCGTAAACGTCACGGTCGAACCGCGTTTGCCGCCCATCGGCGAAGTCGTGGTGATGTACGGCTGCGCGACTTGCGCCTTGGCGGTCGCGGCCATCAACAGCATCAACAAAAGCCAGAAAAGTTTTTTCATCGCGAAGCCTCGGAAAAGTCGGAATCCAAAGTACAACCAGGAAAGGCGGATAATTTTGACAGGATTTACACGATTGATCAGGATTCATTACGGTCAAAGTGGTTATTTTCAAGGCTTATTATTTCAGCCACAGAGGTCACTGAGGACGGACATTTTTGTGAATTTCAAAAATACTCTCTCCGCGTTCTCTGTGCGCTCTGTGGCTAAAAACAAAGAATGAATACCCTGGATCATCCTGTTGAATTCTGTAAATCCTGTCTACAAGTTTTATATCTTAGCTTGGACAATCTACAAAGGAATGAGCCAAAAAAATAGCGCAACCCGCGAAGGTTGCGCTACCGGTGCGACGATACCCTACAGGGACGCGGTAGCGACCTGATTGTCTCGTAGGTGCGTCTATCAAAAGCTACCAGGTCGCTACCGCTCTCTGTACCGCACCGAATGTTAATCGCCGCTCGCTTCGGAATGCGCTGTTCTGGAAGTGGGGACATCGCTTGCCGGAATTGGACCAACCGCGTCCGCTGATTTTGAAGCGGGCTTCGCTCGTTTGAATCGGTTTCCGAACCAGATCGCAATGTCGTCAAAGATCAAATACGCCACTGGCGTCATCAGCAAGGTCAACAGCAGTGACAAGCTCTGACCGCCGATAACGACGATGGCGATGGAGCGGCGTTCTTCTGCTCCAGGGCCTGTGCCGACAGCCAATGGCAACATACCGGCAACCAATGCCAGCGTGGTCATCAGAATCGGGCGCAAACGATCCCGGTTGGCCTGAATGATGGCGTCGTAACGCTCCATTCCTTTCGCTCGCAATCCGTTCATGTGGTCAATCTGCAAAATGGAGTTTTTCTTGACCACGCCAAACAGCACCAGAATTCCCAGCGCCGAATACAGATTCAGCGTGTCGTTCATGACCCACAGCGAAAGCAGGGCGAAGGGAACTGCCAGCGGCAAACTCAGCAAGATGGTAATCGGGTGAATGACGCTTTCAAATTGCGAAGCCAGAATCATGTACATAAACGCAATCGAAAGCAGGAAGGCGAGGATGAATTCATAGAATGTTCGTTCAAGCTCGCGGCCTTTTCCCGAAACCGTTGTGTTGTATCCGGCAGGCATATTCAGCTTGGTCACTTCTTCGCGAAGGGCCGCGATGCGGTCTGCCAGCGCGAAGCCCGGAGCGATGTTGGCGCGCAACGAAACCTGCCGCTGGCGATCCAGCCGGTCAATTCTGGACGATGTATCCGAAGCTTCCAGTTTGACCACATTTTCCATGCTGACCAATCCGCCGCGCGCCGATGGAACGAACAGCCGCGAGATGGTTTCGGCATCGTTACGGTCGCCTTGTTTCAATCGGACCGCAACATCGTAATCTTCGTTCATATGCTCGTCGTGGAACCGCGAAACCCGTTCATCGCCTCCGACCATAATGCGCATGGCGGTGGCAATGTCGGTGGAATCCACGCCCAGGTCGGCGGCACGCGCGCGGTCAATTTTCACACGCAATTCCGGCTTATCCACTTTCAAGGTGACGTCGGCATCCACCAATCCAAGTTCCGGCGCGCGTTCGCGCAGCTTGTTGGCGTATTTGACCAGTTCGTTCAAATCCGGGCCGCGTAGGGCAAAATCCAGATCGTTGAATCCTCCGCCGCCCAGATTGATCGTTTGCGGGTTGCGAACTGCCGGACGCAGATGCGTGAACTTGCGCAATCGCGCGCGGACTTTCTGTTGAACATCGCGGGCAGAATAGTTATTGCGAAACACCGCCAGTGGTTCGCCGCGTTTTAAGCCTTCCCAGAATTTATGCAAGTTGATCGTGCGTTCTTCGTGTGGCGGGATGCGCAAGTAAATGTCTGCGTTGTTGAGCGATCCCATAAACGAACTGCCCGCCTGGGCCAGCATCATACGAACTTCGGGCATCTGTTTCAGTTCGCCTTCAACCGCCAGCAAGGCTTCATTCATGGCGACCAAACTGGTTCCTTCCGGAGCGGACAGATTGACGCCGAATTCGGCTTCGTCAACGTTGCTGGGAATAAAATCCTGCTTGATCAATCCGTACAGCGGAACGGATGACGCCATTACCACAAACGCAAATGCCCAGACAATGAACCGATGCCGCAGCACAAACTTCAGCATCCAGGTGTAAGAACTATCAATGTACCGGTAAAACCCTTTTCGCGATCCGGCCAGGTCTTCGTGGTGGTGAACGTCACTGACGCTGATCAGGCGCGCGCTCATGGTCGGTGTCAGCGTGAAAGAAACCAGCAGCGATACCAGGATGGCGACTGCCGCCGTGATGCCGAACTGATACAGGAATCGGCCTGAGATCGAAGACATAAACGAAATCGGCAGAAAGATGACCACCAACGACAAAGTGGTCGCCAACACGGCCAGGCCAATTTCTTTGGTAGCCTCCTTCGCCGCTTCCTTGGGATTCATCTTCTTTTCTTCGACAAATCGGAAGATGTTTTCCAGCACCACGATTGCGTCGTCAATGACAACGCCGACCATCAGCACAAGTGCCAGCATCGTCACACTATTCAGCGTAAAATCCAGGGCCTTCATCATTCCGAAGGTCGAAATGACCGAAGCGGGAATGGCGATGCCGGCGATGACGGTGGCGTGCCACGAACGCATAAACAGCAGCACCACCAGACAGGCCAGCAAACTGCCCAAAACCAGGTGGACATTGATTTCGCCCAGCGCGTTTTTGATGTAGCGGGATTGGTCGTTGATGACGACCAGTTTTACGTCTGGCGGCAATTGCGCCTCGACGGTTTTCATATTCTTTTTGACGTCTTCGATGACCGCCATGGTATTCGCGCCGGTCTGGCGGCGAACTTCAAGCGTGACCGATGGAACGGCTTTCACTTCAGCGCGCGCTTTCGGATCGTCACCGACTTGCGTCAAATCTGTCAGGCGTGACGCTGAACGGGATTCTTTGGTGCCGTCTTCAGCATAACCAATGTCGCGGATGCGCACCGGAGAATTGTCAATGGTGGCAACCACCAGATCGTTGAAATCCGTTGGGTCAATCACGCGGCCCATGGTGCGCAGCGTGAGTTCGCGGCGGCCCGCGTCAACGTTTCCGCCGGGAACATCCGAATTCTGGCGAACAATGGCTTCGCGCACTTTGGTGATTGGAATGCGATACGCCGACAGGCGGTCAGCGTCCGCCCAAATGTTGATGGAGCGGGTGGTTCCGCCCTGAACGCTGATTTCGCCAACGCCGTTTGACCGCTCAAGTTGTTTCTTGACGACATTCTCTGCCAGTTCCGACAGTTCGCGAATCGAACGATTCGACGAAAGGGAGATGGTCATGATCCCCTGGCGTTCGTTGTCGAATTTCTGAACGATTGGCGGGTCGGTTCCGGGCGGGAACAGGCGGGTCACACCTTGCACGCGGTCGCGTATGTCCTGGGCGGCGTCGTCAATGTCGCGGTTCAAATTGAAGGTTGCCATGACAAACGACCGGCCCTGGCTGGAAACAGAACGTAACTGTTCAATGCCTTCGACGGTGTTGACGGCTTCTTCCAGAGTTTGGGCAAGCACGGCTTCCGCTTCTTCAGGCGAAGCGCCGGGAAGGCTTGCTCTTACGGTTACGGTTGGAATGTCTACGGCTGGAAAACGGTCAACGCCGAGTTTGAAATAACTCGATCCACCAACAACGACCAGCGAAAGAATAATCATCGCCGCAAAGACGGGACGCTGGATACAAATTTCTGCCAGTTTTTGCATAAAACGTTTATGGAATTAAGGTTAATTGCAATTGTCGGGCACTCTCGTCATTCAGGAGGCGAAATGATAAACCCGAAATTCGGACAAAGTGTAACCGAAACTGAAGACGGTGTTTAGCCCCCGCCAGTTGCATGAATGTTTGAACCAGGGAAACGGCAGAACCTGGCGGAAGTTGCAATCTCTGCCAAACCATTGAAAAATCCCGCCGCTAATTTCCTGAAGGATCAAATTATGAAACTTGTGCTTCGGTTGTTGCTGATCGCTGTCGCTTTCTGGTTATATTCCATTACCGCTTCCATATCCGCGCAAACTACCCAGGCAGAAACTGCTGACCTGATTTTAACCAACGGCCGCATCTGGCTTGGCGGTGATGCCAATTCCGTTGCCGAAGCTGTGGCCATTCGCGGCAATCAAATCATTCGAGTTGGTACTGCCGTCGAAATGAAATCCTTTGCCGCTGGCCAAACCCAGGTCATTGATCTGGGTGGGCGACTGGCTTCGCCGGGCTTCAACGACGCGCACATACATTTTCTGGGCGGTTCCATGGGGTTGAACCAGGTTGATCTGACCGGAATCAAAACTGTCGCCGAAATGGTAGAGCGCATTGCCGCTTACGCCAAAAAACATCCTGATCAGAAATGGATCACTGGGCGCGGCTGGGAATACACACCGTTTCCGGGTAGTTTGCCCACGAAAATTTACCTGGATGCAATTATCAAAGATCGTCCGGTTTTTCTGAGCGCCTACGATGGCCACAGCGGCTGGGTGAATTCCAAAGCTCTGGAATTGGCAGGCATCTCCAACGAAACAAAATTTACCGGCTACGGTGAAATTGTCCGGAATGCTGCGGGCGAAGCGACCGGCGCGCTGAAAGAAGGCGCCCAGAGTCTGGTCAGGCGACTGTTGCCGGAACCCACACGCGAAGAACAACTTAACGCCTTGCGACAAGGCTTGAAGCTAGCCGCATCGCTGGGAATCACCAGTCTGCAAAACGCCAGTGGTTCAGAGGGAGAATTTTCGCTTTACGAAGAGTTGCTGCAACGCGGGGAACTGACTTCACGCTTTTCTATGGCGTTTTCGGTCGGCGAAAGAACGACAGACGACCAGATCAAAAAATTCATCGAGCTGAAAAACAAATATGATTTGAACCCGATGCTTCGCGCGGCTTCGGTCAAGTTTATGTTGGACGGCGTCATTGAATCGCACACCGCAGCGATGATTGAACGATACGCCGATTTGCCGCCGGAATCCGGCAATCCGTTCGGAGAAACCACGATGCCGCCGGATATTTTTCGCGATCGTGTGGTGAAGCTGGACAAGCTGGGTTTTCAAATTTACACCCACGCCATTGGTGATCGCGCCGTCCGCGAAGCTTTGAACGCTTATGACGCCGCGCTCAAAGCCAACAATCGAGGCTTCAATCGCCACCGCATCGAACACATCGAAACTGTTTCGCCGGAAGACATTCCGCGCTTTGCGAAGCTCAACACCATGGCTTCGATGGAGCCAATTCATGCTGATCCCGGCACGGCGGAAGTCTGGGCAAAAGCCGTTGGCGCGGAACGTTTGCCTTACGCCTTCGCCTGGCAGTCTTTATTGAAAGCCGGTGCGCGGTTGGTGTACAGCAGCGACTGGCCGGCTTCGATCAGTCTGGACCCGATTCGCGGCATTCACAGCGCCGTCAACCGGCGAACGATTGACGGACAGCCGCCAAAAAGCTGGGTTCCGCAACAACGCATCAGCGTTGCCGATGCGTTGCGAGCTTACACCCAAGCCGGAGCCTTTTCGTCATTTGAAGAGGGAATTAAGGGCCGTATCGCTCCCGGGCAAATGGCGGACATCGTCGTTTTTTCGCAAGACCTGTTCAAAATTGACCCGATGCGAATTCACGAAACCAAAGTTGTGCTGACGGTGTTCGATGGCAAGGTAATTTACCGGACCTTGTAGTATGATTTTCCTGTTTCGCGAACCTGAGTAAAGTGCTCCGCCAAACATCAATTCCAAGGAGTAAACAGATATGTCGAAAGCCATACATCCAAACATCATTCCGGCTGATGCCTCGTCGCCATTTTTGAGCGGCGTCAGCGATACCGAAAAATTCAGAAACTACGAAGCCGAGGCGCGCGATTGCGTCAAAGAGCTTTACCGAGAGAACCACGTTAACCAGACGCTGGAGTTTGTGCTGGCCAAAAAGGCGGAATATTCCAAGCTGGACAAAATGCAAATGGGCATTTGGGAAGCGCTGGAAAAAATGGACAGCTTCGTGGACGACAGCGATCCTGATCTGGCGTTACCGCAAATCGTTCACGCGCTGCAAACCGCCGAAGCCATTCGGCAAGACGGCCATCCGCGCTGGTTCATACTTGCCGGATTGATTCATGACTTGGGCAAAGTGCTGTATCTTTCCGGCGAACCGCAATGGGCCGTCGTTGGCGATACCTTCCCGGTTGGCTGCGCGTATTCCGACAAGATCGTTTACCATGAACTGTTTGCCGAAAACCCGGATTTCCACAATTCGAAATACCAAACGCCCAATGGAATTTATGAAGCCGGTTGCGGGCTGGACAACGTGCATTTGTCATGGGGACACGACGAATATCTGTATCTGGTGACGAAAGATTATCTGCCGAATGAAGCCTTGTGGATGCTCCGTTACCATTCCTGCTATCCCATTCACCGCGAAGGCGCTTACCAGCACTTATTGAATCAGCACGACGAAGAAGTGTTGAAATGGGTGCGGGCGTTTAATCCATACGACCTGTATTCCAAGTGCGAAGTCCAGCCGAATCTGGATGAGTTGCGGCCGTTTTACGAAGATTTGGTTTCCGAATTCTTTCCAGCAAAAATCAACTGGTAGGCAGTGAACAATCCAACATTGTCCGAAGGCTGGTTGAGGTTCAGCATCTGTTGAGCCTCAACCAGCTTCTGTTTTTACGACGCAAAGAGCTAGAGGCTGTCTGTTTCGTCTTAAAGGTCAGAGGAAATATTGTTACTGGCTTGAAACTTGCCAAAGCCAGAATTCGGGTCAAAAGAGCTTTTAGTGTGCGGATTAGTGGCTGATGGCGAACACTCTTGTATATCAAACGGACAGCGGGCTGTACTGCGAAGCGGGCGATTTTTACATTGACCCCTGGAAGCCTGTCGCCCGCGCAGTTGTCACGCATCCGCATTCCGACCACGCTCATTACGGCAGCGATAACTATCTGGTCAGCCAGGAAGGCGAGCGGATCTTTCGCACACGGCTTGGCGCTGACTCTAACCTGCAAACAATCCCTTATGGACAATCCGTCAACATCAATGGCGTAAATGTCTCGCTGCATCCAGCAGGACACATCATCGGTTCGGCGCAGATTCGGCTGGAACACAACGGCGAAGTCTGGGTGGTGTCGGGCGATTACAAATTGAAGCCCGATCCGACCTGCACACCGTTTGAGCCTGTTCGCTGTCATTCGTTTATCACCGAAGCAACTTTCGGCCTGCCGATTTACCACTGGCCGGAATCCGAAACCGTTAACGCAGAAATCAATGCCTGGTGGCAGGCGAATCAAGCCGCTGGCAGAGCAAGTGTGATTTTTGCCTACGCCGTTGGCAAAGCGCAGCGCATTCTGGCGGGCATTGATTCCAACATCGGCCCCATCTTTACGCACGGAGCGGTTGAAAAAATGGTGCACGAGTACCGCGCCAGTGGTGTTGCGCTTCCCGATACCGCGCCTGTTTTTGAAGCGCCGAAAAAGTTCGATTGGAGCAAAGCGTTAATCGTTGCGCCACCATCGGCGCAAGGCTCTGCGTGGATGCGACGATTCGGCAAAGTCTCGACGGCATTTGCCTCTGGATGGATGAATATTCGCGGTACACGGCGGCGCAAGGCGCTGGATCGGGGCTTTGTCATGTCCGACCACGGCGATTGGGAGGAACTGCTGACAGCAATCCGAGCCACGGAAGCCGAGCAAGTGTGGGTAACGCACGGATACATCGCCGTGTTGGCCAGGCATCTGTGCGAAGAGTTGGGCTTGGACGGGCGTGAATTGCGAACTCAGTATCAAGGCGAGGAAGGATCGGACGCTTCTGCCGACTCGCTTGACGATCCAAGTGAGGTGGGCGCTTGAAAGCATTCACGGAGCTTTTTACAGCGCTGGACGAAACAACCAAGACCAACGCGAAAACGGACGCGATGGTCAAATACCTTCAGTCTGCTTCGCCTGTGGACGCCGCTTGGGCGATTTGGTTTCTGAGCGGGCGAAAGATGCGGCAGGTTGTTCCGTCGCGCCGGCTGGCTGAGTGGGCTTCGCGCGAGGCAGAAATTTCCGACTGGTTGTTTGAAGAATCCTATTCTGCCGTTGGCGATCTGGCAGAAACCATTGCGCTGTTGCTTCCGTATTCCGACGCCAGCCTTGAAATGTCGTTGGGTCAGCTTGTCATCGAACTGGAAAAGTTGCGGAAGATGGAAGAAGGGCAACAACGCCAATTGGTGATGGAATTCTGGCGGCAGATGAACCAGCAGGAACGATTCGTTTTCAATAAACTGATCACGGGCGGATTCCGAGTGGGCGTGTCGCAGCAACTGGTGATTCGCGCCATTGCCAAACACAGCTGCGTCGAAGCGGCAACCATCGCGCATCGGCTGATGGGAAATTGGGAACCTACGCCGGAGTTTTACGCCCAGTTGATGCACCCGGACGAAGAGGCTGCTGACGCCAGTCGTCCTTATCCTTTCTTTCTGGCTTCGCCGCTGGAAGCGGAACCTGCCAGTTTAGGTGACATTCGCGAATGGCAGGCAGAGTGGAAATGGGATGGCATTCGTTCGCAGTTGATTCGTCGCGCGGGCCAAACCTTTTTGTGGTCGCGCGGAGAAGAGTTGATCACGGAGCGTTTTCCCGAACTCGCTGCGCTGGGCGATCTGCTGCCGGAAGGCACTGCCATTGACGGCGAAGTTTTGCCGTGGAAGGAAGGCAAGCCGATGCCGTTTGCCCAATTGCAACAGCGCATCGGGCGTAAAACTATCACCAAAAAGATTCTGGCCGATGTTCCCGTCTGTATCGTTGCGTACGATCTGATGGAATTTGGCGGCGAAGATATTCGGCCAAAACCGTTGCGCGAGCGCCGCCAATTTTTGACTCAAATCCTTGACGCGCTTCCGGAAGCGCAAAAGCCTTTGTTGACGCTGTCGCCCATTGTCGAAAGCGAATCCTGGGAAGGCTTGGTCGAGATTCGCACCAGCAGTCGGGAACGCGGCGTCGAAGGCTTGATGTTCAAACGGATGTCTTCACCCTATCGCGTAGGTCGGCAGCGCGGTGACTGGTGGAAATGGAAGATCGAACCGTACACGGTGGATGCTGTGCTGATTTACGCGCAACGCGGCCACGGTCGCCGCGCCAGCTTGTACACTGATTACACCTTTGCTGTTTGGGATGGAGATCAGTTGGTGCCGTTTGCCAAAGCCTATTCCGGCTTGACCGACGAAGAAATTGGGAAGGTGGACAATTTCATCCGCCGCAACACGGTCGAAAGTTTCGGCCCCGTGCGTAGCGTCAAACCTGAGCTGGTGTTTGAACTGGCGTTTGAAGGCTTGCAGCAATCAACGCGACACAAATCCGGGATTGCGACGCGCTTTCCGCGAATGCTGCGATGGAGAACGGATAAAAAGATTGAGGAAGCGGATTCGCTGGAAACGGTCAAAGCGATGTTGCCGGAAGGCAAATAAATTTTGTGATGCCAACCAAAGCCGTTCGAAAAACTCAGTCAGACGCAATTCTTGCCAAAACGGGCGAGCAGTTGTTTCTTGACTGGTTTGCGCGGCGCGGTTGGCAGCCATTCGCATTTCAGCGCGAAGCCTGGGTGGCATTTACGAATGGCGAAAGCGGGCTGATTCATTCCGCAACCGGCACCGGCAAAAGTTACGCTGCGCTTGGCGGGCCGCTGACGGATTGGATCAATCAGCACCCAGATCAATCGCAGTGGCCAAAAATGAAACCGCCGCCACTAACGGTGTTCTGGGTTACGCCGTTGCGCGCGTTGGCCGCCGACACGGAAGAATCGTTGCGATTGCCGATTGAAGAACTCGGCATTCCGTGGAATGTGGCGCGTCGCACGGGCGACACTTCTGCATCGCAACGGCAGAAACAGAAAACGCAACTTCCGTCTTTGCTGATTACCACGCCCGAAAGTCTGTCGTTGCAGTTGTCGTATGCAGACGCGCCGGAAAAGTTTCGCCATCTGCAAGCCGTTGTTGTGGACGAGTGGCACGAACTGATGGGATCGAAACGCGGCACGATGACGGAGCTTTGTCTGGCGCATTTGCGAAGCTGGCAGCCTGAGCTGCGCGTGTGGGGATTGTCGGCAACGATTGGGAACCTGACCACGGCGATGGATTGCTTGCTCGGCAGCAAAACAGAAAAAGCCCGGTTGATTGAAGGGAACCAGCCCAAAACTTACCGCATTGAATCATTGATTCCCGAAGCCATCGAACGTTTCCCCTGGGCAGGGCATATTGGGCTGAAAATGTTGCCGCAAGTCATCGAAGCCATTGAAAAGGCCAACTCAACGCTTGTGTTTACAAACGTGCGTTCGCAATGCGAAATCTGGTATCAGGCTTTAATTGAAGCCCGGCCCGATTGGATTGGCCAAGTTGCAATCCATCACGGATCGCTTGATCGCGAAGTCCGCGAATGGGTCGAAAACGCGTTGCGCGAAGGCCGGCTGCTGGCCGTTGTTTGCACGTCCAGCCTGGATTTGGGTGTGGACTTTTCTCCAGTGGATCAGGTCATTCAGGTCGGCAGCCCCAAAGGCGTTGCGCGAATGCTGCAACGCGCCGGTCGCAGCGGCCACCAACCGGGATCTGTCAGTCGGCTGATTTGTTCGCCGACCAATGCGTTTGAGCTGATCGAATTTGCTGCCACGCGCCGATCTATCGAAAAGAGCCTCAACGGCAAGCAGGAACGCCACCACATCGAATCTCGTGTTCCAATCAACAAGCCGCTTGATTTGCTGACACAACATTTGGTTACGATTGGTGTTGGCGCTGGTTTTGAGCTGGATGCGATGCGCGATGAAATCCGTTCGACCTGCGCGTATCG
Organism: uncultured Heliomicrobium sp.; assembly: GCA_964570175.1. GTDB lineage: Bacteria > Acidobacteriota > Blastocatellia > RBC074 > RBC074 > RBC074. Next base: position 56,087 of record CAZMXG010000020.1, on the reverse strand, counting down.
CAACCTGACCGACGAAGAATGGCAATGGGCGCTGGATTTTCTGACCTATGGTGGCAAAACGCTACAAGCGTACGACCAATATCGAAAGCTGGTGCTGGTGGACGGCGTTTATCGCGTCACAGATCAAACCATTGCCAAACGCCATCGCATGTCCATCGGTACAATCACCAGCGACGCTTCGTTGATCGTCAAATATCTGAATGGCGACAGGCTTGGTTCCGTCGAGGAAAGCTTCGTCGCGCGTTTGCAGAAAGGCGACACTTTCACCTTTGCTGGACGCACACTGGAATTCGTCCGCCTGCGCGATATGACCGTGCAGGTGCGCCGCGCCAAGAATTCCAAAGCCGCCACGCCGCGCTGGATGGGCGGGCGCATTCCGCTTTCGTCGGAATTGGCCGAAGCAATGCTGGAAGTGCTGACCGAATATCATTTTTCTAGGGGCGGAATTGTCGAAGAACCAGAGCTTCACGCGCTGGCGCCAATTCTGGAGATTCAAGATCGCTGGTCGAAAGTTCCTACAAAGGGCGAACTGGTCATCGAACGCTTGACCACACGCGAAGGGCATCATCTGTTCTTTTATGCTTTTGCGGGCAGGCTGGCGAATGACGGACTGGCGGCTTTGATTGCGCTGCGGCTATCGCGGTTACAGCCGATCACGTTTACGACAGCGGCAAACGATTACGGCTTCGAATTGTTGTCGGATCAACCGCTGGAAATGGAGCTTGATGAAGGTCTAGTCCGTCGGCTGTTTTCCACAGAGAATTTAGACGAAGACATTGCCGCCAGTTTGAATTCTGTGGAAATGGCGCTGCGGCAGTTTCGCGAAATTGCTCGCGTCGCCGGGTTGGTGTTTCAAGGCTATCCGGGGCAGGGAAAGACCAACAAACAACTTCAAGCTTCAAGTGGATTGCTCTACGACGTCTTTGCCCGCTTTGAACCGGATTCTTTGTTGCTGAAACAGGCGCACCGCGAAGTCTTGAACAATCAGCTTGATCAACACAGGCTGCGCGCCACGCTCGCACGGTTGCAGCAAAGCCGCATTGTCATTAACTCTATAACGCGCTCTACTCCGTTTGCGTTTCCGCTGCTTGTTGATCGGCTTCGTGACAAGCTGAGTTCGGAAAAGCTGGCGGATCGAATTCGGCGAATGCAGGTTGCGCTGGAAAAAGAAGTGGAGAAAGACGCCCGCAAAACCGCAGCAAAATGATTGACCTGAAAATTACCCTGCAAGGCGAATCCATTGTCTTCATGCCCGAACGCGCGATGTTGATCGAACGCACGCGGACGCTGCTTGTCGCTGACGTTCATCTGGGCAAAGATACCGCATTCCGCATCGCAGGCATTCCCATTCCTGGCGATGCGACGGCGGACAGTTTGGCGCGACTGAGTTCGGCGCTGGAACGCAGCGAAGCGCGGCGGCTGATTTTTCTGGGGGATCTGGTTCACGCGCGAACAAGTTTGGATGCTGTGACGGTTTCAACAATTCAAGCTTGGCGGGAACAGCATCGGGAAATCGAAATGCTGCTTGTTCCGGGGAATCACGATGCTCGCAGCGGCAAATTGCCAGGCGAACTAGGAATTGAAACGACCGACGCTGAATTGATCGAATCGCCCTTCGTCTTCAAACATCACCCCGAAGCCTCGCCGCACGGCTACACGCTTGCAGGGCATATTCATCCGGCTATTCGTTTGGCTGGCCGAGGCCGTCAGAAAGAGCGCGTCGCGTGTTTCCTGTTTCGGAATGAATATGGCTTGTTGCCGGCATTCGGCACTTTCACAGGTGGCGCTGACATCGCACTTCAGCCAAGAGATCGCGCCTTTGCCGTTACGCCGGAGCAAGTCATTGAAATTCAATCAGCCTAAATCAAAGCACGCAACATTGAGTCCGACAGGATTTACAGGATGTTTCAGGATTGACCGAAAAATCTGAATGACAGGTGTTTTCATCCTGAAAAATCTTGTCCATCCTGTCCAAAAGTTTTGTGTTCTGATTTAGTCGTGATGCATCAAACTCCTATCCAATTTTGATGCCAATGCTTTCCAGGAACTTGGTCGGTTTTTCGCCGCCGATCAGCGCGAAGACGTAATCGTTTTGAATCCGCGCCGACTCCTTTGCGGTTTCGGGATTGCGTTCGCGGGCGCTCATCAGGACAACTTCGGTCGGCGTGACTTCTTTGATGGTCTGGCCGAAGTAGGCAGTAATCTTTCCCTCGTCAATGCATTCATACACCAGCATCTTGTTGCCGAGTTTCAGATCGCCTTTCAGGTTGCTGCGGATGACCAGCGAAACAGTGTTGTCGCGCCAGCCTGTAAGCTGCGTTCCGTCGTCTGACCGATATGCTGCCAGGTCAACAGCGGCTTCGATGGCGGAATTGCCTGCGCCGACGACAACAATGTGTTTGCCGCTGTAATCATTCGGATCGGTCAGTTTGTATTTCACCTTGTCGTCTTCAAACGCCGGAGTTTGCTTGAGCTTGGGGACATATTTCTGGCCGCAGTTCAGGCAGAACCGGTTATCGCCGATGCGCTTTTCACCGCATTTGTTGCAGAACGCAGGCATGACCATTTCCGTTGCCGTCACCACGACTTTTGCATCTTCGCCCGGCACGCCCAGCTTCATCGGAGTGCCACGGTTGCCGATGGCCAGAATCACGCGGCGGACGCTGTACTGCATTTTGCGCTTGGATTTGTCCTGATCGGTTTCGACGATGAAAGTTTCGCCAGCGGCTTTGACGCTTTTGCAGCTTTCGAATTCGTTGATGGTTAACCCGTTCGATCTGATGGTTTCCATCCACGAACCAATCATCACTTCTTTGGTCGCGCCTGCTCCCGCCAGATTGATTCCGCCCTTAACGGGTTTTTCTACCGGGTTGAAGTACACATACTTTCCGGCTTGGTAGGTTTGCTGGATTGTGCCGACGACCTGGTCCTGTTCGATGGCGATGTATTTCAATCCGCGCTGTTTGGCCAGCGCTGTTGCCGACAATCCCGCCGGACCGATGCCGATGATGGCTACGTCGTAATCGGAGTCGCCATTTTTGCCCGCGTGCTGCAAATCCTGGACGATGTGATCAATGACTGAGCCGCCTTCGTTAATGGCATTTTTGATCAAGGGAACTCCGGACACGTCGCCGATCAAATAGACGCCAGGCACATTGGTCATAAACTGCGGATCGCGGTTCGGGACTTTGCGTTCGGGAATTTTCTTGTTGGTATTGATGACGATGCAGGATTTCGGCACCGTCGGGCATTCGACCTGACAACTGGTGTCTTCCATGCACTGTTCAATCGCAACAGGCGTAGCTTTGCCGTTGACGATAGCCAAAACGTCGTGCGGGCAGGCATCCACGCAGGCGTGACAGCCAATACAGGTTGCCGTGTTGATTACCGGATGCGGATAGGGCGGGCCATCCGGGTCAAGCGCAGCGCCAAGCGATTGTGGCAATACAACGGTTTTGGCTTTGGCTTCGGCAGGCTGCATTTCGGCTTCTGCCATTGCCTCAATAACGCGTCGCCGTTCTCGCAAAGAGTCCGAAGCGACCAGGGCCAGTCCGGCAATTCCGACAATCAGAAAGAATCCCAGCCACGCGACCGGCGGCAATGCGCCAAAGCTGGCCACAAAGGCAAAGCGCAGCACAAACGCAGCCACCAGCACCATGGCAATCATCAGCAAAGTAATGACAAGTTGCGATCTTTTCATCTCAACGAACTTCTAAATAAAGCCAACAAGATGGAGACATAATTTTTAGACAGGATTTTCAGGATGCCTCAGGATGGACACAAAGAGGATTGCTGTCTGGTAAATCATCATCTTGAAAAATCCTGCTCATCCTGTCTAAAAGTTTCGTGCCCCGGTTTAGTTGAAAAACGGAAACAAGACTTTTAGCTCAGCCTTGTCCGGCCTGCGTCCGTATTCGCAAATTTCAAAGGCTTCGGCGTATTGAACCTTGGCCGCGCGGTCTTTGCCGTACCATTCTTCCAGGTTCTTGCGATATTTGTCTGCGACATTTTTTTGACGATCCACGAAGCGCTGGCGAACAACGGCCCATCGCTGTTTTTGTTTTTCCGGATCGGTGGTCAGCAAATCCGCCGTACCGTTCGCGCCGCCTTCGTAAAACTGCGAAACCATGCCCAGCAAGCCGTCCAGTTTCTTTTCCATCACCGAATCAATGTCCACAATCACATCCGCTTGGAACGGATTCGGTTTTTCAAAACGGTCGGAAAAATACATAAACACAGGATTGTTTGTCAGATGGGGAACGTCCGGCGCGAAATTCGGAACTGTGACCATATACGCCGCGTCCTGCACCAGCACGCCCGTGTAGCGATGATCGGGATGGTAATCGTTCGGGCGATGGCTGATGACGATATCGGCTTTCCATTCGCGAATCAGCTTGGTGACTGCTTTGCGATTTTCCAGCGTCGGCAACAATTCGCCATCGTGGTTGTCCATCACCTCCACGGTCGTGCCCAGGATTTTTGCGGCGCGTTCCACTTCGATTTTGCGGCGTCTAGCCAACGGGCCGCCTGCTTCGTTGAAATGGCCAATGTCGCCATTGGTGGCGGCGACCAGTTTGACAGCGTGGCCTTTGGCAGCCCATAGCGCCGCTGTGCCCGATACGCCAATTTCGGAATCGTCCGGATGCGCGCCAAAACAAATGATTCTGAGTTGGCGCTGGGCGGAATTGGCCGGGATCAGACTATAGGCAGTTGCCAGCAGGCAGTAGGTGGCGAGCATTAAGCAGAGCTTGCGAATCATTTCTTCCTCCTAAAAATTGTTATTGTCCCAATCGCCGCAAACTGACGCGAAGTTCCTTTTCCTCGCCGTGTTGTGCGTGGCAGGAAACACAAAGCGGGCCGCCTGTTTTCGCGCTGGCCAAAAACTGTCTGCCACGGTCGGCAAAAAAGCCTTTTGCGTTTTCGTTTTGCGCATTGGCGACAGTGGGATCGGTGCCGTGGCAATTCGCGCAGGAATCGCGGACGCCCAGGTATAGTTTCTCCGCTTCAAAACCGGCAGAGTGGCAATCCGTGCAATTGCTGCGGCCTTGCTGGCGACCTGCGACGTGAATCAGGTGGAAACGATCTTTCAGGCTGAATTGGGCCGGCGCTCCCGGCAATTCTTTGCGCGTCCATTCGGCTTGAGAGATGGAAAATACTGTTTCCGACCAGCGGCCATCCACCACTGGGTAGCCAAAAGAAGAGCCTCCGTGCGGGGCTTTCAACTCCTGGCCAGACAGCGGGGAAACATAGCTGCTGCCATCGCGATGACAGCCGGTGCAGGCGACATTGGCCACAAGCGCAGGACGGAAATCCCGTCCCAGATGTTCCGTGTGACAAGCCGTGCAGGTCAAACCGGCTTTTGTGTGTTTGTCCGAAACTTCCGAATGAAACGCCGAAGTTGTATGGCAAGACGCGCAATTTTGATTCAGTGTCGCTTTGACTGCATGGCAGGTTGTGCAGGATGAAGCGGTTGGGTTTGTGGCAATTCGTGGATCAATCGAGAACTCTTTTCTGGCGTGTGCTGCGGAAAGTGCTCCGGGCGAATACGCATCCTTAAAAACAAAAACTGCGGCCACCGACAAAACGGTCACGATCAAGGTTGCCCAGCCAAACAACGCTCTGGGCCAGGGACGCTGCAAGTCACGCGTCGGAACCCAATTGAATTGGGCTCTGCCCAGGCGTTTTTTGGTTTTCGGTTTCAGCGGCGAATCCGTTGCCAGCTTTCCGTCTTCGCGTTTGCGTTTGTCCCAGAAGATTTTCAGCGCCTGGGCGTCAACAGATTTCAGCATTCCCGTCAACATTCCTGTGCCGGACAATCGTCGAGTGCCTTTGGGAGTGGTTCGATCGCGTTGCAGTTTGGCCAGTATGCCCGGATCAATCCGAACTGTTTTACCAGCATCGGGGGGAACCAAAATGCCGGTTCCAGTGGTTGGGCTGGAGGCTTCGACCGGCAACGGCTTGACGCTCATTTCCACTTCAATCATCAACCCGTCAGCGACGTACCGTGGGAACAGAAAGAATGGTCCGATCTGGATGACATCGTTGTCGGCCAAAGGTGTTTGATCCACCAACTCGCCATTGAGCATCGTGCCGTTGGCTTCCGACAGGTTGAACACCCAGTAATCGCCGGTGATTTCTTTGATTCCGGCGTGCGTGCGCGATACCGACGGATGATTCAACACCAGATCGCTGCCGGCCAAACGGCCAATCGTCAGCCCTTCGCTTTCAACCAGCGCCGGATCAAGGCTCAAGTCTTTTCGGATAATGACGAACTTGTTCATAAAACGGTTGCCGGTCGCCGGTTGTCGGTTACCGGTTTTAGCTGCTCAATTGCGAAGCGAATTCGAGAGACCGTTGATAAGTCGCCCAACGCGTGATGATAAGTCGAACAAATGATCGTAAATTTGCTGACTAAAATAGCCCAGCCGACAGGCAATCAGCATTTGGGTTTCAAGCTCACACAACGAACCATAGGCGATAGATAAGTGATGCAAAAATTCTTTGGTGGAGTCTCGTCCTTGTCCTTCAGCAATATTTGACGGAATCGAAACTGCTGATCGTCTCATTTGGCTCGACAAACCATAGGTTTCTTCCTTCGGAAAGGATTTAGTCTCAGCGTAAATTGCTTGAACCAAATCCATCGCTTTCTGCCAAGTTTCCAAATCACGGTAGCTTTTAACTGCTGCCATACACCCTCCCGAGTTGGCTGAATAGGGACTGAACAAATTACCGGCCACCGGCCACCGATCACCGGCAACCTAACGAGCGATAAAATAAATCACCTGAACTATATGCACGATCATCAGCGCCAACATCAAGGACGTGACCAGCACATGAGGAGCCAGCCAAAGTTTTAACAATTGATGAAGATAAATCAGCGCGTCCACCCGGCGCATTGTCGCGGCCATTTCGATGCCTTTCAGTAGTCGTTCGCGTTCGCCGTCCATCATTCCCTGGCCGATGGAGGCAAATTCGGTTTTGACGGCGGCCAGCATTTCGTCCAGCGATTCCCGTCGCAGATATTGCCGCAGCAAAAAGCTCAGGGAAATGGTGCGCGGAACAACTTGTTTTTGGATGGTCAGGCGAACATTCGGTGTCACCTTGGCCATCAATTCGCCAAGCTCACGATTCAATTCCTGGCGTCGCGCGGTCAGGTCTTCGATCAGCAACGGCTGTCCTTCGATCCGGGTTAGCATTCGCGGTGCGATGAAATAAATCAAAATGCCGAACAAGCCCGTCAGGATGACAAGATCGAACGAAACCATCAGTGCCGTGGTCAAAATGCCGCCGGAATCTGATCCGCCGTGCAGCAGTAAAATGATTCCGGCAATGACACCCAGATAGCTGTGCGACAGCATCCAGTATCGCAATGCTCCAGCGCGTTTGCGGTAAACTTGGCGTCGAATGGGATATGCCATGACACCCGCGACGCCAATTAAACCAACGATCCCGGTCAGCCAGTGCAAATCCAGCCACGATCCGATTAGCGGCGTTTCCAGTCCGTACCGCGACATTCCCGCCAGCGTCAACAAGGTCAGAATCAGCGTGGTAAACAATCCCCCAGCGTGCATCAATCGTTTGCCGAAGTCTTTATGCGAAGTATGGCGAACGATGACATGTGTCGAATCGCGAAAAATCGTGCCCTCGGCTTCCCTGATTTCGGAAAAGTAAACATGCGGATCAACACGGAGCAGCGCGCCGGTTGGGCAGTTTTCTTCGCAACTGTATGCCTTGCGTTTTGTCCCAGGAGGATTGAGGGGTGTGTTCTGGCAAAGGTTGCATTTGATTGCCAGCAAATCTTCCGTCTGTTCCACGGGGGATGGTAATGGATCTGGTTTTAGATCGAACCAGCCTTGCCCAGTGGGCAGCGAAGTGGATTTTCGGCTGGCCATTGAAATCGCATTGTACGGGCACTGTGTGGCGCAATCGCCGCAGCCAATACAAGTTTTCGGATCAATATCCACTTGTCCGCCCGGAAATCGCCCGATGGCTCCGGTCGGGCAACCGGTCAGACATTCCGGGTCCTGGCAGTGCATGCAAACGGATGGCGAAAGCAGACTTTGAAAACTGGATTTCGGCTCAACGCTGACTGGACGTTCGACGTGAATTCCGCGGCGCAGTAACCGGGATTGGCCATGCACTTTGTGGCAGGCCATGGAGCAATTGCCGCAGCGCACGCACAACTCCATGTCCATCACCAGCAGGTTTGTGGCATCCACCAGTCCGGTTTCGATCAGTGATTCCTGGGCGGCGGCAACCGGCAACGGCTGACGGCCTTCGTTGGGATTATCCGGTGCGGCCATGCCGGTAAATGCCAGCAGCAGGATTTCGCGCAGTTCCGGATGTTTGCGCAGATCAGCGAGCGAAATTTCCAGGACTTCGGCGCGTCCCATCAGCGTGCAGGTCTGTTCCCAGTTGCCATCGCGCGTGATGGCTTCAACGCCGAAAGAATGCGACGGACCGAAGTAGGCTTCAGAGGCTTTGGCGTTCCAATTGCGCGGATGATCTTCGGCAGGTGTCAACTGGCGTGTCACTTTTCGCGGCGTCACTTTTGCCCAGCCGGATTTCAGCACGAACAAATTTTTCATCGGATCGCCGGCGCGAAACAGCACATGGTTTTTGCCAAAAACTTTGAATTGCGAAATGGCTTCAAGCTGGCTAACAGCTTCTTTGCTGAGCTGGGTCGCGGCGGCGATGTCCTGAATCGTTGTCGCGCGGCCATTGCGGCGATATGTCGAATCCAGCACTTCGCCAAACTTGGGCAATTTGCGCAGCAAGCGCAGTGCAGGACGCTGGATTTCCAGAATTTGAACGGTTTCGTCTTTCGGCGCGCGAATGGTTGCTGAGCGCGGCACACCGGCCAGTACGGACATTTCGCCAAATTGGACACCGGCTGGAATTTCCGCGACTTTGTTCTGGCCGTTGTCGAACAAGACGTCCGCTTTGCCGTTGACGACGATGTAAAAGGAATTGCCGCCCCAATCGCCTTCGCGGACAATTTCTTCACCAGGCATATAGGTCAGCAATCGAACATACGGGCCGACTTTTTTGCCGTTGTAATTGCGCCCGTAAACGATCACTTCCAGGTCCAGTTCGTAATCATAATGGCCGTCGTGCTGAGATGTCAGATCGGCGATGGCGCCGATGCTTTCAATTGCAGCCAGCACGTCTTTGTGCTTAGTGGTCTCTTCAGGCATAGAGTTTTGATTGAAACTGCCAATCTTCAGGATGCGAGTGGATTTTCTTTAGACAACGATGATTCATGTTTAGAGCCTTCACCCGTGTTAGTCAATCGGATAGTTTGGCCCCCTTGAGAAATGATGCAGAAAGTTGTTGCCTTCATTAAATCTCTTGTGGGATAGTTCGCGCCGTTCTCAGCTTCCGATCTTTATCCCCCATAACAGGTCAGCCAAATTTCAAACTCGGTGAAAAACCGAACAGGAGAATTTTCATGCCAACTAAAAAAACCAAAACCAAATCGCAAACCAAGTTCGCGCAAATTCCTGCGCAAACGCATTCAAGAGAAGAAAGAAGAGATTTCCTGCCCGGCACGCTGGTAGTTTGCGTGAAGCAGGATGTTGTCAGAAACGTTCCGGATGTCGCAGCGGCAGCCGTTGCCGATGTGCCGTCGTTCCGCTTGCCGGAAGCGGTGGAAAGCCCGTTTGACGCTTTGCGCCAAAATGGATTGTTGCGCGAAGTCGTGCCGGTATTTTCCCGAATGACAGAAGGTCGGTCGCTGGGAGTTGCGCCAACTTCAACCGCGGCTTCGTTCGCATTGAGCATTCGCGATTCCGAAGAAGACGATCTAAAAGGATTGAACGTGCTGAAATTGGCCAAGCACGCAGATTTGAAAAAGATCGAAAAAGACTTAAACAACACACCGGGAATTGAATATGTTCATCGCGTGCCAGCCCGATGGGCGACGGCGGCAAAAGCGAAAGTGATCGCCTCTGACGAATTTCTCGCTCAGCAATGGGGATTAAAAGCCATCGGCTGGACGGGGCTGAATTTGTTGCCCGACGCCAGTCAGGTGCAGGTTGCAGTGCTGGATACCGGAATTGATATGACGCATCCGGAATTGAAGAACATCGTGTCCTCGTATATTCACACCGGAGCAGGTTCGACCGACATCATCGGCCATGGAACCCACGTCGCCGGAATTATTGCCGCAGAAATCAACAACCGAATCGGCATTGCGGGAATCTGCAAGCCTAATTTGATGATCTGGAAAATCTTCGGCGATACACCCGATCCTACGGATGGCGAAATCTATGTTGACACCGTGATGTATCAGCGTGCGCTGAACGCAGCCCGCCAGGCAGGCGTCAAAGTCGTCAATTTAAGCATCGGCGGCACCTTCCGCGACCGCACGGAAGAACTGCTGCTAAACCGGTTGATGAATTCTGGAACCCTGGTGGTCGCTGCGATGGGCAATGAATTCCAGGATGGAAATCCGAAAGAATATCCGGGAGGCTTTAACGGAGTTTTCGCTGTTGGTGCAACGACCAAGAGCAATACGCGAGCGGTGTTTTCCAATACAGGCGCGCATATTGACATTGCCGCGCCTGGACAAGGAATTCTTTCAACCTTGCCGCTGTTGCCTTCGCTGATGCGTACGGCGGCGGAAACCAAATATGCAAGCTGGAGCGGTACTTCCATGGCAACTCCCCATGTCGCAGCGGCAGCCGCTTTGGTATTTGCCAAAAATCCCGGGTTCACCGCCAAAGAAGTGGGCAATAAGCTGAAAGCCACGGCAACGAAACTGGCAGCGATGAAAGGGAAAAAGACCACGCAAGAATTCGGCGCAGGTTTACTGAATGTGCTGGCGGCGCTATCCTGAAGCCCATTCAAAGTTTACAAAATCAGTTTGGAGAATGAGTGATGGCGGCAACAAATGTTGACAGGCTGAACCTGAAACTGGCTGCCGGAGCGGAAAAGAAAACGCTGGATCAGTTGCTGGCCGAAGCTCCGGGCGTACAATCCGTCATCCAAACTTTTCCGGACGAAACGGACGAAGAGCTATCGCGGCTTTATGTTCTGGAAGTCAGCGCTTCCGAATCTGAAGCCGCGATCAAATCTCTGAGCAAGCATTCTGAAATCGAATACGTTGAACTGGCGGCTCAACGCCGATTCCTTCGCAAGAAAAACTGACATGAAACAACTGTTGCTGATCATTCTTGTCGTTGCGCTTTATCTGTTGCACCAGGATTTCTGGTTTTGGAATTCAGCCACGCCGCTGGTTTTCGGCTTTCTGCCGATCGGACTTGCTTATCATCTGGTTTATACGCTGGTGGTTGCCTGTGTAATGTGGTTGCTGGTGCAGTTGGCATGGCCTGCCCACCTGGAAGCTGACCATACTGATTCCTAAATCTGTTATTTTTCGCCCAACATGCGAATCGGTTTTGGCGTTCGTTTGAGCGAAAACTTTTGCACGGCATGTTGTTCGATGTGGGCCATTGCCTCTTCCACCGAATCGGTCAGCATCAGCAAGTTCAAGTCTTCCGGGCTGATGGTTTTTTGCCGGACCATTTCTTCCAGAAAGTCATATAGCTCCAGGTAATATCCTTTTCCCATCAAAACAATCGGGAAGTTTTTGATCTTGCGCGTCTGAATCAGGGTCAGGGCTTCAAACAATTCATCCATCGTTCCGACGCCGCCGGGCAGCACAACAAAGGCATAGGAGTATTTGATCAGCATAACTTTGCGGATGAAGAAGTACCGGAACTGGAGCATCTTATCCAAATATGGATTGGGCTGTTGTTCAAAGGGAAGCGCAATGTTGCAACCGATGGAAGTGCCTTTGGCGTCCCACGCGCCGCGGTTGGCCGCTTCCATAATTCCGGGGCCGCCGCCGGTCATAACTGTAAAGCCCAAATTGGATAAGGCTGCGCCGACTTCACGCGCCAGTTGGTAATAAGGATGATCTTCCTTGAACCGCGCCGAGCCGAATACCGTGACGCAAGGGCCGACGAAATGCAGATGGCGAAATCCGCGAATGAATTCCCAGAGAATGCGGAATACCATCATTGTTTCGGAGCCGCGCGATTTTGGACCTTCTAGAAAATACCGGTCGCTGGTTTTGTTTTGTGGAGATTCGATGTGGGGTTCAGGTTGAGTTTCAGTGGGCATTCGTTTATCGCCTTCGCGGTAGTGCAGAAACTGGTCGCGTGATGATGGGCCGTTGAAAGCTGGGAGTGAAAATCGCTGACAAGCTTTCTGCCCGAACGCTGGTTACTTCGCACGCAACGGGTTGGTCTGCAAATTCAATTGCCAGAGGAGAAAAAGAAGGCGCGATGTTGCCCAAGCGATTTCGGAAAGTCAAAACGGCAATCGGAATGTTTTTCGGTTTAAGATTCTGATTGGGCGGCAATGCCAGCGCCAGGCCAACTAATCCCGACGAAGCCCAGTTGGCATTGATCAACAAGGCTGAGTTTTTCGTTCCACCGCCAATCGAAGAGGACACAAATTCCCACTTGTTTGCGTCGAATTGAAGGCTGAAGCCAATGGCGTTTTCGATTCCGCTGCCTTCGCAGAAAATTGCGATTGAGTTTGGCGATTGAGCTACGGCGTAAATTCGTGGTTGGTGGTTGGTGATTAGTGTTTGGCGGTGGGCCAATTCCCATCTCCCAACTCCCATTTCCCATCTCCCAAACCCTAACTCCCAACTCCCAACTCCCGGCTTTCCAATATCTTCTGAAAACAGTTCCAGGTTTGTCACTGGCGCGATTGGCCCGCCTGCACCGGTAACGGGATCAAGCGCGGTTGCGTATCGTCCAGCCTGCACCCAATCGGTCAGGGTAATTCGCCCATCGCCCAGGCTTGCGCGCGGAGCGCAATCGGCACGCTGATATTCATTGCCTGGGGTTACAACATCCAGTCCAGCGGAAAAGCGTCCAAGCTGCGTCCAGTCGGCAATGGTAATGGTTCCGTTGTTGGTTCCGTTCGGACGCGGCGCAACGTCTGCTTCAAAACCGCCGCTAACGGTTAGCGTCAGTGGATTCGAAGTGCCTCCGCCGGGCAGGGGATTGACCACTGTGATTTTGGCCTGGCTGGCGATGGCCAAATCGTTGGTTGTCAGCGTCGCTGTCACTTGCGCGCTGCTGACAAACGTTGTCGTTCTTGCCGAATTGTTGAATTGAACAATCGCTCCCTGCAAAAAATTGCTGCCGTTGATGGTCAGCGTCGTGTTTTGCGATCCCAGCAAGATAATGCTTGGCGACAAGTTGGCTAAAGTTGGCGCGGGATTGGGATTCACCGGCGTCGCCAGATTGGTTGCCGGAATCACTTCCGGCATGGTTTGACCCGGTCGAACCCACATCAGCCGAATCACGGCATTTGCCGTCAGGTCAAAGTATTCCAGCCTCAGGTTGTAGCTTTGACCGCTGGTCAGAGCGATGGTGGCGCTACGATCTTCCGTCACCGGGTGCGGCGTGAAGTTATCAATCAGCAACTGATTCCCCAGCCACAAACGAACTCCGTCGTCGGATTGCGTAACAAAGACAAAGTTTCCTGTGGCGGGCGCGGTTACCTGACCTGTCCAGCGAACGGAAAAGCTTTCTGAATTAATTGCCGGGTCGGGCGATGAAAATCCCAGGTTGAAATCAACGGTTGTGTCGGTGCGAGTCAATTTCAAGTTTGTGAAATCTTCGTTGTCGAAGTATTCGCCGCGCAATCCTGCGGCGAGCGTGTCGGCGACGGCTGGCCGGAATGGTTGAAGCAGCGAGAGTGAAATCAGGCAGACTAAAATCGCAAGTGGAACAAGGCGAAACAAGGGACGATACTTCTTTTCAAACATAACGCTTCCTGTGGTTTAGGGGCGGCTGGAAACGAGAACCAAAACGGGCGGGGGCCGGTAAATTGAGTGCGCGGGCATTATAGCCAACAGCGTTTGTTGTGGCGATGAATTTTTCGGCCAGGTTCCGGGTGCGAAGATTCGGGTATTTATCGAATGGTGTTGGCTTTGGCGTCAATGATTCCGCGAGCGACGGGAAAATCGCCCGGTTCAGCATGAAGCGGTTGTTTCACACGGTTGTGGGACGCAAATTGCAAAATCACCACTTCGGCTTCGCCGGAACGCAGGCTTCGCCCTCCAGGCAGTGCCAGCAAAATGCCCAAGCGGCCTTTCGCGGTTTCTGTCTGGTTGAGCAGGATTGTTGCCTGCCGGGCGTGGCGTCCGGTTCTGGCTGAAACAAATCGCCATTCGTTTGGGTCAAAATTCAAACTGAAACTCAGCGCATTTTCGCCTTTACTGGCGTTCAGCTTCACAATCAGGAAATTGCCCCGGCTGGTAAATGTCAGCGCATTGGTGGAGTCGGCGATTGACGGAGCCGGTTTCGGTGCAAATTCGGAAGAAGTGGCGGCTGATGCAGCGATTGCCGCAGTTGGTCCACCGGCCACGGTTGAAGCGTCGAGTCCCGCGACGTATCGTCCGGTTTGCACCCAGTCAGCCAGTGTTATGCGTCCGTCGCCCAGTGTTTCGCGTGGAGCATTATCTGCCCGCTGAAATTCGTTGCTGTTGGTGGGAGCGTCCAGCCCGGCAACAAATCGTCCCACCTGAACCCAGTCTGTAATTGTGATCGAACCGTTGTTGTTTCCGAATGGGCGAGGCGTTAGGTCCGCTTCGTAACCTTGCCCGATGCGCAGACTGCCCGAAACAAATTGCGCGGTGATGGTGGAACTACCAACCGAAACTGTTCGGGCGATAGGCTGATCACCAAAACTAATCATCGTGTTTGTTGGCGACGCCGCTGCAAAAATGTCGAATGTGATAATGGCAATTTGCCTGGCCCCCGAAGCAAATTTTTGTCCGGAAGGCTGAATCGCCCTGAGGCCAAAATTGCCTAGAGCAACTCGTGTGGCGTCAGCGAAGAACTCAGCGCTGGTCGCATCAGCGCCGATGGAAACTCGCGGGTTGAAAAGAAGCGTGGTATCAAAATTGACGCTGAAGCTGACACTTGTTTCATCGCCTTTGGAATCCAACATGATCGGAACGCTGACCGTTCTTCCGATGGAACCGGCGGAGTTGATGGCGCTGACTGCGCGCGCGGCCACATTGACGCTGATTGCAGAACTGCCGCCGCCCAGGCTGGCAGGCAATGTCGCCGTAACAATGGCAGGGCCGCCCACTGCCAAGCCGTTCAGATGGAATGTTGCCGACGCCGATCCAGCGGGAATGACAACTGTGGATGGAATCGTCAATACCGAAGAGTTTGTCGTCGTCAGCGCCAACGTCACGCTGTTGGTTTGCGGATAACCCAAAGTGACGCTTATCGGGCTGTTTACGCCAACGATTGCCGTCAGCGGAGACGGAGTGAGCGAAATTGTCGGAAACGCCGTGAAATTCAGCGTTTGCGCATCCACGCAACCGGGTTTGGTCAAGACAATTGGCGCGGTGCGCGCGCCAAGCGGAACGGTTGCGGTCAGTGAGTTTTGATTATTGATGGTGAACGATGCTGGCACATCGCCGAACTTCACTGCGGAAACTCCGCTGAATCCGGAGCCTGTGATTGTCACTTGATTACCGGCGGCACCGCTACTGGCGCTCATTCCTGTGATGTCCAGGCAGCCGGTCTGGCAACAGGCAAATCCCGTCAGTTGGAGCGAAAACGCGCGAATGTTTCCGCTATCCCCGGCAAAGGCGTCAACCACTGTCAGCAGCCACGTGCCATTGGGATTTTCTCCGTCAAACGCCGACAGCGGGTTGGCCGGTTTGAAAGTGCCCGTGTAAGGAGGGCCTTGCGGAGGCGGCCCATTGGACGCAATGGAACTGATGGAAATCGCGTTTTGAACATCGTCATCCAGCAGCGTTTGGCAAAAGTTCTTACCGCTATTTCCGCTGCCACCCGGACGGCTGATGATGGTCACGCTTGTTCCCGCGGGTGAAGTCAGCCTGAAAACCAGATCGCCTACCCAAGAATGATCTATGCCTACGGTTGTCGCTCCTGGACTTGAAGAACATTGCGTTCCATCAATTCGAAAGTTCAAGTCTGCCAGATTGCTGGGAAAGCCCGTGACGGTAATCGGCAAACTGATTCCGCGCGAATCGCCGTCCGGAATTTTCATCGCTTCACCTGTGTAACTGTAACTTTGCATCGTGGTGCCAACCGCGCCGAGCGTGAAATTGAACGTCACGATTCCCAAATCCTGGTCGCCGTCTTTCAAGCTTAAATTGACTGGCAAGGTTCCGCCGCAAGCTCCGCTGGCCATAAACGTGAACTGGCGTGTAACGGCGGAAGAACCCGGAGCCATCGCGCCGTAACTTCTGGTTTGTTCGCTGGCGATAATGTTGGCAGACGCCAGCAAGGTCGCCGTCAAATTCTGAGTGGCATTCGATCCGTTGTTGCCCAGCGAAAGGTTGACCGAAACTGTTTCACCGGGGTCAATCACTTTATTGCCGGGCAAACAGCCTTCGGCAACCAGGGAAGAGCCCGCGGCGATGATCAGTTTTGGCGGACGCACCAGGCGCGCGCGGATTCCGTAATTGCCAAACGAACCCAGAGAATCAATCAACTCAAAGCTGACACCGTCCAGCGAACGATAAGACCGCGTTTTCGACTTTGTGGTGTCCAGCGCAAAAGGAAAAACGTTTTCAGCCTGCGCCAGCCGGATGCCGACGACAAAATCTCCCGAAGCGATTGTTACAGGCTGTACGTTAACCACATTGAACGCGCCGACTTGTTGCACCTGCGCCGCCGTTGTCTGAAACGTCAGTCCGTCAATGTTGGCGTCGCCGTCCGTGTTGGAAGCGATAACAATCGAATACTGATCGCCTACGCGCACGCTGTTGTTGTCAGAAAAGTAAATCGAAACGGCGTTGATTGTGGCCGGATAAAACGACGGTGTCAGCCGGTTGACGCGATACGACGTGCCGCCGGTTGCAACGCCTGCCGCGCTTTCAAATATTCCGTCATCCACCGCCAGTTCAAATGGCGCGGCATCTTGCGTCACAGTGAACGCCTGTCCACCAACGCTGATGGTTCCGGTGCGCTGAATTGTCTGAGAATTGGCGGCGACGGTGAAATTGATTGTCCCATTTCCCTGGTTGCCGCTGCTGAATAACACGCTGAGAAACGAATCGCTGACAGTTGGCGTCCAGGCGCATTCCGCAGCCGCTGTTACGGCGAAACTGCCCGAACCTCCGTTGGCAGGGAAGTTTTTGGTAGATGGCGTCAACGTGTACGCGCAACCGCTTCCTGCGCTTTGAGTAATCGTTACAGTTTGTCCTGCGACAGTAATCATGCCGGTGCGCGCCAAGCCGCTAGTCGGCGCAACCGTGAAACTGACAGTTCCGGTTCCGCTGGCGGCAGAACCAGAATTGATGCTGATAAAGCTGGAGGCGCTCACCGCCGTCCAGCCGCAAGCAGCGGTCGTTTCGACACTAATGGTTCCGACTCCGCCAGTGGCATCGAACGCGGATTTGTTGGCTGTGACCGCGTAAGTGCAATTGCCTACGGTCAGAATGTTGATGCCGGTTGCCGTCTGGCCGTCGGGATTGGTGATGGTGACGCTTTTGACTCCGGCTGTGGCATTGACGGTCGAAAGGTTCAATTGAACAGTTGTCGGGTTGATGTAGCTGACGCTGTTGACTGTGATTCCACCGCTAACGGTTGCGCGCAAACGGCACGCAAATGTGTCTCCGGGATCGAAAAAAGCAGTTCCTTCGGTCGAGGAAATTCCTGTAATCACCACGTTGACGGAACTCAACCCGGCGGCGACCGCAGGAGGATTGGCTGCGACTGGCGCGGCTGGTGGCGGCGCGGGAATTTTTGCCACGCGCAATCCATACGAATTGGCGGCATCCGCGAACTGCTGCACAGTCCACAACGTCATGTCATCGCAAGGGTCAACGCTGGTGAACGAATAATCTCCCCAACGGCGGCGACCCTGCTGGTTTCCACTGTCGCTGGAAGGATTGTACGGCCCGGGGCTGGCAGTAATCAGCAGCGGCGATTGCAACGCGCCAAGCGGATCTGTCGCCAGCCTGTAGGCAATCGCGGCATTCACGTATTCATTCGTTCCCGCGGTGGAACTGCCAATCAACAGATTTCCCTGGCCTGAAACGGCCAGCGAAGGAATGAAGTAATTTCGTTCGTCTTCGGTATTTGAGGTGGTTTGCGTGAATAGCGTTCCGGCCTGGCGAAGCGAAGGGGCGAGTGTGCTGACATCTGTGATTTCATACCAACGCAATCCATCTCGCGTTCTGGGAGCGTCAATTGTGCCCTCGTTATTGACGGAAACTGTTTGGGTTGTCCAGATATTACCGCCGCGAAGCTGCGCCATCATCAACCGGTCGTCAATTGCATCCAGCCTGCCATTCACGCCGTTGATGTTGCTGCGATGGCGGACTGTGATGGGCTGAGAAGTCTGTAGTACGTTGATGTAAATATTCGCGGACATCACCGGCAAGCCGCCCGGATTCGACACTCTGCGCAATACCAAACGGCCCAAACTTCCTGCGTCGGTTCCGATCAGATAGCCTTCGGTGGAAGTCGCGGCGGGATTGTCCACTCCCTGCGGCGTGAAGATGCCGTTTTTCAATGTCGTGCTGGAAGCATCAATCAGGTTGCGAAAGGCCGAAGCGACAATCGGGCCGCCGCTCAAAATCGAAGATTTCCGAATGACAATCGCCGTCGTATTGCTGAACGCTCGATTGCAAAACTGATTTACTCCGACGTAAAGCGCGTTGGCGTCAATCCCCAGCGTCGGGTAATCGGCGAAACATCCGTTGTCGCCCGAAGGAGAAACTTCGTTATGCTGGAACTGGTAAAACGTCCAGGCTGTTGCCGTATTGATGGTGGAACCGTCGCTGACAGCCAGCAGAATTCTGTTATTCGATTGCGCTGTGTTGACCAGCAAAATGAACCAGCGCCCGGAAAGCCTGTCGTATCTGACGCGTGGATCAGTCGTGATAAAACCGGCGCGAACAGAATTGAAGAAGGAATCAATGTCAGCGTCCAACTGTCCAAGCGCGCCAGTGCTTTTGTTGAAGACCCGAATTCGCCCGTTGACCGCCAGCAAAAACTGCGTTGGTCCGGCGGCTCCCATCGCGTCCGGCGGGAAGGCGCTGGTTTCTGCGAGCGTTGCTGCGGTGAAGCTAAGACTGGGAGATGGAGCGAAAGAGGGATAAAGAGATGGGGAGATAGAAGGAAGGGGCGATGGTGGTTTCATTCTCTCCGTCCCTCCATCTCTCCGTTTCTCAATCTCTCTCTCTTCGGCAGGAGGCCATTGCGCTCCCGGCAAGGCTTCGGGATTTTGCGGCAGCTTTTCGCGGTTTGGCTTTTTGAAGTCTTCTTCCAAGTCGCGTTCGGCTCGAAGTCGAAAGGAAGAACGCAGCGATTGTTCGCGCGCCATGATATTGGCCGTGGTTTCCGTGACGCCTGCTTCGCCAACCCAAATCACTCCGGTGATTGACCCGTCAGCGTTAACTTGTTGCTGTTGACCGCGACTGCGAGAGGTCGCAGGCGTTCTGATTTTGGATTTTGGTGTTGTTTCCGGTTTTGAACGCTCCGCTCGATGTTGCGCCAATCCGTGATCCATCCATTTGCCAATCAGGACGACAAAGACTGCAAGTAGTATCAGTTGCAAGAAGTGACGAAAAGATTTGGTGACGGATGCAACTCTGGAAACGGGCATGCCTACTCCTGAACAACGCACCCTCCCTTGCCGGAAATGGGGCTGGACGTCGCCATCAGAAAACAGCGACAATTCATATAGGTTGAATTACGGAACGAACGAAGAATGACGAGGCCGATTCAGAGCCTTAAGTCGTGAGGACAACGCAGTGAGTAACCCCAACAGCTCAATCGTGACCAATTCAATCTGTCAAAATGCCTCTTGGTGTGTTCTGGAAATCTGTGAATTCCAGAACACGCCGGGGCCGAAAATTAAGCTGCAAGGTTGTGACTGTCAAGATAGGTTTTTTCGGAAGTCGTATCCGGCTTCAGACCAGATCTTGATTGCCCTGACTTGGAGTGAGTTGGGCCACTGGCTCAGGCTGGAGTCCCGGCTTAAAACCTAATCGTATCCACAGAATCAGTTCGGAGAAACAACTCAACCATGTACAGCGGCAAAGTTCTTGAGCATCTGGAAACCCCACGCAATGTCGGCGTGATGGAAGACGCCACGGTTGGCGGGCAGGCGACGAATCCGATTTGTGGCGATATGCTGAACCTGCAATTGAAAATTGCCGATGAAAAAATCGTCGCTGCCAGATTCACTGTGCAGGGCTGTCCGCCAAGCATTGCCGCAGGCTCCGCTTTGACGGAAGCGCTGATCGGGCTGCCGATTGAAGATGCCCGCAAGTTGACGCCATCGGATGTGACGCGCCTGCTGGAACGTTTGCCCCGCAACAAAGAGCACTGTTCAGTACTGGCGATTGATGCGCTTCGCTCCGCTCTCTCTTCAATTGGCGAATGATATGGTATAACCAACCTTCCCAAGCGGAAGACTTCAACCTGTACAATAAACAGATATGCCAATTGCAACTCCATTGCCCCCGGAGGCCGAGCCGCTGCATCGAGTCTCTGCCGATCAAATACTGCACCGACTGCGCGAAATGTTTGGCGAAGATCGCGCGCGTCTGACCACGGGCGACAGCTTCAAAGTCGTTGACGAAGCCGAACGCGTCGTCGCTTTTCCGCAAAATCTTCAGGAATTGATGGAAATGCTGAAGCTGGCCGAAAGCGAGCGTTGGCGCGTGATTCCGGCTGGCGCTGGCACCTGGCTGACCGTCGGCAACCGCCCGGTGCAATTTCAGCTTATCGTTTCGACCGCCAAAATGAACCAGGTGATCGAATACGAACCCGCCGATTTGACCGCCACAGTTCAAGCGGGTTGCTCGCTGGTCGAATTCAACGAGCGCGCGGCCAAACATCGTCAGTTCATTCCGCTGGACCCATTCGGCGATGCCAGTTCTACGCTCGGCGGAATTATTGCCTCGGCCAGCAGCGGGCCTTTGCGTTGTGGATACGGAACTCCGCGCGACTGGTTGATTGGCATTCGCGTTGTTCATCCGAATGGCGGCACGACAAAAGCTGGCGGCAAAGTGGTCAAAAATGTGGCCGGTTACGATTTGTGCAAATTGTACACCGGCAGTTTCGGTTCGTTGGCTGTGATTGCCGAAATGAGTTTTAAGCTGCGCGCGCTGCCGCCCACGGAAAAAACTTTGGTCTTTTACGCAGATGAGTCCGAAAGCCTATGCTGGCTGGCGCTGCGAATCAGTGATTCCGACACGCAGCCTTCGGCGATGGAACTGTTATCGCCTTCCGCCGATCTAGGCTTGCCGATTGAATCGCGACGGTACGCTTTGGCGCTACGCTTTTTGAATGAAGCAGAAACCGTCGAATTTCAGCTCAACGAAGCTGCGCGCATTGGCTGCGATTTTGACCGAACCGTGTTGAGCGACGCTGACGCAGAAGCGTTTTGGACGCTCTACCACGAAACAGAAACCGATGACCAATGGGCGTTCAGTTTGCGATTGAGCGCGCTGCCAGCCGATTTGAACGACGTGGTGAAAGACGTCGGCCAGTTCCTGCCGCAATCCAACTGGCGCGCTCACGCTGGCAATGGCGTGTTGCGCGTGCTGGCCAAAGAAGATTTGTTTGAAGGGCTGCAATCCAAACGCCGCCCGAAATTCATCGCCGAGCTTCGCCATTTGACGCAGGCGCGTGGCGGTCAGCTTGTGATGCTGAACGCGCCACTGGCGATCAAAGACCAACTGGATACCTGGGGCGACGTGGGTTCGACCGCCAGACTGATGCGCGAACTAAAGAACCGCTTTGATCCGGACGCTCAATTGAGTCCGGGTAGATTCGTCGCTGGAATATGATTAACGGGCAAATCAGCAGGAGGGAGAAGTTATGCCAAATCCATTCTGGATTTCCTCAATCGCAGCGACGATCAAGAAATTGTCGAAAGTGTGCACACATTGCGGCAGACGTGCCACGTACCCGCGCAAAGAAGCGGGGCAATTTTATACCTGCAAATATTGTGGCCACAGGTTCAAGGAACATGCTTCGCTGAAAAAGAAATAAACCCGGTCAATTGCTGGCACTAATTCAAATTTATGGCTCTGAACACTTCACTTCACACGGCGCTTGATGCCGAGATGGACAAAATCCTTGGCTGCATTCACTGCGGCTTGTGTTTGCCCGCCTGCCCGACGTACCAGCAAGTCGGCAACGAAAATGATAGCCCACGCGGGCGCATTTACCTGATGCGCGCAGTCGCCGAAGGCCGTTTGGATGTTCAGGCGCCAGCCTTTGCCCGCCACATTGATTTGTGTTTGGGGTGCCGCGCCTGCGAAACGGCTTGTCCGGCGGGCGTGAAGTACGGCTATCTTCTGGAACACGCCCGCGAAACCATCAACGAACACGGAACGAAAAAAGGCGCCAAAGGAAATGGATTTCAGAAGCTGATGCTGAAGCTGGCGCTGCGCCGCGTTTTCCCGTACCCAAACCGCCTGAAAGCCGTTTTCTCCATCAATCGTTGGATGCGTGATCACGCTCTGACGAAGTGGGCTTTTAAGACTGGCCTTGTTCGTAAATTTTCCAAGAACGCTGATTTCGCACTGTCCTTGTTGATGACCACTGCTCCGATCAGAAAAGACGGGGAGACGGGGAGACGGGGAGACGGGGAGGCAAAGGCCACGATCCAGCATCTAGCACCCAACATCCAACACCTAAAACCTGTTTCGGTCTTCACCGGGTGCGTTATGGAAGGCCTGTTCAAGCAGACCAACGAGGCCACCAAGCGTGTGTTGGAAGTCAACAAGTGCCAGAACATCGAAGTCGCCAAACAGGTTTGCTGCGGAGCTTTGCACGCGCATTCGGGCGACCTGGAAACGGCGCGCAAACTGGCGAGAGAGAACATTGATGCCTTCGAACGCTTTCTGACTTCCGATCACAACCCTGCGAATCCCGCGACGATCGTCATCAACGCTGCTGGCTGCGGAGCTTTGCTGAAAGAGTACGGCGAACTGTTGAAAGACGACCCCGCCTACGCCGCACGAGCCGAAAACTTCAGCCACCACGTCAAAGACGCCACGGAATATCTGGCCGCAGGCGAAATCCGCCCCGGAGCCGAAATCAAAGAAGCCGTGACTTTGGACGCTCCCTGCCATCTGTACCACGCCCAACGAGTGATGACCGCTCCGCAAAAAGTCCTGACTTCGATTCCCGGCATTGAGTACCGCCAGCTTGAAGGCATGCAGGATTGCTGCGGAGGCGCGGGAATTTACAACCTCAGCGAACCGGAAATGTCCGAAGGCATCCTTTCCGACAAGATCGAAAAAGTGAAAGCCACCGGCGCAAAGGTTCTGGCGACGGCCAATCCAGGCTGCCACATGCAACTCGGCGCAGGCGTTCGAATGTTCAATGCCGATTGCCAGGTTGTTCACGTCGTCGACTTGCTGGATGAGTCGTATCGGAAGGCGGGATATTACCAATAAAATCATCATACAAAGACAGATTGAGATAGTGACTGTTTCGCATTTGATTTAATCGCCGCCGCCGCGTTGGCTGTAATTAAATATGCTGGGGTAAACGCTTGGCGCGGCCCCGAAACGCATAGACTGCGGTGTCCAACGTCAAGATCGCATTGGTCGATTGTGGTATGACTCAGGCTGCCGAAAGTAACAATGGCGCTGCCATTTATTAACTACAACTCTTAACCACATAAGACGTGACAAAGGTTTTCTTCTTGCCGGAACTGAACTCCATCAACACAAACTTTGCTCCATCCTCAACCACTTCGGTGATACGGCCAATTTTATCTCTGATCTGAACGGCCTTATTTACGGCGCAGTGGGGGAAATCAGGTTGTAACGCAAATTGGCTGATTGGTAACGCCTCGTTGAGCCTATCCATATTTTCGATGACATTGTAAAGCTGATTGAACAGAGGATTCACACGGTCATCTGGCGACAAGATGACGACCAGTCTCGCTTTGGCACGGCTCAGGGCAACATTTATTAACCGAGGGGCGTCTTCAGTTTGAAGAAATGGTGTCTTACCAAGCGCCGGGTCAAATATCACGGTATGGCACTCACTACCTTGAGCGCGATGTACCGTACTGACCTTTACTCTCTTGCAGCCGGCATTCTGAAGAAACATTCTTATCAGTGTTCGCTGCGCTCTGAAAGGGGTTAAGACGATGATCTCATTTTCCGGCAAACCTGTCTTTAGTTTATCGACCAAGTCCCGAATGAATACGGCAGAATCATAGCGAATCGGCCCATGATACTTCTGCGACCAAGCTCCATTTTTATCCATAAGTTCAAGGTGGATAGTCTTTCGGCCAACGAACTGAACATCAATGAGTTCTCGATCCTTTTTCCACTGCTGATTACCTTTGCAGTCGGCGGCAACAATAAGTCCTCCATCATAGAAAGCATTGCTGACGATCCTACAGATTGGTTCAGCCATACGAGATTGTTCATTGAGAAGGCAGGTTGAAGCGTGAGTCTGCTTCATCTTGGAAAACATTGACTGACCAAGCCATCGTATTGCTGACGAATTCTGTGATCTGACAATTGGAGCAAGTTGTTTCGGATCGCCAGCAAATAGACATCGCTTGGCAAGAGGAGCCAAAGCCAGTGCATGGGCAAGGCCAATCTGGCTCGCCTCATCGAAGACAACGAGGTCGTACGGCTTGCGCTTATAAAGCTCTTCAAAGGTAAATACTGCCCGGGTTGTCGTTGTTGCAGCAAGTCTGGCCTCATCCAGGACGCGAGTCGCTTGCTTACGGATTTCTGTGCGGAGTTGTTCTACTTTCTCCTTCCAACGTGCGTAGTCTTGGACTTTTGATGGATCCGGTCTTTGAGCCTCTAAGGCTGCTAACTGAGAGATTAGCTTGGTGTCCTGAACCGGTAGCAAGTGTTCCCGGCCTTTGTATTGACTGGCGACGAAATGGCTGCCGACACGAAAGCACCTTTTGCGAACGGCGCTGGCAACTGCTGATGACTGACATAGCTGCTCCATTGCCTTATCCACCGCCACCAGCGTTTGATCAACAGCTAAGTTTGTTGTGGAGAGCAACAATACTTTGCTTGTTGGAAATTCGACAAGATACTGAGCCAGCATTGCGCCAAGCGTGGTTGTCTTGCCTGTGCCAGGCGGCCCCCAAAGAAAGCTTACATCCCAGCCAAGCAGCGTGAAGGCATCTGATTGACCACGACGCAGCCATCCGAAATGCCCTGTAGCTGGGATCCGGCTTTTGTCATAGGAGTTGGAGGCTTCCACGCGTTGCAACCACGAAAGACATTGCTCAGCCCAGGCCTTGTTATCCCAACATTCGTAGAGTGCTTCCAAATAGCGAGGAGGATAAACACATATTTTTTCGCGATTCGCCGGAGGCGAGGAGTTCGCGAAACGTAAGTTGATCTGTTCGTCTTCAGGAATGACTGAAAGCACGTCAGCCCCGCCTTTGGGCGGCCCCGGCCACCAAGCCGCAGCGCCTTCCAGAGATTCATCCAAGCCACTCGAATTGATATTCGTCAAATCAACGTAAACTTTCCATATCTCGCCATCTTTTTCCCTTTTGACGGCTGTGAAATCCAGTCGTTCTGGCGTATCACGGAGTTCGGCTTCGATGCCGTCAAGAATGTCAATTCTGGTATTTTCCACAAACATGTCTCGCTCCTATTGAGGCACAGGGGCGTATCTCGGCTAAATGTAGCGGGGATCGGTTTCTCTGAAGGCTGTCGAGGTTGGCTCGATGAATTTAACAAGCGCATTAAGCGATTAATCATTACGATACATTGAATAGCTTATACCGATTATCACAGGCTGCAATCAAGCGAATTCGAGGAAGTTTGGCGGCGCGTAAAAACCGCGTTTGCGTAGCGGCTCCGGCGATTGGGTCTCACATAATTCGCGCAGACGCTTCATGCTTGCGGCGGCTTTAAGCAGGTAAATCGACTCCGGTAGCGCGCCGACATCTTTTGTCTACTGTGGTGGCGTTTGGCGAAGACGCAGCGCAAACAGTTCTATCAGCGAGGCAGCGGCGGCCAGGAGGTGCGAATCATTCGTCTGAGGCTTTGGGTACTCGTTCAAGCTCGGATTTTCGCGCAGCAAATCCTGAGTCAAGCTACGAAGCAGCAAGCTTTTTCCATTGAGAGTGGCTTCGGCCAATTGTTCAATCGTCGCCATAAAGCGTCTCCCACAAACCTGCGAATGCGTAAGAACAAGTTATTTAGGCCGCTTCTGCCAGTTGAGCTTCATCGGCGGGTTGTTTCAAGTATTCAAGAATTTCCGCATTCATCTTTTCGATCTCCGCCAAATAACTATTTGAATACAATTCGTATTCTTTGGGAGATTTTGCCGTTGTGCGCATTTGGGCCAAAAGTTTGCAGAAAAAAGCGATTCTTTCTTGTGTGCCTTGTAATTCCAGATCATTCGTTATCATTTCGCTGCCTCCAAAATTATCTCCACTATTCCGCGAAGACTCAGGTCGCGTTTGACCTGCCAGTGTGAGATGAACTCGTCAACAGTTTCTCCAATAATGAATCCGGGTCGAACGACAAACAGGCTTGCTCCGAGTAGTTGCTGAGCAAGCAAATGATCGAACGCCGGAAACACATCGGAATCGTAATCCTTTTCATCGAAATCGTCGGCCATTACCAAAATGATGTCAACATCGTTGGGCGATGGTTTGGCAGTAATGTAGCTGCCGAAGATGACGAAACGGAGTAGTTTTCTAGTGGCTAAAGCCAATTTGTGAATTCGCAGAAGCCGCGTCGTTACCAATTGTCGCTGAGGAATTTCCGAGCCAAAACGTTCGATTACTTCTGCCAACGTCGCTCTATGAACGCCAACTGGCAAGTCGCCGAACTCATTGAATTCAGGTAACGCCATCACCCTTTCCTTTCGCTAAACAGAACACGGATGCAAACTGGAATTGTCTGCATCCGTGTTCTGTTTGTGCCAACCTGCTGACTTACGCAATCGCCGGATCAATCCCATCTGGGTTCACGCCCAAGTCGGCAATTGCTTGCGCCGCTTTTTTGGCGTTGAACTTACCATCGCGCGCCAGTTTCGACAGCGCCGCAGCCACGATGGATTCGGCGTTGATTTCGAAATGGCGGCGCAGGTAATCGCGGTTTTCGCTGCGGCCAAAACCGTCCGTTCCCAAGCTCACCAAACGGCCTCCAAGCCACGGAGCCACCTGATCCGACACGATCTTCATGTAATCGCTGGACGCGATAATCGGGCCTTCAGTGCTTTCCATCACTTGTTGGATATAAGGTTTCTTCTCGGCTTCGGTCGGATGCAACCGGTTCCAGCGTTCCGCGCGCAGCGCATCGCGGCGGAGTTCGTTGTAACTGGTGACGCTCCAAACGTCGGCGGTGATTTTGTATTGCTCGGCCAGAATCTTCTGTGCGCGCAGCACTTCGCCCATCATTGGGCCGCTGCCGAACAGTTGCACTTTGGCTTTGCCTTTTGCAGCACCGCTGAGTTTGTAAATGCCTTTGATGATGCCTTCGGCTGCGCCTTCTGGCATTGCGGGCTGGACGTAGTTTTCGTTGTAAACGGTGATGTAATAGAAACGGTCTTCGCCTTCCTGGAACATACGCTTCAGGCCGTCCTGAACGATGACGGCAATTTCATACGCATAAGCCGGATCGTAAGCCGCGCAGGTCGGAACGGTGCTGGCCAACAAGTGGCTGTGGCCATCCTGATGCTGCAAACCTTCGCCGTTCAGCGTGGTGCGTCCGGCGGTTGCTCCCAGCAGGAAGCCTTTGCCGCGAGCGTCCGCAAAGGCCCAGGCAAAATCGCCAATGCGCTGGAACCCGAACATTGAATAGAAGATGTAAAAGGGAATCATGTCTACGCCATAATTGGCGTAAGCCGTTCCGGCAGCCGTGAACGATGCCATCGAACCGGCTTCGGTGATTCCTTCTTCCAGAATCTGGCCTTCTTTCGATTCCTTGTAATAAAGGAACATGTCCGAATCGTGCGGGGTGTAAAGCTGTCCTTGGCTGGCATAAATGCCGACTTGGCGGAACAGCGATTCCATTCCGAAGGTGCGGGCTTCGTCGGGAACAATCGGCACCACACGTTTGCCTAGATTCTTGTCTTTGGTCATCAACAGCGTCAGCACACGGACAAACGCCATCGTTGTGGAAACTTCGCGGCCTTGCGAACCGTCGAGCGATTCCTTGAAAAATTCCAGTGGCGGAATCTGAAGCTTTTCGTCCCTGATAACGCGTGCAGGAACGGCGCCGCCCATCGCTTCTCGGCGGGATTTCATGTATTTGATCTCTTCGCTGTCCGGCGCGGGCACATAGAATTTCGCCTTCTTGGCGTCTTCTTCTGAAATCGGCAGTTCAAACCGTTTGGTGAAATTGACCAGATCAACTTCTTCCAGCTTTTTGGCTTGGTGGGCCAGATTGCGGCTTTCGCCTGACGAACCCATGCCATAGCCTTTGACCGTTTTGGCCAAAATCACGGTCGGCTGACCTTTGGTTTCATAGGCGCGCTTGTAGGCTTGGTAAACTTTGATCGAATCGTGACCGCCGCGGCGCAAACGCCAGATGTCATCGTCGGTCAAATGTTCGACAAGTTTCAGCAGCTCCGGATATTTACCAAAGAAATGATCGCGAATGTATTTGCCGTCTTTTGCACGGAAGGCCTGGTATTCGCCATCAACGCATTCTTCCATGCGCTTGAGCAATAAACCCGTCTTGTCACGCGCCAGCAAATCATCCCAGCCACTGCCCCAGACGACTTTGATCACGTTCCAACCGGCACCGGCAAAGGCAGCTTCCAGTTCGTTAATGACTTTGCCGTTGCCCCGCACTGGTCCGTCCAAGCGTTGCAGATTGCAGTTGATGACAAAAACCAGATTGTCGAGTTTTTCGCGGCTGGCCAGCGTCAACGAACCCATTGATTCCGGTTCGTCCATTTCGCCGTCGCCGAGGAAGGCCCAAATCTTTCGGTCGGTCGCCGGGATCAATCCGCGATTTTCCATGTAGCGCATAAACCGCGCTTGATAGATCGCGTTCAGCGAGGCCAGTCCCATCGAAACCGTCGGGAAGCTCCAGAAATCCGGCATCAGCCACGGATGCGGATAGGACGAAAGCCCTTCGGTGTCGCGCAATTCGTGGCGGAAATTTTCAATATGCTGTTGCGTCAGGCGGCCTTCCAGAAACGCGCGGGCGTAAATGCCCGGGCTGGCGTGGCCCTGAAAGTAAACGAATTCACCCGGCTGGTCACCGATTGCTCCACGGAAAAAGTGATTGAACCCGACTTCCAATAATGTCGCGGCCGAAGCGTAAGTCGAAATATGTCCGCCGATGCCGGCGTCTTTTTTGTTCTGCTGCACAACCATCGCCAAGGCATTCCAGCGGATGGCGCTTTTGATTTTGCGCTCCAAGACCAGATTGCCCGGATAGGGAACATCGTCTTCGGGACGGATTGTGTTGATGTATGGCGTGTTAAATCGCGGAGGCAGATTCAATCCCATGGCCCGCGCGCGTTGTGTCAAAGCGTTTAACAGATAAGCCGCACGTTGTTGCGGGTTTTCTTCATCCAGAATTTGATCCCAGGCTTCCAACCACTCGGAGGTTTCTTGCGGATCAATATCCGCGACTGATGAGGGCGGTTCTGATTTAATTTCTTCTTCGAGTTTAGCTTTTGCTTGCATTGCTTCTTGATTCCTTCAGGGAATGAGACCTGGCTTGCTGGCAACTAAAATTACAGCTTGCGCAGAATTGGCGCGGGGCTGTTAGCAAGTTTCCAAGTCGCTTTTCGATGAGTTTCATTGTGATGATGTGGTGTCGAAGTAGGCAGGCACTATAACTCAAACCAGGCGCAGAGTCGAAAGCTCAAGGCAAAATTTGGACATTCCCAAATTGTGGAAAATGGTGGTCCAGCGAAATCGCGCGAGTAATCTTCAACTTTTCGATAATTACCTTGCTCACACAATCGGTGAAGCTCCATTTCTTGTCCTGATAGCGTAGAAACGTTTCCCACCCATCGAGTATGTCAATTTCGTCCAAATTCGGCTGAAATGTAAAGAAATTTGTCGTGTTCAAGACCTGCAGTTTCCACGCGCTCAACTTCCAAAGGTAGACTGGCGATGGCCGACATAATTTCGTATGGCGTTGGTTTGGTTGGTGCTTCTGCTTGCTGCAATGTGATTTCCACTCGCGCACCTTCATCAAGAGCCAATGGCACTACCGGTCTCAACACGCCTTTTTCATAAATAGCCTCGATGTGCATTGTCATATGCCTGCTCCTTTCGCGATGAGCCAAACTATAACTCAAACTTGTCCAGATAATCCGGTATCTCTACCGGCCAGCCAAATTTTTCGACGATCTTTTGTTTCAATGCTTCCTGTGCTTTCGGCTCTCCATGAACCAGAAAGAGTTTTTTCGGCGCGCGCTTGAAGCCGCCCAGCCAGCGCAGAATTTCTTTGGAATCGGCGTGTGCGGACAGGTTTTCCAGCCGTTCGATTTTGGCGCGGACAGGAACGTACTGGCCGAAGATTTTCATTTCCGGTTCGCCATCCAGCAATCGGCGTCCGCGAGTGCCTTCGGCCTGGAAGCCGACAAAAATGACTGTGTTTCGTTCATCCGGCAGCCGTTTGCGCAGGTGGTGCAGGATTCGTCCGCCTGTGACCATGCCGCTTGCGGAAATAATGATGGCGGATTCGTCGCGGTTGTTAATCGCTTTGGATTCGTCGCGGGTTCTGGCCAGATTGAACCGCTGTGTCGCCAGTGGGTTCCGGCGGTCGTCCATCAAGTCTTTCATTTCCAGATCGTGATCTTCTTTATGGTTCAGATACAGCCGCGTTGCGCTGGAAGCCATCGGGCTATCCACATACACCGGAATGATCGGGATGCGGTTTTCGTCTTCCAGCTCGCGGATCAAATACAGCAGCAGTTGCGTGCGTCCGACGGCAAACGACGGAATCACAATCTGGCCTCCGCGTTTGACGGTTTCGGTGATGATTTCGGCAAGCCGGGCTTTGACATCGAATTCAACGTGTTCGCGGTCGCCGTACGTGGATTCGACCACAATGTAATCAGCGTCTTCGACCGTCGAAGGATCGTGAATGATCGGTTCGTTGTACCGGCCAAGATCGCCGGTCATGACGACTCGGCGCGTGGCTCCGTCATTGCATTCCACATCGAACAGCACAAAGCCGGAGCCCAGAATGTGTCCGGCTGTCACGAATTCGAAAGAGAGCTTTTTCGTCAGTTCGATTCGCTTGTGGTAATTGACCGATTCCATCAATCGGCAGGCAGCGTTGGCGTCTTTTTCCGTGTAAAGCGGCAACGCCGGATGATGTTTTGACGAACCGGATTTGTTGGCATATTCGGCGTCTTCTTCCTGCAACCGCGCGGAATCCGGCAGCATGATTCGCGCCAATTCGACGGTCGCCGGAGTCGCATAAACCGTGCCGTCAAATCCGTCGCGCACCAGCCGGGGCAAATAGCCCGTGTGGTCAATGTGCGCGTGCGTCAAAATTACGGAATTGATGGAAGCCGGACTGATCGGAAACGGATCCCAATTTCTCAGCCGAAGTTGTTTCAGTCCTTGAAACAAGCCGCAATCCACCATCACGCGATAGCCGCCGACTTCGACCAAGTGTTTTGATCCGGTGACGGTGCGCGTCGCTCCTAGGAATTGAATGTGGGCCATTGATGTTTGTCCTCCAATGCGCTGGTTGTATCACAATTATTTTCCAAGTCCCAAAGAAGCAAAATTTCCACTTGGCGAACTTCGTCGGCTTTAGCATACTTTGCGGCGGCCACCGCAGGTTCCCCCGTAAGTTTTCCGAGCGAGCAGTATCCGCTCATCCATTTTCAAGGAGAATTATGAAGAAAATTCTGTTTTCACTGATCGTTGTTTGCTGCCTGGGCTTCAGTTCCGCCATTGCAGCGTCGTCGTCGCTGTTTAGTTTCCGGATCAAAGCCGACATTCCGTTCGACTTTCAGGTTGGAAAAAAGAAAATGCCGAAAGGCGATTACATCATTGAATCAGTCGGCTCCAGTAACACAATTCTGATTCGCAAAGAAAAGGGCGGCAAAGCCGTCAATGTGATGACTGTTGTGGATAAGCACACGGACAAACACAAATCCAGACTGATGTTCCGCCGGTATGGCGATCAATACTTCCTGGCGCGCATTTGGGATGGTTCCAGCGAAACCGTCCTGAAGATTGAAAAGTCGAGTGCCGAAAAGAAAGTTGCCAAACTGTTCAAGGACAAATCTGGCAAAGACGAAGACGAAGTGCCCGTTACGGACAAATAAACGTTTTGTTGCGGGAACAGAAGCAAGCCGGGGCACTGCATCACAAGCAGGCTCCGGTTTTTTGTGCTTAGCTCAAAACTTTTTTGCGGCGGGGGTTGATGGGGTCTGGACGGCCTGGAGCTTGTCCGTGTTTTCGACCCATCTCAATTCGATAATCCGATCCTTTGACAATGACGGTTTTGCACATTTCGCGCAGTCGGGACCGCAGTCGTACCCCGACCCGATCCGTCAACGATTCTTCGTTGGGGTTGGCGGGATCGTCCAGATAATTAGTCGTAAAGATCGTCACCCGGCGGTCGTTGTAGCGGTTGTTAATAATCTGGGTCATTGTGTCGCGAACCCAGTCGGTGGGCTTCATCGCGCCAAGTTCGTCCAGCACCAGCACTTCAGCATCGTAAACCGGCGCCAGCACACCAAGCTCCGAAGAATTCGAAACTGTGTTGTAACTGTTTTGAATTTCCTTCAGCAGATCGCGAAAGTCGTAAAACAGGCAGGAGATTCCTTTGTCAATCAACGCCTTGATCGTGGCCACAGCCAGATGCGTTTTTCCAACGCCGCAAGGCCCCATCAGCAAAAGTCCCATTTCCAGCAATGGATATTCCCGAACCAGCATTTGCGCATCGTTCAACGCGTAAGACTGGCTTTGGAAAACTTCGTCAAACCTCAGGTTGTCCCCTTGCGGGTTGTAATTCAGCAGAGTGCAGTTTTCGTATCGTTTGGGAATTTCCGCGCGAACCAGCAAGCTCGCGCGTTTGCCTTTCACTTTGCAACGGCAGGGTTTCGCGCCTTCGCCGACAATGACCTCCCAGCCAGTGTCGCTGCAAAATTCGCAAATGGGTTCTTGGGGCAAACGAGAGTTCATCTTGAAGTTTCGTGTCTTCCAGATTCGGTCGGACGTTGTGTGATATTAAAGCTCCTGAACGAGGCGCGGATTATAGGGACGCCGTACTGGCCTTTCAAGAACCCCGTCGAAACAAAATCGCTTCTTGTTGCAGGCAGAGCAGATAAAATTTTCAGCCCGGATAAGTTTCGGTGTCTGAAAAACTCTGTGGGGAGTTTTGCAACTTGCCAAGACTTGCCAAGACTTGCCAAGACTCGTTGTTGTACAATCGGTCATCGTCAAGGCGTTCAAGTCTGAGCGTCTACAAATCCAAATTTGCAGGTAGAAAGTTATGTCAAAGCAGTTTCCCAAATTATTCAGAGCCGCGTTGCTGATCAGTTTTGCTTTTGCGTTCATGCTGCCGGTGTCTGCGCAGTCCGTGCCGAAAAAAAGCAGCGGCGCAAGCTCGACTTGCGATGGCGCGTTGGACATTGTGCCGACCAAATCGCTGAGCTTCGTGCGCAAACGCCGCCCAGGCAAAGACGCGGCGAAAAAAGAAGACGCCAATCAAAAAAACGCTCCCGCCAATTCAAAAGCGTTGCCAAAACCACCCAACAAATAACTTTTCCGCCCGCGTATGAAATCCAAAATCAAACCACAGACGAAAGCCGGCGGCATCGGCTTGCTTGAAATTGTTTTTTTTGTGCTGCCGCTGCTGGCGCTGATCCCGAACTTTTTTATCATTCCCGACCTGACATATCCGGGATTGGCCACGCAGGAAGTCGCTTTTTCCATTGCAGCGACGGTGTTTGCCGCCCTGGGATTGTTTGAACTGATTCGGTCAAACACGAACCCGTTCAAGCTGCCGCGCGAACAGGCAATTCTGGTCGGCTCGTTGCTGGTGTTCATCCTGTGGCAGGTGATTTCGCTGAAATGGTCGCCTGTGGTGTATGACGGCGTGCGAATCGTCGGCATCTGGTTTGGCTTTGCCGTCTTTTTTGTTGCCGCGTTGGCGACGATGCGCCAGAGAGCGGCCGAGATTTTATATTTCGTGCTGACCGCGTTTGCCGCGTTGCTGTCGGTTTCGCTGTTGTACGAGCGGGCAACATACGGCGAAAACATGCTGGGAATCTTTTTCAATCACGGCATCACCTCGGAAATTCTGGTGACGCTGTTGCCGCTGCAAATCCTGAACTATTTCAGTAGCCGCAAATCCGTGCCGATGTTTGTTTCGCTGACCGTTTCCGGTTTGAGCTTGCTGGCGCTGCTCGTTGGACTCAGGCGCGGAGCAATTTTCGCAGTAGTTGTGGTATTTGTTCTGATCGCTATCGGCTTGGCAGTGAAGCAAATCAAACTAGCCGACCGTAACCGGTTGGTTGTGATTGCAGCCGTTGCAATCGTTGCCGCCAGTTATGTCGGTATTCGATACCGTCAACAGATTGTGTACAGAATCCAGGGAGCGACGCAATTGTCGGCATCCGAAGGCGGATTGACCAACCGATTGCGCGGATGGATCACGGCTTGGGAAATGGGCAAACGAAACCCCATCGTGGGCGTAGGCCAGGCGGGGTATCCTGCCCGGTACGGAGAATATCGGCCTTATTTCACTGCGAATCCCAGCTATGCCGACGTTGTCAAAGGCGAAGCCGCTGTTGTGAAATGGAGCACCGATGACACAGACGAAATTCGCAGCCCACTCGTGCATAACGAATATCTGGAAATTTTTGTCGAACTGGGACTGATTGGCTTGCTGTTGTTTGGCGCATTCTGGTTGCAACTGGGTTGGCGATTTTGGCAATGGCGATTGGTGAATCCGGAAAACGCACATTGGATTTTGGGAGCTTTGTTGGGAATCATCGCATTCAGCATCAGTTCGATGTTCAGTTCGTTTTCCTTCCGCTACACGCCCGGAGTTCTGATTGTCGCTTGTGTGATCGCGATTGGTTTTGGCTTTGCGGCAAAACGGCCTGAGATTGATCAAGAAAGCAAAACCGACGAAATCGCTTTGCCAAAAATTGCCGCCTTGGCGCTTGCCGCCGTTAGTTTGATCGTCTGCCTAGCCTTCACCGCGCGAGCCTACAACGTGTATGCCAGCCAGTTGCTGCAAGGCCGCGCCACGCTCAGAACGGAAGCCTTGGATTTTGCCTTTTACCCGGACAAGCCTGGAGATAACGAACGCCTGGAGCGCCGCTACCAACAGGTTTTGGAACTCGATTCGGAAAATACCGGAGCGCATTTCGGTTACGGCTTGTTGTTGTACCAGATGAAGCGCCCTGCCGACGCCATTCCGCATTTGGAAAAGGGAATGAAAGGCGGTTACAACCGCAGCTTCGGATATATCGCCTTGGCGTTTGCGCACGAACAGGCAGGAAATCTTGCACGCGCAACGGAGCTGATGCGCGAATGTGTGGCGGCATATCCTGAATCTATTTTGGCGCATGCGGTGTACGCCGAACTGCTGACCAAATCCGGCCAAACCGACGAAGCCGCCAACGTCAAAGCGGCGATGATGGCCAAAAGCGCTTACGATTACACAAGCTGGGAACTGGCGCTCCGCGTCAAAGCCGAAAACACCGTTGCCGAAGCCAACAGCCGAAAATTGATTCCACTGGATAAACTCTGGCCACAACTTGCCGCGCGACTGGTATTCTGGCGTGCATTTCACTATTTGAAATAAAATCTGCCGCAGATAAACGCAGAATGTCGCCGATCAACATTTGTCTGCGAAATTTGCGGCCTTAAGATCAGAGCATCAGCTTCGCGCAATTTCGCGCACGCCGTCAATCAATCTGGCGATTTCTTCATTCGTCGTGTAGCAGGCGCAGCCAGCGCGCACGAGTCCTTGTTCTACTTTGCCAAGCCGCTCAAGAACGGTCTGCGCGTAGAAGTCTCCGTGCGAGGTGAAGACGCCGCGATTGACCAGGTGTTTGGTGACTTCTTCGGACGGAATGTCTTTGACAGTGAAGGAAATTGTGGAGGTTCGCGTCTGAGAAGGATCAGGACCATAAACTGTCACTCCTTCGATGGCCTGTAATCCTTCCCAAAGCTGTTTGACTTGTTCCAGCCCGCGATCATGTAAAGCATCATACGTGCTTTGCAGCCGTTCGCGGCGGGTTGCCCCATCGGAGCCGACTTTGGCCAGGGAAGCCAGGAAGTTGACGGCAGCGGCTGCGCCGACGATGCCTTCATGATTTTGCGTACCGGTTTCCAGATGTTCGGGAGCTTCGCTGGCAGCGGGTTGCAGCCGTGGAGCATCCAGCGACTGCAGCAGTTCGTGGCGTCCGTAAAAAACTCCGATGTGGGGACCATAAAACTTATACGCCGAACAAGCCAGGAAATCACATTCCAACTCTTTCACATCCGGTAGCAAATGATGCGAGTAATGCACAGCGTCCACGTACACCAGCGCGCCTTTGGCGTGAGCGAGTCGAGCGGCTCGTTGAATGTCGTTGACCGTGCCCAGCGCATTGGAGGCTCCGCCGATGGCCAACAGTTTTGTTTTTGGCGTGATGGCCGCTTCCAGATCATCCCAGTCCAGTTGGCCGGTTTCGGTCAGCATTTTGACCGTGCGAATCGTCAAGCCGCGATCTTTGGCGAGTTCGCGCCATGTGTCGGAATTGGCGTGGTGATCCAATTCCGTGACGACAATTTCATCGCCTGGATTCCAGCCTCTGCCCAAAGCTCGGCCAACGTGGAACGTGATCGTGGTCATATTCGCGCCAAAGGAAACTTCGTCCGCGTTGCAGTTGAAAAAATCCGCAAAGGTCTGCCGGGCTTCCATCAATAACGCGTCGGTTTCAGCGCTGGTCGGATACGCCCAATGCGTGTTGGCGTTGTGGTGGAACAGGTAATCGCTGATGGCGGCGGCGACTTCGCGCGGAACTTGGGTGCCTCCGGGGCCGTCGAAATACGCGACCGGATGGCCATCGTGTTTGCGTTCGAGCGCGGGAAAATGAGTTCGAATTTCTTCGGTTGAAGCGACAGAAAGATTTTGTGTTTTCATTTCAGTTTGGAGTTATGCGTTGAAAGTAACAGCTTGCGCCAAATAGGGAATCGTCATGGGGCCTTCGGGCAAAACGGCGATGGGCGCATCTTTGCCGATACGGTTCAATTCTTCGGCGATTGTTGCCGCGATGTCGGTGGTGGCTTCCAGATGAGCGCGGCGGACTTCATCAGTCGGAATGTCGCTGTGCAATGCAACGCGCGCTTTCAACCGAATCATTGCCAGCAATTGCGCTTCCCATTGGTCGTACATCGAAAAGCCCGGCGCCAGGATCGTATCCAGAATCGCCTGCGGCGAATCGTGGCCGAAGAGCAAGGTTTTGAAATTGCCGTGCGCCGGAAAACCGTCGTTGCATTTCGAAGCCGCGATGATCAATCCGTCTTGCTCGACGACTTGCGCGGCGGCGGACATGCCTTTGACGGCTTGATACAGGTTTTGATCCAGTGGGTAACCGCTGTTGGTCGTCACAACAATTGGGAACGGTTTGGAACAGGGAATCATCACCGTCGAACGGGAATGTTCGCAGCCTTTGGCATGGGCGGCCAGTGTTTCTCCACAAAAGAACGCGGTGATTTCGCGCTTTCGGTT
Organism: uncultured Heliomicrobium sp.; assembly: GCA_964570175.1. Lineage (GTDB taxonomy): Bacteria > Acidobacteriota > Blastocatellia > RBC074 > RBC074 > RBC074. Next base: position 18,418 of record CAZMXG010000020.1, on the reverse strand, counting down.
GAGCGTGACGTTGATGCAGAAATCCACCGGCAGCAGCGAACCGTTGGCGCGAATTTGCTGTTGCGTCGGATTGCCTTCCAGCACGCCCCAAGTGCTCATCGGCGAACCGATCACTTCGGCGCGGTGGTAATGCATGATCGAATCAATATCAGCGACGGCAGGGAAGATGCCTTTGTAACCGCCGGAAAATCCGGCCATAAAGTGCGGTTCGATGAAACCCATCACAATGCGTTTGTCAGCTTCGACGTATTCGCGTGTGTAGAACACTTCGCGGCCATCCGCAGTATTGCCTGCCAGCTTCAACGTTGCCGGATCGTGCGAGTTGTGATTGACGATGCGATAGCGCGAGGCGACTTCTTTGCCGACCATTTGCTCAAGCTCCGCCGGAGTGTTGATTCGATGCGAACCCGTTCCATTAATGATAACGAAGTTTTCCGCCGGAACGTGATCGAGTTCGGCAAACAGCCAGCCGAGCAAACGATCGCTGGGCAGCGGGCGCGTGATGTCCGGGATGACAATCGCCACTTTGTCGTTTGCGCCGATCAGTTCTTTCAGCGGCTTGGTGTTGATTGGTTGGCGAACGGCATCAGAAAATGCCGCCCCTTCGTCCGGCAAACCGGGAATAAATTGCGGAGCCAGAACCGTAACATTTTTTGACGGTATTTCGACTTGTAAGTCGTCTTTGCCGTATTGCAGATGAGTCAGCATAGCGTTTCAGCAATCCTCAACAAGAAAAGTTTCGTTATAGCTGTTGCGAATATCAGTGTTTATTCGTTTCGTCGGCCAGCGAACCATACCGCCGCAATTGCGGAGAGGCAAAAGCGGTTGCCGCCACAACAACTAACGTTCCGATGCCGCCGCTGACAACGGAAAAAATTGTTCCCGCCAGCGCAGCCACTGCGCCTGATTCAAAGCGTCCGATTTCGTTTGAAGCGTTGATGAACATTCCATTGACGGCGGAAACGCGACCGCGCATTTCGTCCGGCGTCAACATTTGAACCAGTGTATGGCGAATGACGACGCTGATGTTATCGAAAGCTCCGGTCAGGAACAACATCGCCACCGACAGCCAGAAATTGCGCGACAGGCCAAAGACGATTGTCGCCACGCCAAAACCTGCAACAGACCAAAGCAATGCGCGTCCGGCTCTTTTCAGCGGGGGCAGGTGAGTGGTCAGCAATGCCATTGTCACCGCGCCGATTGAAGGCGCGGCTTGCAGCCAACCAAGCCCAACTGGACCCACGCGCAAAATGTCTTTGGCATAAACCGGCAACAGCGCGACGGAGCCTCCGAGCAGAACGGCGAATAAATCCAGCGACATGACGGCAAATAGCAGTTTTGTTTGCCAAACGTAACTGAACCCGACAACAAAGGAGCGCCAGTCTTTAGTCGCAGCGTTTCCGTTTTGCGATTCCGCCAGATAGGGGCGCTTGGTCATTGCCGCCAGCATCAAAAAGTAAAAGACGCTGCCAACCGCTGCCAGCAAATAAACTTTGGTGGCGCCACCAAATATACCAATCAGCATTCCGCCAATTGCCGGACCCGCCAGTGAAGCCATTTCGAATCCGCTGATCGCCCACGAGACGGCATTGCTGAAAATTGGACGCGGCACAAGTTGCGGCATTAACGAAGAACGCGCAGGGCCTTGAAAGGCTCTGGCCAGGCCGCTCAGAAACAGGCAGGAATACATCAACCGGATGCTGCCGCCGGTTGCCGACACTGATGCCAAACCAATCGCACTGATGACGGCCAACACTGTTGCAGTCATCAGAATTTTTCGGCGGTCCAGGCGATCCGCCAGTTGTCCGGCAGGCAATGCCAAACCGATGGTGGGCACAGCCTGAATCAATCCCACCATCGCCAAAGGCCACGCCGAACCGGTTTTTTCATAAAGTTGCCAGCCAGCGGCGACGCCTTGCATTTGGACACCCAGCACGGAAAGTACGTGGCCGATCAGAAACAGTCTGAAGTCGCGTTCGTGCAGCGCGGCGTAAGGATGGTGTTTAGGCGTGACAGTTTTGCTGGCTTCGGTTGCAGCGGGTGATGGAAGGTCAGCAGGCATGAAGGGGTTTGAAAATCAAATTGCTTGAAAAGCGAAAAGGGTGACCGTTTGCGGCCACCCTTTTTCGTTCCATGCGGATGAGAGGAATCGAACCTCCACGAGATTGCTCTCACTAGCACCTGAAACTAGCGCGTCTACCAGTTCCGCCACATCCGCATTTGGGAAGGCGCATACTACTAATCGGGTTACATGCTGTCAAGATGGCGAACTGAATCATTTGTCGGATTGCTGCGGCTTTGCAGTTTGCCGTCTGAAATGTAAAGTGACGACCTTCGTTCGTAAAACCTTTAACTCACCGGATGATTCAATGAAAGTTTTTGTGGTTGGTTCTGGCGGGCGCGAACATGCATTGACTTGGGCGCTCAGCCGCAGTTCATCAGTCAAACAAATTTATTCCGCCACTGGCAACGCAGGCGTTTTGAAGCTGACGACTCATGCGGATGTTGGCAAGGGAGATGTCCATTCGATCGTTGATTTTGCCGCGAAGCAAAAGATTGACTTGGTTGTCATCGGCCCGGAACAACCCTTGGTTGATGGGTTGGCTGATGCCTTGGCGGCGCGTGGGATTGCTGCGTTCGGTCCTTCTAAGGCGGCAGCGCAACTGGAAGGCAGCAAGGTTTTTTCCAAAGAGTTCATGGCGCGACACGGAATTCCGACGGCCAGATATGTGGTTGTGGATGACGCCAACGAAGCATTGAAGGCAATCCATTCATTCGGGTTTCCGGTCATTGTCAAAGCCGATGGATTGGCCGCGGGTAAGGGAGTCATTGTTGCCGCGAATGAAGCTGAAGCAAAACAGGCGGTTCAAGACTTTTTGATTGATCGAAAGCTTGGCGAAGCGGGCGCGCGGCTGGTGATCGAAGAATGTCTGGTCGGACGCGAATTGTCGTATCTGGTGTTCAGCGACGGCAAAGACTTTGCCGCGATGCCTGTGGCTCAAGACCACAAGCGAGCATTTGATGGCGACTTAGGACCAAACACTGGCGGGATGGGAGCGTTTTCGACAGACGGTTTGCTTGATGCGGAACTGGAAGCGCGCATTATCCGCGAGATTGTCGAACCTTCGCTGGCAGCCACACGCGCGGATGGTTTCCCCTTCAAGGGCGTTTTGTATTGCGGATTGATGCTGACGGCTGAAGGGCCGAAGACGCTGGAATACAACGTTCGTTTTGGCGACCCGGAAACCCAGGCGATTTTGCGGCGGCTGGATAGTGATTTTGGCGAACTGGCGCTTGCCGTCGCGAACGGAACGCTCAGCCGGGCGAAACCAGTTTGGAGCAAGGAAGCCTCGACGTGTGTCGTGATGGCGTCGGCAGGTTATCCGGGAAGTTATGAAAGCGGAAAAGTAATCAGCGGACTGGACGCTGCTGAACAGACCGACAGCGTCGTTATTTTTCACGCGGGCACGAAACTCAATTCCGCAGGAGAAGTGGAAACTGCCGGAGGCCGTGTGCTGGGCGTAACGGCTCGCGCTGCATCATTGACTGACGCAACTGCGCGAGCTTATGAAGCGGTTGAGAAAATCCAGTTTCAAGGCATGCAATTTCGTCAAGACATCGGAAGCAAATGAATACTTGCAAGTGATGGATGATGAATTCAATCAATCGGATCATTGCTGTGGCTGATTGCTGCGATCCGAAGTAGTTGACTCGACTTACACTGCCGCTATAATCAAATTTGTTGGGACGATAGTTGAAGTGGACAGCGAAACCGCCTCGCTTTACCAGACGATTCGCAAAAGGATTTATGCTCATGCAACAACCAGTCATCATCAGCGCCACTCGCACTGCCATCGGAAAATTCCAAGGATCACTTAAACCATTTACTGCTCCCGAACTCGGCTCAATTGCTGTTCGCGCTGCCATTGAGCGCGCCGGTTTGGAAGCCAGCCAGATTGATGAAGTCATTATGGGCTGCGTGCTCCAAGCCGGATTGGGACAAAACCCTGCGCGGCAGGCTGCGCTAAAAGCGGGCATTCCGGACAAAGTCGCTGCAATGACGATCAACAAGGTCTGTGGTTCCGGCTTGAAGTCCGTGATGCTGGCCGCGCAATCCATCGCCCTTGGTGATAACGAAATCATCGTCGCTGGCGGAATGGAATCCATGTCGAATGCGCCTTATTTGTTGCCAAAAGGCCGCGACGGTTACCGCATGGGCAACGGCGAAATTGTTGACGCCATGGTTCACGATGGTTTGTGGTGTGCATTTGACAACTGGCACATGGGAGAAACCGGCGAAGTCGTTTCTGAAAAATACGGCATTACGCGTGAGCAGCAGGACGAATATGCTGCTAACTCTCAGCGCAAAGCCATTGCTGCAATTCAGGCCGGGCGCTTCAAGGCAGAAATTTGTCCGGTTGAGATTCCACAACGCAAAGGCGATCCGGTGGTTTTTGATACCGACGAAGGCCCACGCGCCGATTCGTCAGCCGAATCCCTTTCCAAACTGAAGCCTGCATTTCGCAAAACCGGAACCGTGACGGCTGGCAATGCTTCAACGATCAACGACGGAGCGGCTGCCTTGGTTGTAACCTCTGCTGCATTGGCTGCGAAACTTGGCCGCGCTCCAATGGCGCGCATCATCGCGCAAGCCACGTCAGGCGTCGAACCGAAAATGGTCATGATGGCTCCGGTCGAAGCAGTGAGGCTGGTTGCGAAAAAGGCTGGCTGGAATGTTGCCGATGTTGATTTATTTGAACTCAACGAAGCTTTCTCGTCGCAATCGGTTGCGCTGGTCGGGCAACTCGAACTCGATCCTGGCAAAGTGAATGTCAATGGAGGCGCAGTTGCGCTGGGACATCCAATTGGAGCTTCGGGCGCGCGCGTGCTGACGACACTGCTGCATGAAATGATTCGACGCGAAGCCAAACGCGGTATCGCCAGTTTATGTTTGGGTGGCGGGAATGCTGTTGCTCTGGCTGTAGAGAGATAAGCACCTGGAATTCGGCAACGAGCCACTAACTACCAACACGATGATTTTCTGCCAACTCTGCAAAAAAGCGAATCCTGATGATGTGGAATACTGCCGCGAATGCGGCACGTATTTGATGGTGATTTCACGACCATACAATGCGGGAGGGTTTGAAACTGGTGATTCGTTGGAAGAGCATTTGTTGGAACGCATCAGCACGCTGGAATCGGCGTTGACCAAATCAAACGAACGATTCGAGCAATTGCTTGATCTGGCGCAGCAACAGGCGACAGGAAGTTTTTACGACCACATGATGCTGGAAGCTTTGACGGAGATTTTGACCGAAATGCAAGCGGTCAATCCCGAAGAGCTGGAACAGCGCTGGCGCAGCCGCGTTGCCAGGCATTATGAGGAAACCGCCGAGCGTGAACGCTTGGACGAGCGGTGTGAACGAATCATCTCGGCTTATCGCGGCGCCGAACGGGACGAATTCATTGATCTGGTTGAAGAAGGGACGCTGCTGATTGCCGAAGGGCGAAGGCGTCGCGGCTTGCGAATGCTGGAAGCTGCCTTGTTGCTTGATGAGCATAATGCCGAACTGTGCTTTACCATTGGCGAGCATTACTTCCAGCTTGGCAAGCAACTGGAAGCGGCGATTTTTCTGCGGCGCGCATTGGATGAACAGAACAATCACTTTGGCGCCAGGCTGTTGCTTGGCCTTTTGAGCGGGGATGAAGGTGAGCCTGAATCTGCCAAGGTACATTTGCAACGTGCGCTTGAATTGGACGAAAACTCCTTTGCCGCGCATTACGGATTGGGCCGTTTGCTGGCTCGTGAAGGAAAATTGAACGAGGCGTTGACGCACTGGAAGCGTGGCCTCTCGCTAAATCCCACTCCGGAAATGCACTATCTGGTTGGCCGTACTTACTGGGAGCAAGGAAGCACGGACAAGGCGCTCAAGCATTTTCAAAAGGCCGTGCGGCTTGACCCAAGATTTGATGTGGCCTTTTACAGTCTGGGATTGATTTGCTGGCAATCGAATCGCACAGCCGAAGCGCGCGAACATTTCCGCGCTGCATACGAAATTAACCCGCAGGATTCGGATTACCGCACGGCTGTCGAAGCCCGTGCCGGTGATGAGCTGCCGCGGTTACCCGCTTTTGGCTGGTCTAGCCTGTTTTCGCGCCGCAAATCAAAAGTCACCGAAACGCGTTTCGTCGAATTGCTGTGGCGCGATCTCAACTCCTTTTCTATATCACCCGCCCCCTTGCGAAAAGCCTCTCGCAGGTAGATAGATTTCGGATTTTCAAAATCATTGCGGTAAGCCGACAACTTGATTTTTGTGGAAACAAGCGCCTCAAATTACTGTATCCGGTAGTAGAACTCTGCCGTCTTAGCCAGTGACACGTTCTGGGCCGTTGTTCTTGGCTCTCATCAAAACATTCAATTAAAGACATCGGAAAGGATACTCGTTATGCGAAGAAACCTGCGCCTGATGCGCTCTCTCGCCGCTTTATGGCTGGCGTTTTGCTTGGTCTTTTCGAATTTTGCGGCGCTGGCTCAGGGGCCACAAGGCAATCAGGCTCCTGCAAAACCACCCATCAATCAATCGGATGACCCGCTGTTGCGTGGTTTTGTCTGGCGTTCCATTGGCCCGGCCAGCATGGGCGGACGCATAGACGACATTGAAGCCGTCGAAAGCAATCCGTTCGTCATTTACGTCGGGTTCGCTACTGGCGGGCTGTGGAAATCAGTCAACAACGGTACTACGTGGGAACCGATTTTCGACACGTACCCAACGGCTTCGATCGGCGACGTAGCAATTTGCCAGTCCAATCCCAATATCATCTGGGTCGGAACCGGCGAACCGAATAACCGTCAAAGCTCCAGTTTTGGCGATGGCATTTACAAATCCACTGATGGCGGTAAAACCTTCACCAATGTCGGGTTGAAGGAAACGCAGACGATTTCCCGTGTGGTGGTTGATCCGAAAGATCCGAATACGGTTTACGTGGCAGCCTTGGGCCATCTGTTCGGTGCGAACAAGGAACGCGGCATTTATAAAACCACCGATGGCGGCAAGACCTGGACGAACGTCAAATTCATTGATGAAGACACAGGCTTTACTGATCTGGTGATTGATCCAATGGACACCAAAACGCTGTACGCAGCGTCGTATCAACGCCGCCGTACCCCTTGGGGATACAACGGTGGCGGCCTGGGATCGGCTCTGTGGAAAACAACCGACGCTGGCAAGAACTGGGCAAAGGTGGAAGGTAGCGGCTGGCCGGAAGGATTGCTGGGACGTATCGGCATTGATCTTGCGCGTTCAAATCCAAATGTGCTTTACGCGCAAGTGGAAGTCGGAGCCAGCCAGGGAACAGGGGTTCCTGAAGAAACTCCCGGCGGTCAGCCTGTTGCTGGCGGTCCCGGCGGAGGTGGAGGCGGTTTTGGTGGAGGTGGCGGAGGCGGTCAAAACAATCCAAACACTCCGCCTGACCCGAAAAAGGCTGGCCTGTGGCGCTCAGACGACAAAGGTAAAACCTGGCGCATCGTCAGCAGCAACAACAACCGCCCCATGTATTACAGCCAGGTTCGTGTTGACCCTTCAAATCCGGAAATTGTTTACACAGGCGGATTGAATTTCAGTCGCTCGACGGACGGCGGCAAAACGTTCAAGAACCTTGCTGGCGTTGCCCATAGCGACCATCACGCAATTTGGATCAACCCGAAAAATGGCCAGCACGTGATGGTCGGAAACGACGGGGGATTGGATGTCAGTTACGATCAGGGTGAAACCTTCGACTACATCAATAACATTGCAGCGGCGCAGTTTTACGCCATTTCAGCCGATATGCGGCGTCCATATTATGTTTGCGGCGGCTTGCAGGATAACGGCAGTTGGTGCGGCCCCAGTCAGACCCGCAGCGGCGGTGGCGGTTTTGGCGGCGGCGGTGGTGGCGGAGTTGGCATCATCAATGCTGACTGGTTTCGTATTGGCGGCGGCGATGGGTTCTACACGCTGAACGATCCAACTGACCACAACATTGTTTATTCCGAATCGCAGCAAGGCGCGATGCAACGGTATGATTTGAAAACCGGACGAAGCACTTCGATTCGTCCGCGCGCTGCGCAACGTCCGGGAGGCGGACGAGGCGGTGGCGGTCAAGGAGGCCAAGCGCCTGCAGCCGGCCAACCTGGGCAAGCCGGTCAGCAACCGACGCAAGCGCAGCAGGAACAACAGGCACAACAAGCGCAGATGGCGCAAATGGCCCAAGCGTTTGGATTTGGCAATCAGGCGCAAGCCAACATTGTTCCTGCGCCGCCGGTTGGAGAGCAGTATCGTTTTAACTGGAACACGCCGATGGCGTTGTCACCGCATAACCCGCGCATCATTTACGCCGGAGCCAACAAATTCTTCAAGTCGCTGGATCGTGGCGAAACCTGGACGGCTTCGGCAGATTTGACCAAGCAGATCAATCGAACACAGCTTTCGATTATGGGTGTCAAAGGCACCGAGCCGATGGCGTCGAAAAATGATGGAACAGCGAATTACAGCAACTTGACGGTCATTGCAGAATCGCCCGTTCAGCCTGGAATTATCTGGGTGGGAACCGATGATGGAAATGTGCAGGTCAGCAAGGATGGCGGAGCAACCTTCACAAATGTTGCGCCGAACATTCCCGTATTGGTTGCGAACAACCATTGGATTTCCCGTGTCGAACCTTCGCATTTCGACGCCGGGACTTGCTATGTATCGGTTGACGGCCATCGCAGCAACGACCATAAGCCTTACGTTTACGTTACCAAAGACTTCGGCGCGACCTGGAATTCGGTTGCAGGAAATCTGCCGACTGGAAACGTCAACGTCGTAAAAGAAGATCTGAAGAATAAAAACCTTCTCTTCGCGGGCACGGAATACGGCTTGTTCGTTTCTTTGAATGGCGGCGGTGAATGGAAGGAGTTCATGACCGGCTTGCCGACGGTTCGTGTGGACGATTTATTGATCCATCCTCGCGACAACGATTTGATTGTGGGAACGCACGGACGCGGCATCTGGATTTGCGACGACATTTCCGCTTTGCAGCAGATGAATGAAAAAGTGCTTGCCGCTGGCACGCATCTGTTTGATGTTCGTCCGGGAGTCATTTGGCAAAACGACATCGTGCTAAGCCGTTACGCAGGTGGGCAAAAAGCCTTCAAAGGCGATAACCCGCAACCGGGCACTGCGATCAACTATTATCTGGGGGCTGCGCCAACAGGCGATGTCAAAATCACCGTTTCAGACATCACAGGCAAAGTCGTTCGCAATATCAATGGAACAAAAGAGCTGGGTTTGAATCGGCTTCAATGGAATTTGCGTGGTGATCCGCCGCCGCGTCCGGCTGGCTTTGGCGGTGGCCGTCAAGGCGGGCAAGGCGGAGGCGCTCCGGCGCAAGGCCAACAACCCCCAGCAAGCGGTCAAACAGGACCGGGACAAACTCCGGCTGCTCCGCAACCTGGACAAGGTGGGGGAGGCGGTGGCGGAGGCCGTGGGGGTGGGTTCAACGCTGGATTGCCACTGGAACCGGGTGTCTATCTGGTGAAGCTTGCAATTGACGGCAAGGAAGTAACAACCAAAGTCGTCATTGAAGCGGATCCGAACGTTAAATAGCACCGGGTCGCAATACAATCGGCGGAAGCGTTTGGCACATTACAAGCGCTTCCGCCTTTTTCGTTTTTTGGTTAGAGTAGAAACAATTCCTGTTTTCACACAGAACTTGGAGAAAACCTATGACGAAAAGAATTTTCTTTCTGTTGGGGCTTTTGTTGGTCACTGCAACCGCTCAAGCGCAATGGTTGACGCAATCCAGCGGCACGTCGGTTCGCTTTCGCGGGGTGAGCGCGGTTTCAGATCAAATCGCCTGGGCCAGTGGCGCAAACGGAACCTATGCGCGCACCATAGATGGCGGTAAAACCTGGAAGGCTGCTGTCGTGCCCGGTGCTGAAAAGCTGGATTTTCGTGATGTCGAGGCATTTGACGCAAAAACAGCTTATCTGTTGAGCATTGGTCCGGGCGAGAGTTCCAAAATTTACAAAACGACTGATGGCGGCGAAAACTGGTTGCTGCAATTCACCAACCAAAATCCAAAAGCATTTTTTGATGCTATTGCTTTCTGGGATGTGAACAATGGGTTGGCGGTCAGCGATCCGGTTGATGGCCGCTTTGTCATCATTCGCACCAGCGATGGCGGAAAAACCTGGGCGCCAATTGCTCCAGAAAACATGCCCGCGGCGCTGGAAGGTGAAGGCGCTTTTGCTGCCAGCGGAACCTGTTTGATCACGCAAGGGAAGTCCAATGCCTGGTTTGCTACTGGTGGAGCCAAAACTGCGCGTGTATTTCGCTCCGCCGATAAGGGCAAAACCTGGTTTGTCACCAGTACTCCAATTAAAACCGGCAATGCGGCATCGGGCATTTTTTCGATTGCTTTCAAAGATGCGACAACCGGTATTGTCGTCGGCGGTGATTATCAGAAAGAAAAAGAGGCGAGTGACCAGATCGCCATTTCTCATGATGGCGGCCGTAACTGGTCACTCATTAAGAATTCCGGTTTGACTGCGTTTCGGTCCGCTGTGACCTGGATCGGACGCTCTGCGTTAATTGCCGCAGGACCATCGGGAACGGACATCTCGGCAGATGATGGGATGAGTTGGAAGAGCATCGGCAATGATGGGTATCACGCGTTTAGCTTTGCGCGTCGGAACGCCGGAATCGGGTGGGCGGTCGGCGAGAAAGGACGCGTGGCCAAATTTACAGCCTTGATGAAGTGACAGGAAATTTGTGCCAAATCAGGCCAAGTGTTTGATGCTGAAAGATTAAATTTGCTCGCGCATGCTGAAAACCTATAGACGGTCGCTGACAAAATGCGTACACTCACGTCCGGATGAGTTCCTCACTTACGCCTCAATGTCTACAGGTAACTCACCAATTGTTTAAGTCTTAAGGTCGGGCTTTGGCGCTGCTTTTTCATCTTTTGAATCTCGGTGAATACCAGGTTGATCAGGAGATTGGGTTGCGGGCAAACCAGCTTGAAGACTTGCAGCCCCTCCCAGATCATCGCCCATATCTCATAGGCAATCGTTCATTGATGCTCCTGACAACCCGGGATTAAGGATTTTAGCTTTGACGGCAAGGGAATCTTCCTCAAAGCAAAATTCTTCGGCCAACCTATGTAAGGCCGACTGCGTCAGAGCCGTTCCAAGTTACGAACGTATTCTTCTGACGAATTCTCACTGGGTTAAATTTCTGAAGGCCGAAATTGCGATCTCCGGCAATTTTAGGCCTGCTTTAGCTCCATTTAGAGTGGTGGAGGTTCCCTAATCTGCCACGCTTCAAGTCATTGACAACTTTTCTATCACACTGATTCGGCGCTCGTTAATGTTGGAGAGTGGGTTTGCTTTCTCACCCTTCTGCATACAAGCAACGATTCTGCTTATTAAAAGGATCAAGGCTAAACCAGGTCAATTGCCACCTCTCATTTCAATCGCAATTGATTAACGGAAAAGCGGCGATTCTCTATTTAAACTCTGGATTTAATCTGCGTTTTTCCGAAGACGGTATCGGACAGCAGGCGAAAGTACCTCACAGGGAAAAGGCCATCAATTGGCCAGCCCTCCCGACCCTCTTCAAGGAGACAGTTCTATGCGAATGAAAACAACGATACTCACACTCTGTCTGGCGCTTTGCCTGGCCGCAGTCGCCAAATGGAAGACTTCGCCAGCATCGGCTGAAACAGCAGTGGCGATTTGTGGCGTGGTACAAGCTTTTAACCCTGCAACTGTGACTACTGCCGGTTCAATCAACCTCAGTGGGACAAATTATACAATCGCGCCCGGAACTTCCATTTTTGGTCAGTCCCTTATAAATCTCGGCGCCAGCATTTGCCTTGACGCAGTTTTTAACAATTCCAATCAAATCGTTCCACCAACCGCCGTCAGCGGAAACATCGTTACGGCGTGCGGTGGAATTAATAATTTTACGCCAGCCACGCCAGGGACTCCTGGTGCGATTTCCATCGGCGGATCGAATTATGTCATTGCCCCAAATGTAACGATCAAAGGTCAGATGGACATCAATGTCGGCTCGAACATGTGCTTGATTGCGACATTGAACGGCGGCGGCCAAGTTACTCATAACAGCGCTATTTTGGTGAATGTCACAAATCCGATCTATGCGTGCGGACAAGTCACCAATCATCTGGCTGCGACTGCCACAACAACGGGATCAATCACCATTGGCGGCATGAGTTACACCATCGCGCCGGGCGTCAGCTTGGGGAATGTCGTGGTTGGCAGCAGTCAATGCATGGCTGGCACGATCAACATTAATGGACGACTGGTGACGCCAAGTTCCGTCGGGGATAACCCGGGCAACGTGACCAGTGTTTGCGGTGTTGTGACTCAATTCAATCGTTCGCTTGGCGGTGTTCAGGGGTCAATTACGCTGGGCGGGGTAACGCTTCCGATCTTGCAAGGAATTGCCTTACCGGGGCAGGATTCAATCGCCATTGGGTCGAATGTTTGCATTTCGCCGCTGGTATTGAGCAATGGGTTGGTAGCGCCCGGTTCTGTGATCAGTATTGGCGAGAGCCCTTGCTCGCAGTTTTCGGCGCCGGTTGTTACTCACGGACTGATAGGCGGAACAGAGGATGATACATTCCTTCTACCGCGACCACTGAGTTTCCTGGTTTCATCATCCACGACTGGCGGAGTTTCTTCTTTCAACGCCAACCCTGCAAACTTCGGCTTTTACCCAAGCATTCCCGGAACGACTCCGCAAGGCATTATGGCCACGTTGCCAAACACGACCGTGCGGGCGTTGTCTTGTACAGATTCTTTCTGGGACATCTTCTTCTCCATTGCCTCAAAGGGTGCGACTGAAGGCGACATGATCACGCTCTTCTTGCAAAACCCGAATGGCTCATTGCCGCAAGTTTTGGCCATGTTTACCGTCCAAAATGGCGGGGTTGTGGTGAATCAGATTCATCCCCGGATCAGCATGATGGTGGCGAATAATGGTCCGGTCAGTCCTGGATTCTTTATTCCCCTGATGGTTCCAGCCGGTCCAGCCGGATTGCGCACTCAAACCATTACGCTGATCTTTTCGATGGACATGGCATCATCGCTCAATGGCTGCTTCCAGCTTGGTGTTGATATCAAACGTACCGGCGGCCAAGGTATGACCAGCGTCGGGTTTGATTATGTCGTCGTCAAACGCATGGGCAATGAAACCGAAGGTTCTGGCATTCAAACCGGCGGGATTGGCATGTACCCAAGCGGCCCGGTTTGCGGTGTGATCTGCAACGGTTGTTTCCTGCAGCCGACGCCGACGCCGTCACCAACGCCGACACCGTCACCAACTCCAACGCCGTCGCCAACTCCAACGCCGTCGCCGACGCCGACGCCATCGCCCACCCCGACGCCGACGCCTCCGCCGATGCCGTTCAAGTGCGATACTATTTGCTTCAGAGCCGCATCGTACTGGCAGCTTGCTCCGCTGAACCGTTGGCCAAATGGTGCGATTCTGGTCGGTGGAGTGAATTTCAACAACCCAATTAGCATTCAGCGCAACGAATCGTTGATTCGACAAGTATTGGCAGGCGGCTCTGGCGGAGCGCAGCAGCTCAACAAGGAATTTGTTGCCTTGCAAATGAGCTTTGCCTCGCATGGCGGAACCGGCTCGCCGGTTGTCTTCAACGTTTTCTGGAGCCCGCTGCGTTGCTCCGGTTTGGACTTCACACCGGTGACCTTGTCCAACGGCGTTACGCTTTCGCGTGATTCCTTGCTGGACACGCTATTCTCGCAATCCTTGTTGGCAATCAAAGAAAATCGCACGCAGGATATGGCGGCCTTGGCGTCAATTCTCGCGTTGCTTAACGGTCGTTGCTAACGAAAAGCAGCTTCCTGAAATTCCTTGTCAGCGGCAGAGCCTCATTACTCTGCCGCTGACATTTATTCACATTCACAGCGCTGAATCACTGGGGCCAACAGCGCTATCAGCCGTCTGACTTCTTCGTGTAAGCCCTGAAGAGCCAGAAACCACAATTTGAAATACTCGCTCGCTGCGAGCTTATGCCATTCTTTTTTTCGGAGGAAAGATGAAAAGACGAACTGCGCTTATGATTGTTGTTGTGGCGTGCTGTCTGGCATTGCTGACCTCGATCCCATCTGGTTCTATGCCATTTTTACAGAAACTGGCGCTCATGGCGGTACAGGCATTTGCCCCGCCACCCACGGGCGCAAAAGTCTGTGGAGTCGTTTCTGCCTATCTTCCAGCGACTCCCAGTGCGGCTGGTTCTCTAACGATTGGCGGACTGACTTATGCGATTGTTCCCGGCACGGGGTTGAGTGGAGTCAGCCTCAACAGCGATCAATGTTTCTCTTTCTGCTTTGACGCGTCGGGACGAATCAATGCGATCAATGGAAGTTCGAGTGCAGGTCAAAACATTTCGCAGGTGTGCGGAATCGTCACCAGCTTTTCGCCTTCTCTGGGAGGCGTAAGCGGCTCCATCACAATCGGAGGCGCAAAAATTCGTATTGCTCCCGGCATCAAACTTCCGGGACAGGATCAGGTCGCGCCCGGTTCAAACACCTGTTTGGTAGTTGCAGGCGCAGGCAATCTGGCAAATTATGGCAGCATTTTTTACCAAAATTTATCGCCCAAACAGGTGCGAGTCGCACAGGTCACGCAAGGAACCATCTTTGGACCGGACAATCAAGTTGACGTTTTCGGTCTGCCTGACCCCATGATTTTGACGTTGGATTCGGATCAGGCATCGGTCTTTACCGTGGGCCCTCAAACCTTTGGCAGGCTGTTGCCTTTGCAGGCCGCAAAGATTGAAGGCTTCTCCTTCTCAGTTCCAAATGCCACAGTGCAGGCTCTGTCTTGCACGGACAGTTTCTGGGATGGGGAAATGCAAATTGCCAGCAATGGCGTCACAGACGGCGATATGGTGACGGTAAGTCTGCTGAATCCGGACAAAAGTGTGGCTCAGCAAATTGCCATGTTTACGCTAGGAAATGGCGGTGCGACGTTAACCAGCCTTCATCCGGCGGTGAAAGTCAAAGTAAACGGGGGAGACATAAAAGGTGTGGGCCAGTTTCTGCCGTTCATAATTCCTGCTGGCAGCAGCGGAAATAGAACCCACAACATTACGTTTGCGCTTTCCACTTCGTCGCCGGCATTCAAAGGCTGTTTTCAGTTTGCCGTTGAAATCAAGCGCGCAAGCGGAGCCGGTACAGTTTCGGTTGTCCTGGATTCCGTAACCGTCAAACGTATGGAAACCCAGGATGATCGTTACGTCAGCATTGATTCGGGGCTGACAACAGGTTCTATTGGCTGGTATCCCACCGGAAAAGTCTGCGAATTCGTTTGCTGGCCATGCCAGAAACTGCCAGGAGGAATTTCCGGATACGTTTATTGCGACACCAACAAAAACGGAGTCAAAGATTCGGGCGAAGGTGGCCTGTCCAATGTTGAAGTCAGATTGCTGAACGCTTCAGGACAGGCCACCAGCCAAATCGCAAAAACCAACAACGACGGGTTGTATCAATTCAGCGTTCCTGCCGGAACTTATGGCGTTCTGGAAGTGCAGCCTTCAAGTGGAGGAGTCACTGCGGATGGTCAGGACGCAAAAGGGAATTGTGGCGGCGATGTTGGCAACGACATCATCACCAATATCGTAGTTGGCGACGGAGGCGTTTGCGCAAACTACAACTTCGGCGAAATGTGTGACACGGTGATCAAGTGCGACACCATTTGCTGGCGGGCGACGCAATACTGGATCAGCAATTCCCGCTACCTGCCGGGAGGCACGGTATTGATCTCAGGCGTGAATGCCAATAACCCTGTCGGCATTCAGCAAAATCTGCCCGCTGTGCGCCAGGCCTTACAGGGTGGAGCCAGCGCAATGCAGCGGATCAACAGAGAATATGTCACAGCGCAGATCAGTATGGCGGCACAAGGAGGTGGCGGGTCGCCGGTTGTATTCAATACGTTCTGGAGCGCGCTTTCGTGCTCGCGCATATCGTTTGCTCCAGTGACTTTGAGCAATGGCGTGACACTGTCGCCGATTTCACTGCTCGACACATTGAACACGCAAACGGTTCTGGCGATTAAAGAAAACCGTCATGCCGATATGTTCCAGCTGGCTGACATTTGGGCATTGCTGAATGGAAAATGCGGTACTTTCTAAGCACGCGGCATTTTCTGTTCATATAAAAACTCGGAGCAAATGGAAACGGTCAATTGACCATTTCCGCTTGCTCCGAGTTTTTTGTGAACGATCGAAGAAAAAAGCCGCAAGAGCAAAAGGCTCTTGCGGCTTAAAGTTTTGAATTCTGAAAGACTTACTCTTCTTCGTCGAAAGCAAGTTCTGCTTCATCAACGTCGAATTTTTCGATGTCTTCATCGTCAGCCGGCTCATCAAAGGTAACCTCGTCGTCAAGTCCGATGCCCAATTCTTCCAAATCGGTATCGTCCACTTCGACTTCAGGTTCCGGCACTGGACGAGCGCTGGCAGCAGCAACCATCTGTTCGATGTAGCTCTGCGTCTCGTCCATTTCCTCTGCCGACAAATCTCGCATTGTCGGATCGTGATCAATTTTGACTTTACGGTAGAATTCCATACCGGTTCCTGCCGGGATCAAGCGTCCCATGATCACGTTTTCTTTCAATCCGCGCAGGTAATCCACGCGGCCTGAAATCGCCGCTTCAGTCAACACACGAGTTGTTTCCTGGAACGACGCCGCCGAGATGAAGGATTCGGTTGAGAGAGAGGCCTTGGTAATTCCCAGCAACAGCGGTTCTGCCGTCGCTTGTTGGCCTTCCTCAGATTCAACGCGTGCGTTTTCGTCAATGAAGCGGAAACGATCAACCTGTTCTTCCAGCAGGAATTCCGTATCTCCTACTTCTTTGACGCGAACCCAGCGCAACATCTGGCGGACGATCACTTCGATGTGCTTGTCGTTGA
This sequence comes from uncultured Heliomicrobium sp., assembly GCA_964570175.1. GTDB lineage: Bacteria > Acidobacteriota > Blastocatellia > RBC074 > RBC074 > RBC074. The sequence goes on along the minus strand of CAZMXG010000020.1, from coordinate 1,435 downwards.
TATGCACACCCTGCAACCGATATACCTCCTGGATCGCGTTGACCAGATAGCGCTGCAAAGCTTCCGTACCTTGCACAGCCAGAATGTCGTGCGGATTGAGCGGGCCGTCCATCAACGGTTCGCCAGCGCGAACGCGGTCGCCTTCCTGAACGTTGATGTGCGTACCGCGCGGAACACTGTATTCGCGCTCTTCGCCGGTTTCACCCACGACAATGATCTTCTGAGAGCCTTTGGTGATATTGCCGAACTTGATCGTGCCGTCAATTTCGCTCATCACCGCAGTCTCGCGCGGTTTGCGTGCTTCGAACAATTCAACGACGCGCGGCAAACCACCGACGATGTCTTTTTGGCGAGTGACTTCACGCGGAATCTTGGCGATCACGTCACCAGGTTCGACAGCCTGGTCTTTGACAACCATAAGGTTGGCGCGAATCGGCATTGGATACGCTTTGATGACCTTGCCAGCCTCGTTTTTGATTTCAATGCGCGGCTGGCGTTTTTCGTCAGGCGAATCCATAACCACCGAACGCGAAAGGCCCGTGACTTCATCGGTTTCTTCGTGAACCGTGACGCCTTCGATCAAATCGCGCCAGGCAATTGTTCCGCCGACTTCTGTCAGCATTGCGAAGGTATAAGGATCCCACTCGGCGATCTTTTGACCTTCTTCGACACGCTCTCCATCGGCAGATAACACAACTGTGCCGTAACCGATTGGGTAGCGTTCCACTTCGCGTCCGCGATCATCCACGATTAACAATGAGCCTGCGCGATTCATTGCCACGATCTTTCCTTCGCGACTGACAACAGTGTTCAGGTCGGAATACCGGATCGTGCCTGAGACGCGAGCTTCGTGCGACGACTGTTCGCTGACCTTCGACGCAGTACCACCGATGTGGAAGGTGCGCATTGTCAACTGCGTGCCCGGCTCGCCGATGGATTGCGCGGCGATGACGCCCACGGCTTCGCCAATGTCAACGACGTTTCCTGTTCCAAGGTTGCGTCCGTAACAGCGGATGCAGCATCCTCGGCGCGATTCGCAAGTCAGCACCGAGCGGATGCGAACCCGCATAATGCCGGCGTTTTGAATCTCGGTGGCAATGTCTTCGGTGATCTCGTCGTAAGTTCTGGCCAGAATTTGACCGGTAATCGGGTCTTTGACATCTTCCAGAGCCACGCGACCGATGATGCGTTCACGCAAACCTTCGATGATGTCGGAGCCTTCAGTAATCGGCTCGGCCCAGATACCTTTGACAGTTCCGCAGTCCAGTTCAGAAATGATCACGTCCTGGGCCACGTCAACCAGACGGCGGGTCAGGTAGCCTGAATCCGCTGTCTTGAGCGCCGTGTCTGCCAAACCTTTACGAGCGCCGTGCGTGGAGATGAAGTACTGCAACACGTCCAGACCTTCGCGGAAGTTGGCGCGAATCGGTGTTTC
>CAZMXG010000019.1:0-73842 GCA_964570175.1 uncultured Heliomicrobium sp. | reverse complement strand
GAAGCTTACGAACTGTATTTGAAAGGCCGTTATTACTGGAATCAGGGCACGCCCGAAGCCTTGAAAAAAGCGGACGAATACTTTGAGGCGGCGGCAGGTAAAGATTCGCGCTATGCGGAAGCGGTTGCGGGTTGCGCTGCATGCCACGCTGCGGGTTCGGATGGCGACACGCCCCAGGAAAGCATGACCAAAGCCAAGCAAGTGGCGCTGGCGGCGCTGAAAGCGGACGGCAATCTGGTGGATGCGCATCTGACGCTGGCGAAGGTCAATTTTCGTTATGACTGGGACTTCGCGACTGCGGAGCGTGAATTTAAACGTGCCATTGAACTTGATTCCAACAGCTCAGTCGCGCATCAGCGATATGCTGAATTTTTGGCATTGCTGGGACGCCACAAAGAAGCCGAAGCCGAAGTTTGGAAAGCGCGTTCTCTGGACCCACGGTCGCTGCCTGTGAACCAGTCAATTGGAGCGATTCAGTACTACGCCAAAAGTTATGACCATGCGGCAGACCATCTGAAAAAGACCCTTGCGATTGACGACAAATTCGCTCCGGCACACACCAGTCTGGGGCTGGTTTTCGAACAGACGGGCAAAAAGCAGGAAGCGATCATGGAATTGTTGCGCGCAAAATTGTTGATGGGCGAAAGCGGCGAATATCTGACTTCACTGAAAAAAGCTTTCGCCGAATCCAATGCTGACGGATTCTGGCGGCGAGAACTTGCGCATTTGAACGAAGAAGCAAAGCAAAGGTATGTGCCTTCGTCGTCTATTGCCGCTTTGTACACACGGCTTGGTGAAAACGATCTTGCAATGGCAGCGCTGGAAAAAGGATTGGCCGAAAAAGACAGTGGAATGGTTGAATTGAAAGTTGAGCCTGTATTTGAGCCATTGCGCGGGCTGCCAAAATTTGGCGAACTGTTGAAACGTATTGGGTTTTCGAAATAAAAATTGGGCAGGCCAGCGAGGGCCTGCCCCAAAGAGTTGAGCAGAGCAAAGAGAGTAAGTCTTTCAGGAAGCCTGAGCTTCAAAGCTGTGCGGGATTTTTGACAAGCGCGGCTTTTGGCGGTCTGAGCCGTAGGCCAAATTGAACAACGGGGTTGCCATAAACGTCGTCGCCAATGCCATCACAACCATCACCGTAAAGAGCGCTGGCGTGATGATTCCACGTTCTAACCCCAGATTCAGCATAATCAGTTCCATCAACCCACGTGCATTCATCAGCGCGCCGATGGCCAGTGAATCGCGTTGGCTTTCGCCAGCCTGTTTCGCTGCCAGCCAGCAGCCTGCGAATTTTCCCACGCTGGCAGCCAGCACAATAACAATCGTCACGATCCACAACGCTGGAGTTACCAATCCCAGCCGCGTGTTCAAACCCGAGTAGACGAAAAATAGAGGGAGCAGGAAGTTTGCCGTCACCGGTTCGATCAAACGTTGCAAATCTCGCGTGACGATACCGCGTGGCATTGCCGCGCCCAGCACAAAAGCTCCGAAAACTGCGTGAATGCCAATGAAGTCAGTGAACCAGGCGGCCAGCATTAGCAACATCATGACAAAGCCAAGCATCTGCCCTGAAACTTTGCCCTGCTTTTGTGCGCGAACTTCCAGCCGCGCCAGCAATGGTTTGCCAATGAACCAAACGGCTGCGACATAAAACAATCCGCCGCCAACTGCCAGCATCGCCACAATTCCACTGCCGCTCAAACAAGCCAGCACCACAGCCAGCAAACACCAGGCGGCAACATCATCAATTGCTCCGGCGGCCAGTGTCAGCGTTCCCACAAGTGTCGAAGTCAGTCCGCGATCCCGAATCATTCGTGCCAGCACCGGAAATGCTGTTACAGCCATTGCCGCACCCAAGAACAGAGCCGCTTGCCAAGGAGCAATGTTGGGTTTGAAATAGATGCCTTCACGAACCAGCCACACAGCCAGCAATGCTCCAAGCGTGAACGGCAAAACAATACCAGTAATGGAAACTGCCACCGCGCTACGTAAGTGTTTGCGAACGATGTCCACTTTAAATTCCGCGCCGACGACAAACATATACAGCACGATGCCAACCTGACAGACGACGTAAATAATAGGTTTAGACGCGGTAGGTAATAGTTGTGTTTGGAAGCTAGGCAACGCCCAACCCAGCAGGGAAGGGCCAAGCAAAATTCCAGCAACCATTTCTCCTACGACGGCAGGTTGGCCAATCTTGCGGGCCAGCGAGCCGAACATTCGCACTGCGAACAGAATGACTGCGAGTTGTAGGAAAAACAGAACGGATAATTCTTGATTCGTCATGGGTTTCTAGGCTCCCTCCTTTTTGCCTTGAAGGCGACTGATCAAATTGGCCACATTTGGAACTCCCAGCCCCGTCACAGGGTTCCAGCCCGAGCGGCATTCATAACCTGGTAAATCGTAGCTGACGGCTTGACCGTGCCGGTTGACGACAGTCATTGAAACATCCGCAGAGCCTTGAGTAATTTGCCGAAACGGGGTCGCCGCATTATTGCCCAGCTGGTAAAGCAGTGGATTGATGAAGCCAACGCGGCCCAATCCGGCTTCGCGTCGCGCTTGGTTTGCTAGAGCAATAATCGCAGCCCAAATGGGGGCACCGACGCTTGTGCCGCCTGCGTAATCAACCCATTTGCCACCGACCACGGCTTGATAACTTTGCGAAGTCAACGCTTCACCGGGTTGGCGTTGAACCGATGGGCCTGCCGCCATCATTGCCACGTCGGGAAAGCCTCGTCCATAAGGCACGACCGCTGGACGCCCAGCTCCACGCGGATAATGGCTGCGCAGTACAGGTTCTTGCCAGGCCGGAATCGGCACGTCTTCGCTGAAACCGCCGGAACCAGCCAGCCGGTCGAAGTGAATCGTCTTTTGAATTCCCGGCGGAGGCGGGCCGCTCCAGGCGACTTCGGTCAATGGGTTTTGACTTGTAATCATCGTTCCGCCGACGGACAGCACGCGCTCTTCGACGGCGGGAAAAACTCCATGCGGCCAGGGAGCGTCGCTGACGTAGCGGCCATCTTTGATGTGGCGCGGAATTCCATCGAAGGCCCCCCAATCACCTGCGGCGGAAATCACTGTGATTCCGAGTGCCGCGCATTGATTCAGCAAGCCGGAAATTACGCTGTGTCCGTGCATTGCGTAATAGCGCCGTTCAGGCGTAATCCAACTGGTGCAGGCGATAGTTGGCGAATTGGCTTTGTCGCCAATGACTGCCAGCAAAAACGCCGACCACGGATCGCTCATCATCGTTGGATCAATGTGGTAAACGACAATCTTTGCGCCCGGAGCCATCGCGCCTGCCCATTCCACTGTCATCGTCGTTTCCAGCGACAACACAGGATCGGCCTTTCCTGGCTTAGCAGCCCCCACTTGTTTCACGGCAATCCGGCTGGCATTCAGGCCGTGCGCGTTCCAGAACGTAAAAAGATCGCCGGTTTTGAGATCACCTCCAAGCGACATTAGCGCGATGGTTTCTCCGCTACCGTTCCAATTGTCAGGGAACTGATAAATCCTGCGAATGTCTTCTGGCGTAAAGCCAGCGGCGTTTGCCGGAATCTCGGGCGAAAGTTCGCGCGTGACTCTGGCCAATGGATTGAGCGAACCTGTGACTGGCAGCAGACGACCGGTTGCTGGGCGTTCGTCAATCAAGCCGCTGACTTTTTGAACATACCCCGCCAAACGGCGCGGCATTGCCAATGGCATTCGCGCTGCACGTGTGTCGCCGCTTTTTTTCAGCCACGCGATCAGTTCACTGCCGAAGGCCATCTCGATTTGTTGTGGTGTGGCGCGAACAAACATCAACTGTTTATTCGCCTCGGGCGAATCCATCACAGTCATTCCGTAACCACGCAACCATTCGGTGACTTGTTGGCGTTCACCTTCCGGCAACGCGATTAACGAAGCCAATTGGTCACGATCCAAATGCCGCCCATAATTCGCGTGCATCGGGTCGGAAACCTGCTCGGCCAGCGATTGCAACCGAGCAGGTTCGTTTTCGTGAAAGATCAGCGTCAGCGTTACCGTTTCAAGCACGGCCAGCCGCCTTTGCCAGGGATTTAGTTGCAGTGTTGATTCGCACGTATCCTTTCATCGCGGCAATTCGCAAAATTTCCAGCGCCGAACGCCGCGCTTCTTCGACTGTGATTTCGCATTTGCTTGCCAGTTCCGTCGCTACGTCAAGCAAATCAGCCACGGTGTGGTTGCGCTGAATGGCAACTATCAAAGGAGTCAACTTCGGCGAAATTCGGCAGGGAACAGCCGCCAGCCTATGCGCCATTCCGGAAATGTCTGTGACCAGATCGTGATATACGTCCAGCGCACCTTTCGCGCCACCGGTCATGACTGGTTCCGTTCGCAAATCCAACCGGAACTGGGCCAGCAAGTCGTACGTGCATTTCGGCAATTCATCGAAATCCGGCACGCCGGATTCGCGGTTGATGTTCAGCACGTCGGCTTTCGTGCCTGACAGATGTTTGATCAGTGAACCGACGACATCCGACGTGTTCGTGCGCGGCACGGGGAAAAATCCTGCCGTCGCCATTGTGAACGATTGGTGGTCGTCCAGTTCCAAGCGTCCAGCGCGGTTAACGACTTTCTGCGATTCCCACCACCACGATTGAGCGGCTTTGTTGTTGCCGTAAAAGTGCCGAGCCATTGTCAGGAAGGCGCCGTATTCGCCGCGAATGTAATCGGCGTAGGCCTTCCACAAGGCTTCGGAAGAAAGCTCTGGCTGCGAGCGCATCGTGTTGAAGGTATAAGCCGCGCGATGGCCGCTCTGCATGGCCAGCGTGACACCGGAAGAGAGAATCGGATCAACGAAAATTGCCGCATCGCCTGCCGCCGCCCAGCCGTTGCCAATCGGTGAGCGCGCCCACGAAGACCAATCCTGACTGGCAGAAACTCGTTTGCCGTCAGGCAAAATGTCTGTGCGGATTTTGGCATTTTTGACTAAGCCGGAAACTTCCGGGCAGGAATTCAGCATGCGCCACCAAAACGTTTCCAGGTCGTCATCGCCGAGATTGCGTTTGAACTTGTCTGTGCGGGTCACGGCTCCGACAGACATAATGTCCGGGCCAATCGGGAAGTACCAAATCCAGCCTTCATCCACAGCAGCAATGAACACCGTCGAACGGTCACGTTTGCCGTTAAATGTCACTTTCCATTCCGCCCCCGACAGATAGCCGTACACCGCAAAGTTGTTCATCGTCGGATCGTATTCACGGTCGGCTTTGGTCAGAAAGCTCATCAAACCGCTGGCGTCCAGAATGAAAGGAGTGTTGATTCGGCCTGACTGGCCTTCGTCGTTTTCCCAATCAACCGCTTCGACAGCGCCTTCGGCATTGCGATGAACGGCGGTGGCTTTTGTGCCTTCGCGCACGTCGCAGCCAAAGTCCCGCGCTTTATCCAGCAGCATTTTGTCGAACTCTGCGCGGCGAACATTGAACGCTGTCACAGGCGTTTCCAGGTATCCCAACCGATCCACCACGCCGCGAAAATCCTGTCCGGTCACGTCAATGACATCGGTTCCGGTTTCGGGCAATTTCACATCGCGCAGCCTCAGATAATCGGCGCTCCAGGGCTGGCGGTTTTCACCCCAGACGAAGACGATGCCCATCTTTTTGACGAAGTCTGTGTTTTCCAGGTCTTCGTAAATGCCTAAATCGCGCAATACGCCGTTTGCCGCCGGAATGGTGGATTCGCCGATGTGATAGCGTGGAAACCGCGCGCGCTCCAGAACCGTGATGTTTAATGTGGGATCATATTTTTTGGCGATGGCGGCAAACGTGCTGCCCGCCGGGCCTCCGCCGATAACGACACAATCGCGCTGCTCAATGTTCATTGCTCTCCTTAAGACGATCAAATAATCACAAAGGATCAAAGGGACGAAGGAACAAAGATATTTCGGTCTCTAGTTCTTTGATCCCTTGACCCTTTGTCCCTTTGTGATAGGAAATTGTTATCTATGCTATTGGTGGAGCTAGATAAGGTCTTAGAAGCCCGGATCGTAATCGCTTTCCAGATGCTTCATTTCCTGAACGGAGGCAGTGCCAGGTTGAGTAGGCAGGATCAGATGGACGCGGCTGGGTTCATTTTCAACAACCACAAAATTGACACCCGCTGGCAGGGTCACGCCAGCGTCGGTCAGAGCGCGGTTCGGATTATCCATCAGTTTCTGTTTGAACTGTTCATCGCTCCAGGCTTTCGGCACGATTCCGCGCCAGGCAGTTTGAACGTCAGGTGTCATTGCAGTTTTTGCTGTAGCCATATTTTTTGTTTTCTCCTTCTCAGTTTGGTTGTTATTTGCCAGCCGCTTTTCGGCTGACTTGTGGTTTTGAAACGAAAGCCGACAAACGATATCGCAGCTCCGTTTCGGGAATGTGTCCGCCAATCGGTGGCGAACAACAAATTTGTGTAGTTCGGTAAGCAGCCAACGCAATCAGCCTGCGATCTTCTGCCAGTTGGTTGGCCGTTACTTCCAGCGCCTCTTCAACGTGCTCGGCGTCGGCGCTCATTGAACTGTGGACTCGCAAGCAGCGAGTCGCTTTTATGTTTGGCGGCAAGACGGCTTCGACTTGTCGCAGATAATCTTTGTCGTGGGTCGTCGCCAATCGTTCCAGCGCGTACGCGTAGCCAACACATCCGGCTGGATTTTCGGCGCGAACCAATTCAGTAAAGTAATCAACCAACGCTGCGGCGGTTGGCGGGACCAATTCTGTCGCCAATCTTTCCGCGTCATACCCAAGAGCCTCCAAATCGCGCAGCGCCAGTTGATCGTGTCCTCCTTCGTCCTCGACTTTGCTTTTTGAATAATCAGCCAACTCCTGCTTGCCTATCGCCGCGAAGCGTCCGGCTGCTTCGGCCATCAGCCGCGGCGTGGCGTGAGTGGTGTGGTAGTACCCGGCCAGGCGCCAGGCCCAGCGTTCAGCAGTAAGCACTGGTCTGGCAGCCGTGCGTGGCAACAAGCTTTGCGCGACCGCGATGACGCCATCCAGCAACTGTCGCGTCGTCGCCCGGCTTCCCGATGTTTCCGGCATTGGTTCCGCGAACGGATCGTTGCCGGAATTATCCAGGCGATGAAGCCATGCGCGCTCTTCGGTTGCTACAACTGCTTTGTTTAATTCTACTTTCACCCACTCAATCATTTGTTTCGTTCCTCCCTCCAACGACGCGGATTGTATTCAAGTGAGGATTTCGGCTCATGAGGTTTGCGTGATGGCTTGGTGATACTTTGGTGATGTTTGAGACTGAAAAAGAAAAACGCGCAAGGTTTCGATTAAAACCTTGCGCGTTGAATTACTACTGATGTTACGCGACGGCAAATGAGACAAAACATTTAACAGCTTCTTCGTCCCGATAGGGACGGTTGAAATTAGCCCGGCAATTCATTGCCGGGTAGCTGTGTTTTTCTGCCGCGTCCTGTAAGGACGCTTGAATCTTGCGCCGGGGGATTTCAAGCGTCCCTACAGGACGCAGATTCATTTACTGCTTTTCCCGGCAGTGAACTGCCGGGCTACAATCAAACCGTCCCTACCGGGACGAAAACCGGGTCAAGTCCAATGCTCATTTCTTGAGCGCGTAACATCAGTTACTACAGAAAATTTTGCCGCAAATTACGGCGCGAAATACCCTGAGACGTCAACCACCAGATTGGTGCTGCTGACGGAATAAAGCTTAAAGGCCCCGTCGGTGCCCAAACCGATGGTGAAGTGACGATTCAGAATTTGCCCCGCCACGTAATTGGAGCTGGCGACAAGCGGCCTGGTTACGTCGCTTGGCCATAGCGTCAGGAAGCCATTGGCTGTCGGTTGTACGACAGTGGCGTTTCCGACAACGGCTTTTGCTGTTGCGGGAATTGTGCAAGTGCCACGGGCAAGCTGTGACGTGTCCGTCAAGGCTACAATGGAAGTTCCCGGCGTAAAACATCCGGTGGCGCTGGGACGTGTATCCAGCAACCTGACGGGCGTAATCGCGGTGAAGAGCAGGCCCAGGCCGTTGGCGTCCATGGCTTCTGAACTGAAATAACCGTGAACGTCAATGACCAGGTTTGTCGTGCCACTGCCCGGAATGTTTACGACGGCTGAAAACTGTCCTGATGCGGACAAGCCGGTGTAAAACTGCGAGTTCAGCGTTTGACCTGCCTTGAAGTTTCCGTTTGCCGTCAAAAGCACAGCCACATCTGACGGATACATGGTCAGGAATCCCTGGCCAGTTGGCCCGACAGTTGTTGCGTTGCCAACCAAAGCCTTCGCCGCGCTGGGAATTGTCACGCCGCTGCAAGTGGTTGTGCCTTGCACTGTAATGGAAACTCCGCTGGTCAACGGCACTCCAGGAGTATTGCAAGCCGTCGCCATCGGCCTGGTGTCAACCAACCGTAACGGTTGAGGCAACGGATGGTAATACAAGCCGCCGGCAGCCGGAGGCGCATAATACCCGGAAACGTCCGCGACAACGTGTGTTGTGTTGGAGGCAAAGATTTTGAATGCGCCATCGGCATTGCCCAGTCCCACTGTGAAAACGTTGTTTAACACTTCGTTCGCAGGGAAATTGGTAATGGCGGTGAATGGTTGCGTGGCATCGCTGGGGAAAATGGTCAGGAAGCCTTGCGCGGCAGGATTCACGGTGGTGACATTGCCAACAATTGCATTGGCTGTCGCCGGGATTCCGCAAATACCGCGTGCGACCTGAGTAAGGGTGTTTCCTCCGGCAAGCGGGGTGCCGGGTGGGTTGCGCGTATCGAGAATGCGGCACGGCGTCAATGGATAGTACATCAGCCCTGTTCCACTGATGACTAAGGTGTAACTACGTGTCCCCATACACATATTGCCGTCAGTCGCCTTGATGGCAAAGCTATAGACGCCTGCAGTGTTTGGCGTTCCCACCAATGCGCCACTCATGATGTTGATATTGGGAGGCAAAGAGCCTGAATCCAACGTGAAGGTGTAGGAGCCGTTTCCGCCGCTCGCGCTCAGCGGTTGATTGTAAGCCGTTCCGACAAAACCCGCAGGCAATGTCGCCGGGTCAATTGTGATCGTCGGGCAGCTACCGGCAGGCGTGCAGGAACTGGCTATGCCCGCATTGATAATCGTGACGTCATCCACGAACCAGCCAACATCCGCCGCGCTGCTGTCGTCGCCTTCGCGCCAACGCAGCATGACGTTGTTTCCGGCCAGAAATGCCAGATTGACTGTTACCTGTGTCATCGCGCCGATCGTTCCTCCGCCCCAGGCGCGCAAACCGCCAATCGGACTGCTAAAGCCTGAGCTGATCGTCGCGTTGAAAACTCCAGCGGTGAAATTGGCGTCGGGCACGACTGTCCAGGTCGAGCCGCCGTTGGTGGTGTATTCCAGGGTGCCACCGTCATAGAAGGTCGTTCCGGCGGCATTGGTTTCAAAGTCGAAGGTGTGCCAGAAACTCAGCGTCGTGCTGGCGTTGGCTCCGAATACCGGGGAAACCAGTGCGCGCTCAGAAATCGAAGTCTGGCTGGCGGAAAACCACGAATGAGTGGGTGTGTGCGATTGAGTGGTTGACCAAACCCAATCAACTCCGCCAGAAATGGCCTGATGCGTCCACCCCGGATTATCAAATCCTCCGCCGCTTAACGCTCCTTCAAAGGTTTCCGTTAGAGTGCTCAAGCTGACAGGGCCAGTCGGCGTTCCGCTCTTTTCTATCGTGTTGGAATCGGTAACGGCGTTAGCAGTATCTGTTGCGCGAACAATGTAATAGTAGGTGGTACCGCTCAGTAAAGGGGTGTTGTCAGCGTAACTGGTTCCGGTCAGGCCAGTCGCAATTTGCGTTGCGCCTCCTGGAGTGAATCCGGCAGTTGTGGAACGGTAAATCGTGTAGGTAAGAGGGCCACCGCAACTGGCTGTCGCTGCCGACCAGGACAGGTTCAGCGTACAGGTGGCCAGCGCCGGATTCGCGACCGTGCCGATTCCTGCAAATGTGGGCGGCAAGATACATGCGCCAGTCGCCGTCGCCTGAACGCAAGACGATTGCGGCGATTCGCAATTGCCGGTGATGTCCAGGCCGGTCACTTTGTAGGAATAAGTTGTGCCGCCTGAAACAGTGTTGTCGGTAAACGGCGAACCGGCAACATTTGAGGCAATTCGCGTGAATGCCCCTGGCGCGGCGCAGGTTCCGACTGCGCGATATACATTGAAGCCCGCAGATGAGGGCGAGCCATCCGACCATGTGACTTGAATCTGATTGGGGGCGGTGGCAGTGGCCGTTCCGATGGTTGGCGAGCCTGGGGCGGTGCAGGCCGCATCGCTAATTTTCGCCGTCCAGATTTCTTCACGTCCTCCTGTGCGGCGATCCGTCCATGAAGGAAAGAAGATTCCTGCGTACCCGGATAGTCCGTTGTAATCGCCAAACTGATTCCCTCCGTCCGAACCGCTGGACGTTTCATCGGTTTCAGCCGTAGTAACCTGAAGCGGCGCAGACCACGTCACGCCGTCGTTGAATGAGCCTTGATAATATACGTGAACCTTCTTGCGTCCGGCGTCGGCGACGGTGTCGTAATACATAATCGCCAGCGCGCCGGTTGTTTCATCCACAACTAGCCATTGGTTGAATTGATCGTTCAGTCCAGCCTGGTTGTTGATCTTCACCGGCGTTGACCACGTCGCGCCGCCATCCGTCGAACGCGAAAACCAGACGCGCGTTTTACAAGTCGAAGCGATGTTGCTGCCGGGTTCATTCGCTGCGGAGGTGCAGCCGAGATCGCCGCTCAAATCCGTCCAGGTTGTGTAAACCAGATTTTTCACCGCCGTTTTGTAGGCAGCGGACGCGGTGTAAATCAGTGCACGGCGTCCGTTGAATGACGGAACACCGATGTCGAACCCGTCAAAGGTCGTGGCGATCTGAACCGGCGTGCCGTAAGACGTGCCGCCGTTGGTTGATTTGGCGACGAAAATGCGTCGGTTACCAGTCGTCGGCCAGAATGCGAACACGTCTCCGGCGCTGTTGGTTTTGATGTCAGACCCGATGGCCGTGCCGGTGCTTTCTGCTCCGCTGATTTGGAGCGGCGCTGACCAGGTACCCGCGCCGCCAGCGGTGCGACGACTGACAAACGCCGGAGTTCCATTGTGCCAAATGGCGTATTGCTGGTTAAAGAAAGGCGAGGCGGAATTGTGATCCACCCAGACCATCTGTTTGTCTACGCTGGTTTGCGAACCGGAAACCGTCGTTTCAAATGTCCAGTTCGCGCCGTTGTCCGTCGTGAAATAATTCCGCAGCCGTAAGGTGCTGCCCTGAATGCCAAGAGTAGACGACCAGCCACGTCCATCAGAAGTCCAATCAACTGTAGGATCCGAATGGAAGGAGTCGCTGACAGTAAAGGGCAAGGACGTTTGGCCCCAGGTTGCTCCGCTATCTGTTGAATAGAAGATCGCTTGATGCCCGCTGCTGACGATCGCGTTTGATCCCGACAAAATCTTTGTCGGATCGAAATAGTTAACACGGATGTCGGATTCGCTGCGCGGTGAAGTTTGCGGGCCGGAAATTCGTTGCTCACCGCTCACCGTCGCCTCGACACTATTTGTGCTTGCTGGTGGAAAGGAAGGATCAGCCGGAGCCGGTTTCAAATCCTGATGGTTTTCCATCCATTCAACGATTTCTTTCAGTACCAGCGGATAACCGCCCGTCGGATCCGTGGAAGAATAAACCAGCTCAGGATGCGCTTTGCGCCACATGACGCGAATCCACGGAGGCAGTCTGCGTTTGTCGCCCGCCTCATCCAATCGAAGCATTCCAAATTCCTGGTTATCTCTGATCAATTGCTCGAAAGCAGTGCCTGGTTTCGCTTTTACTTGCGCCAACTGCTCAGCCAGGGAAGGCCAGGGAGAGTTTTGAGCTGTCGTTGTGGCCACGAAACTAGATAATAGTTTTTTCGCCTGTGCTGATGTGGCTGGCAACAACAAGGGCAATGTAAGCAAACATAACAATCCAAGCAGTAGTGCTAATCTTTTCTTCACGTATGAATCTCCTATTCAAGGCGAATTAAGCCACAGGCTTTATTCGGATTAAGGCGCCAATACAACTACTAGGCGAGACGAATCGCAGGCGGGGATGCCTCTTATGAAACTGCATTTAGGTGATAGGGCCAGTGAGCGCCGAAATAATACGGTTGGCTCTAGTAGACGTCAACATATCGTCTTGCTTTTGAAAATGTGCGGTGAAATCATCGCGCGTATGAAAAGAATGAGAATCATTATCTGTCTGGCCCTGTGTTTTGGAGCCTGCGCCGCGCCGGGACAAGTTGCGACAAATACTCCGCAACAGCAAAACAGTTATCCTCCCGTTATCGAAGATACACCGGAACGCCAGCAAGCTTTGCAGCAAGCCTGGAAACAGTTTTTAACTGAATGGCGATTGCCGGAAGTCAAACCGGATTTGATGGTTGTGCTGAACACGCCGCGCGCGCTGCCAAACGAATTCACCGGACGAATCAACATCAAAACAAAGCCAGGCATTTTTGGCGAAATTGAAGCCAAGGAGGCCTTACGCCGTTTTATTGACCGGTCCAGTGCTGTGTTGGGAGGCGAGTCAGTTAGTTTGCGAAATTTGTCATTGGCTTCTTTTACCAGTGAAGGCAATTTTTTCCGCGCGCTGTTCTGGCAAACAAACTTTCCGTTCCAATTGGCTGAAGGCTATGGAGAGCTTCGTTTCGCCATTGGTAAAAATGGGGACCTGTTGCAAATGAGCAGTAGTGTGTTGCCAGCAGTCAGCTTGCCGATGCGAGCCGAAATCACAAGCAAGTCCATCTATGACAAATTAATTGGCCGCGAATTCACCTATACGACGATTGCTGGCCGGCCACAAAGTTACAAACTTGCCAAACAGGAAGAGATCAAAATTGGCGAGATGGTCATTTATCCAAAAGTGGAAGGCAAACGGCTGGAAATTCATTTGGCCTTGCCGGTTGTTGTGGGTAAGGGGATGACCTGGACGGTGTATGTGGACGCTATAAAAGGTGATGAACTGGGCGTCAAGCAAAATTTCCAAAGCTGATTTAGCGGCTGACGGCATCTCGTCGCGCAATCAGTTTGATCTGAAACAGTTTCGGCCAGAGCTTGCCCGTAACAAAAAGCCGATCATTGGTTTCGTCGTACGCAATTCCATTCAGCACATCCACAGGGCGCGTCCGGTCCTCAGGTTTCAATAAACCTGCCAAATTGATCAAAGCTGTCACTTTGCCTGAAGCAGGATCAATTCGCACAATTTTATCTGTCAGCCAGACATTGGCGAAAATTGCGCCCTTGATGTACTCCAATTCGTTCAGGCGATCTATTTCTTGACCGTTATTGTCAGTAACTTTGATGGTCCGCTGAATCTGGAAGGTTTCCGGGTCAAGAAAGCGGATCTGGCTGCTTCCGTTGCTCATAATCAAAGACTGACCATCGTTCGTCAGCCCCCAGCCTTCGCCGGAGTAATTAAAGGTATTCAGTGAAGCAAAAGAGGCGAAGTCATAAACGAATGCTTTTTGATTTTGCCAGGTCAGTTGATACAGGCGGTTATTGAACAGTGCCAACCCCTCAGCAAAAACAGATGGCACGTTCACTTTCTTGATCACCTGCCCGGTCGTCAGGTCAACCTGACGCAATGAAGAAGCTGTTTCCAACCCTGTGCTTTCGTACAGCACTCCCTGATGGAAAAGCAGGCCTTGCGTGAATGCCGCGGGATCATGCGGAAAAGAATTGATGACCTCATAGCTGTAATTTTCGTAATTGTAGTTTTGCCCGCGATAGGGTGCGGCTGGTTGCTGTTGAATGCCAGAACCACTTGCATGGCCAATGTCACAGCCGATGGAAAGTAAAAGTGCAACGACGGAAATCATTTTGATAAACCTGGACATGAATTACCTCTTTGGTGACTTGCTTGCAGCGAAACCGTGTATGCTACTATCACAACGGATTTCGTGCCGGACGTAGTTTACTCCACAAAACTAAACAGGAGAAAGAATGTCAGACAGCAACTGCCTCTTTTGCCGGATCATCGCCGGGCAAATTCCTGCAACGAAAGTTTATGAAGACGAGCACTCTTTTGCCTTCCGGGACATCAATCCGCAGTCACCGATTCATGTGCTCTTGATTCCCAAAAAACATATTGCCTCATTGAACGAAGCCGGATCAGACGATCATGCGGTGTTGGGGCATTTGATGCTTGTGGTTGGAAAAATTGCCACCCAGGAGGGAATTGCGGAAAGTGGTTTCAGAGTTGTCGCCAATTCCGGCGTTGACGCCGGACAATCTGTTTTTCATGTTCATTTGCACGTGATGGGCGGACGTTCAATGGCCTGGCCTCCAGGCTAACCAGAACCAGTCAACGAGAATCAAAGGGCTTGGCAGCCGTCTTTCCAATCTTCACGAACGCTCGGCCCAGCGCGCGAATTTTTGAAACGGATGGCGACAGCAAGGTTAGGTCCGGCGCGCCGATGTCTTCATCCGCATGCTTTTCTTTCAGCCAGCGCTGGAAAAGGGCGCGAACATTTCGCTGGTCTTCAACTTCGCTGAAAAAAGACGCCTTCAGTTGATCCTGCGTCGCCAGACGAAACCGGTTGGCGGAAAAGTAATTTCTCAACGCATCAAAAAACTTCTTGTCTCCCAACTCCTGACGCAGCAGGGAAAAGAGAATTGCGCCCTTAGCTTGCACGATGGCCGTGAATTGAAGCGCGTTACGAAAATCCCGCGCCGGTTTGTCCACTTCCATATCAGCGCCGCCGAGCATTCGGTAAGCCTGATAGGTTCCGTAGAGCTGCTGTTTCAGAATAATGTCGCCCAGCCCTTTCCCGTATGCCGCTTCGTGATAATAAGCCGCCGAGTAACTGGATAGTGCTTCATCAAGAAAAGGAGTTCGCTCGGAATCGCTCCCGACGGCAACGCCCCACCATTGCCTGGCGACACCATGGGCGAGGGAAAATTCAAACGAAGTTTTGATGACATCCGCTTGTTCGCGTAAAAAGCCCGGCAAGCGGACAGATTTCGGTGAATCGAAATCAATGTAATACGCCTGCGCAAGGGCTATGAGCGAAGTCAATTCCGTGCTGCTGTGCCCGGCGGAAAGCGGCATTTCTATGGTTTGCAGCAACGGGTGCGGATAAGCGCCGAAGGATTGCGAATAGGTTTCCACCGCCCGAACGCAAACATCCAATGCGCGTTTGCCCAGCCGGTCATCGCCTTCGCGGAAATAGGAAGTCACTTTCGTCGCGCCAACCTGCTGTTCGACGCTTTTCATACGCTCGGCGATTGCCAGGCCGAAGCCGCGCAAATTCGATCCTGCGAATTGATAAGTTCTGCGTTTCTCGGATTCAGGCGAACCGGTTGTTTCTTCGGTTTTGACCAGGAGCGCTGAACTGATCACCGTCAGGCCTTCGGCGATAGATACTTTGACTTGATAATTGGCGACTTCGCTGACAGTGATTCCGCTGGCTCCGGCGACCAGGCTTTGTTCCGTCAGTTGTGAGGGTTTCGCGGCAAGAATCGGATAGAAATATCCGACCAGCATGGCTTCTTCGCTGGCAAAGAAAATATCGCGGGTGTCGTGCGAACTGCGCTCTTCGTTCACCGCATCGTTGACCTCTTGCATAAAGTGCGCCAGCAAGCTGGCTTCTTCACGCTGAACCTGTGGAATGCGCCCGGAAAATTCCAATTTCAATTCGATGCTTTGACCAGCTGCAAGCTTTGCGGGAAGCTCGACTCTGACAATGGTTTGGCGCGATCGCAGACCATATCGTAGGTCTTTGCCATTCGTCGTGACCCGCCGGATGCTCAGCCAAGAATCATCTTCTTCTGCCAAGCCGACATTGGGATACAGGTGAAAGCTGACTTGGTCAACTTCTTCACGGCCAGAGTTTGTGAAACGAACCGTTTCGACCCCTGCAAATGTTGCGTTGCGGTAATCAATCCCAAGTTCTATTTCATAGCGAAGGTTGGAAAGAAAGGTTTCTCCCTGAGCGACACGGCGATCCGCCGATGCATGTGCTTGTAGAAAAAGCAGCATCACGCAGAACAAGAGATAGCGATTGTTTCTGGCATTGCTGAATCTAGAATGGTGCTTATTAGTATTCGAACTCACGGTGTCATTCTAAACCGATATGAGTTGAACTGCGACCGTCAAGATAGGGCATTCATTGCTTGCTTCTTTTTACAGCCGCAGTTACCCCCTCAAACGCTAACTGGCAGGTTCTGAAACCATTTTCCAAACTGTCACTTCAGTTGGTTTTGTGATCAGATCAGCAATGCCATTGCGAAACCTTTGAATATGAGCCGAGGCCGCATGTTGGCTCAAGCCATCCATACTCGTCCAGTTTTCATAAAACACAAATTTGTGCGTTGCGCCCGGAGCTTGGTGCAGGTCGTAATTGATACAGGCGGCTTCGGCTCGCGTGGCGGCAATCACTTGGGCAGCGTGTTCCATAAACGCTGTTTCGGTTCCTGGTTTGACTTCGATGTAAGCGATAACGGTCACTTTTTCCTGGCTCATTTTGATGATTATCCTTTTTGAGTGATTTGAATTTAAGCGGCGGTTGCCGATCTTGAATTTGCCATTTGGCTTGCCTGTCGGCAAGTGGAAACTTTGTGTTGAATCATTTATTGTTTGAACGCAATCCGGCAACTCAATATCGTAACAAACAGGAGCTTGCGGCATGGAAATTCAAAACGCATTAAAGCTGTCTGGCAAGGGGTTCTATTCGCGCAGACAGGTTTTGCAGATGGGCAATCTGGCGCTGTTGGCTTCATTGTTTGGCGGAGCCGCTTTGGGAGAAGCAATGAAACTTCGAAACGCTAAAGACGCCGTGGATCATCTGGTGCTTGGCGTCAGCGATTTGCAAACGGGAATTGAGTGGGTTGAAAAGCTGACCGGAGTTCGCGCGATGGTGGGGGGCAAGCATCCGAATCGCGGAACTCAAAATGCATTGTTGTCCTTCGGGAACCGGCAATATCTGGAAATCATGGCGCCTGACCCTGAGCAAGCAGGTCATCCACGCGCCGCAGATTTATTGAAATTGGCCTCGCCTCGCCTGGTTTTGTGGGCTTCGGCAACGACTGACATTCACGGGCTGGCGCAACAGGCGAAAGCTGGAAAGCAATCTGTGATGGGACCGATGGACGGAGCCAGACAGCGACCAGACGGCAAACTGCTCAAATGGCGCACGCTGAATGTCGTTCGAGAGGCGGATAAAGATTTGATTTACTTCAACATCGTGCCGTTTTTTATCCAGTGGGACAAAGATTCCCTTCATCCTTCGGTGGATTCGCCAAGTGGCTGCGAGTTGCTGGCACTGGAATTTGAGCATCCGGAAGCTGAGAAAATTGCTGCCTTCATGCTGTTGCTGGGAATCAACGCTAAAATTGCCAAGGCTGATTCGCCAGCCATCAAAGCGACGCTCAAAACTTCCAAAGGGAATGTAGTGTTGAAATAAGAATCAGCCGATTATGGAAGACCCCGTTCAAAAAGAGACCGAACTAGCGGAAACGCCAACCCATCACAGCCATTTTGCCGGTTGGCTGAAGCGGATGGGGCTGGCAGGGTTTTTCTTCTTCCTGGCCAAAGGGCTGATGTGGTTGTTAGTGCCCCTTCTAATTGCCAAAGGCTGCTGATGGGTTCAGCAGCCTGGAGTTAAACACTAATCAGGCCAACTTGCTCTTCAGCAAGGCTTTTACATATAACCTGTTCATACGCGCAATGTTGTCCAACGTGATTTCTTTCGGGCACGCTGCTTCGCACGAACCGATGTTTGTGCAGTTGCCGAAACCTTCCGCATCCATTTGCTGCACCATATTCAGCAAACGGCGGTTCTCTTCGACTTTGCCTTGCGGAAGCATGCTGAGGTGAGAAATTTTCGCCGATACGAAAAGCATCGCTGAAGCATTCTTGCAGGCCGCGACACAGGCTCCACAGCCAATACAAGCCGCCGCGTCAAACGCTACGTCGGCGTCTTCTTTGGGAATCGGAATCGCGTTGCCGTCCGGGGCTCCGCCAGTTGAAACCGAAACATACCCGCCAGACTGAATGATCCGATCAAATGAGCTTCGGTCAACAACCAGATCCTTGATCACGGGAAAGGCCGATGCGCGCCACGGTTCGATGGTGATGGTGTCTCCATCTTTGAATGACCGCATGTGCAGTTGACAGGTCGTGGTCGCCTTGATCGGACCGTGCGGCGTGCCGTTGATGACCAAACTGCACATCCCGCAAATGCCTTCGCGGCAATCGTGATCAAACGCGATCTGTTCCTCGCCGCGGTCAATCAATCCTTCATTGACTACATCCAGCATTTCCAGAAAGGACATGTCCGGACTGACATCTTTGGCTTCATAGCTGACGAATTGTCCGCTTGTGGTTGAATTTTTCTGTCGCCAGACACGAAGTGTCAGGTTCATTACTTGCTCCTTGCTTTACTTGTAGCTGCGCTGGGTCATGTGGACTTCTTCGTACACCAGCGATTCTTTATGTAGTTGCGGGAATTGATCCACGCCCTTGAATTCCCAAGCCGCGACGTATGCGAACTTGTCATCCTGGCGCAATGCTTCGCCGTCTTCCGTTTGATACTCTTCACGGAAATGGCCGCCGCATGACTCTTCGCGTTGTAGCGCGTCGTAAGCCAACAACTCTGCGAATTCCAAAAAGTCTGCAACGCGGCCGGCATATTCCAGTGCAGGATTCAGTTCATTGGCGCTGCCCAGCACGTTGACGTTTTCCCAGAACTCGTTGCGGATTTCAGGAATGCGTTTGAGCGCGTGCTTCAGGCTGGCGTCGGTGCGTGCCATTCCGACGTTGTCCCACATCAACTTGCCAAGCTCGCGATGAAAGTCTGACACGGTTCGTTTGCCTTTGATCGAAAGCAGTTGGCGAGTGCGCGCCTGGGTTTCTTCAAGCGCTTTTTTGAATTCCGGATGGTCGGCTGATGGTGCGCCGCCTTTGCCACCCGCGAAATAGCCGCCAACGGTTTGGGGCAGCACGAAATAGCCATCCGCCAGGCCCTGCATCAACGCCGAAGCGCCGAGCCGATTTGCTCCGTGGTCGGAAAAATTCGCTTCCCCGATTACAAACAATCCCTGGACATTGCTCATCAGTTCGTAATCCACCCATAAACCGCCCATCGTGTAATGGATGGCCGGGTAAATTCGCATTGGCTGCTGATAGGCATTTTCGCCCGTGATGCGTTCATACATATCGAACAAATTGCCGTAACGTTCGCGGATTTTGTCTTCGCCCAAGCGGTTGATCGAAGCCGAAAAATCCAAATACACGCCGCGGCCTCCGGGGCCAACGCCTCGTCCTTCGTCGCAAACCTGTTTCGCTGCGCGCGACGCAATATCGCGCGGAGCCAGGTTGCCGTAACTGGGATATTTGCGCTCCAGGTAATAATCACGGTCGGAATCAGGAATGCTGCTCGCAGCTTTGCCACAATCCTTGACGTCTTTCGGAACCCAGACGCGGCCGTCATTGCGCAGGCTTTCGGACATCAAGGTCAATTTCGACTGATGATCTCCGCTGACGGGAATGCAGGTCGGATGAATTTGCGTGTAGCAAGGATTGGCGAACAAAGCACCTTTTTTGTGAGCGCGCCAGGTCGCCGTCACGTTGCAGCCTTTGGCATTGGTTGAAAGGTAAAATACGTTGCCGTAACCGCCGGTTGCCAATACGACGGCGTTGGCGGCATGAACTTCGATCTTTCCGGTGACCAGATCGCGGGTAACGATGCCTTTGGCGTGCCCGTCCACCAGCACCACATCCAGCATCTCTGTGCGGGCGTGCATTTCAACCGTGCCCAGATGAATTTGCCTTTCCAGTGCTTGATAAGCGCCGATCAGCAACTGCTGGCCCGTCTGTCCACGCGCGTAAAATGTTCTGGAAACCTGCGCGCCGCCGAAGCTTCGATTGTCCAGCAAGCCGCCATATTCGCGGGCAAAGGGCACGCCCTGGGCAACGCACTGGTCAATAATGCTGACGGAAACTTCGGCCAGGCGATGGACATTGGCTTCGCGCGCGCGGAAATCTCCACCTTTAATCGTGTCGTAAAACAGACGATAAACAGAATCGCCGTCATTCCGATAATTCTTCGCGGCGTTGATGCCGCCCTGCGCCGCGATGGAGTGCGCTCTGCGTGGGCTGTCCTGAAAACAGAAGGCCTTGACGTTATAGCCAAGTTCGCCCAGCGTCGCTGCTGCCGAAGCGCCAGCCAGACCGGTGCCGACGACGATGACTGTGAATTTGCGTTTGTTGGCCGGATTGACCAGCTTCATTTCCTGCCGGTATTTCGTCCACTTCTGGCCGACCGGCCCAGAGGGAATTTTGGAATCAAGTTTGATGCTCATATGTTTATTGGACCAGACCTGCCATCACCGCGATGGGAATCGCACAAAACCCAAAGAACAAGATAATGGCTGCAGCTACAGCCAGTTTTTTCAGATTCGCTTCTGTCTTTTTGCTGCGCAGCCCCAAAGATTGAAAGATGCTGGCGACGCCGTGGCTTAAGTGAAGGCAAAGCAGCGCGACCGAAACAATGTAGAAAATCACAATTGCCGGGTTGCTGAATCCTGCAATCATCATTGCTCGAACATCGTGGCGACCAGCGGAATCGCTGAGGGTCATATAGTCCGGATTGATCCAGCCAATGGTGAAGTGGGCCAAATGAAAGCCGATAAAAACAAAAAGGATCAATCCGCTGACGATGATCGTTCTGTTGGCGAGTGTCGAAGCCAGGACTTTGCCGCTGGCATACGCCTGTGGCCGTGCTTTGCGATTTGCCGCATGAAGCTGGATTGCGGCCGTGATATGCAAGACAACTGCGGCCAGCAAAGCCAAACGCGCTCCCCACAGGATTGGCGGTTTTGATTTTAATGATTCAGCGTATTCGTTGATCAGTGTTGGCCCGCCAAAAAATTGCAGGTTGCCGATCATATGCACGATGACAAAACCGAAAAGCCCCAGGCCGGTGATTGCCATCACGTATTTCTTGCCAAGCGAGGATTGCCACAGCCTGAGCAGCAGTCCGATGCTTGACGGTCGCAGACTTTGTGCAGACGCAGACATTTTGCCTCCGGATAAGATTCAGTTGTGTAAGGTGTAAGCAGAGTTAAGGTAATGAAAAATATCAGTCCGAATCGAATCTGTAAACAGGCACGTGGATTCGTCATAAAGTTGGGCCTTTACGTTGACGGTTGTCGGCTGCATGCGTAGACTACGCCGCGTTCCTGACTATCTTTGGCTCGGCGCTGATTTCAGTCGAGCGCAAATCGGTTGAAATTCAATTCGGACAATTCACAAGTTCTGTAGCTCAGTTGCCAGTAGTAAAAGACTAGCCTTGCTAGCCAATGGCTTCGCTTACTTGCGTTGAGGTGACTTGGGGATGAACAGCAAAAAGACATTTCTCGTTGTAATTGCAGCGGCGTTTGTTTTTGCCTTCTCACTGGCTTGCAATACCAGCAAGCCAATGGTCGAAACTGCGAAAGTTTCCGTCCCGACTCCATCACCAGAGCCAAGCCCTTCGTGCGATAAAACTGCCAAAGGGTGTGTGCGTTTTGCTGTGCTGGGCGATTTTGGAGATCAACGAAACGAAAGCGGTAGTCCGGAGCAGAATGTCGCCGCGATGGTTCTGGGCTGGGATCCCCAGTTCATCATCACGGTCGGCGATAACAATTACCCTTGTGGCAAAGCCAGTACAATCGTCGCCAATAGTCAGCCTTACTGCGATTACATTTATAACCCCGGCGCCGTGCCTTCACCCTGCACCGGGACGGCTACGACAAATAAAACAAACGCCTTTTTCCCGGCGCCTGGAAATCACGAATGGTATTCGGCGAATGCGACTCCGTATTTGCAATTCTTTACAGGCTTGCCATTCAACAGCAGCGGGACTCAACCCAACCAACGATATTACGACCTGACCTGGAAAACACGCGACAATCAAGCCTCGCCGGTTCATTTGTTTGCGATAGATAGCGAAGACCCACTGGCTTTCGAGGGAAATTGCAAACTGACCCGCAGCACTGCGACTTTCGAACCTGATGGTGCAACGGTTGGCTCAGTGCAATACAACTGGTACAAAGGGGCTGTCAGCCAAGCCACTGAACCCTGGAAAATCGCTTACTTTCACCACGCGCCTTATGCTTGCAATAACGACAGCGACAACTCCGCCTGGATGCAGTGGGATTTCGAGAATCTGGGAACGAACGCCGTGTTGACAGGACACCAACACGTTTACCAGCGGTTTTCAAAGAAGAGTTTCAAGGATCATCCTTACATCACCAACGGAGCGGGTGGAACCGAGTTGAAGCATCACTGCAGCAAGCTGGGAAGCGATTTCGGAAAAGAGCAATACATCACCGGACAATATGGCGCGATTTTGGCCGAAGCGACAAATACAACGATCACATTCTTTTTCTACACGACTGACGGTTCCACGACGACATTGTCTGATTGGGTGCAGGTGACCAAAAACAGTTCTGGCGGCGGGCAGACAATGACTTGCAAAGGCTGCTGACGGGTTATTTCGTCATAGGCTTTTTTTCATAGACCATCTCAGAAAGGAGATAGTGCGGCTGTTCAGTGGCAGGATTTGCGCTGGGCGATTGCCGCCAGATCGAAATGGCTGAATCTCGAACTGATTTACAAAACAGACAATTCGGCGCCACGTTCAGGCGTGATTCGTGGTGGGTGGAAATTTTGCCGATCATTGTCGTTATGGGAGGCTTCAGTCTCTATGCCACTTGGCGTGCATTCCAGGGGACGGATTATGAATGGGGGCCGTACTTGTCTCCATTCTACTCTCCGCTGATTGATCCGGAACATAAATGGTGGCCCTTGTCACCTGCGTTGTTGATTCTGGCTGCGCCATTGGGCTTTCGGGCGACTTGTTACTACTATCGAAAAGCCTTATATCGCGCATTTCTTCTCACGCCACCCTCCTGCGCCGTCACAGGGCCGATGGCCGGAAAATACAGCGGCGAAAGAAAGTTCCCCTTCATTCTGCAAAATCTGCATCGGTATTTTCTCTATCTGGCGCTTTTGTTCATCGTTATTTTGGCTTACGACGCGGTCAAAGCTTTCTTTTTCGAAGACGGCTTTGGCATAGGCGTTGGATCCTTGGTCATGACGGTGAATGTGGTTCTGTTGTCGTGCTACACATTTTCCTGCCATTCATTGCGGCATTTGGTTGGCGGCAAGCTGGATTGCTTTTCGTGCGCTGTGGCTGGCGGTCCGCGTTACAAGGCTTGGCGCGGAGTTAGCATTCTCAATGAACGGCATATGCTCTTTGCCTGGATGAGCCTGTTTTCGGTCGGCCTTACTGACTTTTACATCAAGCTTGTCGCTTCCGGTGCAATTCACGACCTGAGACTTTTCTGAAATCCATCTCTACGCTATGGCAAACGAAAAATACGAAACTCACGAACACGATGTGCTGATCATCGGCGCGGGCGGCGCGGGATTGCGTGCTTCGATTGAAGCCCTGAATCAGGGAGCTTCAGTGGGAGTTGTCTGCAAATCCCTGCTTGGCAAAGCTCATACCGTCATGGCCGAAGGCGGAGTTGCTGCGGCTATGGCAAATGTTGATGCCGCTGACGGCTGGAAACCGCACTTCCGCGACACGATGCGCGGCGGCAAGTTCATGAACAACTGGCGCATGGCGCAGCTTCACGCCCAGGAAGCGCCGGACCGCGTGCTGGAATTGGAAAAATGGGGTGCGCTTTTTGATCGCACGCCTGATGGTCGAATTCTTCAGCGTGCGTTTGGAGGCCATACTTACAAACGATTGGCACACGTTGGTGACCGCACGGGCTTGGAAATGATTCGCACTTTGCAGGATCGCGGTGTCCAGCAGGGAGTTGACGTGTATATGGAATGCACCGTCACTCGCTTGCTGAAAGACGGCGACCGGGTTGTTGGGGCTTTCGCCTATTGGCGTGAAACCGGGCGTTTTGTTGTTTTCAAAGCCAAAGCCGTCGTCATTTGCACCGGTGGAATCGGCAAAGCATGGCGCGTGACTTCCAATTCCTGGGAATACACGGGCGACGGCCAATCGCTGGCTTACGACGCCGGAGCCGAATTGAAAGACATGGAGTTTGTGCAGTTTCATCCGACCGGAATGGTTTGGCCTCCAGGCGTGCAGGGAATTCTGGTGACCGAAGCCGTGCGCGGCGAAGGCGGAATCCTGCGCAACAAAAATGGCGAACGCTTCATGGAAAAGTACGATCCGAAGCGGATGGAGCTTTCAACCCGCGACGTGGTGGCGCGTTCGATTTACACCGAAGTTCGCGAAGGCCGTGGTTCGGAACACGGTGGAGCTTATCTGGATATTTCTCACAAACCCGCCGAGTACGTGAAGAAAAAATTGCCCAGCATGTACCACCAATTCAAAGAGTTAGCTGACGTTGACATTACCAAAGGCCCGATGGAAGTCGGCCCGACCTGTCATTACGTGATGGGCGGCATCAACGTCGAAGCTGAAACCGGAGCGGCAACCGTACCGGGGTTGTACGCCGCAGGTGAAGCCGCGGCCGGATTACACGGCGGCAATCGGCTTGGCGGAAATTCGCTGTCTGACTTGTTGGTTTTTGGCCGTCGAGCCGGTCTGGCTGCTGCTCAGTACGCCAACAGCGTAAGCGCAGCTTCGATTGGCAACGACCAAATCGAAGCTGCTGCCCGCGAAATGCTGGAACCGTTCGAGCGGATTACAGGCGAATCTCCTTATGACGTGCATCGAGATTTGCAGGAATCCATGCAGGATTTGGTCGGCATTTTCCGCAATCAGGACGACATGAACAAAGGCTTGGAGAACATCGAACAGTTCAAGGAACGTGCTAAGAAAGTTCGTGTGGATGGTTCGCGTATGTTTAATCCCGGCTGGCATTTAGCGCGCGATCTCAGAAACATGCTGATCGTTTCCGAAGCCGTTGCTTTGTCAGCGCGGGAACGAAAAGAAAGTCGCGGCGCGCATGCCCGCGTAGATTTTGAAAAGCTGGACGACTCCGTTTGGGGCAAGCAGCACAACATCATCAAGAGCAACAGCGATGGCAGTATGAATTTGAGCCAGCGCCAATTGATGGAAATGCCCGAAGAATTGAAACAAGTTTTGGCGGAGGATCAATAATGGTTGAAGCAACTTTGAAGGTTTTTCGCGGAGACAAAGACGGCGGCGAACACGTGGAGTACAAGGTCCCGGTGGCGCCCGGAATGGTTGTGCTGGATGCGCTGCATTACATTCAGGGGCATCAGGCTTCCGATCTGGCTGTTCGCTGGAATTGCAAAGCAGCCAAATGCGGTTCCTGCTCGGCTGAAGTCAATGGCCGCCCAAAGTTGACCTGTAAAACTCGTTTGGATGATTTGCCGCTGGATCAGCCGATCACCGTCAATCCGCTCAAAACCTTTCCGATTATCAAAGATTTGGTGACCGACGTTTCATTGAACTACCGGATCAACAAGAAAATTCCTGCCTTCACGCCGCGTGAAAATACCGACTGGAAAATGCAGCAGGAAGACATTGACCGCGTGCAGGAATTCCGCAAGTGCATTGAATGCTTCCTTTGCCAAAACGTTTGCCATGTGCTGCGCGATCATCAGAAGACCGAAGAATTTGGCGGCCCGCGCTTTTTCGTTCGCGTCGCCGGACTGGACATGCACCCGCTTGATTCTCTTTCGCGCACGGACTTGCTGAAAGAGGAACTTGGCATTGGGTACTGCAACATCACCAAATGCTGCACTGAAGTTTGCCCAGAAGACATTCACATTACGGACAACGCCATCATTCCGCTGAAAGAACGCGTCGTTGATGATTATTACGATCCGATTTTGTGGGTCATTCGCAAGCTGACCGGCAAAGGCAAGAAGTAGGGACGCAAAAATTTTGCGTTTCCATTTCAGGAGATTTTATGTTCGAGTTGAAGCCGATTCACAAAGACGCTATCAATCCGGCGCTGGAAAAAGCTCATCATTACCGTTTGCTGAACGAGCCGGGCGAAGCCGAAAGCATTTGCCTGGATATTCTGGAAATTGATCCTGAAAACCAGCAGGCTGTAGTGACGCTATTGCTAGCGCTAACTGACCGGTTCACGAAAGGCTACTCTGTTAGTGCGACACAGGCCAAAGAAGTTTTGCCGCGCATCAAAGATGATTACCATCGAGCTTATTACGCTGGAATCATTTACGAGCGTCAGGCAAAAGCGCGGCTCAGCCAGGGTGGCCCCGGCTCCAGTCACGACGCTTATGGCTTTTTGCGCGAAGCGATGAGTTGTTTTGAAAAAGCAGAAGCTTGCCGCCCGGAAGGGAATGACGATTCGATTTTGCGCTGGAACGCCTGTGCTCGAATCATTATGCGAAACAATCTGACGCCCAGGCCTGCGGATGGCAGCGAACCGTATCTTGAGTAGGGATGAGCTGGGGGATTTACTAAAAACGGGCTGTTGCCAGGTTCATTGAATCCGGCGACAGCCCGTTTTTGTGAGAAGTAAGGCAACATCAGTTTTTTTGTGCTTCTGTTGCCTGGTGTGAATATCGCTTAGCCTCTTCAGCCCAATCCTTGTTGGACTCAACAGCCAAAAATCTTTGCCAGGTTGTCTCTGCGTCTTTCCAGGATTTCGTAGTTTGGAAAAGCAGAGCGAGATTGAACAAGGCTTCAGGCGAAGCTGGATTGGAGGCAAGCGCATGATCAAGATGCTTGCGGCATTCAGCGAAATCCGCCTGCGCCATTTCCGGATGTGGGCTAGTCAATGCAACTTTTCCCCTTTCCAGGAATGCGACAGCCAAATCCGTATGAATCGCGGCATTATTGGGATCAGCTTTCGCTGCTTCGTCCAGATTTCGAATCGCCTCCTCAAACTTCCCTTGTGTCAACGCATATTTTCCCAGCCCTTGTAACGAGGAAGCTGTTTTCTTGTCGTCCAGCAGATCGTGGAAAGCCTTTTCGGCGACTTTCAACTTCGTGCTGGATTGGGTGGGAAGTTTGGAAGAGCTAGAAAAACGCGCATAAGAAAACCCGGTGATTCGCGCTTCCAGGGGACGTTGTTCACCGTAGGCGCTTTGCAGTGCAGTGATGCCTTTCTTCAAATCGGATTGAGAGACTGCCCACCAGCCTATCACGCCCAAGCCGACGACCAAGATTGCGGCGGCGGCGGTCAGCACAGGCGGGGAAAAAAGCCGGGCAAAAGCCTGTTGAATTCGCTCGGCAAGCGTTGTCCGGTGAGCAGTTTCAGAAGGGAAATTGTTTAGGTGCTTTTTCAGAACCTGCGAGATTTGCAGCTTTTGCCGGCCTTCAGGGGAAGCCAAAAAGAGTCTTTGGTACTTGGCCTGTTGTTTGGGAGATAATTTGCCCGCTGCGTAATCGTCTATCAAATCTTCTTCGACGATCAGCATTTGTTCCAGGTAGTCATTGTCAATCAGCAGGCGCTCTTCAATCAATTGTTGTTCGTCCGCTGGTAATTCATCGAGCAAGTAGTGACGCAATTGCGTGTTTTGTTCTACAACTTCATTTTTCATTTACATGCTCAGCCCCTTTCTTTGGTTAAATGTGTTCTGCCGCGCTGTTAAGGGGCAATTTGGTAAAGCGTTTCACCTGTCAAATTAATATCTGAGGCATTGCTTCAGACACTCCTCCAAAGCTGCCCGGATGCGATGCGCGCGGATTCTGAGGGCGTTCAGCCCAATACCCAATTCATCAGCCATCTCTTTACGATGATCAATTTTGGCTCGTTTGCTTTCCTGGTAATAGCCCACGACAAGTTTGCGCTGAGGCAACGTCAATTGCTTCAGGCAATGTTCCAGGCAGCCAAATTCCTCTTCTTTAGTTTCGTCAGGCGATTCTACCGATAAATCAGTGTGGTCATGTTCCGGAAGTGATTCTTGACGTTCCGTTTCCTTTACGTATTCAAGGTGGAGATTTCTGGCGACAACAATAATGTACCTTGCCGGTTCACCAACATAAGTATCAATCATCCCAGGCAAACGGCGGGTGACGCGGTTAAACGTTTCGTCGGCGAGATCCTCGGAGCAATGACAGCCCCTGCGATTAAAAATGGCGATCAGATTCCGGCGAATGCTTTCATAACGCTGAGCAGCCTTTTCTTCGTCTGGATCCAGCCAGCGAAGAAATAGCTGGAACTCTTCAGGCTTAGGTTGCCAGTGATTACGCATTCAGAGATAGTGAAGTGAAACCGCTAGGGCTTCGTTTTGAATTGCAAAAAGATATTTCACTGCTGACCAGGGTTCCGAAAGCAATCGGCCTGCCTTCAGGCACAAGCTACCAAATCATTTTGTAAATGAAAACGACCGGTTTGTAGTGGATTACTGAACCGCTGGCAAATGAGGTCAACGACCGCGACCTGATGGATTATCAAATGATGGGAGCGGCAAATCAAGAGCTTGACAAACAAGAATCTAGATAGCCGCGGGCTTTTAGGCTGCAAAGCCCGCGGTTCAGGAAATCAGCTTTGAGAGAAAGAGTCAGTTTACCAACTTGCCAGGCCCAATCTTTTCAACGCATGCGCAGTTGGATAACCAGTGGCGGCAATTTGGTTGCTGGTTTGAAACCTGCGCATTGCATCCATTGTGGCGTCATCGTAATTGCCAGAGGTTTCGCCTGAATAGAACCCTTTGCTTGCCAATGCCTGTTGGATTTGAATGACGCGCATAACGTCAATGTTGGCCCGGCGAGATGGAGTGATTGTTCCTGCATCTCCACTGGCTTGACTGTTTGGTCTAGGCGGGTTCAACCATTTGGACAAATCGGCTGAATTGGTTGAGCCGTGCTCCAATACCTCAATATGGTCAGGAACAACTGCGGGTGAAGGATCGGGGCGATATTGCTCAACACGCGCGAGTCTGCGTCCATGTTTGCCACGGCGCGAAGAACGGGTACGCACCATTTTTGATTGCTTTGATGATTTTCCTTTGGCGGAAGACGCTGTCGCTTTTCTCTTCTTGCCTTTGGCTTCAACTGAAATAACGCTTGCTGTCATCAATATCGCAGCAACCAGCAGACAAGTGAGGATCTGGGAGAGCTTGCGTAAATGCATCTTTGTATTGACCTCCGGGGCATAGGATTGTCGTGAAAGACTGTTTTTGCAAATTGCAGCACACACTGCTGCTGCAAGGGATTTAAGCCGTCAAGTTGTCGCCAGCTTTACGGCCTGCTAAATGAGATAAAAATTCGCGGATGTGGATAAAGCTTTTGCCGATAAATCTGAAGCACGATTGGTTCTCCAGAGTTGAGGCTGGAAAGAACCTCTTTGAAATCTTCGACATTTTTGACCGGTTGCCGATTTATGGCTTCGATCACATCATTTACCTTAAGCCCTGCATCGTCTGAAACGCTGCCTGCTTCTACTCGAATAACAGAGACTCCCATTACCTGTCCAAGCGAGCGTTCAATTATGCGAGTCGGCGTCATTGTCTGAACGGAAATGCCAATATTTTGCCTGGGAGAAGATTCAATTTCCGTCGCTTTTAGCTCTTCTGCATTTTCTAGCGAACTTGAATTGGGTCGTTGCGTAATCGCGACGGTCAGAGTCATTTCCTTGCCGTCCCGAAAAATTTTGATTGGAGCGGATGTTCCAACCGGAGCAGCGGCTACTTGCCGAATCAGATCAGAATCGTCTTTAATTCGTTCACCGCGAAACTCAAGAACAATATCGTTGAGCTTCAAACCCGCCTTTGCAGCAGGGCTTTCGACTGCGCGATTGCCCACCAGCATCGTGTCGCTAATATTGCTGATAATCGCTCCGCGAACGACCGGCAAATTGTAAACTTTAGCGATTTGCGGCGTCACTCGATCCGTCATTGCGCCTAAAAACCCGCGAACAACACGACCATTTTTCACCAACTGTCTGTAAACTCCAATGGCTTCCATTGATGGCAATGCGAAACAAATTCCGTTGTAATCTCCTGTGCTTGTGGCAATAGCGGAATTGATGCCAATCAATTCGCCGAACAAATTCACAAGTGGTCCTCCAGAATTTCCGCGATTGATGGCCGCATCGGTTTGCAGAAAATATTGGAAGCCGACTCGTTTGTAAAGCTCGGAGGAGTCTCTTTCTTTGGCGCTAATAATTCCCGCTGTCACAGTTTGATCAAGGCCGAACGGAGAACCAATTGCCAGAACCCAATCCCCCACGCGCATTTTTTCGGAATCCCCGAACTTGATTGCTGTCAAAGGTGCAATGGGATCGACTTTGACAACTGCCAGATCAACTTCCGCGTCGCTGCCAATCAATCGCGCAGGTAATTCAGTTCCGTCAAAAAAGCGAACCTTGATTCGATCAACCTGATTGACCACATGGCGATTTGTCAAAATGTAGCCCTGTGGGTCAACAATTACGCCTGAGCCGTTGCCGCGTTGAGCCTGTTCGCCTCCCTGATAGGGCAAGGTCGAATCCAGAGGAGGTCGTGGAAGAGAGTACAGTTCCGGGTCACGAGTTTGCTTCGCCGGCTTGATGACTGTGGAAATATTAACGACAGCAGGTTCAACTTTCTGTGCAACTTCAACAAAAGCCGAAGCCAGCTCGGAATTCATTTCCTTGTCGCCTGCTTTTACAGGGACAGGCTGGCGCGAAAGCCCTGCGCCAAGAATAACTCCGGCAGCCAGAAAACAAGCTGCCACAGAAACCAGAATTGCACGCTGCCGCGAACGGCGATAGCGATCGAGCAATTCGCTGTCGTCATGAGCGAAATCCTTCATAACTTTACTGCTCGCTAAAAGTTTATTGCTCTTTCAATTCGGATACGAGGGGTTTGACCATTTGAATTAAGCGAGGCGGATTATAACAGAAGGCTTAAGTAAATTGACAACCGGTTTTGAATGGGGCGCTTGCCAGTTTCTTCTGATCCGATTACCCTCAAACCTGACCGGTATCTTCTACGATTTAACCCAACATTTTTATCCAACGGAGGATCAAGCGATGAAAGCTCGAATCTCGCTTTTGTTGAAGCTGTTATGTTTACTGGCTCCGGCAGTGCTCATCTTTAACCCTCGTCCAACTGCTTCGGCTCAGGGAAATTTCAATATCAGAGATCATTACACAAAGCATGAATACCAAATTGCCATGCGGGATGGTGTTAAGCTGTTCACTTCTGTTTATGTCCCGAAAGATACAGCCCAGAAATATCCGATGATTATGCAGCGCACGCCCTATAGTGTAGCGCCTTATGGAGCAGAAGCTTATAGGACTCAGCTTGGGCCATCCCCACTCTTTCCGCCTGAAGGCTTTATCTTTGTTTATCAGGATGTTCGAGGCCGCAACATGTCAGAAGGGGATTTTGCCTGGATGCGGCCTTACAAGCCGAAAAAGGCGAGTGCGACCGACGCCGACGAAACGACTGATACATGGGACACCATCGAATGGTTGCTGAAAAACATTCCGAACAACAATGGCCGAGTTGGAATGTGGGGAATTTCCTATCCTGGTCATTACTCTGCGCAAGCGTTGATTGACCCTCATCCGGCGCTGAAAGCCGTTTCGCCTCAGGCACCAATGGCGGACAACTGGCTGGGCGATGACATGCACCACAATGGAGCTTTCTTTCTGCCACATGCTTTTAACTTCATTATCAACTTCGGGCGTCCGCGAACCGGGCCGGGCGTTGCGCAATTCTCCCGTTTCGATCACGGAACAAACGATGGTTATAAATTCTTCCTGGAAATGGGCGCATTGCCGAATGCCCAGAAGTACATGAAAAACGAGATTAAACTGTGGGACGAATGGATGGAGCATGGGGATTATGATGAATACTGGCAAGCGCAGAATGTGCCGCAGCATTTGAAGAAAGTTACTCCAGCGGTAATGACGGTCGGCGGTTGGTTTGACGCCGAAGATGTTCAAGGTCCACTTTGGATTTATCGCGAAATCGAAAAGAACAATCCCAAAGCCTGGAACGTGCTGGTTGAAGGTCCATGGTGCCACGGTTGCTGGTCGCGCCGAGATGGTAGCGCTTTGGGCGGTGCAAAGTTTGGTTCTAACACGTCTGGGTTTTATCAGGAAAAGATAGAGTTCCCGTTCTTTCTGCACTTCCTGAAAGACAAGGGGGAAATGAAATTGCCGGAAGCGTTTGTGTTTGAAAGCGGGTCGAACACCTGGAAAACCTATGAATCCTGGCCACCAAAAAATGCCGTCGAAAAAAGTCTTTACTTGCAAGCTGGTGGAAAACTTTCATTTGAAGCGCCCAAAGCCGTTTCCGCTTTCGATGAATATGTCAGCGATCCAGCCAAGCCCGTGCCGTTCATAAACAGGATTTCGCCGGGAATGGATTATGAGTATATGGTTGACGACCAGCGCTTTGTGGCGAATCGGACAGATGTGCTGGTTTATAAGAGCGATGTGCTGGCTGAAGATGTGACGATTTCAGGCGAAATTTTGTCAGACTTGTATGTTTCGACTTCAGGCACTGATTCAGATTTTGTCGTCAAGCTAATTGATGAATTTCCAGCGAAGGCGCAAGACGCGATGGATGGCTATCAAATGCTAATTCGTGGGGAGCCTATGCGCGCCAAATATCGCAAAAGCTGGGCAAAGCCGGAAGCCCTGAAGCCTAATGAGGTGACGCATATTCCGTTTGCAATGCCGGATGTAAACCATACCTTCAAAAAAGGTCACCGGATCACGATTCAAATCCAAAGCACGTGGTTTCCGCTGGTAGATCGTAACCCACAGAAATTCCTGAATATTTACAAAGCCAAAGACGAAGATTTTCAAAAGGCTACACAGCGAATTTACCGCTCCAGCAAGTACTCCACTCGATTGAAAGTGCGCGTTTTAAATTAACGCCACTCTTTTCCTGGGCTGTAACCCGTTTGGAAAGTTGTAGCAGCTGACAGCCCAGGCTATCTACTTCCTCGCCTTGATTCTGCACGCCGTACTTGTACCGTACGGCGTGTCTTCTTTCTTTCCACAAATTCACCTGCAATCCCTCGCAAGCATATTCAAAAACCTGAGTTTTCAAGGCTTATCTCGCTAATTCCCTCAACGGAACAATGATTGCTCTCTGAGTAATGACAATTCACCTTGGAAGAACTCTAACTACAGGAGGCAATATGGGATTTATCAGTAATGTTGAGGAAATTCGGCAACGGGCGCGAAAGAAAATCGAGGATGGAGCAATGACGCTCGATTATCAGCTTAATCCGGAAGAAGCGATTAGTATTTTGAATGAAGCTTTGGCGACAGAAATTGTTTGCGTGCTGCGATATCGCTTTCATTATTTTATGGCGACAGGGATCCATTCAGCAGCGGTTAAGCAGGAATTTTTACAGCATGCCAATGAAGAACAAGGACACGCCGACCAAATTGCCGAGCGCATCAAACAGCTTGGCGGAAAGCCAGAAATGAATCCGGCAGTTGTTGCGCAAAGAAGCCACTCAGATTACGCCGAGGGAAACACGTTGTCAGAAATGCTGAAAGAAGATTTGGTAGCCGAACGGATTGCGATTGAAAGCTATCGGGAAATTATCAACTACTTCGGTGAAAAAGACCCGACTTCGCGTCGAATGATGGAAGGTATTTTGGCTGTTGAAGAAGAGCATGCCGACGAACTCGCAGATTTGCTGTTCGCTCTCGAACCGAACGAAGAAGAGCCGCGAAAGCTTTACTTTAAGGACGAGATTCCGGTCGCGACCACGGAAAAGACTGCGAAGGCGGCTGCGGGGCAAAAGAAATCCGGAAATTGAACATGTATGTAAGCTGCGACACGGGTTCGCAGAAAAGGAGAACAATGAAGAAGAGAACACTATTTCAAGCTCTAATGCTATTAGTTCTGACATTGATCGGAATAAACGCAAATGTCTTTGCTCAACAGAGAGGTACTTGGGGCAATCAACGCGGCAGTTTTGGGAATCGTTTGACCGGGACTTACACGCTGGACACAACGCGCAGTGACAATGTCCAAAGAGCGGCAAACCAGGCGACTCGCGATTTGAGCCCTCAAGATGCAGAACGCGTACGAGCTGCCTTATTGCGAAGATTGGAAGCTCCACAGCGCTTGGCCTTGGATCAAAATGGCCGTCGAGTGACGATCATTTCAACCAGCGCACCGCAGGTAACAATTGAAGCGGATGGACAAGCACAAACTGAAACTCGACCAAACGGTCGTACAGTGACGACCACAGCTTCTATGACGGGAAACATGTTAACGGTGAATTCCGATGGAGATCGTGGGAGCGACTTCAGCGTAACTTTTGACCCGCTTAACAATGGTCGGGCCTTACGCGTGACAAAACGAATTTTCACCGAACGGCTTTCGCAGCCTGTGGAAGTGATTAGCTATTACAACCGAACTTCGAATGTAGCGCAGTGGAATATTTATGACGGTGGCCGTGGTTATGGTAATGATCGCAACTCTGCAAGTAATCGTAATACAGGTGGCAACAGAGGAAATTCGCGCTTCGCAATTCCGAATGGAACGGTGCTGATGGCCGTTTTGAACCAGGACCTGACAACCCGGCAAACCCAAGAAGGCGATCGGTTTACCATGACGGTTCGATCGCCCCGTCAATACAACGGCGCGATCATTGAAGGAATCGTTACCAAAGCGGATCGGTCAGGTCGCATCACCGGGCGTTCGGAACTGTCTCTGGACTTTCAGCAGCTTCGAATGAATGGTCGCACTTATGATTTTGGCGGCTTCATTGAAAGCGTGCGAACGTCAGATGGGGAAGAAGTAAAAGTTGACAATGAAGGGGCAGTTCGGGAAGACGATAGTCAAACAACCCGCACTGTTACACGGTCTGGCATTGGTGCTGCGCTTGGAGCAATAATTGGCGGCATTGCAGGTGGTGGAAAAGGTGCAGCGATCGGAGCTGCGGTTGGTGCAGGGGCAGGGGCAGGAACAGTTTTGGTGCAAGGCCGTGATGATCTCAACTTAAAGAGCGGTAGCGAGTTTACGATCCGCACGAGCGCACCCAACGAAAGCTTTTCTTCCAGATAAGTTGGCAGATAAGCTGGCAGATAAGCTGATTAACTTAAGCGGGCGATAGCATATCGAATCGGGCCAAAGAAGAAATTCTTGGCCCGATTTCCTTTTTCAAAACAACATTATTGTGAATGGCTGAAATACATCTGAATTCTCAGCAGCTTTGCAGCTTGGACATACAGGGCATGTCCGTAATTGCTGCTTTTCCTCGCAAAACTGCTGAATTAAAGGATGGCATTAGCATTGCGTTACAAAGACGTTGTTAACGTATTACCGCCCGCAAAAGACGTTATGGAGTTACAAACTTAGGAGAGGAGATCAAACCATGATTCTGAGAAAACAATTTATGTCGTTTCTCGCAGCGTCCGTGATGTTTATTCTCACATTCTCATTGGCGCCTGCACAGGACAGAGTAAGAGTTGTTGAGGGAGGTGTTACAGAAGGAAACTCGGCGATGGCCATCAGCTATCCGGAGGGGCCGACACTGGGTGTGAAGTTCAAAGGAACGTACCGTTTGCCGCAAGCCAACGGCGAAGCCAAGGTCGAACGCAAACGTGGACGAACCGACATTGAAATCCGACTGGATGAAATGAAACCAGCAGCCTTTTTCGGGGGCGATTATGCAACCTATGTTTTATGGATTGTGTCGCCAGAAGGCCAGGTAGACAACATTGGGGAATTTGTCTTGCAGGGAAACAACGGCAAATTGAATGTTACTACCCCCCTGCAAACCTTCGCTATGTTCATCACTGCCGAACCGCATTATCTGGTTAGTGTTCCCAGTCGTTTTGTTGTCGTTGAAAATACGCGCCCGAAACACAACATCACCGGGGAAATGCTTAGCGTTTCAACCATCAAGTATCGAGGCTTTGATGGGCTTTATAACCATAGCCAGGAAACACTGGTAGGTGATCCTGAAGTAAAAGGCGAGACTCGCTCGGACGTGCGGCAAGCGCTGATTTCTGTCCGGCTGGCTGAGCGAGCTGGAGCCAAAGAATTTGCTGCTGCCGAACTGGCCAAAGCCCGCGAAAGCCTGAATAAAACAATGGAAGCCAGCGAAGCCAATATTGATCTGAAACAATTGATGATTATGGGGCATGAAACTGTGCGGTTGGCTGTGGAAGCACAGAAGCAGGCAGAGGAGCGGGCGTATCAGACGGCCCTCAGCAACGAGCGAACAGCAAGGGCAAAGGAAATCGAAAACCTGAAGACTTCAATTGGCCAAGCGCAAAGCGATGCTGATCGTGCGAAACTGGAAGCGGAACAGAAAGCTTTGGCACTGGAAATTGAGCGCAGGGCGCGCGAGAGCGCTCTTGCCAAAGCGAATGAAGAGGCTGCCCGTCGCCGCGAGGCTGAGATGAAAGCTGATGAACTGGCGAAAGCCAAACTTGCCGCTGATTTTAAGGCAGGTGCCGCCAGCCAGGATGCCGAAAAAGCTCGCCAGGAAAGAGACGCGGCTCGTTCGCGCATGCAGGCAGCGCTGTCTGCCATCGTCGAAACGCGGGAGACCGCTCGCGGTATCATCGTCAATCTGCCGGACATTCTTTTCGACGTGGACCGTGCGACTCTGAAACCGCAGGCGCGAGAAATTCTGAGCAAAGTCTGCGGCATTATGCAGGTGGTTGGTGAATACGATCTGAGTATCGAAGGCCATACGGATAGCACAGGCAGCGACGATCACAACCAAAAGCTTTCTGAAAATCGCGCCAAGTCCGTTTATGAGTTTCTGGCCGGGTGTGGCTTGAAGTCGAATGCAATGGCCAGCAAAGGCTTCGGCGAAACTCAGCCAATTGCCTCAAACGATACGAACGATGGCCGCCAGAAAAATCGGCGAGTCGAAATTGTGATTCAGGATCAACAGGGAATGGTCAAACGAGACTAAGGCCATTCCATTCTCAGAAATTCGAATGGCCAAACACCAAAAGTTTGTTTGGCCATTTGTCTTTGAATTCCATAGAGAGCTTGCCATTGTGAAAAAGAAAATCCCAAAAGGAGCAATTGCCGGCGCCTTGCTGACAACCGCGGCGGCATTATTGGTTCAGGTTTCAGCAAAACGAAAAACTCAACCTCAACGCCCACTGCGAACAGTCACTGGTGTTGATCTGAACAAATATACCGGCCGCTGGTTTGAAATCGCCCGATTACCCGCGCGTTTTGAGAAGGATTGTGATTCTGATGTCACCGCGACATATACGCTGCGAGCCGATGGAAAAGTGGACGTGCTTAATCAATGCCGAAAAGCAACGGGGCAAATGAAAAAGGCACGCGGAACGGCAAAAGTCGTGGATGAAACGACCAATGCCAGGTTGAAAGTTTCTTTCTTTTGGCCAATTTACGGTGATTACTGGATTTTGGAATTGGGCGATCACTACGAATATACAGTTGTCGGAGAGCCAAGCCGGAAATATGTCTGGATTTTGAGCCGAAGCCCACGGATGGATGACGGGCTCTACCAATCTTTGTTGGACAAAATTGCTGCGCAGGGCTTTGATTCCAATAGGATCATCAAGACCCGGCATACGCTTTAATTGCATTCAAGCATATCTAAACGATAAATGGCCAAGCAGTTTTTTGCTTGGCCATTTATCGTTATGAATAGAATCACCTATAAGTTTACGGCGCAAAGAAGCCGGAGATGTCTATGATCAAGTCGGTGGTGCTGGAGGTGAAGCGTTTGAAGGCGGCATCCGGTCCCAGGCCGACAGTAAAGTGACGGTTGAACACTCTGCCGGTTTGGTAGTTGGACGTGGCGGTGGTGGGTTGAGCGGTGTTGCTGGGCCAGAAAGTCAGGAAGCCGTTGGTGATGGCGTTCACCGTCGAAACGTTGCCAACCAGACCTCTGGCCGCTGCGGTCAGGTTCGAGCAGGGAACTTGAGTTTCCTGCGTGTACACCGTGCCTCCGGTCATTGGCGCGGCGGGCGCGTAACAAGCCGATTGACCGGCTCTGGTATCCATCAATCGCAAGGGCGAACCCAGCGAGTTGAACAACATACCTTCGCCGTTGATGTCGCTGGCCTGGGCGCTGTAGTAGCCCATCACGTCAATCACCAGGTCAGTGGTCGCCGCCGTAAAGATATTGAACTGGCCGTTGGACGACAGGCCGACCGTGAACGGCGCATTGCGGTTTACTCCTGCAACGTAATTCGAGCTGGCGATGAAAGGTTGCGTGGCGTCCGCCGGATAGAGCGTCAGGTAGCCGTTGCTGATCGTGTTGGTCGTAGTCGCGTTGCCGATCAGAGCTTGCGCGCCGGTTGGAATCGTCACGCCATCACACGTCAGCACGCCGGATTGCAATCTTGTCGAGCCTGTCTGCAAAGGCGTGCCTGTGGTCTGGCAACCTGTGAAGCCTGTTCGAGTTTCCAGTAAGCGAATCGGTTTGGGCAGCGGATGGAAATACAGCCCTCCGGTCATTGGCGGCGCGTAATACCCGGTCACGTCAATCACGACGTGGCTGGTTGCCGTGACGAAGATTTTCAGTGTGCCATCCGCCGCTCCCAGGCCAACGGTGAATGCGTTGTTAAGCACTTCGGAAGCCAGGAAGTTGGAACTGGCAACGGTGGGTTGAAGAGCATCGCCCGGAAACATCGTCAAGTAGCCATTTCCGGACGGTTGCACCATTGTTGCGTGGCCCGTCAGCGTAGTCGCATTGGCTGGAATGGCCATGCCGTCGCAGGTTCCGCGCGCCGTGATTGTGAGTGAAGAGCCGCCGGTAATTTGCGCATTTGGCTGATTGCAGGCATTCGGGCTGGCGCCCTTGCGCGTGTCCAGCAAGCGCACTGGGCGTGTCAGCGGGTAGTACATCAAACCAGTGCTGCCAATAACCACTGTATAAGTGCGCTCGCCAACACAAGAGTTATTGTCGGTGGCACGGATTGTGAAGGTCGAAGCTCCGGCGGTTGTAGGGATGCCGACAATCATATTGCCGCTCAGGCCCAATCCAGCGGGCAGATTCCCAGAAGCCAGGCTGAAGGTGTAAGAGCCGCTGCCACCAGTTGCCGAAAGTGCTTGGGTGTAGCTAACACCGACCAGTCCATTGAGCAGCGCCGTGGGGGTGATGGTGATGCTGCCGCACGGAATGACGTTGACGGTGAAGCTGGCATTCGTCGTTGCTCCGCAGTTGTCGGTCGCCTGAATGACTATCGAGTGACTGCCGAGCGGACCCGCATTGCTGATGGAAACGACGCCGGACGCGTTGACGGTTGGCGCGACAGTCATCGCGGGCGTGACGCTGACGATGCTAAATCCGATGATTGAACCATTGTCGGTGGCGGTCGTCGGAGCAATCGAAATCGAACCGCTCAAGCCAACGCTGGAAGCCGGATAACTCAAACTTGGCGCAGTATTGGCGGTGACGTTGATGGTCAAATTGCCGGTCGCCGTTCTACCTTTTCCGTCAGAAACACTCAACACGACCGTGTTCGCTCCGACAGAGGACAAGGTGCAGTCTGCAGTGACAATTGCCGAGATGTCGCCAGAAATATTGATGATGTTGGTGATGGAAATGCCTGCAGGAACGGTAGTCGCCGTGACGATCAGATTACCCGCCGGAGTTTCCACATCGCTGACCGTGGCAATCGGCAGTGTTTGCGAACTTCCTTGCGACACAGTTTGGGTAAGGGGAGTAATAGTTGGCGCATTGGTCAGAATGCAGTTGCTGATGCTCAGCACTTCCAACTCGCTCAAGGCCCGGTTGTACACACGGAAATCATCCATCCGCCCGCCATTTGGCAAACCGACATTCGAACCGTAACCGCTGACTTTGAAAGGCCCTGTGCCTGTAAAGGACAGAACGCCTTGCGCAACCGTGTTGACAAGGTTGCCATTGACGTAAGCTTTTATGGTGCTGGCGGCGGAATCGTAAACAAACGTCGTTGTCGTGATGCTGGTACCCGCACCCGTTACCAGAACATCCGTCATCCCATTGCCGCGCAACAGCCAGTTTCCGGAGCCAGCGGCTCCTTCAGCAAAACAGCGAAGGTTATTCGCAGTGGTATCTCCGAACATATAAAACGCGCTTACGTTGGGCGAGATGTTGGAAGTCTTGAACGAGATCGTCCAGGAAGTGCCTGTCAGATTCGTTGCCCATCCGGTGTTCAAATAGTCGCTGGCGCCATTGCCGCCCGTTCCGATCAAGGTTCCACCTGTGATTGCCGGACAAAGGTCTGTTCCGCCGCCTTGCGTAAGCGATCCCATCAATGTGGCGTTGGCCGTTCCCGAAGGCGGATTGCTGGCCAGATTCGGAACCGTTGTGCCTGTCCCATCGAACTTGTAATGCAGTAGCTCCGGCGTAGGAGCAGGTCCGAGCATGAACGAAGTGTAAATCGTCAGCGGGTATGTGGTGCCGGTTCCCGTGCAGCCATTCGCATCTGTCGCCGTGACGACGATCGGGAATACACCGGTCTGGTTCGTTGTACCAGAAAGCAGTCCGCCGGTTGAAAGTGTGATGCCGGTGGGCAGAGTCCCGGTCATCGAAAACGTGACTGCGCCTACGCCACCAGATTGCGTAAAGTTCTGGCTGAATGCCACGCCCGGCGCACCTGTGCTGACCAGCGGGTTGCTAACCTGAATCGTCGGACAAACTACGGTCAGGCTGAAGTTCTGCATTGCCGTGCAGCCGAATACGTCAGTCACTGTCACTGTGAAATTCGATGTGCCGAGCTCCGACGGTGTACCCGAAAGCACGCCGAAACTGCCCAGACTCATTCCGGCTGGCACTGCGCCCGTCGTGACCAGAAATGTATATGGGCCGATGCTGCCATTGCCCACCAACATTTGGCTGTAGCTCTGCCCGGCAGTACCA
Organism: uncultured Heliomicrobium sp.; assembly: GCA_964570175.1. GTDB lineage: Bacteria > Acidobacteriota > Blastocatellia > RBC074 > RBC074 > RBC074. The sequence goes on along the minus strand of CAZMXG010000019.1, from coordinate 33,143 downwards.
TTCGGCAGCGTGGCGGGGGTAATCACATCGCCGCCGGAATTGGAGAACATGCAGGTAATGCCATTCCAGAAACCGGAGGCGATGGTGTTTGTGCCATCGCTGAGCACTCTGGTCGCACGCTGGCCGGCGATTCCGGTGATCTGCGTGGTTCCGTTCGTGCTGGTGCCGCCTCCGCCAGCGATGACGGATTTGTTGACGGTGTAACCGCCGCCGGAAGCTTGTGCCAAAGCCTGTCCGCAGCAAATGGCAAACAGCAGCGCGAATGTACCAGTCAAAAATGAAACGTTAAGCCGTTGGCAATTCATAGGTGATTCTCCGTCCGGATAAGCGGCCTTATGGTTTCTGGCAAACCTCGGCTTGCGGATTCTGCGCGCAGAGCAGTTTGCGCATTCCGTCAATCACAGCCTGTTGTTGTTTGAGCTGTTGTTTGAGCTGGCCTAGTTCCTGTTGCTGTTGTTCGAGCTTGGCGTCGCGGTCTTTCAACTCTTCGTGCAAACCTTGAATTGCGGCCAGCACCACCCCATCCGGATCAATTGTGGCGATGTGTTTGTCGTCCTCGCCGACTTGGAACGCGGCGAAGAAGTCCTGCGCCATCGGGCCAATGTGCCGCACCTCAGCGTCTTGCGCGCGGTAGTTCCAGGTCGAGATCGGCAGTCGCAGCACACCGCGCAGAATGTCGCGCGGGTTGACCGCTTGGAAGTTTTCTTTCAGGTTGCGGTCGGAGATGCTGCTCCACGAGCCGCCTCCCGCAGCAACCGAGACTCCCGCCGTCTGGGCCGTGTTCGTATAGAAGCGCACGCCACCCGTCGCAAGCCAAGCGACAGAATTCACGGCAAATGAAGTCACGGGAGAAAAGCCCCCACCCCAGACAAATGAGTAGTTATGGTTAGCTTCCGCGTTTGTGCCTAACGCGACGCAGGAGACGCACGCAGCAGTAGTATTAGCGCCGAGTGCGACGGCATAACTGCCACTGGCGGTGGAGTTGAAGCCATAGGAGAACGAGGTATTACCCGATGCGGTAGAGGAATCCCCGCCGGCGAACGAAAACTGGTTGCTGGCGATCGTATTAGAGCCAACCGCAATCGAGTAGTTACCGACATTCGCATCGTCCCACTGTGTGTTGCCGACGTAGCCTGCGCGGAAGGCGGCCTTGCCCGGATACCACATCATTCGCCCGCCCGCGCCCGTAGCTGGGATTGAGCCGCTGCCGAACGTCCCGCCCGCCACCAAACCGTTAGTCGGCGTGAGCTGCACAAGCGTTCCGCTCTGAATCAAGTTGGCATTGACCGTCTGGTTGGCCGTAAAGGTGTTGGCTGCATTTTCCAGCGCAACGTTTGATGACAGCCGCGCGTCGGTCAGCGTGCCGCTGCTGATGTTTCCGGCATCCAACCCCGTCAGATTCGATCCGCTGCCGCTGAACGTTGAAGCTGTGACCGTGTCGGTGAACGTCTTGTTGCCGCCGATGGAGGTTTGATTGCTCAACAGGTCAACGAAGTTCTGCGTGGACGATCCCGTGCCGCCGTTGGCAATGGCGAGCACTCCACTGGTGATGTTGCTCGCGTTTAAGTTGGTCAGGCTTGAACCGCTGCCGCTGAACAAACCGGAGACGGTCAGGTTGCCGTTGATCTGTGTGTTGCCGGTTGTGCCGCTGATGAATACTCCCGGCTTGGTGGTGTCGCTGGTGTCGCTGGAAGCGAAGAAACGCAGCCCTCCCGTCGCTCGCACGTTGAATTGATTGTCGGCAGTGGCGGCAAGTGTGTTGTTGTTGGCAACGTCATTGAAGACAAAGCTTCCGCTCTTGCTGTTGGTCAAAGCGAAGCGGCCCAGCGCGACCGAATTATTTCCGCTGGCCTGGTTGGATTCGCCCAGCGCCACTGAATTATTTCCGCCGGCCGTGGATTGAGAGCCGATGCCGATGGCGTAATTTCCGCTGGCCGTGATGCTGTTTCCCATCGCCACTGAGGAAATGCCGCTTGAAGTTGTTCCGAAGCCCATCGCCACGGAATTGAAATTACTGGCTTTGGTTGTATCGCCGAAGGCCACCGAGCCATAACCGACATTGGCGTCATCCCACTCCGTCGCGGATGCCTGACCGGCTCGGAAGGCGTATTTGCCTGGATACCACATCATCCGCACGCCTGCGCCCGTCGCCGGGATTGAACCTGTGGCCGCGTCACCGCCCGCCACAAAGCCGTTGGTCGGCGTGAACTGCACCAGCGAGCCGCTCTGAAACAGATTGGCGGCGATGGTCTGATTGGCCGTGAAGGTCTGCACGGTGTTGAGCCTGGCCACACTGGATGACAGCCGCGCATCCGGCAGCGTGCCGGATGAAACGTTCGACGCATTCAAGTTGGTAATGCTCGCGCCGCTGCCGCTGAAGCCTGTGGCCGTAATAATCTCTGCCGAAAAACTGCCCGTCGTGTCGCGCCTGACGATGGCGTCGGCGGTGTTTAAGTTGGTCGCGTTGTTGGCCAGTGTCGCGCCGCTGGCGACGTTGTTTGCCGTCACGCCGCCGACTTTGGAAACGACTGTCGCGCTTTGTGTGCCGGCGACATCGCCACTGAGCGATCCGGTGAAGTTCGTTGTTGTTGTCGCCGTGTCGGCGTTGGTCGAGTTCAGGCTGCGAATGGCGTAAGGCGTGGAGGTCAATTGCTGGCGCGGGCTGAGCGTTGTGAAGCTGCCGCTGCTTGTCGGTCGCACGCTGATTTCCAGATACCGTGCCGCGCCCGGAAACCCCGACACGCCGAAATCCAGGTCCACAGTAAACACGCCATTCGTCACCACCACGCTGGAAACCGTTACAGTGTTGGGCGAGCCTTGCAGCGAACCGCCGGACAATTGATCGTAGAGCTTGAACTGCAAATCGTAGCTACCGTTGGCGACCGATCCGCCGATGATTAGGCTGCCTTGGTAGGTGAATGTGGTGGTTTGCGCCTGACTGTTGCAAATAAAGACCATCAGCGCCAGCGCGCAACTGAGCACACAGCCCGAGTGTTGGGAGATCATTTTTCTCATAATTGGCTCGCTTTCGATGAAGAAGGGGTTGAAGTTCAGCGGGTTGATGTGGGCAACCCGGCAGTGTTTGGTTCGATCAGCAGTTCAGGGAGCTGATCCAGGTTTTCCTTGAGCAGATAGCCGCAAGCGCCTGATCGAAGTGCGGTCTCGCGCAACCAGATGTTGTCGCGGTTGGTGACGATCAGAACTCTTGCCTCATTGTGTGCGGCGCGCAGACGGCGCGTAGTTTCGATGCCATTCACCTGCGGCATTCTTATATCCATTAACACCCAATCCCCGCCGCCCAGTTGATGCGCCTCGTATTGCGGGAGCGCCTCTGCGCCGTCCGCGCATTCGTAAACTTCTGCTATTTCACCAATGATGTTGCGCATCAGATGCCGCATGGCAGGATCGTCTTCGACAATCAGGACTTTCATCATCGGCGCGGAGTATGGTGAAAAAACATACCGGCGTGAATAGAGATCAACACACGATTTTCTGTGTGTTTACGCACGAGTCACGCCTGGGTACGCAGAGCTTCCAGCCTGCGGACTTTGGCGAAAGACTACTTGAAGGGAAGAGATTACTGACCGAGTCTCGCACGCTGGAAGCGATGCGTACCCGGGTTTCAGGCGAGTTCTTCTTGATGTTCGACGGCAAATTTCAGCAAAGCATGGCTGCCCTGCAAGCCGAGTTTGGCGGAAATGTTGGTGCGGTGATTGTCCACCGTTCGGTAATGGATGTGCAATTCTTCGGCAATTTCCTTGCTGGTTTTGTATTGGGCGATCAGCCTCAGAACTCGTTTTTCGGTTGCGGTCAGGTCATTCAAGCCGGGAACTTGTTGGGCCAGTAATCCGATGCGATCCATCCGTTTCACCAGATACCCGGAAAGAGCCGCGCTGACGAATGGCTGTCCTTGGGCCACGGCATTTAACGCGTCAACGATTTCATCCAGGGCGCTGTCTTTCAGTACATATCCTTTTGCGCCCAAATCCAGCGCCTTGTTGAACAGGTTTTTGTCCTTGTGCATGGTCAGGAAAATGACGGCAACGTCGAGCTTGCGTTGGCGCAATTCTCCCGCCACTTCAAACCCGCCCAAATCGGGCATGCTGACATCCAGGATGGCGATTTGTGGCTGATGCTGCAGAATCAAACTCAGCGACTGCCGTCCGTCAGCGGCTTCGCCAACGACTTCAAAGTTTGTTTCGGCTTCGATCATCTGTCGCAGCCCTTTGCGGATCAACGGGTGATCGTCGGCAATTAAAATGCGTGTTGTTTGTGTCACGGTAAATTCAAATTGATGGTGATTGTTGTGCCTTTGCCGAGTTCCGATTGAATGGTTTCTTTGCCGCCCAACAGCCGCACACGCTCTGCCAACCCGGCCAGACCGAAACCTCGGTCTTTGCGCTGCAAAACCTGGGACAGGTCAAATCCTTGGCCGTTGTCTTTTACCACAATCTCCACGCTTTGGGCATTACGGTGAACGGTAACCACGGCTTCACTGGCTTGCGCATGTTTGACGAGGTTATTCAGGCATTCCTGAATAATCCGGTAAAGATTGATTTCCAGCTCCGGCGAAAGCAAGTGGCTTAAATCATCCTGCTCCAGAGTAAAAGAAATGCCGGACGCTTCGGCAACCCGTTCGACCATTGCGGCAATGGCGTCGGTCAAGCCAATTTCATCCAAATGATAGGGCCGCAGATTGTGGGCGATCTCGCGGACTTCTTCGATGGAACGCGCCGCTGTGGTGGCGACTTCCTTGATCGGGGTTAAGGCTTTGCTTTCCGGTTCGAGCGCGCGCTTGGCCAGCGTCGCCCAATTCTTGATGACCAGCAGATTTTGCCCCAATCCGTCGTGCAATTCGGCGGCGATGCGTTTGCGCTCGCCCTCCTGCGAAGCCAGCAACTGTCGCGCAAATGCTTCCTGCGCGGCCTGCGCGCGCTCAAGCTTGCGAATGCGTGCGCGATAAACCAGTCCAATTAGCGTCAGCGAGGACAAGCCAGCCACCAGAATGAACCAGCGCGTCCGCCAGAACGGCGGATGAACAACAACGCTGAGTGTTGCGCCAGTTTCGTTCCACACGCCGTCACTGTTGGCGGCAATGACGTGAAAAGTGTAGCTGCCAGCTGGCAGGTGCGAGAAATACGCCACGCGTCGGCTACCTGCTTCAATCCACTCCTTATCCAGCCCTTCCATACGGTATTTTAACCGGACGTGCTCCGGCTTGATAAAGCTCAAACCGGCGTAAGCGATTTCCAGTTGTGTCTGACCCGGATGAACTTCGACAGGTTGGTGAAAGTCTAGGCTGTCGCGGTCCAGCGTGACGGTTTCGATGACCACTGGCGGCGGCGTGGAGTTGAAAGAAACTGCTTCCGGATCAACCACGGCCACGCCGTCGAGCGTAGGAAACCACAATCGCCCGTCCCTCGCTTTTAGTGCCGACGGGTACCGCCCGCCATTGCATTCCGCTGTGATCATTCCGTCAGCTTTGCCGTAGCCAACGGATTCAACACGTGCAATTTTGCCCGCGGCGAAATCGTTAAGTTGCTGGCGGCTGACGCGGTGGATGCCATGATTGCTGCCCATCCAGAAATTGCCGCGCCGGTCTTCCAGAATGGAAAAGACGCCATTGCTGTACATCCCTTCCGTCATTGTGTAGTGGACGAATTGGTTATCCTTGAACCGGTTCAATCCGCCGTCATAGGTTCCAATCCACAAGATGCCATCGCTGTCCTCATAAATTGCCCGGATGCGGTTGCTAGACAGGCCGTCATGTTCCGTATAAATGCGCAAGCGTCCGTCAATGTACTGGCAAAGTCCGCCGTAGCTGCCGATCCAGAGCAGCCCTTGGCGATCTTCAAAAATTGGTCCCACAGCACCCTGAATCCCGTCTTTAGCGCCAAATCGCTGCTTTACACCATCTTTCTCGCGGATCAACTCTCCATTGAAACCAAACCAAAACGCTCCCTGGCGGTCTTGATAGATGACCAACGGGGCGCTTGGCAGTTCCGCTACATCATAGGTAACTCTTCCATTTTGATAGAACGCCAGCCCTTTGCCGCTGCCGCCCAGCAGTAACCGGCCTGCGCTGTCTTCGAACATGGAGCGAATTGTGGAAAAAGGCTGCTTTGACTGTTGCGAGGGAGGTTTAACCGGATAATAACTGAACTTGCCATCCTTGTATTGGTTGACGCCCGCATTGGCAATCCAGATGCTGCCGTCGCGGGTTTCCAGAATGGGATAAAAAGCCTTTCCAACCAGTTCTCCCGCTTTTTGAGAGTAAGTGGTAATGATTTGTGGCGTCACGCGGATCAGGCCATTGCCGAGCGTTCCCAGCCAAAGAGTGCCTTCGCGGTCTTCAAAGATGGACCGGATGTAATTGCTGGAAAGCCCTTGTTCAATAGTGAAAACGGTGAACTTGTCCTCTTTGAATCGCACCAGCCCGCCGCCGTGTGTGCCGAACCAGAGCGCACCTGTGCGGTCTTCGCAAAATGCGATAACCGGAGCAGAAGGCAACCCATCCTTGACGGTATAAAAGTGCAGGGAATCATCCTTCAACATTGTCAACCCTGCCTCCGTAGCGGCTCCGATCCAAAGGCGGCCCTGCCGATCTTCGTAAAGCTGGTTGGTTTCGCCATCAGGCACCTGGTAAGTCGTCAGGCGTCCTTGCTTAACGTGCCGCAACTCTGTCCTGTTGCGATAACAAACAGCGCCCGAAGGCATCTGATAGTTGATGTCGGAATCAAAGCTGTTCGGGTCGGGCGGCACTAGTTCGAACCGTTCGTTTTGATAACGTGCCATGCCTTTTTCTGTCCGCACCAGCAATGCGCCCTCCGCTGTTCGTCCTAATTGCCTGATGTTGTTGGTAGGGAGCCCATCTGCGGTTGTGAAGACTTTAAAGCTGCCATTAAGATATCGCAGCAATACATCGTCTTCGCTTTTGATCCACAAATTGCCGTCGGGATCTTCCTGTAGAAGGCGAAACCGCTGGCCGGTTATTTCTTTGGTATTGGCGTGATTGAAAACCGTGAACTGGGCTCCGTTGTAGCGCACCAACCCGTCTAGTGTGGTGAACCAGAGATAACCATCCCGGGTTTGCAGGATCGAGTAAATAGAGTTCTGAGGCAGGCCATTATCCGTTGTCCACAAATCGAACCGGTATTGGGCAAATGCGCCTATGGGCGTAAGCTCACAATAAAGCGTGAGAAGGGAAACGGTCAGACAGATTTTTTTCAAATCCTTGAGGAACAACATGGGGGAATTGGAAGGCGTGTCAGCAGTGATAAACGACGAATCAGAGTTATAGCTTGCATTGATGAAACCCGTCAATTTTGAATCGCACGGGCAATGTGTGCGGGGAAAAGAAAAACGGGCAGGTCATTGATGACCTGCCCGTTTGCTAATTTCCGGAACGCCGGAACCTGGGTTCGGTTATGGTTTTTTCTTGGGAGCAGGAGCGGCGCTTTTTCGTTTGCCGTCGTCCAGAGATTTTGGAGGAGGCAGGTTGTTGCCGCGAACCAGTTCGGCGATCACTGTTTTCGCTTCAGCGACACGAGCATCGGTGGCGGGCGCTTTTTCAACGAAGGTTTGCAAGGAATCTGCTGATTCTTTGAACTTGCCCGCATTGGCATATGCCAACCCGATTCCGTGCCACGCCTCGATATTGCTTGGGTCAGCTTGCAGAATCTTTTGGTAAGCGGCAATCGCTGAATCTGTTTGCCCTGCGTCAAAAAGCACTCGTGCTCCCTTGATCGGGAATTCTTTCTTCTTGGCTGGATCGTCGGTGAGTTCTGAGATTGCATCGTAGTCTTTGACAGCGGCTTCGGCCTGCGGGCCATCAAAGTATTTGCCGCCCAGAATTGCTTCGGATTCGGCCCTGACAACCAGGTAAGTTCGGCGATTGGCTTTGTTTTGCGCCGGATCGTTTTTCTGCTTGGTGTCTTTTTCCGCATTGTCCAAACCTTCCAGCGCTTTGTTGGTCGCGGCGATGGAATCCAGAAAATCCTGTTTGGCTGCGTCACGGTTGCCTTCGTTGAAAGTTTTCACCGCGCGTTTTTGCAATGCGATTGCCAGGTTGCCTTGTGAAATATGAATGGTCGGATTGGCAGCGACAGCTTCTTTGAACGCCGAAATGGCAGTTGCAAAATCTGACTTGGCCATTGCGTCATTGCCTTCTTTCAATTTGAGGTTGATGACGGCAACTGCGGCATTGTACTTTTCGGCCTCTTCTTTTTCCGCGACAGCCTTTTTGTATTCTTCATCGGCTTTCTTCTTGTCTGCTTCACTCATTTTGGGAGCTGCTCCGCCAGCCGTGGTGCCCCCTGAAGCTTTCTTGGTGTCTTCCAGTGTCAGCTTGCGGCCATCACCGGGGCGAAGCTCGAATTTGAGCGGTTCTTTGTCAGGGCGAACGCCAGCGTTAAAGGCAGGTTCGTGCCCTTCGGCAGAAACGATGATTGTGTACGTGCCGACGAAAGGCACGCCTGCGTGTAGGAAGTGACCTTTTTTGTCCGATTTCACCGGGTAATTGCCTTTGATGTCCGTGCGGATGATTTGGACTTCCGCGCCCACAATGGGCTCTTTGGTATCGGCTTTGAGGACGTCGCCTTCGATGCGTCCCACCTGCGCAAATGCGCTGATGCTGAGCAAAGAGAAGAGCGCACAACCTGCTAGCACCAACAAAAGATTCTTGATCTTCATTTTCTGTCCTCCGTTTGTTGCTATAACTGATTGAAACTCAAACATCGCCACTTAAAGCGCGGCATTTGATGTTGGGGCGCTAGAAACGTTGCAACCGTATTTCTACGTGTTTTGTTTGCTGACTGCTTTCTTCTGGCGCACCAGTAATTTGGTTTGTTGAAATTCTATTGCTAGTAAAGTGTATTCGTTGAATCAATTCGGATGAATTCTAGCCGCCCAAAAATCAGATTTCAATTCGTCGCTGATTCAGCCCGATTTTGCATACAAAATTGGATCAACCAGGCCTGCTTCCCGAAAACCGCGCAGCCGCAACGCACAACTATCGCATTCCCCGCAAGCAACATCTTCCCGTTTGTAACACGACCAGCTCAATTCAAGCGGCGCTCTTAGCTCAATGCCTCGCCGGATAATTTCGCTCTTTCGCATTTCAATCACCGGCGTGACGATCTTAATTTGGGTTTCCGGTTTGGTGCCAATTTCAATAGCGCGTTGATACGCGTCGTAAAACTCCGGGCGGCAATCCGGATAGCCGGAACTGTCTTCGGCCACGGCTCCGATATAAATGCGATTCGCTCCGATGACCTCCGCCCAACTTGTTGCAATCGCCAAAAAATGAGCATTCCGAAAGGGCACATAGGACGTCGGAACTTCTGTTGACGCCAAATCTGCCTGACTGACTTCGATCTTATGGTCGGTCAGGGAAGAACCGCCTATCTGCGCTAGATGCGCAATATTTGTCGCCAGACGCCGACCGACTTCGTAAAAATCAGCGATGTCGTTGAAGGCTTTCAGCTCGCGACGCTCTGTTCGCTGACCGTAGCTGACATGCAGCAATGCAATTTCGTCACATTCGCTGGCCGCAATCGCTGTTGTCACGCAACTATCCATTCCGCCACTTGTTAAGACCACTGCAAGCATTGTTTGGTTTCAAACTCCCTTGGTATCCGGCCCCCAAATAAATTTGTGAAGCTGCAATTGCATTCTGGCGCGAATTTTGGATTTTAGTACCCATTCAGCCAGGTCTTGAAATCCAACCGATCCCCAAACCGGCGAAAACAGCAGGTGCGGTTGGCGCTGGCTGAGCTTGTACTTTTCTATTACTTCCAAGGCGAAATCAAAATCGGCTCGATTGGCGATGACAAACTTAATTTCGTCGTGCGGATTCAGCTTTTCCAGGTTTGGCCAGAAATTTCGTTCTGCTTCGCCGCTGCCCGGACATTTCACGTCCAGAATTTTGATTGCCCGCGAATCAAGCACGCGGGTGTCCAGGCCTCCGCCAGTTTCGATCAATACAGTGAATTCTTCGTCACAGAGCCGTTTGACCAACTCGCAGCACTCGCGTTTTTGCACCAGCGGCTCGCCGCCTGTGACTTCGACAAGGTTGCAGCCGTAACCGCGAACCTGTTCCAGCACCGCGTCAACGCTCATTTCAGTTCCACCGGTAAACGTATATTCGCTGTCGCACCAGGAGCAGCGCAAATTACACCAGGTGAGCCGCACAAAAACACAGGGCAAGCCCGCAAAAGAGGACTCGCCCTGGATGGAATAGAAAATTTCGGTTATCCGCATTTCTAAACTAGAACAGCTTTTCGGCAGGAGGCTTGGCGCCCTTCAAACGCAAATAAATTGTTGTCTGTCCGCGATGGTGAGTCTGATGCTCGAAGGCTTTTGCCAATGCCGCGCCGCGTGTCATGTCATTGCCAAAGAGTTTAATTTGTTCGCCCAGCTTTTTGACATCTGCTCCTTTGATTGCAGCGATGACGAAATCGTAACTCTCAATCACCGCTTTGGTGCAGGCCGCTTTGGTCTTCATGGAGTCCGTTTTTTCCAGATTCACTTTGTTTGTGTTGGCGGCTCCGGTGGCATTTGCGGCAAACAGGTAATTCGCATTGGCCAAATGCAGGAACTGCTCGGCGAAGCTGCGAATATCCGGCGTCGGTTTGAACGCGTAACCATCTTCGGGCATGGCGTCCAGATATTCTTTGGTGTAATCGCGGGCGCGAGTCCAGTCGGCGACCATCATTGCAATGTGGTCGGGCGCAGCGGCAGCCGCCTGCAAAGGCTTGACGGCGGAAATGGAAGCCGTTTGGGCGACGCAAACCAGTCCAAAAGCCATGGTAATGGCCAATGAAGTGACAAGGTAACGTAGCGCGAGGATTCTCTCCTTCATAAGTTCTCCTTTTTCGAGGTTAGGTTGATTTGGTGCTTGATCGCAGCAGTTGCCGCGTTTCCAAATACGACAACTACGCTTGTCAGGTTGCGGTCAACTGCCGATGAAGTCAAGTACCTAAGAGCGTAAAAACTTGTAAAAGTCCTTGTTTCGCCACTACTTGTGTAAGTTGGGTAACACAATTAGCTTTTGGCATTGTCTTTATTTTTGGACTCAAGCCATTGCTGAAAAAGAGCACAAGGCTTACAGTGCCATTACTCGTAGTAGATTTATTCAAACTGCTGCAATGCAAACGGAAAGCATCATCCTTGTTTGCCAATTTTCCCACACAATCAAAACGGAGTTTCCAAGACATGCAAACTATACACGACGACAACTTGACTCCCTCAAGACGCAGATTTTTGCGTCAAGGAATGGGAGCCTTGCTGGTGGTTAGCGCTTTGGCAAGTGTTAATGTAAATGTTTTTGGCCAAAGGGCAAAAAAAGATTTTGCGGCAGATTTGCCAAAAACCTTTGAACTAGTCAGATCAAAATTCACGCCGCATTTAGGCGACTACTTCACGGCAAATATCAATGGGGAAAGTATCCATTTTCAACTGATTGAGATTGCTGATTCTAAGGAAAATAGCATCACAAAATCTGCACTCCACAAAATGGAAGACGAGAAGTTTCGCGAAAAAGTCCGCGAAGAATCCTTCACGCTTCTTTTCCGAGCTTCTACCGAGATTGATTTGAGGCAAACGACTTATCGGCTCAAGCAGGACCAGCTAGGCACGATTGAGTTGTTTCTGGTTCCGGTTGGAAAAAAAGAAGGGCCTTGGAAATTATACGAAGCTGTTTTCAACCGGCTTCAGCAGTAAGCCTCTCCGGCTGCCACACGTACAAAACGTGAAACCCAGTGTCTTCAGTTGGTTTGAACCCAAACCGCTCGAAGATAGGCTGGGACTGGCTCAACTTATCCAGATTGATCGAAAGCTTTTTTTCCAAAGCTGATGCTTTGTCCATCAGGCGACGGATGATCGGAGAGCTGATGCCTTTACGGCGATGTTCCGGCAACAGGGTAATGTCCATAATCCGAATTTCAGACTCGCGGAGATCAAGATAAAGCCGCCCGGCCGGTTCAGCATCAAACAAAATGATCAAATACTCCGCGTTCGGGTATTCAGTTCGGTAATGCGTCAGTTGCGCGTTCAATTGGAATTTGATGAAGGCGTCTTTTTGCTCGTCAGTCCAGGGAACCATTGCCAGTTCCTGGTGGCGTGTGGAGCCGTAAACCGCCGCCAAAAAGTCTTCGTCTTCCGGCACAGACGGGCGAAGTTTGATGTTTGTGGTGATTTCGTGTTCGATCATTGTTGAGCTGCGATTGGGCGGTTGAAGATTGCTTCGTAAGTGACGCTGTCGGCGTTTTGTTCAATCGGAACAAGAAACATCACTCCTTCGCCGAGAACTTCGTGTTGCAGTGTGAACATAAACTGCACATGACGAATCGGAAATGATTTTGGTAGCCGAAAATTCAGAATGAACTGCTCCTGTTGCGGCGAAGGCGGCTTGTTCACAACGCTGGTCAACTCAAATTCGACGGTCAGATTTTCTGTGATTGGCGCTTTGAATTTAGAGCCGATGTGGGGAAGAAAGTCTTCGTAATGCAAAGAGTCGAGCATTTATGTCTCCTGAGTGAATAGTTTTAGCCACGCAACTCCATGAAAAACTGTGTGCCGGTATCTTCAATGATCTGAAAGCCCAGCCGCTGATAAAGTTGAAGCGCGCGGTTGGACTTTTCGACATGCAGGCGAAGCGGTTTGTCTTCGCTGGAAGCTTTGGCAAAGAGTTCGGTAATTAGTTTTGCCCCAACGCCAAACCCACGCGCCTTGTCCAAGAGCGCTATATCCACCAGCCTAAGCTCAGTGTCCATCCCGGATACCAACACGCGGCCGATTGGCTGATCAGCATCTAAAATGATCGAATGTTCCGTGTTTGGATAAGCAGAATAAGACAGGTTTCGCGCACGAAACTGCAACTCCAAAAACATCTGTTGTTGCGCCGCGGGCCAGCCCCAGGCAGCCATTTCTTCCGCCCGTGTATTGCGGTAAAGCTCCAACAGAAAGGCTTCATCGGCTGGTTCGGCCAAACGCAGTGAAATGGTATCTGGGGAGATGTGCGTCATAAGTTTTGAGCGTTGAGAAAACGGCGGCGATGATGCAGCAAAGAATCGGCTTGGTCAATCAGCGAAGCTTCGGATTCAACAATCGGTTTGCAATTTCGCGAATCGGCACTTATGATGCCCGCGTTTTTGGCAGCCGCCAAAAGCAAATTCCTCTGATAAGTTCAAACCAGATGACCGGAAATCGTAATAACAATTTGAATTGCAGTGCCACTCGGCTCTCATTCGCCGCCAGTCATTCTTCATCATCAATCTTGACCGGTCATTCGTCATCCTGCTCCTGGCGAAGCTCATCATCACACTCACATAGCTGTTGGTCGTGGTAATTGGGCGCGCAACTTCTCAAAAGTTCATCTACAATTTACCAATCACCACCAACCATTCAACCATAGAAAGGCTGGAGTCATAACTTTATGAAAATCCTGATTAGCGACAATCTTTCCAAACTTGGCGTTGAGATTCTGCGCCGTAATGAAAACTTTCAAGTAGACGTCAATACCGGGCTGAAGCCGGAAGAGCTAAAGGCCATCATTGGCCAATACCACGGCTTGATCGTTCGCAGTGAAACCAAAGTCACTGCCGACATCATTGCCGCCGCAGACAATCTAAAAGTCATTGGCCGAGCCGGTTCAGGCGTGGACAACATTGACGTCAAAGCCGCCACCGCGCGCGGCATCATTGTCATGAACGCCGCCGGAGGCAACAGCGTCACCACCGCCGAACACACCATCTCGTTGATGATGTCACTGGCCCGCAAAATCCCGCAGGCGCATTCCAAGCTGAAAGCTGGCAAATGGGACAAAAAAAGCTTCATGGGCACGGAGTTACGCGGGAAAACCCTGGGCGTTATCGGTCTGGGTAACATCGGCAAAATCGTCGCGCAATGCGCTGTCGGTTTGAGCATGAAAGTTGTGGCGTACGATCCGTTTACTTCGCCGGAAGTCGCGGCCAAAGCGGGAATTGAGCTTGGCACTTTGGACGATGTGTTCACGCGCGCGGATTTCGTTACGGTTCACACGCCGATGAACGACGAAACGCGCGGCATCATCGGGGAAGCCGCCTTCGCCAAGATGAAAGACGGCGTTCGCGTCATCAACTGCGCTCGCGGAGGTTTGGTGGACGAAACGGCGCTATACAACGCGATCAAATCCGGCAAAGTCGCCGGAGCGGCGCTGGACGTTTTTGTCAAAGAACCTGTCCCGGAAGATCATCCGCTGCTGACGCTGGATGAAGTTGTCGTCACACCGCATTTGGGAGCTTCGACCAACGAAGCGCAGGATTCCGTCGCCATCACCACTGCTGAACAAGTTGCCGATTATCTGGCCACGGGCACAATTGCCGGAGCCGTCAACGTCCCGGCGGTCAGCGCCGAAGCGTTGGTGACAATGCAGCCTTACCTGACACTGGGCGAAAAGCTCGGCAGTTTTCAGGCGCAGTTTTTCACGCAAGCTGTCAGCGAAGTCCAGATCAGTTACAGCGGCGAAGTCGCCGGGCTGGATGTTCGTCCGATCACCCAAGCCGTGCTGGCTGGATTGCTGAAAGGCGTCAGCGCGCGCGTCAATCAGGTCAATGCTTCAGTCATCGCGGAAGAGCGCGGCTTGCGAGTGACTGAAACCAAAGAGTTTACGGCGCAGGATTTCACAACGCTGGTTGAAGTTGTGGTCAAAAATGACAAGCAGGAAAGCCGCGTCGCCGGAACCATCGTCGGCAAGGGCGAGTTGCGAATTGTCGCAATTGATTCCTACCGGCTCGACGCATTGCCGGAAGGCCAGATGCTGGTGCTGCTCAATTCTGACAAACCCGGCGTTGTTGGTCGCGTCGGAACTTTCCTGGGCGATCACCGCGTCAACATTGCGCAGCTTTACCTGAGCCGGAACAAAGCGGGCGGAACTGCTATCGCAGTTTATCAAGTGGACAGCGCGCTCGATGCTGCAACGCTGGCTGAATTGGCAAAGTCAGAGCATGTAATTTCGGTGAAGCAGATTAGTTTATAGTTTGGTTGGTGGCGTTTGGAGTGTCCTCAAGCATGCTCTAAACGCCACCGCCGATTGATTTAGCTTTAACACAAGCCAATTCTCACCAGGAGGTAACGATGAGGAATCTTCTGTTTGTTATTCTGCTGCTCAGCACCTCGCTGACAGTGTTGGCGCAAAGTAACCAGAACCGCATCATTGATCTGGATGGTAGTGGTGTGGCCGGGGTTGAGATCATTGGGCGCGGGAATTGTGCTGGTTTTACGTCAACTAAAAATACCTTTACGGATACAAATGGACGGTTTTCCTGGCCGGATCCAGGGCCACCTCCGTTTCCAGCCCCACGGGGTTGTGTGGAGACGACTGTCTACTCTTGGGAATTGCGTAAAGAGGGGTATAGCTTTACCAGAACATTTTTCCTCTTAGGCTGTGGGAATATTGGACTTCCCGATCTAATTCACGCTACCACGCTGCCGACGGTACCTAATGTTTCAGCCGCCAGCTTCGCATCGCAAGGAATCGTGGCCAGGGAAATGATCGTTTCTCTATTCGGTACACGGTTAGCGCCTGCAACTGCAATCGCTGAAGGCGCTTTGCCCACCACGCTGGCCGGAAGAAAGGTGCTTGTCAAAGATGTGACAGGCATGCAAAAGGCAGCAAAGCTTTTTTTTGTTTCTCCCACACAGATCAACTACCTGATGCCGGAAGGCTTAGCTGATGGCCCAGCCCAAGTTAGAGTAGTTGATGGGAACGACAATCTCATCAATGTTGGGTTGGTAGAGATCAGAACTACTGTGCCGGGCATCTTCACCGACAATGCCAATGGGAAAGGCGTGCCATCAGCGCTTGTCGTTCGGGTCAGGCCGGGCAATGTCCAAACTTACGAGCCGGTTTCCAGATTCGACCAAGCCACAGGGCAATATGTTCCGCTGGAACTTGATCTGGGGCCGGAATCAGAGTTTTTAGTGCTGGCACTGTTTGGAACTGGCTGGCGACGGACGCCAGGCACGCAAACTGTGTCTGTCATCATCGGTAACGAAGGGACAGGTGGCGTGAACTGCCCTGTCGAATATATAGGCACTCAACCAACATTCGAAGGCCTGGATCAAATCAATGTTCGGCTGCCACGCGCTCTGGCAGGCAAAGGAGAAGTGGTTGTTATTGTCAGCATCGGTTGCATCCGCTTGAATGACACCATACTTAAGTTCAAATAGAAATGCTTGCAAAACGAATTATTCCCTGTCTGGACGTTGATAATGGCCGCGTGGTCAAGGGGATCAGCTTTCTGAATCTGATTGATGCTGGTGATCCGGTTGAGCAAGGCGCTCGGTACGACCGCGAAGGTGCGGACGAACTGGTTTTTCTGGACATCACGGCTTCGTCAGATCGGCGGGAAATCGTCGCCGATATGGTTCGCCGAGTTGCCGATCGCGTTTTTATCCCGTTCACTGTCGGTGGAGGCATCCGCACGGTCGAAGATATTCGGGCGATCTTGATGGCCGGAGCCGACAAGATTTCGGTCAACACTGCTGCGGTGCAGAATCCAAACCTGATCCGTGAAGGCGCGGAAAAGTTCGGCGCGCAATGTATCGTTGTCGCCATAGATGCCAAGCGGCGAAAAGACAGCAACACTCTTTCGTGGGAAGTGTATTTGCACGGAGGCCGCACGCCGACAGGGATTGATGCCGTCGAATGGGCGCAGCAGGCTGCGAATCTTGGCGCCGGAGAAATCCTGCTGACTAGCATGGATTGCGACGGGCACAAAGACGGCTACGACTTGGAACTCACCGCCGCTGTTGCCGAAGCGGTCAACATTCCGGTTATCGCTTCGGGAGGGGCAGGAAAGCTGGAACACCTTTACGATGCGCTGACGATTGGAAAGGCGAGCGCGGTGCTGGCAGCTTCGATTTTTCACTTTGGCGAATTTACGATTGGTGAAGCGAAACAGTATTTGCGCGAGCGCGGTATACTGATGCGGTAATCTTTGCCCCTCACTTTTAGCAAGGAGCGTTTTTTCGAATGAATTGGGTATCAAGAATTTCAGTTCTGTTCATTGTTGCCACTGGTCTGGCGATCGCAGTTGCCGCGCAAAGCAAACCGCCTGTTTCTACTTTTCAAGCCCAAGAAGTGAAATACGATGGCCACGAAGTGAAGCTGGCGGGAACGCTTTTGCTGCCGAAACTGGAAGCTGGCAAACGCGCGCCGGGAATGTTGATTGTCGCCGGTTCGGGGCCTACGCCGCGCGATGGCGTGGAAATTGGCACGGTCAAACAACCGATTTACCGGGAAATTGCAGAGCATCTGGCAGCGCGTGGGTTTGCGGTGCTGCGATACGACAAGCGTTGTGTCGGCCAAAGCGAATGCAAGAAACCAAC
This sequence comes from uncultured Heliomicrobium sp., assembly GCA_964570175.1. Taxonomy (GTDB): domain Bacteria; phylum Acidobacteriota; class Blastocatellia; order RBC074; family RBC074; genus RBC074. The sequence goes on along the minus strand of CAZMXG010000019.1, from coordinate 15,773 downwards.
TACGTTTGACGATTACATTGACGACGCGCGACTGTCGGCAGAGTTTTTGAAAAAACAGACCCAGGTTGATCCCGCAAAAATTTTCCTTTTTGGGCACAGCGAAGGCGGTTTCATCATTTCCAGCATTGCTTCGCACGAAGATTCCAAGTATGCAGGTGTAATTCTGGCGGCGTCTCCGGGCCGACATCTGCATAAAATTATGCGCGATCAGATCAAGAGCCGCATGACCGAAGCAGGGAAAAAGCCGGAAGAAATTGATGCTTATCTGGTGAAGTTCGACCGCGTCATCCGTGGAATTCAGGGAGGCCGAACCGAATTTTCAACCGAACAGTTAAATGATAAAGACCCATTTGACGCAATCCTGATCAGTCTGATCAAACAGCGCGAAGTTGTCGTCAGCCTGTTCATCAACGATCCGTTGCAAATCGTCAACAACATCCAGGCTCCGACGCTGATTTTGCAAGGCAGAAAAGACATTCAAATTGCTGTCAAAGACGCCGAGTTTATTGAAGAAGCAATGAAACGGTCTTCGCGCGGAGATGTAACTTTGCAGTTGCTGGATGATGTTGACCATTTGTTCAAAACGAACAAAGGCGCTGCGACGGTGGCCTCTTACGCTGACACTTCGCGCCCGCTTGATCCGACCATGTTGAATATTTTGACCGATTGGATGCTGAAGAAAGCCAAGTAGTCGGAATTCGGTAGCCGGTAGTCGGTTTGAGTATTGAAGGCTCTGGGACTCCGGACTCCCAACTCCAGACTCCTGTTCCACTACAATCAATGTCTGATTCTTTAATTCAAGATCTGAAGTTTGACGAGCACGGGTTGATTACCTCCCTTGTGCAGGATGATGTCACCGGAGAAGTTTTGATGGTGGCGTACATGAATGCGGAAAGTCTGGCCAAAACCATGCAAACCGGCCAGACCTGGTTTTGGAGCCGCTCCAGGCAGGAGCTGTGGCACAAAGGCGCGACTTCGGGGAACACACAGCAGGTCGTTGACATCAGGCTGGATTGCGACGGCGATGCACTGCTAGTGAGGGTGAACGCAAATGGTCCGGCTTGCCATACTGGCGAACGCACTTGCTTTTATCGCGGAGTCAACGAAGCCGATTCGCCGCAGCCACAAACTGGCAAGCCAGGTTCCGCAGTCATTCAACCGGCTGATTCACCGCTTTCGCTGGTCAACGTGGCGGCAATGGATTTGGGAATTTTGCTCCAGGATTTGTTCCGGCTGATTCAGGAGCGCAAAGATCAACGCCCGGAAGGCTCCTATACGACTTATTTGTTTGACAGTGGCTTGGACAAGATTCTGAAAAAAGTCGGTGAAGAAGCTGCCGAAACGATCATTGCTGCCAAGAACGCCCATGATTCTGAAAGCCGAAAACCGCTTTCGGCTGAAATCAGCGATTTGCTTTATCACCTGTTGGTGCTGATGGTTGAACGCGAAATCAGCTTGCAGGACGTTCTCAACGAATTGAATCATCGAGCCGGCAAACCGGCAAACCCGAAATACAGCAAGTAGTTTCTTGCAATCTCGATTTTCAAATCTCGAACCCTTAATTTGAGGTTTGAGACGATGCCCTATGTCTCAAATTACTCCCACAACTTACGAAGAATTTCTGGCCTTGGCCGCTGAAGGCACGGTGGTTCCACTGGTCAAAACAGTGATGGCGGATTTGCTGACGCCGGTTTCGGCGTTTCTGCGAATCGAACGGCAATCGCCGCGCGCTTTCCTGCTGGAATCCATCGAAGGCGGCGAAAAGATCGCGCGGTATTCGTTCTTGGGCTGCGCGCCGCATACGATTGTGCGCGCTCGCGGCGATCAGGTTTCGATTGAGAAAGCCGATGGCAGTCAGGAAACTGTTCAGCGTCCAATGCTGGATGTGTTGCGCGACCTGATGCGTGAACACAAGCCGGTCAAAGTCGCTGGGTTACCGCCATTTTCTTGCGGAGCAGTTGGATATTTCGGCTACGACGCCGTGCGGTGGTTCGAGCGTTTGCCGGATCAAGCGAAAGATGATTTGAATGTAGACACCGCGGTCGTCATGTTCTTTTCCAGCATTCTGGCTTTCGACCACGTCAAACATCAGATTCACATTATTGCCAATGTCTTCACCAACGGCGAACGAGACGGCGCAAAATTGCGCGACAAATACATCGCCGCTTGCAGCGAAATCGCGCGGCTTGAAGCCAGTTTGGCTGCGCCAGTCGAACCTGCGCCTTCCAGTCGAAGAGCGGAATCCATCCAGATTCGCTCAAATATGTCGAAGGAGTATTACGTTTCGGCAATTGAGAAGATCAAGGAGTTCATCAAAGCTGGCGACGCGTTTCAGGTCGTGTTTGCGCAGCGCTTTGAAACCGACATCACGGTTCATCCCTTCCAGATTTACCGAGCGCTGCGTGTCGTCAATCCGTCACCGTATATGTTTTTCCTGAAGCTCGGCGGCGAAGAAACTGTGCTGGGCGCTTCGCCGGAAATGCTGGTGCGCTGCACAGATCGCCAGTTGGAATATCGTCCGATTGCCGGAACCCACCCGCGCGGCGCGACCGAAGCCGAAGATCGCAATCTGGAAGAGCAACTGCTTCATGACGAAAAAGAGCGCGCCGAACACGTTATGCTGGTGGATCTGGGCCGTAATGATCTTGGCCGTGTGGCCGAGTACGGTTCAGTCAAAGTTGCTGACTTGATGTTTGTTGAGCGCTTTTCGCACGTCATGCATTTGGTCTCTTCCTTGAAAGCCACCTTGCGCGAAGGGCTGGATTGTTTTGACGCGCTGGCAGCAACGTTTCCTGCGGGAACAGTTTCCGGCGCACCCAAAGTTCGCGCGATGGAAATCATTGACGAACTGGAACCGACGCGGCGCGGAGCGTATGCCGGAGCGGTTTTGTATTTTGATTATTCGGGAAACCTGGATTCGTGCATCGCGCTCAGAACGATGTATGCGCGCGGCAATCGCGCTTACATTCAAGCAGGCGGCGGCATCGTCGCCGATTCGGTGCCGGAAACGGAATTCCAGGAAACGGTCAACAAATCACGCGCTTTGGTTCGCGCAATTGAAATGGCGGAGAAAGAGCTATGAAGGGATTTCGGATTTTGGGTTTTGGATTTTGGGTAATCCTGTGCCTGAATTTATTGATAGCGTTCTGTTTGGTTGCTGCTGGACAAGTTCCGCCAGCTCGAAAAAAGAATGCGCCTAAACCTGGGGACGAGCCGCCGCCTATTTCTTTGGAGGAAGCTGCCAAAGTCGAGGCGGTCATCACCACCGAAGTTGGCGTCATTCGGTTTGAGTTTTACCCTGCCAAAGCGCCGAAGCACGTCCAGGCTTTTATCAAAAACGCCAAAGCCGGTTTTTATGATGGCTCTGCCTTTCATCGCGTCATCAAGTACGGAATCATTCAGGGTGGCGACCCGTTGTTGAAAGATCCAAAAACGCCTCGCGCCAAGTGGGGCAGCGGCGCACTGAATCAATTGGCAGATGAAATCAGCGACGTAAAGCACGTGACTGGAACCGTTTCCACCGTTCGTATTCCTGGCAAGGCTAACAGCGACGGCGCTCAATTTTTCATTTGCGCTTCAGCGCAGACGGCTTTGGATGGTGAGTTTTCAGCGTTCGGGCAAGTCACGGAAGGAATAGACGTTGTTGATAAAATCTCTGTGTCTGAAGCCGACGATGCCCAGTTGCTCAAAACGCCGATCAAGATCCTGAGCATAAAAATTGAACCCAAACGCGAAGAACCCTTCAAAGATGCGACCGTGGACGAAATGCGGAAAGAAGTTATTTTGCACACCAGTTTGGGCGACATCACAGTTGCTCTGGAACCGGATTTAGCGCCGGAACATGTCCGCAACTTTCTCAAGCTGGTGCAAACCGGCTGGTACGATCACACAAGCTTTCATCGCATTGTTCCGGGTTTTGTCATTCAAGGCGGAATGGGATCAGGCCGTCCCGGCGGGCAAGTGCATTACGCTGACAAATGGGTTCGCAATATCAAAGGCGAATTCAGCCAGACGCGAAAACATGTTCGTGGAGTGCTTTCGATGGCACGAGCAAACGACCCTGATTCGGCGCTGACTTCATTTTTTATCGTGCTGGCTCCGGCGACAAACCTGGACGGCAAGTATTCCATCTTCGGCAAAGTCGTTGATGGATTCGAAACCCTGGACAAGATGGAAAAGGCACCACGCAACGGTGAAGCGCCGATTGAGCGCGTGGAACTGATCGAAGCTGTTATCAAACCATGACTGGCCTGAGCCTGTTTACAATCGGAGAATAGAACTGTGAAAAGGACGGCTTTGCTTTCCATTGTCCTGCTGATGCTGACAGCGGTTTGTTTCGCGCAGGATTCACCATCAACTGCGACATCGCTTCGCATTTCAACCCAGGAAGAAATCAGCGCCGAATTCGATAGTGTTCCCTGTAAAGACAAAGATCGGCTGGCAGCCGTCAAAGCTTTGTTTGAGAAAATGGGGGCAACGCCTGCGGAAATTATTGTCGAAAAAGCAGGCTCGGCGGAAAACGTGGTGGTCAAAATCGCCGGGTCTTCCGCTAACGAGGAAAAGATCGTCATCGGCGCGCATTTCGACAAAACTGCCGACGGTTGTGGTGCGATTGATAATTGGAGTGGTGTAGTTTCCATTGCCCACATGTACCGCACCATGAAAACCTTGAAACCCAGCCGAACGCTGATTTTCGTCGGCTTCGGAGAAGAGGAAAAAGGCACGGTCGGTTCCCGCACAATGGTGAACAACATCAAAAAGGAAGAACTCGCCAGTTACTGCGCGATGATCAACATAGACAGCCTGGGAATGACGATTCCACAGGCGGCAGACAATTTGTCCAGCAAAACACTTATCGAAGCCACCGCCGCCATCGCCAAAACAATGGGGATGCAGTTTGCGCACGCCAACGTTCAAGGTGCAAGCGATTCCGGGTCTTTTCTGTTTAAGAAGATTCCGGCGATCACGATTCACGGACTGACCAACGATTGGCCGAAGGTGCTGCACAGCAGCAACGACATTCCCCAAAATGTGAAGCACGAAAGCGTTTACCTCGGCTATCGCCTGACCTTATCGCTCTTGGCCAAGGTGGATGAATCTGCCTGCGACGCCTTTCGAGAAACCCAGGAAAATAAAAATGCCAAAGGGAGCAAGGAAAAGAAATGATTCTGGTGATAGACAACTACGACTCATTCACCTACAACCTGGTGCAGTACTTGGGCGAGCTTGGCGCGGAAGTGAAGGTTGTTCGAAACGATCAAGTTGGTGTCGAAGATGTCGAAGCGATGAAACCTGAACGGATTTTGCTCTCGCCCGGTCCCTGCACTCCAAACGAAGCGGGCATCACTCTGGATGTGATTCGACACTTTGCAGGGAAATTGCCGCTTTTGGGCGTTTGCCTGGGCCATCAGGCTATGGGGCAAGCCTTTGGCGGAGACGTCATTCGCGCGCCTTACTTGATGCACGGCAAAACCAGCCAGATTCTCCACGACGGCAAAACGATTTTTGAAGGCATCGGCAACCCGTTCACGGCGACGCGATACCACTCACTGATTGTCGAACGCAGCAGCATTCCTTCGACGCTGGAAGTTACCGCGACCACATCAGACGGATTGGTGATGGGATTGCGCCACAAGGAATTTCCGGCTTGCGAAGGCGTGCAGTTTCATCCCGAATCCATCATGACAACCGAAGGCAAAAAACTGTTGGCGAACTTCCTTAAATTGAATTGATAGGCATCTAAGTCTCCATGGGTAGAAAGGAAAGCAATTTGGCAAAACATCCATTGGCAGAAGTCTTTGGCTTCCCAATAACCAATCAATCACGCGAAGCCACACGTCATCGCAAAAAACGCCTCTGCCCATTCAATAATAAGGTTCCCAACTGTACTAAAGATAAGGCCAACGATCCGCTTGGAGTTTGTAGCGTTTATGAGGGTGAGGTAATGGCTATCACTTGCCCTGTACGCTTCCGCGAAGACTGGTTGATTGCTGATGATGCAGCAGCGTTTTTCTTCCCATCCACTGCCAACTGGACATCGTTAGTCGAGGTGCGCTTAAACGACAAGCACGGTAAATCGGCAGGAAACGTTGATGTTATATTGGTTTCGTATGACGAGCAGGGCAAGATTAGCGATTTTGGCTCGCTCGAAGTTCAGGCCGTCTATATTTCAGGCAATGTCCGCACACCGTTCGAATATTTCATGCAAAATCCTGCTGCCAATGCGAAGTTGGATTGGACAGGCAAATTAAATTATCCCCGTCCTGATTACGTGTCCTCGTCTCGGAAACGGCTCGCTCCACAATTGCTTTTCAAAGGCGGCATTTTTCATGCTTGGCATAAAAGGCAAGCAGTGGCAATCAACCGAGGCTTTTACAATACATTGCCAAAATTTACTCAGGTGAACCCCCAGGAAGCCGACCTTGCCTGGCTCATCTATGATCTCAAACTTGACGAGACAACCAACCGTTACAAGCTGACCAAAGGCGAAACCATTTACACGCAATTTCAACCTACTATGCTGCAGATTACGACTGCTGCTCCAGGACCTATTGAAGATTTTCTTGGTCATCTACAATCAAAACTCGATGAGAAGCTCGATAATAATCCACCTGATGCTCCAACTTTGGCCGACACGGTTTTAACGTGAAGTTATGTCCCAAGTCGCAGTCCAGCAACCGTTGTTCGAAACACCACTTGACCACATCGTCAATGTCGCATCTGTACGCCAGCTTAGCCCATTTAGATACCCTGGTGGTAAGACCTGGTTGGTTCCGCGCATCCGTCGCTGGCTACGGCATCGGCCGTCAGAATTCATTGAGCCTTTTGCCGGTGGTGGCATTGTCAGTTTGACAGTGGCGGCTGAAAACCTAGCACAACATGTCACGATGGTGGAATTAGATGAGCAAGTGGCCGCTGTCTGGCAAACAATTTTTATTGATGGGGAGGCCATATGGTTGGCGGATAGGATCGTCAGCTTTAACCTAACGCTAGATTCATTGCTTGAAGAATTAGACCGTCCAGCAAAATCAACGCGCGAAAAGGCATTTCAAACCGTGCTCAAAAATCGCACTTTTCACGGAGGTATTTTGGCAGCGGGCTCAGCGCCCTTGAAGCATGGCGAGAACGGCAAAGGCGTCAGATCACGTTGGTATGCAGAAACAATAAGCAGGCGGATTATGGAATTGGCTAAGCTGCGAGGGCGGATCACATTTGTATCTGGAAATGGACTCAAGGTAGTTGAACAAAACTCAATGCTTTCTGATGCAGCCTTTTTCATTGATCCTCCATACACGGCAACGGGGAAAAAGGCGGGTCGGCGTCTCTACACCCATTATGACGTGGACCATGAGGCCCTCTTCGGGCTGGCGGCGACTATTTCGGGAGATTTCTTGATGACTTATGAAAACTCAGAAGGTATGCGCGAGCTTGCTCATCAACATCAATTCGACCTTGAATCAATAGCGATGAAAAACAATCATCACGCTGAAATGACAGAGTTGCTGATTGGCCGGAATTTGGATTGGGCAAGGTCGGATATCAAAGATTGATTCTTATTCTTTAACTCATTAACTCATTGTGTTTCCTAGTATTCTCCATAAACTGATTGCCAAACAAAGCTTGTCACAATACGACGCTGCAAGCCTGCTCGACTCGATGCTCAGCGAAAGTACGACGGATGCGCAGATTGCAGCTTCGTTGATTGCTTTGTCTGCCAAGGGCGAGACAGAAGAAGAACTCGCAGGCTTTGCGGAAACGATGCGCGCTCGAAGCGCTCGGATTACGACGAAACACACGACTTTCGTTGACACTTGTGGCACCGGAGGCAGCGGCGCAAAGACTTTCAATGTTTCGACGGCAGCAGCCTTTGTTGTCGCTGCGGCAGGATTGCCCGTCGCCAAGCACGGCAACGTTGGCGTCACCAGCAAATCCGGCAGCGCGGATGTGTTGCGCGCTTTGGGCGTCAAAGTTGATTTGCCACCGCAACGAGTCGCGGAAATCTTTGACGAAATTGGCGTCTGTTTTATGTTCGCTCCGCTGCATCACGCGGCGACAAAGCGGGTGGCGATGATTCGCCGAGAGCTAGGCGTGCGAACGATTTTCAATTTGCTGGGGCCGTTGACCAATCCTGCTGGCGCGCCGTTTCAGGTGCTGGGAGTTTCCTCCGAGCCAGGCTGCGAAAAAGTCGCCAATGCCTTATCACGCTTAGGGATTCGGCGAGCTTGGGTGGTTCGCGGCGAAGACGGATTGGACGAAATTACGCTGGCAGGAAAAACCATCGTTCACGAAGCGACAGCAGAAGGTGTTCATCGCTTTGAAATTTCACCGGAAGATTTTGGCATACAGCAATCTTCGCTTGAAACTTTGCGCGGCGGAACCGCCGTAGAAAATGCGACAACAATTCGCGCCGTGCTTTCCAGCGAGCGAAAAGGTGCCGCTCGCGATTTGGTTTTGATCAATGCGGCGGCTTCGCTGTTTGTTGCTGGTCAGGCGAAAACCTTACAGGCGGCGACTGAACAGGCGGCAAGGGTTTTGTCTGCCGGAACGGCAATGGAAAAGCTGGAACTGCTGATTCATTCGACTCAAGGTTGAAAACGTATGGCTGACATTCTGGAAAAAATCGTAGCCCGCAAGCGTGAACGCCTGGAAGAGGCGAAGCGCCTGATCCCACTCGAACAACTCAAAGCTTCGATGGCAACGGTTAGCGGCCCGGGAATTTTTGTTCCGGCATTACGCCGTAGCGGGATCAAAATTATTGCCGAAATCAAACGCCGCTCACCGTCAAAAGGTCTCATACGCGAAAACTTTGATCCGGTCAGTATTGCCCGCAATTACGTTTCAGGCGGGGCGGCGGCGATTTCCTGTCTGACCGAGGAAGATTTCTTTGACGGCTCACTGGATACCTTGCGCGCTATACGCAGAGTGTCGCCACTGCCGATTCTGCGCAAGGATTTTATCTTTGACGAATACCAGGTTTACGAAGCCGTGCATGCCAGAGCCGACGCCATCTTGTTGATTGCTGCGATGCTGGATGGTGAGCAGTTCAACGATTTGTTGCAGTTGGCGCACGGGCTGGGGCTGGATGTACTGGTCGAAATTCATGACCACGAAGAGATGGAAAAGGTGATGCGTTACGATGTTCGCATGCTCGGCATCAACAATCGCAACCTGCGAACGTTTGAAACTCGGCTGGAAACTTCTTTGGAGCTTGCCGCCGAACTGCCGAAATCAATTACGCTAGTCAGCGAAAGTGGCATCCGCACTCGAGAAGACATTGACCGGCTGCGTGCGGCTGGCTTCCACGCGTTTTTGATCGGCGAAGAGTTGATGCGCGCGGACGATGAAGGCGCGGCTTTGAAGGCATTGGTGTCTTGATGGAGAGAGTTCGGCTGAAGGTTTGCGGCATCACTTCCCTTGAAGATGCGCGTGCAGCAATTGAATGCGGCGCAGAGTTTTTGGGCTTCAACTTTTATCGAAAAAGCCCACGCTATATTTCGCCAGACGCTGTGCGAGCAATCATTGAACTATTGCCGAAAGATGCGACAACCGTCGGCATTTTCGTCAACGAAGCTCGGCCGGAAGATGTGATTGAAATTCTGAAAACTAGCGGTGCGAAACTGGCGCAGCTTCACGGCGATGAAGACGCGGCGTATTGTGAAGCGGTCGGAGCCGAACGCGTCATCAAGGCGTTACGAGTCGCAGAAAATTTCGATGTAAAGCAGGTTTTGAATTATCCGGCGTGGGCGATTTTGCTGGATGCCTTCGACAAAAACTTGTACGGCGGGACCGGCAAGACTGCAAACTGGGAAGTTGCGAGTGGAGCTGCGAAGCTGACGAGATTGTTTTTGGCTGGCGGTTTGTCACCGGAAAACATCACCGAAGCGATTCGTGCCGTTGAACCGTTTGCCGTGGATGTGAATAGCGGCGTCGAAAGCGCACCTGGGAAGAAAGACGCCATCAAGTTGAAAAAATTGAAACAGGAGATGGAGACGATCAAATGAACTTTTCCGCTTTGCCAGATTCGAGCGGGCATTTTGGACCATATGGCGGCAGCTTTGTGCCGGAAACGTTGATGTATGCGTTGGATGAATTGAAAACCGCGTATGCCGTGGCGAAAGATGATCCGACTTTTCAGGAAGAGTTTCATCGTTTGTTGAGGGAATTTGTCGGGCGGCCTACGCCGATTACCTTTGCTGAACGGCTGACGGAGCATTTAGGCGGCGCGCAGATTTACTTGAAACGCGAAGACCTGAACCACACGGGAGCGCACAAGATCAACAATGCACTGGGACAGATTCTGCTGGCCAAGCGAATGGGTAAGAAGCGCATTATCGCCGAAACTGGAGCCGGGCAACACGGCGTGGCGACTGCGACAGTTTGTGCCTGGGCAGGCTTGGAATGCGTTGTGTACATGGGCACGGAAGACATGCGGCGGCAGGCGCTGAACGTGTTTCGCATGCGCTTACTTGGCGCAGAAGTTCGCGGGGTGGAATCCGGCAGCAAGACATTGAAGGATGCAATCAACGAAGCGTTGCGAGATTGGGTGACAAATGTCGGCGATACGCATTACCTGCTCGGTTCCGTGCTGGGGCCGCATCCGTACCCGATGATGGTGCGCGATTTTCAGAGCGTGATTGGCCGCGAAGCCAAGCGGCAAATGCTGGAGCGAACCGGAAAGCTTCCGGATTATCTGGTTGCGTGCGTTGGCGGCGGCAGCAATGCGATGGGATTGTTTTACGAGTTTCTGAATGACAAAGATGTCAAGATGATTGGCGTTGAAGCCGGAGGGCGCGGATTGTCGCTCGGCGAACATGCCGCACGGTTTCTGGAAGAAGGCGGTGGGCGAATTGGCGTGCTGCAGGGAACGAGAAGTTATGTTTTGCAGGATGATCGCGGCCAGATTGCGTTGACGCATTCGATTTCCGCCGGACTGGACTACGCCAGCGTCGGGCCCGAGCATTCTTACCTTCACGATACGAAGCGCGCCGAATACGTGTTTGCGGATGACGATGAAGCCCTGGCGGCGTTCCAACTGCTGGCAAAGCTGGAAGGCATCATCCCTGCGCTGGAATCCTCTCACGCGATTGCCGAGGTCGTGAAACTGGCTCCTCGTTTGTCATCAAAGCAAATGATTTTGGTCAATCTGTCGGGGCGTGGCGATAAAGACGTTCATACTGTCGCCGATGCTTTGAACGAGAAATTGTGATGGCTAAGCGCGCGGTCAAAACGGACGACCTGGTTGTTGAAATCAAACGATTGATGGGTGAACAGCTTATTTCCGAAATCTACCGGGACCGCATTCGAACAATCCGCACGCGAAGTTACCAGCTTAATGCTCCGGCGAAAAAAGTAGAGATTGTTGTCATGCATACGCTGCTGGGCGTTGAGCTAAAAGTCGGCAAGCGGCGATTGACTTGTCCTGATCTGGCAACCGCGCGGTATCTGTCTGTGTTTGCTCGATTAGGTGTTTTGGCGGTTGCCGTGCCGTATGACATCACGAAGATTTCCCGGTTGGCGGATGATCTGGAATCATCCTGGTTCCGGATGCAGATGCTGGTAGAGCATCTTGCCATTGGACACAGCGAGCGATTTCGCAGCAAAGTCGTCAATAGCTTGATCGCGGACCAACGAGACGCAGTTACGGCGCTTGGAGCAGGGCCTGCGATTCCTGAATTCAGTTCAAGCACCAAACAACGAAAACCGAAATTTTGAGAATCAGATGAAGCTGCTTATCAAAAAATCTTTGCTTGTCGGAATGATGGTTCTGGCCATTCAATGGCCTGTGACTTCAGCGCAACAACTGCCGCCTGTGCCGACACTGGATCAAATCAAAGCAGAGAAATTTGTTGTGCAACTGCTGAATGGGAAAAAGTCTGAACTAAGCAAGTTGCTGGCAGAGGGGAAGCCAATTGTTCTAGATTTTTGGGCGACCTGGTGCGGGCCTTGCCGGCAGGAAATTCCGCATTTGGTTGAGCTTGCCGAGCAGTATAAAAAAGACGGTTTGATCGTCATCGGGTTGACTATCGAAGACGCACAAACTCAACGCGAACGCGTGAAATCCTTTGTCAAAGAATTTGGCATGAACTATCAAGTCGTTTTTGCGCCCGAACAGCTTTACAGATCGTTTAATAGCGGTTCGTCTGCGATCAGAATTCCGCAAACGTTTGTTTTTGGCGCGGATGGAAAGTTGGTGAAACGGCTAATCGGATATAACAACCAGCTCGGCAGGCAAATGCTGACTTCGGCGATTGCCGAAGCTGTTGATGGAGCGAAGGTTGGCTCCCTGAACCACTGAAAATTAAAAAGTGGGTGAAGGCAGTGGTTGTTTTTGATAGAAAGAGCAGGCTATCATACGACCCGTTCGTTGCAGGCTTAGCTTTAAGCCATCGTCCCAACCACGAATGCGAACTTTATACTTCTTCACTAAGGCAGACACATCAGATGTTTCAACCGAATTCTTTATCACAACGCGTGGATATTTCTTTGCCACGCAAGTCTTTGCGAGTCCTCGCCCTACTGACGTTCACCTTTCTGACAGCCTGTTCCAGCGGCAGCGTGGCTGATAATTCTTCCGACACCAAAAACAATTATCGTCCGCCTGCAAGTTTGCGAGGCAAGCTTGATTCCAGTGTGAATGAAGTAAATCTGCCGATGCTCAATGGCGGCAGTGTCAAATTTGGCGACTTGGTGGGCAGCAATAAAGTTGTTTTGGTGAATTTCTGGGCGACGTGGTGTGGACCTTGCCGCCGTGAAATTCCTGATTTGATCGCCCTGCACAAACAGTTCAAAGACAAAGGGGTTGAAATTGTCGGGTTGACTGTCGAAGACCCTGAAATGGAGCGAAGTCGTGTAGAAATGTTTGTGCAACAGTTTTCCATGAGCTACCGGGTAGGGTTTTCGCCTCGGGACATGTTCGGATTGTTCAATGTTGCCAAAGGCAATGATCCGCGTATGCCGATCCCGCAGACTTTTATCTTTGGTAAAAACGGCAAAGTGATTGACAGCTTGCCAGGACTTCGCGGTGATTTTCGTTCCTGGGCTGAAGGCGCGATCAACCACGCGCTCAGTTCAACATAATTTTCCAGCACCCTGCATTCCATTCCTCGACTAATACAAGATTTGCCATTTGGAGGTAGAAATATTTATGCGATATCGTCAGTTTACATTCTTTTCAGGCCTGATCCTCAGCGGATTGATCGGCCAAAGCCTTTTCAGTGCGGGAGCGCAGCAAAAGCCGGGCGAAAAAGTTGCCAGTTCGGTCCAGGATGAACCGGTTGCGATTACTGCCAGAACCAAAATTGATAAAGGGCCTGACACCAAAACTCCCACACAGGAGGATTTTGGCAACTTCCGTTTCCCGGTGATCAACAATAAAGGTGACATTGCTTTTTTGGCTTTGTTTCCAAAGCCTGGCGCGCCAAGTAATGCAGGCATGGCCGCCTTTATTCGCATGGCCGATGGCAGTTGGAAGATCATGCATGAAGGGGAAAAAGCAGCCAATCTGAGTGAGGGAATTTTTGGACTTAGTGCCCCGTCCTTTAACGACAATGGAGACCTGACCTTCTATTCAAGTTTCGGCAAACCAACCGGACCCAATGTATTTGTGCCGATTGATCCAAACGATCCGGCTGCCCATGGCGCAATCAATAAGAATGGCGGCTTGTTTATCAAAACTTCACAAGGATTGAAAAGCCTTGTGAAGTTAGGAGATGAAGTCCCTAAAATGCCGTCGCATTTCAGCGGATTCAGCAATGGTTCGACAAACAGCAAAGGAGTCACCGCGTTTGTAGGGACTTACAGCGATCCTGACGGGAAGGGATTGTTCCTGTTTGAAAACGGCCAGTTGCGTTTAGTGGTTCGAAGCGGACAAAAGGTTGGGGTTCTTGGAGGAGATGAAACGTTCTCAGAACATTACTACCCGACGGCAATCAACGAACGAAACGAAGTCGCTTTTATGGCTCGCATTGGAGAAAAGAGCGGCGTTTTTGTTTCCCGTCCTTCTACCGCTGCCAATCCATCCGGAATTGACTTGATCGCTTTCGTAGGAAGACCGTCGCCGATCAAAGGTTCCAACTTCCTTGGATTTGGCAATCGCACGCCTGCCATCAACAACAAAGGTGAAGTCGCTTTTGCCGCATTTTACGATGCGCAAAAAGGCGAAGCGGCGGGACGCGGCTTATTCTTTAAGAGTGTTACTGGTCCAATTCAAGTGGTCGCCAAAAGAGGGGACGCTGTACCAACTGGAGGGACATTTGAAGACTTTCTTACTCCCGCAGTGAACTCGCGTGGCGATGTTGCTTTCATCGGACTTTTTGCCGGACGTAATCGTGGCTTGTTTATGAAAACGGCTAAAGGGATTGAGCCAATTGCGTTAATGGATCAGAAAATCCCCGGATCGAAAGATGAATTCGAAATTTTCAGCAATTTCCAGCAGCCTTCCATCAACGAACGCGGCGAAGTGGTCTTTTACGCCCAGTTGAAAAACTCTGAAGTGGCCCTTTTCCACCGGGATGAAAAAGGCGTTTTGCATACATTGGTTCGGCGCGGCGACAAGATGCCGAAATAACCATCGGCATTGAATCAAGCGGTTTCAAAGGCACGGCTGAGAAGAAGACTTGAATGTCTTTTTTCATCCGTGCTTTTTTTCGATTGGAATTGAAGTAAAAGCATTTTTCCCTCCTCTTATTCAAGCAATTACAGTCTGGCACTCTTCTTGCCCAATAAAGCCATGCAGAATCTACACACTTCTATTACTAACGTTTTTTGCCACGACTGAGGGCGATGATGTATCGCAAACCGACAATTACTTGAAAAGTGATTGTGCAGCATACGTCTCAAAGTTTGGTAATTGATACAGCGAAAGTGTGGAAGTGCGCAGATAGCCATTCTTGAAGGGAACACTCAAATTGGCGTTAAGCCCGCATTAGTGTTTGGCAAGATGTGGCAATTTCAGAAGGATCAGTTGGCTGCCATCGGCATGTCGCTAAGGGCGGCCTTAAATTTAGGAGGATAGAAATGCAAAAACGGATTTTCTTTGTTTTTATTGCCACTCTGGCAGTTCTTAGCTTTGGGGGACTGACACAGGCACAATCAGATAAAGCCCCAATGAAAGGTAACCCCCATGTGATGACAATAACGTTGTCAGGAGGGGCAGAAGTACCAGGACCGGGTGATGCCAATGGCAGTGGTACCGCTACTCTCAAGCTTGATCATGGGAAAGGGGAACTCTGTTACGACATCAGTGTGAAAGAAATTGAAGCCCCTACGGCCGCTCATATTCATGCTGGCGCTATGGGCAAATCCGGCGATGTGAAGATTGCCCTTAAGAAGGCGGCAGATGGCAGTTGGAAAAGTTGTGTGGCCGCGGACAAAACCTTGCTCCATGAGATTATGAAAAACCCAGGCGAGTATTACGTGAATGTACATACCGCTGATTTTCCGAACGGCGCAATTCGCGGCCAGCTTGGCAAGTAATTTCCTTGTCAGGAATTTGTCTAGCCAGCGACTTTGTATGAAATAAATTTCTTTGCTGCATGCGGCTGAGATTGGTTTCATGCAAAGACGCTGGTTGAGTATTCAATGCCTTTCTTCGAAGGGTGAAACTGCAGAAAGAGGATATTCAAATGCAAGACGAACAAATTGAAAATCAATGTGCCCATCCTGGATGTGGTTGTACCGTGACGGATAACGAAAATTATTGCAGTCCACATTGTGAAACTACCTTATGTGTGACTCTTTATTTATCCAACTGGAACCAATCCGTCCAAATCAAG